>NZ_MTAW01000084.1 GCF_002154725.1 Nostoc sp. 106C | reverse complement strand
TTCTAAAACTGCTTAGCTTGAGGGGTCTTACCCTCAATTCGCCAGCAGTATCCTTAAAGAAGTCGGGGATCTAGTCAGTGCTAAATACTCAGCATTCAGCACTGACTAGTTCTGCAATAAATTGGCTATATTCATCTTTCATTGGCAAGTCGAAATCCCGTTTGATGCGTCGCCGTAATGCTGGAACAATTTCACCTTTAATTGGATTAAATCCTTGCTTTTCGTATTCTTCCCAATAAAGCCCTACACCTCGTTTATGCCAATTAGGCAGCTGATTAAAATTAATTCCATGTTGGAATAACAATTCGTTTTTATCGGCAACAGATAACCCTTTCATCATGCTGGTTGCTGCTGTGGCATTTTTCCCATCTCGACGCAAACACCAATAGCAATGAGCATTTAGCGCATTTCTATGAGCATCCTCATTTCGCCAACGAAAATAATTCACTACTTCTTCTGTATTCGGAAGCTGAGAAATTCGACAATCAAAGCAACCTAAAGAACCTAATAGTACTGAAAATTTAGCGCTAGCTTCACCTGCTAATACTGAGTTGAGTTTTCTTAATTTACGGCTAAAAGTGGTTTCGTTATGCGCAAAAAGCAGAGAGATTTCATCACTTTGGGTATAACCATAAATGATATCGATGCCACAATTCATCAAATGTTCGACTGTTTCCACCATCAAATCCCGAAAGCGGGTATCAAAAGGAGCCTCAAATTGATGTACTTCTTTCGTTAGTCGGGTAAAGCCGCGTCCATCTAATCTAGCAACAATATAAAGTCCCGGTAACACACAATGATCGTGTGCTGTCTCAAATACCCGCATTCTGCTATCAAGTTCATCAAATTTCACGGTTCCATTCCTCAACAATAAATGAATTATTTAATTCAGGTTTAACTGTATAAATGGCATCAAATCCTTCTTCCCAACTCGGCACAACTAGCTTTTTATAAGTTGCTAACAGCCCACCTAAAGGAACAATTTGTTTAGATGGTCTCTGATTGTTCCGTTGCTTGCAATCTTCTAATAAAGCTTGTAAGTAATAACCTACAACTCGGAAACCCTTAGCTTTAGCGGGGGTAATGTAGCGTCTTCTCTCCTCAACAGTGGGATTAGTGTTATCTACCACAAAAGGCTGTTTAGCCTCCAAACAAGCTTGGAAAATAATTTGCTCTCGATGACGGGTTTTGAGCATATCAAGGTTAATGCGGATGTGGGTATTAAAGAAGTGATGCCGATAAAAAGTAGATTTACCTGCTCCTTGGATGCCTATCAATATGATTGCTTCCATTCATCTGTGGTTCTTAAATTATGAAAATCTCACGCAGAGACGCAGAGACGCAGAGAGTATGAGAGTCGGAAGTTCCCTTCTGCTCCCTGCCTCCTGCATTATTAACAATTAAACACCGCCATTTGTGTAGGTGAACCCACCTCTGAATCTTCCATCCCTACAGATTGAAACTCCACAGCATAACCAAATTTTTCTGCTACTTGCTTCGCCCAATTTTGAAACTCTAACCGCGTCCATTCAAAGCGATGATCCTTATGTCGCAGTTTGCCAGCGGGGAGGTTTTCAAATTTAACGTTGTACTCAATATTTGGTGTTGTTACTACTACTGTTTTTGGACGTGCAAACTCAAACAAAACTCGCTCAAATGCTCCCAATCGTGGTAAATCTAGATGCTCAATCACCTCAATTACTGTAGCTGCATCATAACCTTTGAAGCGTTTATCTTGATAGGTAAGGGCACCTTGAATTAGCTGTAAACGTTCCCATTGATTGCGAGGGAGGCGTAAGCGGTCTAATCGTTCTTGAGCAATTTCTAATGCCCTATGGGAAACATCTACGCCTGTAATTTGTTCAAAAAAGCTATCTTGAAGCAAACTTTTAACAAGATTGCCTTGACCGCAACCTAAATCAATTACTCGCTTGGCATTATTTTTTTTCAAGGCAGCAATTACAGCATTCATCCGCTGCTGATTTAAGCTAATGGGTTTTTCTACCGCCGCTTCTTCCTCAGCATGACTTTCTTCGGCGCTGTCGGGGTCGGGGTTGTCTTCTTCTGCTAATTGGGCTAAAGCTTCACGTGTTAAGCGATGCTGGCGTTTGAGGTAACGTCTAGTAATTTGTGCCCTCGCTGGATGTTTAGTTAACCAACCTTCGCCATGACGCAGTAACTTTTCTATTTCATCCTCATTTACCCAGTAATGTTTATCGTCATCTAATACGGGAATTAGAACATAAAGATGACTCAATAAATCGCTGAGGGGTAAAGTGTGTTGCAGTTCAACTGTGAAATATTTGCTCTGTCCCCAATCAGGGAATTCCTCATCTAAAGTGTGACTTTGGGCACTAACAGTGTAACCCAAAGGCTCAAACAGTTGGCGCAGAAAATTTTCACCACCGCGACAAGGTAAAACAGAGATTTTTGCAACTAAAGGTATGGGAGTTTGTGCAAGTTCTGGTTTATCTTTGCAACGACCTGATAATGCAGTCCCAAATACTTGCGCGATCGCCACACTCAAAAATGAAGAAGCAACATAAGGGCGATCGCTTACATACTGTTCTAGCCTAGCACCTTTTCCCCGCACTAACTTCACCGGATCGACATCCAACAGCAACGCCGCCGTACAGCGTTCTGGCTGCGCTTGGGGGTAAAAGACATGCGCCTGTCCAAACGTCAGAGAAAAGGACTGACAACGGTCTGGATGTTTATGTAGTAAGTGGCCTAACTCTGTTGCTGGGGAGTGTGTAGTTGCGATCGTTAGCAGCATTCAACTATGTATATCTTTAAAAAATGAGAATAATTAATGAATACTGTTTCAGGTTACGCGATTACGGAAAAAAATGGTGGTGTTGTAGCGGAATGTGAAGTTAGTAATTGTACTGATTTTTTACAATATGTGACAAAAGGAATATTATTCACAAATGATGTAGCTCAAGAGAAAATCTTATCCTATTCACACAGTTATGTTTGCTATAACTATAGTATTCTTATTTTATTTTTAAAATATATCTAGGTGAGCATTGCCCACCCTACACTTACATTAATTTTTGAGAAAATTAAGTATGAAATACTCACTCCTATTCTTCTTAGTTATCATTAGTGCGATCGCCGGAACTACGAGTGCCTATGCTCAACAAGAAAATTTATTTCCCACAAGGATAAAACCCAATCAGCCTGCTGTTATAGTACCTACAACAGATGAACCCAATCAGGCTGCTAATTTACTAACAGAAGGTGCAACAATTGATAGCAAGTGGAAAAATGTTATCATCCAACCAACTAATAATCTTATCCCAAATAACAACAGAATTACAGTAGTGCAGGAGCAAGGATGTCAAAAAATGAATCCTTTGGATTTCTTGGAGAATCCAGCGGCGGCTTTTGAGAAATGTCAGGAGCTAAATAATAATCAAACTCCTCCTCCTAGAAGCAGCGAACCAATTGAGTATTTAAAAGTCCCTAAACTTGATTCTGGTATTAGTGTGACTGTGACACAATTTTGATATAGGCAGTTTCCTGGCAAATATCGATTAGAAAAATCTACCTTGCTAGGACTCATCTGGCAATCTTAAATCATGATTGCTTATTGCCTGCGTCTAGAGCAAGTTAATATAGGACTTATAGTTGATTTTTGAAAAAAACTCAGTACAGTTTTATTCTTTCTTCCCTGTTCCCTCTCTATATAAATAATTTCAGTAATTAAATCGGATTGCTATAAATCAAACAGGAGTCCTATACAAAGTGGTCAAAGTCGTCACTATCAACATTTTATTTGAAATGGATGTATGGGAAAGACGACGGCAACTATTAGTAGAAGGTCTTAAGACAGTTCAGGCAGATTTAATAGGATTACAAGAAGTTAATATTCAAGAAAATACAGGTTTTTGGCTAGCCGAACAGCTAGAGATGCCTTATGTTTATCTAGTGCCTTATCAAGAGCGAGCTTATAAAATTGGTATTGAGTACGGAATTGCAATTCTCAGTCGCTATCCCTTCATTGAGCAGGCTCAACTCGATTTGCAAAGTCAAGGACGGCTTGCTCAATACGTACAGGTACAAATAGGCGATCGCGCATTAATATTTTGTAACGGACATTATTATTGGCAACCTGGATCTAGTTCTGCGCGGATGAAGCAGATACAGCTGTTAGCCAACTGGCTGGGTAAGCTACCGCCACAAATACCTGTAGTCGCAGTGGGAGATTTTAACGCTACACCAGAAACTCCAGAAATTCGATTTATGCAGGAGCAATTTATCTCAGCCTACGCTGCCTATCATGGCTATGAACCAGAATATACCTGCCCTACACCCTTGCTCAAGGCAAACAACAGCTTATGGCGCACATTTGGACTGTGGTTAATTAACTTATACACTAACCGCACATTTAAACCTTGGCGCGGCACTCTTGATTACATATTTATCAACAATCTTTTGACTGTGCGTAACTGTCAACTGATTCTGACTGAACCTGCACCTGAAAATCTCAATATTTATCCATCAGACCATTTTGGCATTGCAGCTGATGTGGAATGGAACAGTTGATGAAGACAAAGAATCAGGACTTACGCAAGCAAAATTTGTCATTGCGACCGGAACGTAGTGTAGGGAAGCAATCCCAGAATTTCAGGCGATTACGTCGCTACTGTTTGGGAACGACTTCGTCGAACGCTCGTAATGACGGAATTCCGTGACTTTTGCGTAAGTCCTAAGAATTAAACTTATAGCGGATTTCAGCTTGGTGAAATAGAAATATTGCCAAGTGCTATCCCCTAGGCTAAGGCACTACTAACCGCCTAGAGAAAAAGATGGGAATATTCATTGATCTATCTATTGGTAGAAATATTAAACTATTTTGTTCGTTGATTTAATCTACAGAAAGAGCGAATTGATTTAACCACTTATGACGCAAGAACCTCTGCCTTGGGATCGATATGACTGATGAGCCTGATGAAGTAAAAATAGAATACTAAATCGCAAGAAGATTGTATTCTATGAAACTAAATTATGTAACGAAACGGTTTTCGACTGTAGGACGCTGGATGGCTACAGCTCTGTTTTGTGTATCAGCGATCGCCTTCGTTTGGCAGGGTGCGTTTTTTGCAAATACCTCAGCAATGGCTGCTCCATCTGCAACTTTAATCGCATCAGCAGACGCTGGTTCTCAGGTTAAAGGGAAAGCTAGTGAAGATGCTGGACGCGCCAAGAATTTCATCCGCGATACAGCAGATAAAGTTGAGCAAACTGCCAGAGATAATGCCAAGCGAGTTGAGCAATCAACAGATAACGATGGTAGTTTTGTTGAGCGCAAAGCCAAGAGAGATACCGCTACAATTCACAAAAGAGCAGAAGAAGATGCAGCTCGGACTGAAAAAGCAGTAGATAACACCAAGAATGTTATTGAACGCACTGTTGATAACATCAAGGACACTTTTAGCAAATAGAGAATAGTTATACCGATTCCAAACATCCTGACGACACATGGATCGGCTGTAGAGACGTTACATATAACGTCTCTACATTCAAGCTTTTTCAGCCTTATATTTGAAATTAGCTAATTAAGCAGCAAGCTGACTTTGCTGGCTTAGGGGAATTGCGATCACAAATTCTGTACCTTTTCCCAAAGAAGAATTACAATGCAATTTACCCTGATGTTTTTCAGTAATAATTTGATAACTGATAGATAGACCTAAACCTGTACCTTTACCTATAGGTTTAGTAGTAAAAAATGGATCAAATAATTGCTTTTGTACGCTTTCTGGAATACCAACTCCATTATCGAGAATACGAATAATTACTTGCTTGTCAGCAGTAAGTTCAGTTTGAATGCGAATTTCTCCTTTATTATTAGCCAATAATGTAGACCTACCTGCTTCAGCTTCCCGTAGGGTCTGACTCATGGCTAATAAATCTTCTACGGCATCAACTGCGTTAGTTAAAATATTTAGAAATACTTGATTAAGTTGTCCGGCGTAACATTCTACTAGTGGCAGATCACCATATTCTTTAATAATCTCAATTGCGGAATAATCAGATGTAGTTCGGAGGCGACTTTCAAGAATCATTAGTGTACTGTCGATACCCTCATGGATATTTACTGCTTTCATATCTGCCTCATCTAAACGCGAGAAATTTCGTAGAGATAGGACAATTTGTTTAATTCTATCGGCACCTACTTTCATGGAAGTCAGCAACTTCGGTAAATCTTCCATCAAGAAATTCAATTCAATCGCTTCTGCTTCATCTTCAATTTCTGGTATTGGATTGGGATAGTGATGTTGGTAAAGTTGCAGTAATCTGAGTAAATCTTGAGTATATTCATGGGCAGGAGTTATATTACTATAAATAAAGCTGATGGGGTTGTTAATTTCGTGAGCTAACCCCGCTACTAACTGACCTAAGCTGGACATCTTTTCAGTTTGAATTAACTGAGTTTGAGTTTGTTGTAATTCTTTTAAAGTTTGCTCCAATTCTTGCGCTTGCTGTTGCAACGTATTTTGTTGTTGACTCAGCAGCACAACTTGCATTTTCGCTCGTTGAGATAGTTGGATTTGTCGCCAAGCTACAATCGTCGCAACGCCAAGCAGTCCACCTAATATAGAAGCAAGTAAGTTGAGCGCTCCTATCTGAGATTCGATATTTTCACGCGGTATAACCAGAGCTACTGACCAATTTACTTGTTTGAGAGGAACATGAGCAACATATTTGTTTGTACCGTCAATGGAAATAAATTCAATTCCTCGCTGTTGCTTCACCATCCGACGAGCGATCGCAGCTAAGTCAGGATCGGTTGAATTTAGAAAGCTAGTAGCTGGTTTTTCTACCGTTGACATCAAAGCTGGATTGGGATGAACAATTGCTTCTCCCAATGAGTTAAGTGCAAATGCATAACTACCATTACCGTAGTGTAGTCTATTTACTACCTGAGTAATGCGATCTACTTTCAAACTACCGTTTATAACTCCAATGGGACGGCTAGTAACGTCATAACTTTGACGAATTGGAGAAGCAACGGCCACCGAAGGAATTCCAGTAGTACGACTGATAAAGGGGTCAGATATATTTGTTTGTCCAGCGATCGCTTTTTTAATAAAATCCCGATCCTTGTTATTCTCATCAGTTTTTCCCACCGCAGTATTGTAATAAGTACCATCGGGAAGCGATACCGCTATCTTGGAAAATTCACCAGTGCGTTTAATTTCTGCTTTTAAATATGGTTCAATAAGTGACCAATTTAAAGAACGAGCAACATCTGTATTAGCAATAGTTTGAATTTCAATAGAGCAAATTGCTAGCCATTGATCGATCTCATCGGTTCCTTGACGAACCTGAAGCAGTGCTTTTTCTTGAAGTTGCTGAAGAATTAAACCCCTAACTACTAAGTAGCTAGCAATGCCAATCACACCTATAGCAAAAGTAGTACCAATTAAAATTAACGGCGTTGCTAAATTCTGCGATCGCTTTTTTAGGTGATTTTCATTTTGCTCAAGCTGAAATAAATAACGCAATCTTTTACAAACTGACAGTATCATTACATTTATCTCCATGTCAGTTTTTATCAGAAGTCTGTGCTTGAATCGGTAAGGTGATAATAAATTCAGTTCCCTCATCAGGTGTAGAATTCACAGTCAGCAAACCGCCATGTTTTTCCACAACAATTTGATGAGCGATCGCCAATCCTAATCCTGTTCCTTTACCAGCCATTTTGGTAGTAAACAACCGATCGAAGATGCGTTCTTTAACTTCTGGCGACATTCCAATACCGTTGTCTGCGATCCGCATTACTATCTGGGTATCTGCTGTTTCAGTTGTAATTGTGATGCAGTGAAGAATTTCCTGACTATTTTTACACTCTCGTCCTTGATACGATTCATCTATGGCATCGATCGCATTAGCAAGGATATTCATAAATACCTGATTTATTTGCCCAGGAAAGCATTCTACTAAAGGGATATTGCCATAGTGTTTAACTACTTCAATAGCTGGGCGAGTTTCATTAACTTTCAAACGATGTTTGAGAATAACAATGGTGCTTTCGAGTCCTTCGTGCAAGTTAAAAAATTGCGGGCGATCGCTATCTGCGCGAGAAAATATTCTCAGGCTAGTACTGACATCACGAATGCGTTGTACTCCCAGTTTCATTGAGTCAATTAGTTTGGGTAAATCCTCACGGATATACTCTAAGTCGATCGCCTCAATCTCTTCTTGAATAGCTGTGCTGGGATGGGGATATTCTTGCTGGTACAAATCAAGCAGTCCAAAGGTATCTTTGACATAATCCAAAGCTGGTTGCAAATTTCCCGCAATAAAACCAACGGGGTTGTTGATTTCATGCGCCACACCTGCAACTAAATTGCCCAATGCTGACATCTTTTCACTTTGGACAATTTGTAATTGAGCGTTTTGCAAATTGTGCCATGCTTGTTCTAATTCTTGTGATTTTTCTTGCAACGCTTGCTCAACTTGTTTGCGCACGCTGATATCTAGAACTATTCCATTCCATACAAGGGAACCATCCGCTTGCAATTCTGGTTGAGATGCAGCTTGAACCCATTTCACTTTACCTGTTGGTGTAATAATCCGCCATTCATGCTGAAAAAGAGTTAGATTTTGCACTGATTCCAATATCACTTTTTCAATTCCTGGAATATCATCAGGATGCTCTAAATTTCGTAAGCTTTGCTTTCCAGACATCAGTTCTTCTGCGGTTAGCCCGTAAAGTTGATAGCAGCCAGAACTGATATAGGATATACAACTAGAGCCATCAGCACTGACGTGGAGTTTGTAAATAACGCCAGGGATATTGTCAGCTAACGTTTGCAATAGAGCTTTATTTGCTTGTAAATCGCTATAAAGTTGAGCATTTTCTAGAGAAATCGCTGCTTGAGTGCAGAGAAAGTTGAGAATATGTAGGCGATCACTAGTAAATACTCCTTGAGTCAGTTGATTTTCGAGATAAACAATCCCTACTAAATGTCCTTGGTTGAGAATTGGTGTAGATAATATGCTCTTAGGTTGATACTTTTGCATATATTCCCTAAGCAACCCAGGTATATTAGTTTGCAAGTTATCAATGGCTACAGTTGCTTGGGTATTTTTGACGTAATAGATAAGTTCTCTGGGGATATCTTCACAGGTTTCTAATGATTGTGTATTAAGAATAGTTCGGATTTCACCTTGGGCTTCATGGCTAACATAAGTAATTACTCGTACTTGCCAAGTATCCTCTTGCGGCAAGATTAGTACAGATTTCTTGGCACCAGAATTTTCTAAAATAATCCGAGTAAGGCTGGCGATAAGTTGATCGAATTCGATGGAACTAGAGATGGCTTGAGCAGCCTTGAGGATAGAAGTAAAATCGAGTGCATCAGAAATACTGGTGCTGCTACTGCTAGAAGTGTAAGTAGATGAACTCCGGGCGAAGCCAATATTAGCAACAGTTTCCAGAGGATTAAGGTTGAGTTGTCGCTGTTGTAGGATGGGTTGCAACAGTTGCGGGTAGCGAGTTTCCAAATCAGCGACTTTGGCTTTAGCCCCCCAATGGCTATAGCCGTAGTAGGCTTGAATTAGATACTCCTGAGCGATCCGCTGTTTGCTCCATTCCAGGTAAAATTTGGCAGCAAGTTCGTTAGCAAGGCTTTCTTCTTGGAGGTATTCGTTGGCTTTTGCTACAGCAATAGCGCGATCGTACAAGTCTGTAGCTTCCATGTACCTGCCAGAAATTTTTGCCATTTCAGCAGATAGCAACAGATATCGATGCAGAAAATTTTCTGGGCAATTATCCGCCCATTGTTTGACAATTTGCTGATGCTGTTCTAAAACGCTCCAATACTGTTGTTTATCCTCTGATGCAACAGTAGTATAGAGTGCTGCCAAACTCAGCGGATAATAGAAATGGTACTGAATAATTGGGAAAAACCCCGCATTTGATGCCAGTGTTTTCTGTGCTTCTTGTGCTGCTGCAACTGCATCTGTATAGCGACCATAAAAATAGGATAGTTGTAATTTGAGAAAGCAGTACCAGTTAATTCCATGCGCAAAGTTCTGCTTTTCTCGCCAAACATCTATATATAGAATTTCCTGGTCATGGCGATCGCCTAATAAGTCGGTATTTTTCGCAAGGTCTTGCAGGCTGAGAAGGAACTGTCGCTGTAAGGTAAACGCATACAGCATATTAACATCATTTACCTGCTGCACATAGCTTAAATATTTTTCAGTTTCGGCATAGACATCCGCTAGGCGATCGCCCTTGATTAACATCGCCCAAATTAGAAATGAAACTGCCCAAACACCAAACACCACATCTCCAGCTTCGCCACTGCTTTGAAACGATTGTCGAGACACTGGTAAATTGGTTTTTAAATGCTGATTATAGGGATTAATTGTATGAGCAAAGATATTATTAGTCTTATAAATAAACTTAGTGCTATTAAAATGGCGATCGAGTTTGATGCCTAATGTTCCAAACTCATAAGCTGTTTGATAATCTCCTTGATTTGCCAGATTCATTCCATAAAGACAGTAAGCAAAACCGGAGGCTTCAGCATTGCCATATCTCAACGATAAATGAATCATGAGTAAAAGACTCAGCACAGCTAGGTGTTGCTGACCTGCCATATAAGTAGCAGCCCAAAGGTCAGCTAAAAGACTAATACAAACCTTTTTTACCGGGTCTGTCATCTCAGGTAGATCGAATAAATCTGCTGCACGAATTGTTACCAATTTAGTATTTAAATCTTCGAGTTCAGTGTGAATGGCAGCTTGCTGTTCTGCAACAGTGAGTGGTAGTTTCATACCCATGATGCTCAAGCCTTTAAGTCCAGCTTCACAAGCAGCTTGGATATTCTCGCCTTGTGTCATTTTCAGATACATCTGAATAGCATAAATTTCTGCTATATCAAAATTATCTTGAGCATAATACAACGCCAAATCAAACAGTTCTTCTGCTCGATTTAAATTACCAGTCAAATATTCGCACTCTGCACATTCTCGATATAATCCAAAGGTGAGTGTGTAATGAGTTTGCCAGCTATTTTCTAGCAACAATTCTATCCCAGAAGCAAAGTATTTAACCGCAGCTTTATAAGCAGTAGAGGCTTTGGCTTTCCTGCCAGCAATCAGATTAAGTTGAGCTATTTCATCTTTTTCTGATTGTTGGGTAATAATGTCAATTCCCTCGTTTAACTGATTGACAATATCAAAAATTCTGGCTTCAAGAGCTTCAGGCGATGTATTTTGTAGCAGCAATTGGCCGATTTTGAGGTGAGCCAATTTTCTTTGAGATTCCGGGATAAGGGAGTAGGCAGCTTGTTGAACGCGATCGTGTAAAAATCGGTAGCTTGATAATTGAGAAGCATCTGTAAGAGATGGGACAACCTCCGCTTGATTGCTGGATGTTTCTTGATTGTCCTGGTGATAAAACTTGTAGACCTCATTGGTAGGAATCACAAATCCTTCTTGCAGTGCTTTCCACAAGTCGAGAGCGGTTTCCATCTGCGATTTTTCAAGAACGATCGCCAAGGTTGCCAAATCGAATTGATTGCCAATACAGGCTGCTAATTTTAAAATTTCCTGCGTCTTAATTGGCAACTTTTGTAGTTGCATAGCCATGAATTCAACTACGTCATCAGTGAGGGAGAGCGATCGCACTTGTGCTGCATCACATTGCCAAAATCCGGCATCAAAATCAAAGGTAATCAGCCCATCCTCATAAAGCGCCTTGAGAAACTGAGTTGTAAAAAAGGGATTTCCCTGGGTTTTTTGATAGACTAACTCAGTCAAAAGTAGCGCGCGCACTGACGGACAACTCAACGTGTCAGCAATCAGATGATTCACATCTGCTTGACTTAGGGGAGCCAATGTGATTGTGCTGACAATCGCCGCTTGGTGAATCTCCTCCAATGTCAGCATCAACGGATGGGTAACGAAGACTTCGTTATCGCGGTAAGCACCAATCATCAGCAGGTAGTTCGTTTCTGCTTCGCCCATCAAAAGTTTCATCAAATTCAGGGAAGCTGAATCTGCCCATTGCAAATCATCTAAGAAAATTACTAGGGGATGTTCTTTTGTGGTGAATACCTGAATGAACTTTTGGAACAGAAGATTAAAGCGATTCTGTGCTGCACTTCCTGATAGTTCCACCACCGCAGGCTGCTTGCCAATAATGCGTTCGAGTTCGGGAATCACTTCAACGATCACTTGGCCGTTCTCTTTGACAGCAGCCAAAATTTTGCTTTTCCATTGCTTCAATTGGACATCAGTTTCACTCAAAAGTTGCGCCATCAATTCCCGGAACGCCTGCACAAAAGCACTCAAGGGAATATTCCGTTGAAACTGGTCGTATTTACCTTTGATGAAGTAGCCCCGCTGCCGGATAATCGGTTTATGCACTTCATTGACTACAGCAGTTTTGCCAATGCCGGAAAAGCCAGCAACTAAGATAAGTTCGCTACGTGCAGAAAATTGCCCCTCCTCACTGACACGCTCAAACGCTGCCAACAACGCTGCAACTTCTGTTTCCCGCCCATAGAGCTTTTCGGGAATGAGGAAGCGGTCTGTAATATCCCGTTGCCCCAAGTCGAAGCTGGCAATATTGCCGGAATTTTGATATTCAATCAGGCATTGCTCTAAATTGTATTTGAGTCCAAGAGCGCTTTGGTAGCGGTCTTCGGCGTTCTTAGCCATGAGTTTGCTGACAACAGCAGACAAAACTGATGGCACATTTGGATTGAGATGGTCAACAGCGAGAGGTTGCTTGGCAATGTGACAATGCACTAACTCTACTGGATCGTTAGATTGAAAGGGGAGTTGTCCGGTCAATAGCTCAAAGAAACTGACTCCCAGTGAATAAAAATCACTGCGGTAGTCAATACCTCGGTTCATGCGTCCGGTTTGTTCTGGGGAAAGATATGCTAACGTTCCCTCTAAGGTGTTCAGGCTTTGAATCTGCTGAATTTCTCTAGGTAGAAGCGTTGAGATGGAAAAGTCAATTAGTTTGGTGTGGTTTGTATATGGATGAATCAGGATATTGGCAGGTTTAATGTCTTTATGAATAACTCGCTGTTGATGTAACTGGTGTAAGGTATCTGCCAGTTGAATCGCAATTGGAAGAAATTTTTCTAAAGTCAGCGGTCGTCCTTGGGTAAATTGGCGTAGGGAAATACCACCAAAGTCTTCCATTACCAAAGTATAGCCGTTGTTATAAGGTTCCAAACTGTAGGGCTTGATGATGCCAGGAATGTCTAGGTTTTTGGCGATCGCATATTGGTTGCGGAATTGTACTAGTTCGCTGAAGGTCGGGTACTGCCATTTTAAAAGCTTGATGACAACTGCTAGGCGATCGCGTTCTCGAACTGCCCGATATACTTGGGTGCGAGAACCTGAATAAAGTTGCTCCATAATTTGGTAGCCAGCCAGCCTTACAGTTCCATCAACTTTTGCACTCATAAATTTTGACGAGAATTCTTGTACTGAGATTAGAATTCCCAGAGCGACATCTAGCCTAACAAACCTTGGAAAATTGCGGGGCGCGACGACCAGATAAGTAAACACGCAAAATTAATTACAGTCATTGCGAGCGTAAAGCCTTCTCCTAGCGGAGACGCTGCGCGTAGCTTGCTTCCCCTTCGGGGTACGGCATAGCTCCGCTTACAAGCAGCTGAACTGGGCTAGTATCATAAGCCGCTAGTGCGTCTACTCTACCCTTTGGGTTCGGCTTTGCAGTACGAACGCTTAACGGCGAACCCGCAGGGTAGAACATCTTCACAAGAAAATGTCCTATTTAGACGCGCATTAGCTTCAACTATGCAACTACACCAGGCTCTTGCATCCATTCCCCTGCGTTCTGATATTGCTCAATCGGTGCATCAGGAAGACGGCTCCATTCATTCCACGAGCCATCATAATTTCTCACTTTGGGATAGCCCAATAAATATTTCAACACAAACCAAGTATATGCCGATCGCCCACCAATTGCACAGTAAGGAAACACTTCCTTGTCAGCCGTGATGCCTTGGCTACTGTAGAGATGATGTAATTCTTTGGCTGACTTAAACGTTCCATCTGCGTTGAGAGTAAGGGTATGCTCAATATGCACAGCACCTGGAATATGTCCCCCGCGTTCTGTTCCTTGTGGCGGCTGCATCATGAATATTTCGCCACGGTACTCTTGAGCGGTACGGACATCCAACAAAACGCGATCGCCCTGGCTTAGAGATGCTAGAACCTCTGCCTGCAAAACCCGCAAGTTCCCATCAGGAGCTTGCGCACGGTAATTAGTGGGGGTGAAGTTCGACAACTCCGCTACCAATGGACGACCTTCTGCTAGCCATTTTTGATGCCCACCATTAAGAACGTATACCTGTTCATGTCCAAAGGTTTTCAAAAGCCAGAAAATCCAAGCTCCTGTTCCAGGATAACTGCCATAGGCAACGACGGTTGTTTCATGAGAAATACCTGAGCGCGAAAGCAGCTTTTCTATGGCCTTTGGATCTAAATTTATACGGAGATCGGGCATCAGCAGATCCGTGAAGATATTCCAAAAGATTGCACCAGGAATGTGAGCGTTCTTATATGGTTCTGGACTCATGTCAACCTCGACCACGCGAACTCTGGGATCGTTGAGATGATCCATCAGCCATTGTGTATTGACGAGAACTTCAGGATGAGCATACTGAGACATGGGCGTTTCTCCTGTCATTTGCACTAAAGCTAAGATTAAAAGAGGAGTATTAGCTTCGCCCAGTCCTCGATCGTGTACAGTTTCCGACACAGTGCCCATGAGAAATTCCTTGCAGTTGCTTTTTGGAGCTATCAACCAAGCGCAGAATGAACAAGATCTGCGATCGCGTGTCGTGCCGAAACTCGGTGAGTATTTTGTGGCTAAAAAATGGGGCGTTTTCTTCTTCGATCAACTTCGTTTTGCAGACAGCAAGCTTCAGAAAATATTGCAAGTGGGATTATCAATCGAACATAATCCTGTTGTACGTTACTTAGTGGAGCGTCATGCCCCCGTCCACGAAGCCTTGGTGGCATCACCTAATGTCTGGAGAATGATTTGTCCTCGACCCGATCATTGGCATGTGATGGCAGGGCCGATTGTGAGTAATGGGCAATTAGTAGGTGTAGTCGGCTTCACCCGCGAACAGACAATGACTGCATTTGATGTACACAACTTAGCAGATTTAAGTGCGCTCTGCCTGCATCTATCTATTTGGAATGCAACGGTGCGATCGCGATATCAACCGTTAAAGAGCGATCGCTTAACCTCCCGTGAATTGCAAATTGCTGAATTGGTTGCTTTAGGGTATACCAACGCAGAAATTGGTCATAAACTTTGGATTCAAGAGAATTCTGTCAAGCAAGCTCTCAAGCGAATGTTTCGTAAGCTTGAGGTTTCCTCTCGTGCTGAGATGGTTGCCCAGCTTGCAGCAGTTACACAGCGTTCCTCTCCCACAACAGAGCAATCTAATTTGATGCTGAATACATATCTAGGGTAGTTTATTTGCTCAAATATCATGCGCTCGCTCAATGTTACTGAACCAGTTAATGCAATTCAATTGCAGGTCGATGCATTAATATAACGAGCCGATGCAATTCAATTACAGGGCGATGCGATCGCTTAACTTTACTGTTATCTCTTTAGTTGCTCAGGAGTAGGCATTTCTATCAACAAATTACTCTTTCTCAGCATTTGGGATTAAATCCTCATCAGATAAGGGAGGGAAGTCTAAATCAACAGTCCGCCTCAGAATCTCTAATACCAACTCTAGTTGCTCGGAGTCTGTCAAGCGGTCAAAGGTATTGAGAAGTTCTTGTACTAAAGCAGTCATAACCTTGCGCTTAAACCTTTTCACAGCATAACACGAGCTTTATAAGAGAGTTTTAGCCATTGCTTGCTCAAGCAGTTTTTACTAACAGAATTATTGCAGCGATCGCTTTTGAGAGCAACTCAGTCATAGCTTCGCAATCTTCAACGCATTTTTATCTATAACTATGGAATAAAAATTCGACCAACACCTTTGTAATTCTCAATATCAAGTAGGATATCAATTAGACGGACAGCACATCTTTCTCGATATTCACGGTCGTTAAACCGATCTAAACTAGCAATCGTCACTACAGGTAATGAACTTGTCGTGTTTTCCTCACGAATGGTCTGCTCCAAATTATCAACCCCCTTCATTCGACGATTGGCGGTCAATAAAATCATTTGGTTTTCCTGTGCAAATCTCCATACAATTCGGTCACTGCTATCATCTGCTAACTCTGCTTCATGAAACATCAGAAAACGGATTGAGAACATCTCAAACCAACCTTGACTTGCCAAAGTTCCAAGCAGCTGAACAGCGTATCCTTCAAGATTATGATCGATCAAAAAATTCATTCACTCATTCCAAGCCTGTCTTTCCACGCTTGGAGCTTTGCTCGAACTGCTTCTTGTCCAGGTTTTGGAGGAAGCGCTCTGATTTGTGCTAATCGCTCACGATTGCGTTCTTCCCAATATTGCCGAATCTCCTCGGCTTCTTGTAAAACTTTTTTATACTCAGCTTCCACTTGAGCGCGATTTGCCTCAATGTAAGACAAAGCCGCATTGATTTGCTCATCAGTTAGATTGAGCATATTGCGAGTATACCTGGCTGGATATTGAGCAGTTACATAATCCATCACATCGTAGATAGTGATTCGCGTTCCGGCGATCGTCAGTCCCCGTTCTGTACGAATAATTTTCGATCTCTCGTTTGATGTAGATGTCATAACGTCAGTTGAAAGATTTCTTTTATAGTACCCGATCAGCCATTGGGACAATAGGAGAAAGCGATTTTTTCAGATCGAGTTTTTATTTTCAATTACATAGGTTTTTACTGCGATCGCATCTTGCTCAGTAGTCGGTAAGATTTTCAATCGCGCGATCGCTTTTTCCAGCAACTCGGTAATAGCATCGGAATCTTGGTAGAAGAGATACCATAAATTATCGCCCAGTTCTCTATTGTGATGTTAGCCATCGTCATTCCGATCAATTTCTCTCTCTATGATTTCCTTGATGAATTCAGGAATATCTTTATTCAGTTCAACAGCTTGCTGTTTCAATCTTTCATATATCCCAATATCTTCTCCCTGCCACATTAGATCTATTCTCCTTACTTGTCGCATGGCAATATGTGTATAGTTTTCGGGATAAGCCCAGTAACATGATAAACAGATAGACTTATCCTTGAGATGATTCCAGTTTTGACAATGCTCACATGACCAAGATTTTGCTCGGTTGGCAGAGCCACAAAGCAGCATAAAATATTCAGGTAAAAGCTCCGGTTCCCCATCAACTTCAAAAGGAACACGGTGATCAATCTGCAATTCACGCTCATCTACTTCTTCTAAATAAATGAAGCATTTACAGCCATATCTCTTAATTAATTCATCCTTCAATTGTTTTGATAGACCAGTTCTACCAGAGAATCTAGAAAATCTAGCCTTACTAATATCGCCAAATCTATAAGCAGCGATCCTTCTACCATCGCTTCCTGTAACGCGGAAAGTTTCTAAAGGAATTCCATGTTCTCGAACATCTCTTGCCGCTCTTGGAGGATGATTATAGCCGTATGTGTTCTTGAGTTCTTCTGTGGTTACGAAACCATGTTGCAAAATGTGATCAATAACAGCTTTCGGTCTTTTGGCAGTTACGGACTGACAAAGTTGGATGAAATCATCAGGTAGCAGCTGAGAACTGTCCATGCTTCTCCAACACAATAAGCGGTTTGTGCGACCTGCTAATATAACTCTCTATCTCTAAATTGCGATCGCGAAGTAAAAATGGTGATAAGTACAGAAACTCTATCGTTACTTCGTCTTTACCCAAAAGCGTTGCTTGGGATGATCGCCCAACTTCAATTTCTATTTTTTTCAACCCTAATTCTGCTGGTAAGGATTTACCGAAAGTTTTATTTCCTCGTTTGCCATCATAACTAACTACAAACGCTACTTCTTTTTGATTTAACGCCTCAAGACCTAGAACGAAATCATCAAAATTTATTCCAGAAAAATATCTTGTATCTCTATTACCACACACACCTTGATAAGGGGGATCTAGATAAACAAAATCACTTTGTCTAACTGTAGACAACACTTCTCTATAATCTAAGCAGGTGAATTTACACTTATTTCTCAGCAGCTTAGAAATACCTTCTATATTTTTTCTCATTTTTTCAGGTTGAGTTCCCTTTCGCCTTTTATCAGGGCTTTGATTGAAAAGACCTTCAGAGTTATATCGAACAGCCCCCTTAACGCATCGAGCCAACAAATAGAGAAAGATTTGAGGATCATTAGTTCTATTAAACTTATCTCTAGCTTGATAGTAATGTTCTAAGGAATTGCTATGTTGCTCATTCCATATACTTGTATAAGCATTTGCGATTTTTTCAGGATTCTCTACGATTAATTCTAATAATTTAACTAGGGGTTGATTTAAATCATTGAGCCAAAATTTTTGAGAAATTCTTTGATAAGAGGCGGCAATACTAATTGCAGCAGTTCCCGCAAATGGCTCTACCATTCTATCCACAGCATTAGGGAGAAATTTGAGAATATCTGACGCAAGGTTTCTTTTACTGCCTTGGTATTGAACCAGATGCGGGAGGCTTGCCATTTTCGACTATTTTGATTTTGAATTGGGAATCACTTTTTGGATCAGGGTGTAGTGCGATCTCTCAACGTTACTTTGCTAAAGAGTACCAGTCTCCTTTGTTATAACCCTGTTCTGTCACTCTCCGTAAACTTTTGCCATTTCTAAATTCTAGAGCTTTTGTATAGCAGGCGATCGCGCGATTATTTTCTAATAACAAATACAAAACCGATTTTTTTCTAATAGTATAGCTTGTATTGATTGCCTCATCAGGCTTCTAGCTATCGCCCTCCCGGAAAATGACAGAAGAAGGATAAGTAAGTAGGCACAATTAAACCAAACTACGTAAATTTATGTAAAGCAGCAGAAATGCTTTGAATATAAACTTTTAAGCGATTTATATTTCTTAATTTAGTTGTGTTTTTTAGCGCTCACCTACTTACCTCCGACTTATTCTGTCAAGTGATATCATCTGTAACACCTTCAAGAAAACCAATGGCTGCTTTACCCCAAGGTGTTTCTTCGGCAAAATGTTCACCAACTTTAAGTGATCCTTTCTTCACACCATTCCATAAACGTTTAAGACTCAAGAGATTTTGCCCGCGCTGAGGCTGATTATGCCGAATTTCCTCAAACTCTGCATCAATAATTGTAGTTGCTTGTTGTTCTGAAGCTCGAGGATATTTCTGTTGTAAATCTGCGACTATTTGCTTAAAATCATTCAAAGTTTCCCAAATCTCTGGTTGTAGATTATTATTGTTTTGAGTTCCTGAGGAGCCACGCTCGTTGATTTGGAGATTTTGAACAGATCCAAATTTATAGTTTGATTGCCCAGAGCTAGAACTTGGCGGCTGAGGACTGACCATATCTTTGTTTTTTTCCTTTTTACGTTTGATAAAAACAACTATAAAGAAGACAATAACAGCAGCAATACATGAATACAGTAAATACGGTAAAAAACCTTTCCACCTCTCGAAAAGACTGATGGTACCAAACTCATAATTCTCTATCTCCTTTTGAGCATTTACGACCCACTTTTTTTGCTTTAAAACATCGGTAATCAATTTTTTCAATTTATCAGCAGAATAGCCTCCTGGCTTTCTCTGAATTGCAATAATATAATTCTCTGTTTCCCCAAATAAGTAATCCCCTGGTTTACGGGGGAAAAGTGTATAGCCTCTTAGCTCGTAAGGTTTTCTATACTTTCGATATGGTAGATTATCTTCAACTCCCTCTTTCAGCAAAGTCCGTAAGATTACAGCATCACTAGCAAAAGCTTGAATTGAATTTTGGTCAGAGGCGGGTAATTCTAGAGCATCCAAAGCAGAATCTCTTGCATCACCTCTTTCATCTTTTGCATCAAAAGGAATATAATTCGGATAAAACCTTCTTCCTTTATCACTCTCAAACTGTTGGAGAGTAGTTGTACGCTGAATAACTCCGATCTTAAGTGCTCGAAGTCTGTTCTCTAGCTCAATCTCATTTTGATTATCTAGTTTTTTAGCTTCATCTTCTTTCAAGAGTAATTTTATACCTGTTCTATAGAAGCTAACAGGGGCGTAGTCAACTTTATCTTCGATAGGCTTACCTTTTGTATCTAGTAACTTAAGTGACGATAGTGAATTAGGACCACATTCAATGTCAATTTTGTTCGTCACAAGTCCATCAAATCTAGGATAACCTTTGCCTCTATACTGGTTCTCTATATTTACAGGTACGACTGTAATGTTTGGATGTATGCCTTTTAAATTTAAATAACTTTCTAATTTTTGTTTAAGAAGATTGCAAAATCCATCGTATTCACCAGGTTTAATAATTCTATTAGTTGCGACATCATAATCTTCAGGTACAAGAACATGACCAATTGGAAAAGCAGCAGTCCGAATCCCTAAACGAATAGGGTTAGGTAAATTAGTTTGTGAGAAAGCACTACTAGCACTGAAAATACAGATAAGGCATACCAGAATGAGAATGGCTCCATCTTTAATTCTATTGACTCTAGTACGCAATGGAAGCATAGAGGGCAACATACTTGTCCGTTGAAGCTAATAACCCAAGTTGCTAGTTATGCGATCACAAGTAAAAAGGAGGTCACAAGTACCTGGAGGTTAATAACTGACAACTTGGGTTATTATACAAAATTTTTACGTATAACTACCCTACTAAGAGTAGTTATACAAATTTTTATTGATAAATCCGCTTTTGTGGACATCCCTGTTTAATGATTTATACTCATGCTCTTAACCATGATTATTGAGGTGATCGCAGTCCATGAGATTAGTATTCCTCAACACAAGTGACTTTTTACTCATACTCATGCAACGCCCCTAACTTCCGCATCTCTGGCCAAATCATCGCTGTTGCAATCACCACAATAATCGTGCCAATTCCGCCGCCAACAACGGAAACTATGGGGCCGAACAAAGCAGCAGCTAAACCTGACTCAAAACCCCCTAACTCATTGGAAGCACTGATAAACACACTGTTAATAGCAGCGACTCGACCGCGCAAATGGTTGGGTGTGCGAATCTGAACTAAGGTATGGCGAATCACAACGCTGATACTATCTAATGCGCCACTCAATGCCAGCATCAACAGTGATAGCCAAAACCAACGCGATAAGCCAAAGATAATCGTTACTACACCAAAACCTACCACAGACCACAGTAAGGCTGGCCCGGCTTTGCGTAAGGGTGGCAGATGTGCTAAAGTTACCGCCATAATCAGTGCGCCAATAGATGGGGCGGCTTGCAGATACCCCAACTCTACAGGACCAACGTGCAAAATATCCTTGGCAAAGACGGGTAATAAAGCAACTGCACCCCCTAACAGCACTGCAAACATATCTAGGGTGATTGCCGCTAAAATTATCTGATTTTGCCAGACAAACTCCGCACCCCCAGCTAAAGTTTTGAGTGATATTGGTTCTTTGGAAAGAGCAGTGTTTTGCTGTTTAATTGGCAATGTTAAGGCAAAACATAAGAACGCTGCGATCGCTGCTAACACATACACACCTGTGGCATTTCCTAAAGCTGCGATCGCAAATCCTCCCAAGGCTGGGCCAATGACTGTCGCTAACTGAAAGCTGGTACTATTCCAGGTAGCTGCATTTGTAAACACAGTTGTAGGTATCAACTGCCACATCAGTGCATCGCTGGCGGGCTTTAAAAATGCCCTAGCTACACCTGTTACCAACAAACAGGTATAAAAAAGAATAATCGCACCTTGAGTATAAGAAACTACTGCTAAAGCCAATGAGCAAAGAGCCAGTAGCAAAATAGATAGTAAAGTGATAAGTTTGCGATCGCGTCTGTCAGCGACGTGTCCAGTTATCAATGTCAGGGCAATCATCGGTAGCACTTGCGCTAGCCCTACCCCACCTAATACCAGTGCTGAGTTGGTACGCTCATAGAGTTCCCAACCAATCGCCACTGTCTGCATTTGTGAGCCTGTAAACAGGAGTACACGCCCAATCGTAAATAGTCGATAATCTCGAAACCTTAAGGCTGCAAAGGGGTCGTGTTGTGTCGCCTCAGCATTAAGGAGCTTTTTTAATTTCTGTTTGCTCGAAGACATTTTTGAGTAGAGCCAAGCCTTCTTCAATATGTGATACTTGTTCTGGTGTCAGACTCTCTAGAATGTCGGCAATATGAGTGCGAGTTATTGCTTGGGATTGCTGTAATAACAGTTTTCCTTCTTCTGTTAAATTCAGAACTATTCGCCGCCGTTCTTGAGGATGATCTGTACGTTGCACCAGATTGCGTTGTACTAAGCGTTCTATGGTTGTTGATGCTGTTGCACAGGTGACACCTAAATGCTCTGCTACCTCAGACAACGATGCACCAGGATTGCGGTTCAGAAATGCGAGCGATCGCAACTGAGGTATGGATAGAGATTCAGCATTGTGACTGCGCATATCGGCTCGGATAAACCGCATCAGTAAAGGAACTGTTTCCATTACTCTAGAGGCACATTCTTCAGAGGGTTTTCCGAGCTTGGGCATCTTTTTCTCCTAATTACATCGCCACCCGTGGATAAAGTCGTCCACAGATAACAGTCAAGCCTATTAATGTTAACAAGAGAATTGTACAGTCCAGACCAAACCCATAAACACTGGAGCCATTAGCGATCATTGTGGCGCGTAAAGCATCAACTTCATAAGTTAAGGGATTGATACTAGAAATAATATGCAACCACCCTGGCATCAGCGATAAGGGATAGATGGCATTACTAGCAAAAAACAACGGCATTGTGATTAATTGCCCTATACCTGTAAACCTTTCTCGGCTTCTGACCAAACAGCCAATGATTAATGAAAAAATACAAAAACAAGCTGCGCCTAAAAGTACAATTACTACTACTTGCAGTAGAGCTAAGGGATTAAGGTTAAGTTTGACACCCAACAGCAGTGCTAATCCATAGATAATCACTATTTGTGATAAACTCCTAATTCCACAAGCGACAGCTTTACCCAATACCATCGCCGCACGAGGTATAGGACTTGCGAGAAATTTATGCACAATTCCTAAATCTCGCTCCCAAATCAGCGTCATCCCACCTGTAAAAATCGCTACAAATAATACGCTTTGAGCGAGAATACCAGGAGCCATAAATTCTAAATAAGATAAGTTACCTGTAGGGATAGCGCGAGTACGGGTAAAAACTTGTCCAAAGACTAGTAGCCACAACGCAGGCTGTACGCCCCGAATTAATAAATCATAGGGATCGTGGCGGAGTTTACGTACTTCTAGTTCAGCGATTACAAAAGTTTTGTTAAATAATTCTGCGATCGCAGAGATAACATTGCCTTTACGCGCAGGCTTTGGTTCAACCCAACCGTTGAGCATTACGTCTGGTTCTTGCCGTGTCATGATAACTAACTCCTGATGCTAATTCGGCCCCTGTATACTGAATAAACACATCATCCAAAGTTGCGTTTGGTTTATCTAAGCCAGCTTTTAAATCGGTGGGTGTGCCAGTTGCAATCACCTTACCCCGGTTCATAATTGCTACTCGATTACACAAACTGTCGGCTTCTTCTAAAAAGTGAGTTGTTAAAAATATAGTTGTGCCGTAATCTGCACGGAGTTCCTGTACCAAATTCCAGACTTGGCTGCGCGCAACTGGATCGAGTCCGACTGTTGGCTCATCTAAAAACATAATTTGGGGTCGATGCAAGATGGATTGGGCAATTTCCAGCTTGCGAATCATCCCCCCAGAATAATTTCTTACTAAGCGATGGGCTGCTTCCTCCAAACCCATGAATTCCAAGACATCACGAATACGCTGTTGGCGTCGTTTAGATGGAATGTCATATAGCTTGGCAAAAATTAAGAGATTTTCATAGCCGGTGAGACTCCCATCAGCAGAAAGAGCCTGCGGTACATAGCCGATCGCTCTTCTCACAGCCTGAGATTGATGAGTTACATCATAACCAGCTATGGTTGCCCTGCCACTACTTGGTGGTAGCAGCGTTGTCAACATCTTAATTACTGTACTTTTCCCTGCTCCATTAGGACCGAGCAAGCCAAACACTTCACCAGGTGCGACAGAGATATTCAGCCCATCAACGGCTGTGAACTTGTCAAAACGGTGCGTGAGTTCCTGTGTTTCCAATATGACCGATTTCGGAAAGTTGGTAGGCGTTTCTAACCGATCGGCTCTTCCCGTAAGTTTTGTCACGAGTAAGATGCACTTCCTTTAAAAGATAATTAGGTTACCTAATTATTAGCTTCTCATATATTTGGTGTAAGTCAAGAGCCTAAAAGCTATCAACCCCAGCTAATGCCTAGAGCAAGGACATCTTGCGTAACTGTTTAAAGAAAAGCTAGTCACAACGCTAATTTTCGATTCAGTATGGCTTGTAGCTATAGAGCCAAGTTTGAAAATCATCATTATTAGCTATTTGCGATCGCTCTTGCATTTGTCTATCAAATGTCTCAGTTTCGGTTTCGTAGTAGCGCATCTCACCCAAGGCGCTACGTTTTTGAATAACTTGTGTGCGCTCAATGCGTCGCTGTTCATACCTAATTAGTGCTGCTTCCAGATTAGATTCTTGTGACAAACACGCTTGCAGTTCGTATGCATCTTCAAAAGCAGAATTTGCTCCCTGTGCCATAGCAGGTGCCATTGGATGGGCAGCATCGCCTAGAAGTGTGACTCTACCTCGACTCCAATAAGCTAATGGTGGGCGATCGCAGATAGGATGTTCCTTGATTTCCTCGGCTGGTGTTGCTTCTACAACCGCCCGAAAGGATTTGTCCCAGTCTTTTAATTCATGAAGAATACGAGATTTGACTTGTTCGGCATTCTCACAAAGAGAGCAATCTGGTAAAAATTTACGACTAATCCAACTGGTAAAGCCATTACCCACATTGAGCAGGTACATGAACTGTTTATTACCTTTAATAAAAACTAGATCGTAGGAATTAAACAGTTCGTGGTTATATTTGATGACTGAACGCCAACACATACTACGCAAATAATTAAGCTTACCTTCACCAGTTAAAGTTTCTCTAATAACGGAGTTGACACCATCAGCACCAATTAGTAAATCTGCATTTACTGTATTTCCACCATCAAAATAGATTTCCACATTGCTGTCATTTTGTTTAAAGCCGATGCAGCGATGATTCAGGTGGATAATGTCTGATGGCAATCTGGATGCCAGAACTTGCTGTAAATTCCACCACCAGACAATGATAAATGTCTGTCCGTATTTCTCTAAATACTTGGCTGTGTTAGCCCGGATTGTTTCTCCACTAACATTTTTTAAAGCTGTCTGACGAAGTTCAATGCCGGAACTTTTAAGTCTCTCGACTATTCCCGGCGAAATTGCTTCTAGACAGTTCAATCCGTTGGGAGTTAGTCCTAGACCAGTACCAGCTGGGCGAAACTCTTGTGCTTTTTCGTATACCTGAACATCAAATCCTTTGTTTCGTAGCGCAATAGCAGTAGCCAAACCACCAGGGCCAGCACCGATGACAGCAATTTTTTCTACTGTCTGTTTAGATGAATTCTGGCTAAGAGAGTGTTCTTGTATATTCATATTGCTTTTTACATCCAACTTCTTTTCGATTAGTGAAAAACAACCGCATCAAGATAGATTAAATCTTAAATATGAATACCCATATAAACTTTTTTAAATTTTAGCAATAATTTTTCTACTGAAGAGGAATGTTACTCACATTAATTAGGACAAGTCATACTATTGTGTATAATATTGTCTTAATTGCTCAATAAAGAAGTAATTAATTAGGTTAACAAAATATCTAAAAAATTCAGTTAGATACAAGAAATAATTTTAATTAGTACAAGTATAAAAAATATGGTGCCAATTCTTTAAAACAAAAGAGTGAAAATTTGATGCTATAAAAAAGTAGACTTTTCAATAGATATAGTTTAACAACTAGACAGTATAAAATTTTAGTATTAGCTTAATTACATGCAGGTATAAATAAAGTGCCAAATAAAAATTATGCCAGAATATTACAAAGAAGACCTCGCATTTATTCATGATATCGGTTACAGTGACTATGCTCTCAAGTCTGCTCCCGGTATATTAGAAATTCTGGCTAGACACCATATCCGAGAAGGGCTGATAGTAGACTTGGGTTGTGGTAGCGGCTTATCGGCGCAAGAGTTTACAAAAGCTGGTTATCGTGTTCTGGGAATTGATATTTCTGAGTCGATGATTGCGATCGCACGCGAGCGATCGCCAAATGCTGAGTTTCGCATCGGTTCACTGTTTGAGGTTAATATTCCCTTATGCAATGCCGTTACATCGATTAGTGAATGTCTTAACTATCTGTTCGATCCAAAGAGCGATCGCCAAACGCTAATTAATCTTTTTCAACGTATATATAACGCTTTAGTTCCTGGGGGTGTCTTGATTTTCGACATTGCAGAACCAAGACAGGTTACAGAAAAAATAACTAAGGGATTTACTGAAGGGAAAGATTGGGTAGTACTTGTTGAAAAAGCGGAAAATCAGGAGGCAAACATTTTGACCCGTCGGATTATCAGCTTCCGCAAAGTGGGGGAATACTACAGAAGGGATGACGAAGTACATTATCAGCAGTTATACAAAGCAACGGATATTGCCAATGAACTCCATCAAGTTGGTTTTGAAGTTCAGATGATGCGTAGTTACGGTGAATATTCTTTGCCAAAAGCTCATGCTGCTTTTATTGCACGTAAGCCAGAGTAAGTTCGTAGTTAGAACTTTAGTCTTTGATTTTTAATTAATTTTAAATAAGCTTGAATTTCGCTCCAATAACGAAGTTCATCATCCAGTTATTCAAGGTTTAGAATTACTTAAAAAATATGCTGATAGCAAACAGCGTTATTATGATGTTGGGTAAGATATACCTATTGAAAGAGTGTTACGTAGTGGGTGGCAAGAATTTATTTTAGAGAAGAATACCGATGGCGAAATTAAAGTTAATCGCATTAATTATGAGTTGAGCGTGCTTCAAGCATTAAGAGACAAGCTCAGATGCAAGGAAATTTGGGTTGTGGGAGCTAATCGTTATAGAAACCCTGAAGAAGATTTACCTGCTGATTTCGACTCCCTACGGTACTTTTCGCTTGGATATGAATGAAAGGTTGCCGATTGAAGTAGCCGCGTGAATGTCTTTAATAATACTAGTATTCTCACTCCGGAGAAACTAAGGATATAAAAAAATATTTAATAGAACGCCTGCGTCAGCCGCACCTGCTGACGGGCGTCGGCTGCACGCAATGGTTGGGCTATCCATCAGACTGAAAATGCCTTACCGTCAGTTTGACCTTTTGGTGTCGTCCCATGCGCGGCCCGCTCAATCCGGGGCCAGACTTCGTTCGCCATGAGCTCCATAGAGCGCCGGGCGAGCACTGGATCGGTCCAGTCGTGGCCCGTGTAGAGCAGTGTGCCGAACGCGCCGACCTCGTTGCGGAATGCAAGAATCTGGTCCGCGACGCTCTGGGGGGTTCCCGCGATTACGAGACGCTCGATGCACCGCTTCGTAGAGAGCTCGGAATCCGGCTGGTCGGGAAAGTCGCGCATGACGTCCAGCGCGCCGGCCTTCGCGAGCTTGGTTCTCATGACGTGGAAGTAGAAGTCGTACGCGCCGTCCTCGCGATGCACGTAGCGATGTGCCGTGGCCTCGTCATCGGCCACGAAAACGCTGCGCGCCACGCGCCACCCGGAAGCATCGGCACAGAGACCCGCCGAACGCCGGCCTTCCAAGTAGTTCTTAATGTGGGCCCGGACGGCGTACGCACCCACGTAGGTCGCTGAGATTCCGGACCAGCCGCGCGCTCCCGCGGCGTGCGGTCCCTGAGCGTCCGGTCGGATCGAGGTGATGGCGATGGGCGGATGGGGCTCTTGCAGCGGTCGGACAGCGACACCCACTCCGATGTTCCGATCGAGCGATCGCTCCGTGGTGGTACGGTAGAACTTGCCTTCGATCCGGTACGGCGGCTCTTCGCTCCAGATCCGGCACATGTGCTCAAGCGCCTCCTGGGTCTTGCGGTTGCGGTCCGATCCCAGGTCTCCGATGGCCTCCGCGTCGCCGCGAACGCCCGGCCCAACTCCCAGGATCAATCGACCCTGCACCAGGTGGTCCACCATCGCGACCTGCGCCGCCACCATCGCCGGGTGGTAGTTGGCGAGCGGAAGCACGCCGGTACCGAAGGCGATCGACGGGCACGCATCGGCGAGATTCGCAATGAAAGCGAGGCTCGAGGTGATCGTCTCGGCCGAGTCGACGAGATGCTCGCCGATGAAGGCTTCGCGGTAGCCGAGCCGATCGGCGAGCACGACCGCTTCGCGATCCTCGCGGAGAACGTCCCCATAGAAACGGGACGGCGGGTGGACGGGCTGGATGAAGAATCCGAGCTTCAGGGAGTTCTGCATTGAGTCTTTATAGTCGTTCATTCCTTCCGTGTCGCCCAACTACTTATTATACGTAAAGTTTTCGTATAATTCTTTTCTCAATCATAATATATCAAGCATTACAACGAATTCCTGTCTGAATATACAGAAAACTTCTTTTTTACCTCCCAGATTATCTCTACTGTTGCGGTATCATATCAAGTTCGGATAATTACTTATTATTAAAATCTCTCCGCGTCCCCGTGTTCCCGCGTCAGTCTTTATGATAAGTCTTCAACCGAACATGATATCAACCCCCAAAGCCATACCTGAATAGAACTGGATGCGTACCCACTCAAGGGCGCGATACTCCTGCGGAGTCGCTTCACGAACGCAAGCATGAACAATCATGCCTTCGAGTCGGCTACGCACCTGCTTCCATCCCTCTTCATCAAATTTTTGATGCCTGTTTTTCATGAATACCACTTTTAGGGTTGGTTTATCTTCTATGAGCCAATCAACAAACTCTTGGGGCAGCCAGATATTAGAAGGAAGATTGAAATTTGCACTTAGGGAAGCTATCTCTGGGTCAGTGTATCCTGCAAGGTTGCATCCAATCCTAGTTGTTAGGAATTCTAGTTCAGGATGAGTATTTGCATATTCGACTAGTTTCTCAATCTGGGATTTGATTTGGGGAAGGGGGATTGACCGGATACCCTTATTTAGGTCTTTGGTTGTGATCGCTTAAGGTAAGAATAAGCATTACAGCCCCGGTTACGGCAACATTATGGTTCCAGTCGCGGCAATATTATGGGTACAACGACAGCAATATTTTCAGCCTATCTTCCCCCTGGTGACAGCTTCGCTAGATTTACCCCTAATTCTACTTTTTTCAAGTTCTGTTGGAATAATTCCAACACGTGCTTCCAAGCATCAGCAGAGGCTTCTGCATTGTAACTGGCGCGATGGTTGCAGAAAAAACCGTGGTCGGCTCCGGAATAGCGAAAGACTGCATGAGGAATTTGATGTTTTTTCAACTCCGCTTCAATCTGCTCTATGTGTTCTGTGGGAATTCCCTTGTCCTCTAAGCCAAAGAAGGCGTATAAAGGGTTTTTAATTTCAGAAGTACGGGTAATAGTAGGTGCACCACCGCCAGGAGTTGAGGTTGGAATACCGCCACCGTAGAAAGAAGCTGTAGCTTTGATATCTGATAATGTAGCAGCAAGGTAAACGACATGGCCACCAAAGCAAAAACCTATCGAACCGATCGCATCTTTTTGGACATTTGGTAAAGTTCGCAAATAAGCGATCGCCGCTTGAATATCGCTTAATATTTCATCAGCTTTGGTATGCTCTTTATGCTTCCTGCCAATTTCGATAGCATCAGGAGTGTATCCAGCCTCAAAGCCAGGAGCAATACGTTGAAATAGAGCCGGCGCGATCGCTACATATCCTTCTTTGGCAAGTCTCTCGGTTACTTCCCGAATGTGAATGTTAACTCCAAAAATTTCCTGAATCACGATTACAGCCGGAAATGTCCCTTCATTTGTTGGTTCAGCTAAGTAAGCATCAATTTGCAAATCACCGTTTGGGACTTTAACTTGGCTAGTGCGAATTTCTTTATTTGTCATTTTGGGTAGCCTAAAATTTTTAAATTTACTATACTACGTTAATTTGACCAATTTATCGTAGTATTAAAATCAAGCCAGAGATATTGTAGCGAAATAGCATGGTTCCCCAATACAGCAGCAAACTGGAGGAAGTGAAAGTGTGGCTAGATGCAATTGATCATATTCAAGTTACATCGCCCTCTGAAGTGGAGGATGCAATGCTATTTTTCTACGGCACAGTTTTGGGACTAACTAAAATTGCAAAGCCGGAAGCACTTAAAAACAATGGAGGCGCTTGGTACGCATTGGGAGATATCCAAATTCACATTAGTAGAGAGAATAACTCCCATAATGAAGCGTCAAGACGGCATATTTGTTTTCGAGTGCATAATTTAGATGCTTTTGAAGAGCATCTGAAAGCGCATGGGGTAGAAATTATTGGCGATCGCCAACTCATACCCGGATACAATCGCTTTTATATCTGCGATCCTGGTGGAAATCGTTTAGAAATAGCATCGGTGCAGCAGTTATAAATTGGAGAAAAGTAGCAGTTAGGCAAGGGCAACCCAACTGCTACTGGAGCAGAAAAGAGTAAAGATTATTACCTAACCAGCATGAGCGACTTCTTTTGTAGCTGAAGAAGTATTGATCGCTTTTACTAAATCATGCAAAACATCTTGTAACCTCTGGGCAATTTCTGCATCTAGCTGAATACTGCCATCAGGTTGTACTTGAATTTGCTTATCTACACTGTAGATAGTACTGAGTATGTGGCGTGCTCCTAATTCTGATAGCACGGGTTTTAAAGCATACTCTGTTGCCAATAAATGAGCGATCGTCCCACCTGTTGCCAAAGGGACTATGACTTTTCCTGCTAAGGCTTTTTGAGGTAACAAGTCCAAGAATGCTTTCAGGACACCTGTGTATGCTGCTTTGTAAATTGGTGTTGCAATAATCACACCATCAGCTTTGGCTAAAATAGCTTTTGGTTTTTCTAAAGCAGGGCTATCGTAACGTCCAAATGCTAAATCTTCAGCAGGAATGTCACGCACCGAAATAATATCTACTGTGAAACCTTGCTGCACAAGGATTTTGCTAGCATATTCCACTAAAGAGTAGGTTCGGGAAGGATGGGAAGGGCTACCTGCGATCGCTAAAATATGAGGCATGGTTTCAAGTTCTCCTGGGAATTATTTTTTTGTACAAAGGCAGAACTGTTTAATCTACAGTCGCTGCTGCTGTTTTATTAACTTGTTGTTTGGGAAATTCACGACTAGCTACTATTTCGCCAAACGGACTTGTCATCTGTGGTTCGATATCAGGTAAATTTTCTAAAGGCAAACGCGGGAAGAGTAATTCAGCAACGCGATACGCTTCCTCTAAATGAGGATATCCAGAAAAAATGAAAGTCTCAATTCCTAAATCTGTATACTCCAACATTCTTCTAGCCACAGTCTCAGGATCGCCGACTAAAGCAGTACCCGCACCACCGCGCACTAAACCAATTCCTGCCCATAAATTCGGACTAATTTCCAAAGCGTCGCGGCTACCTTTGTGTAATTCTTGCATCCGGCGCTGTCCTTCTGAGTCCATACGAGCGTATGCTTGTTGAGTCTTGGCGATCGCATCTTCATCTACGTAGCGGATTAAATCATTTGCTGCATCCCAAGCTTTGCTTTCAGTTTCTCTGACAATTACGTGTAGCCTTATACCAAAGCGGATTGTCCGTCCTTGTGCTTCTGCTAGTCGACGGACTGAGGCAATTTTTTCAGCAACCTGTGCAGGTGTTTCACCCCAAGTTAAGTAGACATCCACGTGTTTAGCAGCGATTTCTTGGGCAATCGGTGAAGAACCACCAAACCACAAAGGCGGATAAGGTTTTTGTACAGGTGGAAACAGTATCTTGCCATCTTGGACGTTGAGATAGTCGCCTTGGAAATTAGTCACTTCGCTTGCTGCTATTTGCCGCCACACTGTCAAAAATTCGTCTGTAAGTTTGTAGCGATCATCGTGAGAAAGATGCAAGCCATCTCCCGCCAATTCCACAGGATCGCCACCTGTAACCACGTTAATTAGCAAGCGCCCACCGGAAATGCGATCGAACGTTGCAGCCATGCGTGCAGCTACTCCTGGTGACATCAACCCCGGACGAATTGCTACCAAAAACCGCATTCTTTTCGTATGGGTTACTAGCGTTGATGCCAAAATCCACGCATCTTCACAAGAACGCCCTGTAGGTAATAAAGCACCTGTAAAACCCAAATGATCCACTGCTTGGGCAATCTGTCGCCAGTAATCAAAGTTTACTGCCCGCCCACCTATTGCAGTGCCGAGATAGCGTCCTTCTCCGTGTGTGGGGATAAACCAAAGTAGTTGCATAATCCCTAATTTAATGTGGCTGCAAAATCTGATTACTTCTAATACTACGGTAAATTCGTCGGTATACCGTATTTATTTGTCATCTTAATAATATTACACAGATGAATGGGGAAAGCAATATATTTAGCAAAGCCAAGAAACACAAGGAGAATAATTAATGACTCTTGATGCAGCACTCTTTCAAGGTAGCCATTCAACCCCATTTTGGAACCAAGCATGAAAAGTTTTCATTTGGTAGGGTGCGTTATGGACTTTAGTCCTAACGCACCGAAAATCTCGGATAATGCGGTGCGTTAGCCTACGGCATAACAGACCCTACTTGTGAAAGATTAATCGTAGGCCTAAGTCTAAGAGTTCACACCCAAGGCTCGTTTTCCCAAAGACAACCAAATTGCATCATTTTGTGGGGTATGAATGCGGCTGCAAAGAACATCCCGATAGTGACGTTCTAAAGGGTTATGACGTGATAAGCCTGGATTACCAATAAGTTCGAGTCCTTTTTCGACGGCGCGAATGGCGTTACTCGTGGTGAGATATTTCACAGTTTGCGCCTGTAAACCCACGTTGCTGTCATAATCTGCGCGATCAATATCGTTAGCTAAACCATAAATTAGGCGATCGCTAGCGTAGAGCAAAGCTTCAATTTCGCCGATCGCCGATTGAAAGCGGGGTAAAGTTGCTAAACTAGCTCCTAAATTAGTAGGCGATCGCTCATTTAAATAACCCACTAGCCAATCTCGCGCAGCTTTGGCTACGCCCTGATACAATGCACTCAACCACAGGCTCACACCAGCTAATTGCAGCGGATCGGGAGATGACCAAGCTTTCAAGGGGCTAATATCCAAAGCATACTCTGAAGGAATCAAGACATCTTCTAAAATCAAATCGTGGCTACCAGTTGCTCGCATTCCCAAGTGATCCCAAGTTTCCTCAATGCGGATGCCTTGAACATCACGAGGTATAAGAAAATTACCGACTCGCGGTTCTGCTTCTGTAGTTCGCGCCCAAACAATAAAGTAACGTAAAATCGGGCTACCTGTAGTGTATTGTTTATGACCATTTAATAGCCAACCCTTAGCAGTCTGTTGGGCAGTGGTTGCCGGGAGTCCACCCCTGGCAGGTGTACCCAACTCTGGTTCCACACGAGCAGCATTTAATAAGGCAATACCTTCTACCGATTCACGACACAATCGTTCGTAAATCACGGGATTCCAGCGACGGGTGCGAGCAGCATTGACGTGTTGTAGATAGTGCATCGTCAATACTAAGGCAGTAGCAGCATCCCCACTAGCTATTTTTTCAATCACTCGGCTAACAGCCGCATATCCTAAACCTTGACCACCAAACTCTTTGGGAACAGTCAGATTGAGTAGCTGCGCTTGTTGGAGAGCAGCAAAGTTCTCAAAAGGGAAAGAACCATCGCGATCGTGGACGGCAGCGCGCGTAGCAAAGTCAGCAGCTAGGGCGGCGACACGCTGAAATAAATCTGTGGTAGGTATCACTGGATATGTATCAACTTTTACCATATTTACTTCTTCTGTGTCAGCAAAGGATGAGTGGGCAGATATTTACACGCGGTGTCTGAGGTATTATTTCGTTAGACTCTACTTGTATCAAAGATTGAGAAGACAGTTATTACAATTAGTAATCGAAGTGTAGGAAAGAGATTTTCTATTGAAGAGTTTATCATTGCTGTATTAATGATTTTTTGATGAAAATTACTTAGACTTACCCCAAGTTTTAGTTTCTCGAAACTACCTTTATATAGGAAATTGGGCAAGAACAACCTTTAGTTACAATAACATTTCGAGTGTATGGCCTTGCCAAAAGCCTATACTTCAGCTTTAACTGTGTCACGCTAGGGAAGTGCGTTACGGCTGTCACTTTCTCAAAAGCTCAAATCCTTATGTAGCAATAACAAAACAGCAGTTTTGCGAAAAGAAAATCTACACTGCAAACTGCCTACCCTACTGAATAATTACTTAAATACTAAAAGATGTAGCAACCAGAAATTATTGTGGATTCCTGACTGCTACTGAAGTGCTTTATCTGTAATGGCAATGAATAGCAAACTCACAAATTTGAGTTAAGCCTTTGTATAACTAGGATTCCATTGCAACCAGTAATTTTCTAAAGATCTAGCGATCACATCTGCTAATTTACCAAATAAGGCATAGAGCAAAATGCTTAATACCACAACATCTGTTTGCATAAATTCTCTAGCATTCATTGCCATGTAACCAATACCAGAATCAGCAGCTATTGTTTCAGCAACAATGAGCGTTAACCACATGATACCTAGGGAAAAACGGACTCCTACCAAAATAGAAGATAATGCTCCTGGAAGAATAACTCGCCAAAATAAACCCCAGGTATTTAAACCATAAACTTTTCCCATCTCGATTAATCCTGGATCGACACTACGAATTCCATGAAAAGTATTTAAATAAATGGGAAACATTACGCCTAAAGACACAAGAAATAATCTAGCTTCATCCCCAATACCAAACCATAAAATTACCAAGGGAATTAATGCTAAGTTAGGAATATTACGCAACATTTGAATAGAAGTATCTAACAATTTCTCAGCAATTGGAGAAACGCCATTGAGTAAACCTAAAATAAACCCAATACTTCCACCAATTAAAAAGCCAGAAATTGCTCTTGTAGCACTAATAGTAATATTTCTAAATAGTTCGCCTGTTTGAGCTAAATGAACAGCAGCGCCCACAACACTTAAAGGTGCAGGTAAAATTCTAGTAGGTATTATTCCTACAGAAGATAATAATTGCCACACAACAATTATGAATAGAGGCACGAACCAAGGAATTAAGGATTGAATATGGCGATTCTTAAGGAACAGTAATTTTAACTTTTGCTTTTTCATAGTCTGCCTTGATGAGAGGTTTTGAGGAGTAGAAGAGATACTTTTCATATGAATGTTGTATTTTTGAATTGTGTTCTATGAAGTAGGTAGATAAGGTTGTGAGTAATTAACTTTTCCAAGCAGCAATGACAGTAATCGGTAGTTCTTCTTTAAATGTTCCTGAAGGCTCTACTTTTAATAGAGATTCTTTGAGATCTACCTCAAATTTATGGCGATTTTCTCCGACAAAAGATGGTAAACAGAAAGCCGTAGAATAGAGATAGCCAAGGTAGGTATCAATTGTCCAATATTTTTCGTATTTAACTTCATAGGTCGCTTGACGAGGAAATGATGATTTCGCCAAGATTTCTTCGTGAGAAACTGCCAAAGGTTGCCATACGCCTTTACCACCTTGACCTGTACGGCGTTGTTCACCTAACCAGCGTTTGACAACTGAAATTGCTGTTGTTTTCCACGGATGGTCACTATTCCAAGGGTCTTCATGGGTTTTGATAATAGCAAGACCACCATTATCAGTAAGTAGATTGTATATACGTTCTATTACCAATTCTCGCTGCATCCAGTGAAAGGCTCTACCAATTGTCACTAGCTGGAATTTACCAACAGCAGGAGAGATGTTTTCTGCGCGATCTTTTACCCAACTAATATTTGTAGCTCCCAGTTCTACTGCTTGCTGTTGTGCTTCTAGAAGCATATCTGCATCGGGATCTAAACCGATGACTTCTTGAAAGCGATCGCGTAAAGGAATTGCAATTAACCCCGCACCACAACCTAAATCTAGCAGCCTTCCTTTACCATCTAACTGAAATTTCTCTGTGAGCGAATCAAATAAAACAGGTGGATACTGGGGTCTGTAGCGAGCATAATACCACGCTGCACCTTCAAATAAAGTAGGGTCGTAACTGGGAATTGTTGTCATATAGCAATCCGATTTGATTACTGAAATTATTTATGTAGGGAGGGAACAGGGAACAGGGAAGAAGGACTAAAAGTGTACTGAGTTTTTTTCAAAAATCAAATATGACTCCTATATAAGTAATGCGAGAGATGTCTAATTGATGATATTCACAAATTCAGTTTTTAGTGAGCGAACAACCGCATTAAGTTTGATAGTTAAGCCATTAATAGAAGCATTAATTCGTAAGGTGGGCAATGCCCACCTTACAGAATTCTTGATTTTCAATCATGATTGAGGATGGCTATATAATCAAAACTTTTGCGGTTATCTTCTAAAAATCTCAACTACTAAAAAGGACGGCTTCCAGCTAAACTGATGCGTTTCATTACCCGTCGTTCATTGGGATCAAAAGCTTGTCGGTGGTGTAAAGTCGCTTGATTATCCCAATAAACAATGTCACCCACAGACCATTTATGCTGATAGTAAAACTGTGGCTGATTGAGATGCTGGCGTAGTTGTGTAATTAATTCTTCTCCCTCTTGGGGATTTAAACCGACAACTTCCACTTCGGTTTCTTGCCCGAGATATAAAATCTTTTTGCTGCTTTCAGGATGTGTGCGTACTAGAGGATGAGGAAAAACAGGACTAATGAGAGGAATACTCTGATCAACACGGTAGTTAGAACGAGGTGCATTACGGTCTCTTAAAAACGGATTGTAGGTAATCAACTTCAAGTCCGCAATCCGCTTTTTGGTAGACTCATCTAACGTCTCATAAGCCAAGTTCAGATTTAACCAAGAGGTATCTCCACCTTTGGCAGGTACTTCTAAAGCATAAAGTAAGGAGCCACTAGAAGGATAAGGAGTCCAATGGTGATCGGAATGGAAAGTTAATTCACCAGTACCTGTATAACCACCATCGACATTGGAAACAGGAATGATCACTGGTGTAACTCCTGGTTCTGAAGCTAACACTGGGATATCTTGTGGTGGTACAAACAGAGAGCCAAAGTAGAATGCAAAGTTCAAAAATTGCTCATCAGTAAGCTGTTGATTTTTGAAGATGAGGATATGGCGATCGCGCAATGCTTGTTTAAGTTGCAAAATAACTTCAGGTGCAACAGCTTGACTAGCATCCAGTCCCGTAACAACAGCGCCTAAAGGTGCATCTAAGGGAGTAATTTTAACTTCTGTTAACGTTAATGTGGGCATAATAATATTTTCCTAATTTGAAAATAAGGCAAAGGGCAGCAGGCAGAAGGAATAAAGATTTTTGTCAATTCTTGTGTACAAAGTACATTGATGTCTGATGTAAAAAAGGTAATAGCACAATTAAGGAGACAATCAACAAAAATTTTCAGCGCAGAATTGCAGAAATAACCTAGTGGTTATGGGGGATTGCACAAAGAATTATGGAACCACAGATGAACACAGATAATCCTGTACTTTATCTAAAAAAAATTGAAAAAATAAGTAGCTCAACCTAATTAAACATGAAATGTCATTACGAGCGTAACGCAGTGGAGCGAAGTAATCGCAAAGAATTTATTTTCCGTTTTTTAAAGTTGACCTACTTAACTCCAATCTGCCTTTTCTTTACTGTTTAGCTAAAACATCTTGGGGTGTAATTTTGGTATACTCTTCAGGTTTCAAAAACCCATCTCTAACATTTACCTTTTTAGGTATGAGTCCCAAGCTGTACCATTTATCTGCTACTTCTTGTTGCTTGGTGATGATTTTCTCGGTAATTGGTTCCAAAGCAAAATCATATTTCCCGTGCATTACTTCTAATGTTGGTACATCGAGTTGCGTCGCTGGTGCAAGTAATTCTGCGATTTCTTTTGGATGTTGTTTAGACCAAATTTGTGCTTTTTGTAATTCCTCCAGAAAGACTTTAATCACATCTGGATTTTCTTGATAGAATTTGCGTGTTGTGGAGTAAAAGTTGTTGGTATCCCGTAATCCATTACCACCATCTATCAGCACACGACCGACTTTTTTCTGTACATTTCTAGTGACAAATGGCTCCCAGATAAACCAAGCATCAACTTTGCCTTGGCTAAATGCTGCATTCGCATCTGGAGGCGGTAGGAAAACTGACTGTACATCAGAAAGTTTTAGCCCTTCTTTTTCTAAGGCTCTGACTAACAGGTAATGACCAATAGATGCTTTTTGGAAAGCAACTTTTTTACCTTTCAAATCTTTGACAGTTTTAACAGTTGAGTTGTTAGGAACTAACAGCGAAACTGCTCTACCATCAGAGGAATTAGCTGCTAAATACACTAAAGGTGTTCCAGCTGCTTGAGCAAAGACAGGGGGTGATTCTGCTGTGGAAGCAATATCAAGCCCGTTAGCATTTAATGCTTCTAATTGTTGTGGACCCGCAGCGAACTCAGGCCATTCAAGCTTGTAACCAAGGTCTGCTAATCTTTTTTCTAAGCTGCCTTGTTTTTCGAGAACAGCTAGGGCAGTAAGTTGTTTAGAACGTACAATTCTAATTACTTTTTGTCCACTACTAGCTATAGATGTATTAGCTGTATTGGTTGTATTAGATGAAGATGAATCTGCTTGTTTTTGAGTATTTTTTTCTGGCGTACTGCAACTAAATAGTGTTGTTGATAACACTAAGCTATAACCAAGAGCAAATAACGCTGAACGACGAGTAATGCGTCCGCGTTTCCAAAAATCTAATTTATCTTTCAGACCTTGCATTAATTGGCTCACCTCTACCTTTGAAACGATTACAAAAATTACAAAATTGAATAATTATAAACAACCTAAGTCTTTAGCTTAGGGTAACTATAAAATTTTTTTTGCTCTTGACTTCGGATTTCATAGTATGTTATTGAGCTTGAGAAAAATGCCATAAAAACTGTCTTGAACATGGATAAACTACTATCTAAGTTGGGAAAACTAAGCATGAATTAAAATAACCACAGCAATACATATTATAAAAAAGAAGCTAATCACAAGTGATTTATGAGTTTAATTTTAGGAATTAAGGTGGAGTGAACCACCTTAAGATAGATTCATGAGAGGTTTACTGTGATGGAAAATTATGTTTGAAAAATATTATTAATTTTAGACCAACCATATATTTATTTTAGAATTGCAAGGCTATTAATAAATAGGTAATGGAAGAAAAATATTGCTATTCATAAAAGAATTTATTCTCCTTCCTTATGCCATGTTTGTTGAAAATTTACAGCTAAAGATTAACTATTTTTGATGTGCTAATAACTCTTTTAAGGAAGGGAAGCGCTGTGTCATATCATGTCCGTTCAAATACCCCTGATTGCGATCGCCCTACAGCCCTTCGGGCATCTTCCTGCGGGCATACCCTACCCTACGGGAAAGCCTAACAGCGAACGGGAAGCAGCTTTTCAGGCGTCTACGTTGCACTCGCTGCGGACCTATTAAGGGCAATTTGCCGGACATCATATCATTCCCCCGAAGAATAGGGATTTACACAACGCTTCACCAGCGGAGGCAAAGCGATCAATACGGTTGTAGCGTTAATTGAAAATTGAGCGGTGTGTTATCCAATCCATACCAAAAGATTAGGTGATAGGAACTATTTTTGATTCGACACACTTAGCCGAGACTCTATCTAAGCTATTGAGCACGAGAAGCACCAGGTAAATTCTTTAGGGAGCGATCGCCAATCTCAGTTTCATCCACTAACTCTAAATAATCTAAGAATGCTGGAGAGAATGTCTGAGTATGGACATGGGTATCGATGACAGGATAACTAAGGCGATCGCAGATTTGTGCAGATTTAGATTTGTGTGGATGCTCAACAGCAATAGTCATAACTCAAAATTCAAAGTTCGCAACGAGGCAGAAATTATTTACGCTGACAAAGACGTGATGAAAACTTGTTGTTCTTGCAATCCTGGTTCGCGCTCTTGCTGACCCATCACTCGTTGTAAAATTTTCTCTACTGTCTGAGCCAGTACAATGTCTCCCCTAACTCGTGGACGTGGCAGATTAATCTGTAAATCTAGTCCTATCTGACCGTTCTCAATTAGCAACACTCGGTCTGCTAGTACAACAGCTTCTTCCACATCATGGGTAATTAGTAATGCAGTAAAGCCTTGCTCTTGCCATAATTGCTCAAGCAATTGCTGCATTTCAATTCGCGTGAGCGCGTCCAACGCTCCTAGTGGTTCATCTAGCAACAATAAAGCAGGACTACTTGCTAAGGCTCTTGCTAATGCTACCCGTTGACGTTGTCCACCAGAGAGGACAGAAGGCCATTCGCTTGCTCGGTCTTCTAAACCAACAGCATCCAAAACTTGTAAAGCTTTTTGTCTTGCATAAACTTTCGAGTTAGCGCCTAATAAACCTAACTCCACATTTGTGATTACTCGCTGCCAAGGCAGTAACCGCGCATCCTGAAACATCATGCGGATACTTGGGCTAATACGATGATGCGAATGCTGGTCATTTAACAACACAGTACCTGCGCTCGGAGCATCTAGCCCAGCAATCAAGCGTAACAACGTACTTTTACCACAGCCACTGCGACCCACAATGGCGACAAATTCCCCTGGCTTGATATCTAAATCAATTTCTTGCAAGACTGTTTTGCGCCCAAAGGACTTTCGTAACCCTTCGAGTTTTAAATGCATTCCTCGTACTTCAGATGTCATTCCACAAATCTCCCTTTTTTGATCTAGCATCAGTTCAGCTTACTAACTACCTCTGTATAGCCAGAGAAGCTTCATGTTGGAAAAAATACCAGCTAAAATACATATATATACTCTTCAGTAACTGTGGTTCTCATGCGATTCATACGGTCATGAAGACCAGTTACGTACGCGGACTATCCAAAAAGAATATGATTAACCAAGGCTGCAACAACATTTTTTAATTGACATCTCTTTTCCTCCATATCTATAAGTTTCAGTAATCTCAAAACCCTTTCTAGAAAACACTTACATAGGATAGCTGCCCAGTATTTGCCTCTTTGTCGATAACTTTCAATAAACTACACTAAATTGGTAGGGTTTGCGTAGTATGTTTATAGTAGTCTCACATAGGTGGGAAAAAAAGGCAAGTAGATTTTTGTAAAAAAAAACAACATGAAAAAATGTGTTGATAGCTACACAATTTAGAAATTATCAATAGGAGAGGCGATCGCGTTATTAATTTTGATTGGAGAGAATAAAATATATTTAAGCTTAAGCCAAAAAACTTGCTTAGCCTATGTGAGTTTAATATTGAGAAGCAGATAAAGTAAAAATGAGGAAAATGGCACAGTCGAGAGAGTTTTTAAATGGAGTTGATAACTGCTATTGAAGTTGAAGTTGAATTAATTTTAAATTATTCCCGCATTTTAAGGAATATTGTGGTAAAACGGCTAGATTTTCCAACTATCAGTTTTGAGTTGACTTCAGATTCTACGATTGGTAATTGTGCAATTGAGGCGCTAGATATACCACCTAGAATGCTTGATAGTAATGGACATCCACGGCTCGATTTACTAAACTTTCGACTTCGGTCTAGAAGTGAATGTTTACAGTTTCAGTGTGGACAAACAGTGTTAGTAGAAAAAATTCATATTAAAAATTTACTCCTAATTTCTTAGATTTGAAAGTAGGAGTAATACCAACGTAGATTCAACTTGAAAGCCCAGTATATGATGAAAAATTAACGCAATTCAAAACCCAAATTTTTCAAAGCTTCCCGCAAGCGATCGCGTCCAGATAAAGACTCGGCAAAAGCCACTCGTTTAGCAGAATGTTCTGTCCAATCACCAGGAACATTCATGTTCTGAGACTTATAAAAAGCTTGCATCGCTTGGTTATAAACAGCAATATCTTCTTCCTGTTCTGCTAGTTTGTAAGTTTCCCGATGCAATACCGCTGTTTGGGGTAAGCGTGGTTTAATAGCTGTCTCGATAGTGCGATCGCTATAACCAACACACAGCCCAAAAACAGCAAACACATGCTTTGGTAAACTTAAAACCTCCGCTACCTCTTCCGGCTTGTTACGCAAAGCACCAATGTACACCGTTCCTAATCCAAGAGATTCTGCTGCTACAACAGCGTTTTGCGCGGCTAAGGCTGCATCTATCGCCGCCATCAAAAACATTTCCAAATAATCTAAGCCTTCATGAGGTAATCCGCGACTTTCCGAAATGTGCGCGAGTCTCGCTAAATCTGCTAACCATACGAGAAATAATGGACAGGAGCGAATATGTGCTTGATTGCTAGCTAGTTGTGATAACTTTTCCTTGCGTTTTGCATCTTCTACTGCCACTACACTCCATGTCTGGAGATTTGAGGATGTAGATGCTGATTGCGCCGCTGCCACTAACGTTTCTAAAGTTCCTGGTGGTAAAGCATCAGATAAGTAAGCACGAATTGAACGGTGAGATAAAAGAGAACTTATGAAATCATTTCCCAGTAGAGCAGTATTAGCAGGGCTAGCGCCATAGCGATGATTAAGTAGCTCGGTAAAATTAGTCATAGATTACGTGGGTGGAATTGTGACCAAGCCCTTTGAGGGCGGGAAAAGGGGAATTTAGCATCAAATAAGCATCAAATATAGGGTACTTGTACTATTTAATTATGGGGATTTCTCCCAACCCAGTTCCCTCTTATCCTAATGGCAATTAAATCGTCACCTTTGTGCCATCAAATTTGGTGAAGGTGAAGCCTTCAAATTGTTCGCGGAACGTAAGCTTTTCATCTCTGAGAATACCGATCGCGATCGCTTCGCCTAGTGCTAACGAGGCTGCTGCATCTGTGCGCCAGTGAATCCCAGCGCTATCGCGACCCAAGCCAATATTCGCTGCCAGTTTGTTCAATTCCCCGCCCACTGTCAACGGTGAGCCTTGATAGGAAATCAATTTGGTAGGATCTTTAGGATCGGGTATCACTGGATTTGGAATCACATAATTTTCATCAAATAGCGCCTTTAAAATCGTGACGCTAGCACCAGCCGACACCGAAGCGCCCCCTGGATAAGAAGAATGGAATGGTGCCCCTTCTGGAAAGGCTTGCGGCAGCAGATAGGATTTATATTTACTGTAGATGCGATCGAGGGCTTCTGACTTCAACACTTCAGGGTGAATTGGATAATTTGTTTTATTCACCTTATTATTATGAACCAAGCCACCGTAAGCCTCTGCTCTTAAACGACGGTGGACATACCACTTCTGCCAGTAGGCTGCTCTGATTGCGTGTGGAGCGACCCAACTGATTAAAGATTGTGAATACCCTGGGCCAAATGTCCCCGAACCACCCGCTTGGGTCTTTGACTTATTGTAAGGATTGCTGGGATTGTAAGGTGAGCCTACACCACCATCTAGAGGGTTATCTTTGACTGGCTTGGCGAGCAGAATTAAAGCCGCATTTGTATAGACTGGTGGTGGTATGTGAGCAATCTCTGATTGGTCGCGCCCGTTGATAAAGTAGCGACGGGTTGAGTCAAACTTAATCTTTCTACCAGACTCACCACCATTTTGGACTAGCAACCATTCGTCATAGTTGGTTTGGAAACTGTTTTCGGGAATAGCCAGAGGAACCCGGTTCAGCTGAGGATAACTATGTGTTCCCGCCGGGACAGGACGCAGTAAAAACTGGGAAACGTAAGGGCCTACCTCTACCCCTGGCAGGGTGTGGTAAGCCGTTTTACCAGATGCATCAACGTAAATTGCCGTGCCTCGAAATAGCAGTTCTGGTGTCACCCTTCCATTCTGTTTAGGCCCTTTAAATGCTGACAAGCGATTCAAATCCTGAACAGCTGCTAGAATCAGCGAGTTAGTTGTGTCATTGCGGAACTCGCTAAAGGGTATATCCTGTAAGAGTTGTTGCCAAGCAATTTCGAGGAATTCTGCCGCCTGTTCTGCACTGTCGAGGGTGGGTGGTACTGGAATCGCTAATTGGCAAGTATTCACACCACTCAAGCTAATCGCTAATGGCGTCAGCGGTTGTACCAGTTTTCGTTTGCCACCTAAAACAATCTTTTCATACTCGTTGGGATCGCCAGATTTGAGCGCATTAATCAAAGATTGATATGCCTTTAGATCCACTTCGCCCAGCTGATTATGGGGCAATCCTCGTGTATCCGTAGCAATTTTATTGGCGTACTTCGCCTCATCTCCGTTCGTGGGATGGGGTGGAATGGGAATTTCCCGATTCACCTTCGCTGCTGTTGTACGTACTTGAAAAGCTTTCTCACGTAAGTTGTTATGGTCGAACTTTCCTAAAGGTTCCTTAGCCTGGGCAATGCCTTCTCTTTTCTTGTAGGCTAGAGGTGAACCTAAAACTCCTGCAACCACACTAGCTGTAGTAAATAAACTAGCACGACCTAGAAACGATCGCCTGCTAGCACCACCAATCAAGAAGCGTCGAGGGTGCTTAACTTTCGTTGTTTCGCTAGAAACTAGAGCATCTTGTTCGGAACTTTGGTGAGAATTGGGATCTACTGGCATGGGATGTTCTCCACTGGCAAAAAATCATCTAAAAAACTAGTCATGGGTGACTAAAGTAAGTGACTTACAACTAGTAAAAGCTTTGAGTCAAACATAATTTGAGACACTCATCACCAGAAAAAGAGGGCAAACTCAATTGGATTTGGAATGAAATCTGGGATTATACTACTGAAAATTAACTGGCGCTGGCTGTTTTTGCTTTTGACAGTCACGCAGGCATTTATTGCTATTTTAAAAAGCGCGATCGCCTAACTCTTATCCTTCTATAGGAAACCTAAATAATATGTGAAAAATCTTTATTATTGTAGGGTGGCATTACTCACAATACCTAGTATTCCACACATCAAAGAAGAATTTTCGATGGCTATCTAGATATAGCAAATCTTCCCAAATCAAATAAGATTACTATATCTATGATCTATGCCTAATTTTTTGGAGAAAAAGCGGCATATTGCTCTGGTGATAGCATTGCTTCTTTCACGTCAATTTGTTTAGGAATTAATTTTAATTCATAAAATTTGTCTGCAACTTTCTGTTGTAAAGCAATCAAATTACTATCAATTGGCACAACTCCGAATTTTCTTCTTTTTGTGGCTGTTTTCATCGTTTCTAAATCAATACCTAACACTGGCGAGAGTTTAGCTGCTACTTCATCTCGATGTTTGTCAGACCATTCTTCTAGGGTTTTAATTTCTTCTAATATCGCCTTAATCGTTTCTGGATTCTCGGTAGCAAACTTACGGCTAGCTAAGTAATATCCTCCCTGTTTATTAATTTCTGTACCATCTATCAAAACATGAGCATTAATAGCTTTTTGCGCTGCTGCATAAAATGGGTCCCAAATTACCCAAGCATCTAAACTACCTTTAACTAATGCAGCACGCGCATCAGCAGGTGGTAGATAAATTGGTTGAATATCACTATATTGCAAGCCAAATTTTTCTAAAACTTGCAATAGCATATAGTGAGCACTAGAGCCTTTTTGAAAAGCGACTTTTTTGCCTTTCAAATCACTCACTGTTTTAATAGGAGAATCTGAAGGAACAAGAATAGCTTGACCCGCGGGGCTAGGAGCGATTCCAGCAATGTAAGTTAATGAGGCTCCCGCAGCTTGGGCAAAAATTGGCGGTGATTCTCCGGTATGCCCAAAGTCAATACTACCGACATTCATAGCTTCTAAAAGCTGCGGCCCGGCTGGAAATTCTATCCAATCTACAGAGACACCTTGAGGTTGCAAACGCTTTTCTAAAACGCCTTTACTCTTGAGCAGAATTGCCGATTTTTGATAACCAAACTTAACTACTGATGCCTTAGTTTGGTTGGAATTATTAGCAGAGCTAACATTAGTGTTGTTGGTATTATTGGCTGTGCAAGCTGCAAATAATAAACTGAGACATAATCCAGTAAGGAAAGCCCCAGCAACAGGAAAAGGTATAAATGAGAAGAGCCTGTTTTTATAGATAATTTGAGAAAGGAATTTTTTTTTAAATTCAGTAATAAATTGCACAAAAAATGAAGTCTTCATTAATTTTCTCCTCTCTAATAGCATTAATACACATCAGATTTCTCAGGTTAGTTTGGTATTTCCTATAAAAACAGAAATTGCAACTTGAATTTTGGAATAAAGCGAGCAAATAAGATTTGCTAATAAGGCAGGAATATCATCTATGAAAAAACTTTTTTCTCTGGCCAGTAATCTTTAGTTTCTAGCTACCAGAATGGCTAGAAACTAAAGAGCTAGTTTTTTATAGTTAAAACCTAAAGGTGGTACGAAGCCAACCAATTACAGTATCAGGGTTACTTGCATCAAAGTCTGGTGCAGTGATCCATATTACTCCTGGTGTAATCGCAATATTGTCGTTGAGTTTATATTGGTAAAATCCTTCAATGTGTAGGGAAGTATCTTTGTCTACCCTACCAGCACCTGCACCCAAATTAACATTCGGACTCAGACCAGTGAGTTTCGGCTCCATACCCACGAAAATGCCGCCTAAACTACCTTCTTTAAACAGATCGGGGAATGCTAATCCTACCGCCCAGTCCCAGACCTGGCCATCTCCACGCCCCAGATAGCGGTGTGCTGAATAACCTACCCATCCATTGACTGCAAACTTTGGACTAACTCTATAGAACGCTTGTATACCATAAAGATTTCCTACGGTTCCGGTTCCAGCTACGGTACTATTTGCCAGGTTACTCCCGATTACTGGACCGAAATTTGTTCCAGTTTGACCCGTTGTGTTCGGTGGGCTATAGGTATTGGCATAAGTTAGAGCCAGGCGGAAATTCTTATTAGGGGAGGAGTATGATAACTGTCCTAGAGCTACATATCTACCTGTAAATAAGCCATTATTAGGTGTGGGATTGTCACCATTAATAGCGGTGTAGGCTAATCCTAAGTCGAACTGGTCACTCAATTTCTGGAGTACGGCAATTCCAGGACCGCTGTCTCCATAGTCATAGACCATATTGCGTCGTGCGTATCGTGAAATCGCATTAGCAGCAGACCCTTCAAAATATGGGTTAATGGGACCGGTTAGGCCGATTTCAAAAGCTCCATCTGACTGGGCAAAAATGTTAACTTGGGTATTTTTCGTAGCGCGAAACCGATAGCGAAGTCCAGAGACATAAATCTGATTGCTTGCAAAAGCAGGACTGGCATTATCAGAAGTTCTCCCGTCAGGGGTTCCTAATAATCCACTTCTTGTTCCTCCTAAAGAGGCTATATTTCCAGCACTCAGTGTCGTCCGCAGCTGATCGGTGCCGTTAAAACTGGTGTTTAATATTAGGCGAACTCGGTCTTGAAATGTGATGTTTTGGGGGGCGGGTTGCTTAGTGATGACGTTATTACCTGCCAGAATTCCTCCAACAACGGTCTCAACTTCACCTGTAAGTTTAGTTGTCGTTGAAAACTGATGTGCCTCAACTTGTGCAGTCCGTGTCTCTAAGCTATCGACTCTACCCCGCAATGTTGCTAATTCCGCTGAGAATTGTTCTTGGAGTCTTTGTAGGGTAACCAAGTCTTCCTTAGTGGCTAAATCAGCAGTACTAGTAGCAAGTAGTTCGTTGACTCGATTTAAGCAAGCATTCAAACCTGCGGCAAATTCATAACGAGTCAAGGCACGGTTGCCTTTAAATGTGCCATCTGGGTATCCTGCAATGCAACCATAACGCTCAACTAGTGACTGTAAAGCCTGAAATGCCCAATCTGTAGGCTGAACATCAGACAGTTGAGATACAGAGTTGACTTGCTCTAAGGTATCAGAAACGGAGATTGGAGGAGTCGTTTCTTTGTTGTTCTCCTTGTTTGCTTGTCCCTGCGCCGATACTTGCACTGTTGATGTGGTTGATTTCTGAACTTCAACTGCACTTGCTACTGAAGATAATACTAAAACTCCACTCCACAAGGTTGGGATTGCTAGCAAATAATTCCAAAAAACTCTAGGCACTGGTTTCAATTTCCTCACACAAAACAAGGTTTTTACGTAGTTGCTAGAAAGCGAGTTGCGCTTCTAATAGCTCAAAAGAAATAACTAGATATTGCTTTTATGAGAATACTGATGTCATACAGCAATAAATTCTCAAAATTATTTTCATTTTGGTAGAATACCCAGTGTGAGCTAGTACAAATCTTCTGTACTTCTGCACCCACTAAGTAGAGGACATCAGGACTGTAAAAATGCTTGAAAGTTTTTATGGGTAAACAGGTAAAAATTTCAAGTTTGCAATGTCATTGTTATTTTTGAGCTAGTTTCTTCTCTAACACCTTTCTAGGCAAGAAATGATGCAAGAGAAAGTTAAACTACGGTAGTGACTGAATCACCTTATATATACTCCGGTAATTCGGTCGAATTTTAGTACTTTTATCTTACTAGATACTACTATTCCAGAAAAACTGTAGAGACTGAGTATTTTTGGCTACACAATATATATAAATTTAAATATGAAAGATCAACTTGTTTTGGTGATTAATATCTGGTAATATACCATTTTTAGGTATTAACTCCGCTAAATCGATAGATTTTATGAGTTTTATTAAGGTTTAGCGTTTCGTTACTTGAAAATTTACCAAGAGTAACTAAGAAAATTAATTCCAAAACTATGAAATACAACCAACTCGGCGACAGTGACTTAAAGGTTTCTGAAATTTGTCTAGGAACCATGACTTATGGGCAACAAAACAACATTGAAGAGGCCCATCAACAGTTAGATTATGCGATCGCACAAGGAGTTAATTTTATTGATACTGCGGAGATGTACCCAGTACCGCCGCGTGGTGAAACCCAAGGAAAAACAGAGGCTTACATTGGTGAATGGTTAAAAAAACAGCAGCGAGATCAACTGATAGTTGCTACAAAAATTGCTGGTCCGGGTCGCCCAATTAATTGGCTACGGGAAGGAAATATTAAAATAGACCGTGATAACATTAAGCAGGCGGTAGATGATAGTCTCAAGCGATTGCAAACAGATTATATTGATTTGTACCAAATTCATTGGCCCGATCGCTATGTTCCCACCTTTGGGCAGACAGAGTATAAACCAGAGTTGGAACGGGAAACAGTAGCGATTTCTGAACAATTAGCAGCCTTTGCAGATGTCATCAAAGCTGGTAAAATTCGCTATTTGGGTTTGAGTAATGAAACGCCCTGGGGCGTCACTAAGTTTGTTCATGTTGCCAAAAAGCTAGGATTACCCAAAGTTATTTCAATTCAAAATGCTTATAATTTGCTAAATCGCGTATTTGATTCAGCTTTAGCAGAAGTTTCTCACTATACAAATGTTGGGTTACTTGCTTACAGCCCTCTAGGATTTGGTTTGTTAACTGGAAAGTACATAGAAGATAAAAAACCAGAGAATACAAGATTAAGTTTATTTCAAGGCTTTGGTCAACGTTATTTAAAACAGAATGTGAATGAAGCTGTAGCAGCCTATGTAGAAATTGCTCAAAAACATAATTTGCAGCCTACTCAATTAGCTTTGGCTTTTGTTCGCAGTAAATGGTTTGTCACTAGCACAATTATTGGTGCTACATCATTACAACAACTACAGGAAAATATCGACAGTGTGAATGTAGTTCTTAACCCAGAGATTTTAGCAGAATTAGATGCAGTTCATACACGTTATCCCAATCCAGCACCCTAATTAATCATGTTTTTGGCAACTTGAAGGCTTTGTAGGGTGGGCAATGCCCACCAAAACACTAAAGTAATTTTTTCCATCTGTGTGTGGTAGATATTTTTTTTGTAGAAATTTATAAATTTAATCATACATGTCATTACTAAAGCTATATAGCAAAATTGCCATAAAAGTCGAAATTTAAATAAAATACGCTGATTTAGCCGGAAATATATACATATTAATGCTGACGAAGCAAGTCTTTTATGATGAATTTTAAGTTTTATAAAAACTTCCCTTGATTTTCCGAAAAAATTATGCAAGGCTTATTTTAGTAAAAATACTATAACTTGAGCGATAAACCGTAGTTTGTGGTATTGTAAATCCTAGTACAACAAAAATATGCATTGATAAACTGTTCTGATTTCCATCATTGCAGTTAAAAGTTTGTTTATTCATTGCGTTATTATCCAAGTTTTTCTGTAGTACATAAGTTTAAATATTGAGGCGAAGAATTCAATGAGTAGTTACCATTGGCGATCGCAGAATTCATCTACTATCGATATTGATGTCGATCCTAATTTACAGACAGATGTTCTCGTGATTGGTGGTGGCCCGGCTGGTACTTGGGCTGCTTGGAGTGCGGCATCTAGTGGTATAAGAGTTGTTTTGGTTGATAAAGGCTACTGTGGTACGAGTGGCTGTGCAGCAGCATCGGGTAATGGTGTGTGGTATGTACCACCGAATCCGGAAGCGAGAGAAGCTGCAATGTCCAGTCGGGAAGCTTTGGGAGGATTTCTATCCAACCGTGATTGGATGCAGGAGGTATTAAATCAGACATATACCAACGTCAACCTATTAGCAGAATGGGGTTATCCTTTTCCTGTTGATGAAGAAGGAAAACCCTATCGGCGCAGTCTACAGGGACCTGAATATATGCGCCTGATGCGGAAGCAAATTAAACGGGTAGGAGTAACAATTTTAGATAATAGTCCTGCTTTGCAACTATTAGTAGACGCAGAAGGCGCAGTTGCTGGGGCAACGGGAGTTAACCGTCAGACTGGCAAGCAATGGGTTGTACGTGCCAACTCAGTAATCATTGCAACTGGTGGGTGTGCTTTTTTGAGTAAAGCACTAGGTTGCAATGTCTTGACTGGAGATGGATACCTCATGGCAGCAGAAGCGGGTGCCGAGATGTCAGGGATGGAGTTTTCTAACGCATATGGCATCTCTCCCGCTTTTTCCTCAGTCACCAAGACTCTGTTTTACAATTGGGCAACTTTTACATACGAAGACGGCACACCTATACCAGGTGCAGGTTCGCAACGAGGACGTTCAGTTATTGCTCAAACCCTCTTGATACAACCAGTCTATGCCATCTTAGATCAAGCTACTGAAGATATGCAGGCACAGATGCGCAAGGCACAGCCTAATTTCTTCTTACCCTTCGATCGCGCAGGTATCAATCCCTTTAGGCAGCGCTTCGCCGTTACCTTGCGTTTAGAAGGAACAGTACGCGGTACAGGTGGTATTAGGATCGTTGATTCTACGTGCGCCGCATCAGTTCCAGGGCTTTATGCAGCTGGTGATGCTGCTACCAGGGAATTAATTTGTGGTGGGTTTACTGGTGGTGGTAGCCACAATGCAGCTTGGGCGATATCTTCTGGTTACTGGGCAGGCAAATCTGCGGCTGAGTACGCCCGGAATTTGGGAGAGTGGGGTACACAACGCCCTGTAGAAGCAGTTGGTGAAGCAGGATTGACAAACGCAAGTAAACACCAGATTAAAGCTGAAGAAGTTATCAAAGCAACACAGGCGGAAGTTTTTCCCTACGATCGCAATTATTTCCGTAACGAACAAGGTTTGACTGAATCATTGCAGAGATTAGATCGCCTCTGGAAAGAGATTCGTAGTAGTCAAGCTGGAGATTCTCAAATTCTTCAGGTGCGAGAAGCAGCGGCAATGGTAGCTACAGCTAGATGGATGTACAGCAGTGCCCTAGAACGGAAAGAAAGTCGCGGTATGCACAAACATCTGGATTATCCAGAGATGGATACTAACCAGCAACATTATTTAGTTAGTGGTGGTTTGGATCGAGTTTGGGTGAGAAGTGAGGGATTAGGGACGAAGAGAGAATTGGTAAGTGTATCTTCCTGATGATGTTTCACAGAGAAAGATTAGAGTTATTCAACAACGAGCCTCATTTATCAATCTAAATATTTCTGATTCAAAATTGACCAACAATTCCTTGATGGTATGAGCCTTCAGAAAAATCTGTGAGGTCAATCCAAAATCTGTCTTGGAAAGTTTGCTACGGAGGGAAACCCTCCTGGCAACTTTCCGCAAAATCAAAAATCTAAAATTGTTTGACATGATTGAGTTAGTTAGTGCGTCGCGGTGCATTCAATGTAATATTTGCGTTAACGTTTGCCCAACAAACGTCTTTGACAAAGTAGCTGATGCACCGCCTACTATTGCTAGGCAAAGTGATTGTCAAACCTGTTTCATGTGCGAATTGTATTGTCCGGTGGACGCTTTGTATGTAGCACCACAAGTCGATCCACTAGATTCAGTGGATGAAGAATTACTCAAAAAGGCTGAACTTCTGGGTAGCTACCGCAAAAATGTCGGTTGGGGACGCGATCGCACTTCGTTAGCGAAAGAAGATTCCACCCATCAAATACTCAAGCAGCTGAAATAATATGATGTCCGGCAAATTGCCCTTAATATGTCCGCAGCGAGGGCAACGAAGTGAAACGTAGACACGAAGTGGTGAGGGGGTCGCAGTCTTGGATGCCACTTGCTACCCTGTGGGAACCCGTCCAATGCAGCGGCTCCGCTTCCCGTCGATTGCGTTAGCGACGCAGGAGCGTCACCCCCGAACCCGAAGGGCTTCCGGTAGGGTAGCAATTGCAGAGTCCTTGTGATTGCTTCACTTCGTACCCTTCTCCTACCGGAGACGCTACGCGAACGGGTTCGCTATTTGAACGGACATGAAATAACATAAATTTTTTGTTGTCTCCTCTGCGTTTTCTGTATCTTTGCGCTTTGTTTACCATGCCTACTTCCATTCCTTCTTTGCCTAAATTGTCAACTCTGGCCGTATCTTGTCTGCTGCTTGTGACTACTGCTTGCAGTTCCCGTCAGAGTGTTTCCCAAGCTGTACCCAATCCCACAACCACAGCCGCGGCTAAGACTACTACCTTGCGTTTGGGTTTTATTAGTAATGGGAAAGTTAAAACACCCACCGGGCCAGCTGGGTGGGCAATGCATCAAGGTAAACTTTTGCCAGAATTGCAACAAATAGGGATTACCGAAATTAAGACACTGAATTTTCCCAACGGCCCTAACCTCAATGAAGCTTTGGTAGCAGGGGAGGTGGATGTGGGTATTTACGGTGATACACCTGCACTGGTAGGTAAAGCCAAGGGACTTCCTACGCGTCTGATTGGTCAAGAACAAGTAGGAACGAATGCTTGGTTACTAGCAAAGAAAAACGGCCCGCGTTCGATAGCAGAACTCAAAGGACAGAAGGTAGCGACTTCCAAAGGTTCCTATATGCATCGCTATTTAATTGGATTGTTGCAAGAGTCTGGGATTAGCGATCGCGTTAGTGTAATTCACCTGTTACCGAGTGAAGCCCAAGCCGCATTAGAACGGGGAGATGTAGCTGCGATCGCTGCATCCACTGGTACAGGGCCGCTGTTACAATCAAAAGGCTATCCAGTATTGGATGAAGCAGTTAAACACCCACACTTACGAGGAACCAGCGTAACTGTTGCCACAGAAGCTTTCTTGGCGAAACATCCCAATTTTCCGCAAAAGTGGAATCAGATAAAACAAGCATCTGTCAAAGATATTCAAGCGAACTCAGAAGCTTACTACAAATTTCATGCTGATGTATCGGGATATCCTCTTGATGTGGTGAAGGCTTCTTTCCCCATTACACAATTTCCTGTAGAACCTTTACCAGATCAAGGAGTGCAACTTTTAGAAGGCACAAAGAAGTTTTTAGTCTCACAGAAATTAGCTCAGTCTGATTTTAAATTGAATGATTGGATTGTGACGCAGGCAAAACAGTAAAAGATGTAAAATACCAAGTTAACAAAAGGTTGCGACTGATGAACGAATAAGATTAATGAAAAACCCAAAAGCTATCCTGGAAGAATTCAGCGAGTTAGGCACAAAACACTATTTCAAACTAACAAATGGTCAAGTTTATCAAGGGTGGATCGTGGAGATCTTTGACCAAGTGCTCAGTTTCGCAGATTCAGGACCGCTGGCGGCAGAAAAAAACATTGAGATTGCGATCGCAATGGTGGATTTGGCTACATTATTACACTGGGATGAAACACAACAGCGTTGGCTTGACTCTCGCTGGGATGTTGCTACACAAACATGGTTACATACTCCTGCGAGCTGATGAACTGTAGCTGGGTAAGTAGTAACTATAGTCTCAAAACTTGCTTTATACCAAGTTTTACTTCTCAATTCCGATCCTTGAATTTTGCTGTATAAGTAGAACATTGTGAAAAAACAAAACTATGTTTTGAAAAATCAAATAGGCTTAAACCCTCTTCCCTCCTGCCTCCTGCCTTCTGCCTCCTGCCTCATCCCAACGATAAATATTCACGCCGACCTACTTATACCTCCTCGTTCGCTTGTTGGAAATCGCTCAACAGTAAAAAACTATTAAGTAATCTACTATTGATTCTCAAAAATTTGAATTGTATGAAAACGTTATTAATACTTGCGGTACATAATGCTTTGAGATAATACAGGCATATTAGTATTAGTAGCAAATTTCTCACTCAAATAGAAAGAATTCAACTCAAATCTAAATGGAGTAAGAGAGTATGAAGCTAATTCTACCAATAGAAGTTGCTGATGAAATTAAACCGCATCTACCTAACGATACACAATTTGTTCGAGCAGATGTTGATGGCAATATAGATGGTGATGCTACAGATGCCGAAGTATATTTTAGTTGGCTTTATTATATTAAACCTACAACTTTACAGAAAGTTTTAGAATCAGCTCCTAAATTGCGTTGGCATCAAGCAACAAATGCAGGTATAAATAACATTCTGACACCACAATATTTAGAACGTGATATCATCCTAACTAACGGCGCGGGGCTTCATGCTATTCCTATTGCCGAATTTGTGATTGCTTATATTTTATTTTATGCCAAGAATTTTCCGAAATTGTATGAGTTACAAGCTCAGAAGAGTTGGCAAAGAGGTTTTAGAAATGAAGAATTGCAAGATAAAACATTATTAATTATTGGTGCAGGTGGAATTGGACAAGAAATTGCGAAGCGTGCTAAAGCTTTTGGTTTAAAGATTTATGGTAGTCGCCGTAATCCACAACCATTACCCAACTTTGATAAAGTGGTGGGTGCAAATGAATGGAAAGCACTTCTGAGTGAAGCTCATTATGTAGTTATTGCCACACCTCTTACTAAAGAAACTAAAGGCATAATTGACGCAGAAGTCTTTAGCCTTATGCGTCCCGATGCTTATCTGATAAATATTGCGCGTGGAGCAATTGTTGATGAACCTGCACTATTAAAAGCTTTACAAGATGGTGAAATTGCTGGTGCAGCTTTAGACACAGTGTTTACAGAACCGCTACCACCAGAAAGTCCCTTATGGACTCAACCGAATATTTTTATTACTCCCCACTGTTCCGGTCATTCTCCCAAATCTAAAGAGCGAGCGATCGCACTTTTTCTCGATAATTTTACACGCTATTATAACGACCAACCCCTGCGAAATGTCGTAGATAAAAAGGCTGGCTATTAATATTCAGTGTACTTTTATAAATTCTAATTGAAAAACATAGATTCCCGACTTATTGAAGAAGCCGAGAATCTTATTTTTACTCTTCAAGATGAGGACTAAAATCCTCACTTAGATTCTTCTTGTTGCAAGAATTGTTTTAAATGAGGCTGATCTAAATTTAAACCAAGTTCCTGTGCTTTGAGTTTAATTTCCTCTGGTGTAAGTTTTTGTTGACTAGCATCAGCAATTAAAGCAATAGCTGTTGCTCTTGCACCCGCTGCACAATGAATTAATACTGGTTTAGGTAAATTATCTATTTCCCAAATGGCTTTTTCTATCAATTCTTGATTTGCTTTTGAGGGATTTATCGGGATATTAGCATAATTTAATCCTGCGGCTTGAGCCTGCTGCTGTTCATCATTTAAAAAACCTTGTTCGTTAGGAGAACGCAGATTTAGTACTGACTTAAATCCTTGCTTTGCTGCTTGTTGTAATTGTTCGGGAGTCACTTGTCCAGCTGAACTTAATTCTTCGCTGACTTTCTTCGTTGGAAGTGCAGCAAATCTCGCATAGCGTTCTATATAAAACTCTTTTGAATTTGCGATCGCTTTTACAACTTCTCGTTTACTTACCGCATCCCACCATTGTTGTATTCTAGTGAATTCTGTAGATAATTTAAAACCTCGATAATGCTCAATTGCAGACCAACGTTCAAACCACGGATAGAATGTCAAGTCAACTAAACTGATAGCTTCGCCAAACCAATAGGGACCATTACCTGATAGTTTTCCCAACCCTTCATTTTCAATAAATCGCAAATGAGCTTCCAGTTCTTGTGCAGCTTGTTTTTGCGTTTGGGGGTCTTGAGAACGCAGCAAAGTAGAGAAAGCCGGAACAAATCGAGTATTTGCAAAATCGATCCAAATTCTTGCCTGTGCCCTACTAATAGCATCTTTTGGTAATAATAAAGGTTCAGGAAAAATCTCATCCAGATATTCATTAATAATTGCCGATTCCCAAACTCGCTCATTGCCATGTTTAATCACTGGCACTTTGCTATAAGGTGAAATATCTGTAAAATTAGCTGGCTTATTCTGTAAATCAATTTCAACTAGGTCAAAATCAATACCTTTTTCTAAAAGTACTAAACGCGACCTATGAGCATAGGGGCAAACAACCGCACTATAAATTGTAATTTCTGCCATATCTTACCTCTATAATTTAACAAAAGAAAGGAACTGAGTATTAGTACTTTGTCACTTTTCATCCTTGACACTTGAATCTTATTAATAATTAACTCAGCCAAGGTATTTCTTCAGGCGCATAACGAAAAGCACGAAAGACCGAATTTTGTTCTCCCTTGGCTACTAGTGCTGATTCTCCAGGAGCATTTTGAGGCGCAAAGTAGGGATTAATATATTCCCAAACAAGTTCCCCTGTTGCTGTTACTTCAAAAATTCGTCCAAAAGCACCCTCGGTAATTAAGGTATTACCATTCGGTAAGCGTTGTGCTCCCGAAATGTAAGAACTGAAAAAGTTATGTGGTGGGTTATCAACGTATTCCCAAACTATCTCCTTGGTTTGTCTATTCACTTCAATAACGCGGGAGAAATTCAAAGCTACATTCTGCCGATGAGCACCATTATCAAAAATTAGCAAATTGCCGTTAGGTAATTCATTAGGAAAGTGTTGTTGAGCAAGAACATCATCTCCTAGTTCCCAGATAATTTTTCCAGTCTCACGTTCAACAATTACTACTGTTGAGATATTACGGAAACTCAATACAATATTACCATCAGCAAGCTCTCCAACTGTGTTGCCATGTGTCCATTCATGGCGTTGGTCTTGTTTTGTAATTACATATTTTTCTGGATCAAGATATTCGTAAGCGTGCCAACTCCAAATTATTTCACCCTCTGGAGTTACTTCATGAATGACATCAGCATAGATATCACCATCTACTTCTGTCCCAGCTACACCACCTTTGATTTGAGAAACTAAAGATTTTGGTATCTTTTCTAAAGCTAGTAAAATTGTGTTGCCATTACGCAACCGACGACCATCATGATGATGGTCTGGATGATGATATTCCCATACAATTTTACCTTGTGGATCTACTTCTAAAACTACCCCACCTTTAAATAAGGACCAGACAGGGAAACGCGGTGGAATCTCTACTGTTTTGCCGTTATAGAAGAGGTTGCCATTAGGTAAAAGATAGCCATATAAACCTGGAAGATATGGTAGTTGCCATTGATGTACTACTTTACCTTCTAAATTAATTAAGTAGACTTCACCTTTACCAGTAAGTGGTGTAAAAAGCGTGTACCCAGAGTAAACTTTTTCAGGATTATATGCTTTTAAGCCAGTACCCCGACGACGAATAGTATTTTGTTCAACAAAGGTAGTTGCTAATGTCATAATTCTACTTGAATTTTTAGCCTTAAATCTGCGTAGTATCAATGCTTGGAGAGTATAGAAAGCAGACATGACTGACTTTCCATATTAAATTCGCAAACAAAGTACTTTAAGCCGATTGAGAAACCGTAGTTTATAAAATCAATTTTAGATTATTGCATACATATTTATAGATAGCAAGCTTATAAAAAATTACTAAAATAGCCTATAAATATAAAAAAGTACACCTTGTTAAGGGTGTACTTTAAAACTATTACAAATCTTTTGGTGAGATTTGTATATTTCTATTTTCAAATCAATCTCTTAGTCGTTTGAATAAAATTGTAAGCGAGCTATACCAAGAGGTTGACTTTCTGTACTCTGATTTGCAGGAGCAGCCTTGAGATCAAATAAATAAACACCATCCCAAGTAGGATTACTGTACGCCTTGAGAGCTATTGTTACAGTTTTACCTGATGGTAAGGGCTGCGCGAACTGGATTGTTACTGAATCGTCTTGACTTGGGTTTTTTACCAAGGAAACTGGCAGTTTTTCACCTGCGCGATCGCTTGTTCCCACAAAAGCCCTACTCTGTTTAGCATCAAACTCAATATCTTCGCTGCCTTCGATCTGCGTCAGCGTCACTTGTTGCAAGGGTTTTCCCCCAGAAGCAGGTACAGCAACAGTGAAATAATAAGTTACTGCTGGGATACTTGTGTCATTATACGTAGTCCTGGCATCAATAGCATAGGTTTTGGAAATAGGCAGCATACATATTCCAAAAGCAAAAGCTAACACAGCTTTAGATACACTAGAAATATTCTTCATGGCAGTTAAGGGATGGATAGTTTAATTAGGCTTTAAAATTGGCAATTCAATTACAAATGCATCCTCAACTTATAGTTAATTTATGACTATAAGCTGATGCTGCTTGTTTTTGATTGCGATAAGAAACTAGATGAATAAACCAAGTCAGAGTAATCTATCTGACGACTTATCACCTTACTGAAGACGTCATCTTCTTGAGCCTAATTTTTTGAACATGGCAATTATATTTTGGCTTAATTATTGATGGGCTAACAACTTAACTACATCAATAATTAAAGTTTTTTACAAATTTAAAACACCCCTAATGCTATATACATATAGGGCATTATTCCTGTACTGTAATAGAGGCGAGTAATTGGTAAAAAGATACTTGTATCGTGATTTAAAATCCTATTTCATAGGCATAGTTGATTCATAATCAAGCTGGAAACTTTGAATACTTGCGTTTAATTCCTTATATTTACAAGATAAAACCAGACTAATAATTAAAGCAAATAGTCTTTGTTTTTAAAATAATAAATAAAATTTATTAAAGCTGTTAACGCGAAAACTACTAAAACTCAGGGTGCTTTACATAGCCTTGAGCGTTAATATCGTTTACTTTAAACCTGCGATCGCACTTCCATAGATGCTCAAAAAACGAGATTCTTCTAAAGGTGCATCGTTGTTCCAAGTGCCAGCAACACAATATTGCTTACCATTCTTCGCTTTTAGCCAAGTCGTGAGATTCAATACTCCTGATTCCGAGCCACCTTTAAATGCTACTCTTTGCCAATCTTCAGCATTGGCAACGCCAGGATTAATACTCATTAGCGGTAAATCGGCAACCTGTTCCATTAGGCTGCAAAGTTCTTGAGCAGTAAAAAACCACTCAATATCTAAAGCGACTGGTTTAGCCTCAAATTCACTTATATCCGGCAGAGGTTGTTGAGCTAATGATTGTAAAATTGCTCTTCTTTGCTCTTGATTACTATGACGATAGCGTTGAAGTAACTTTTGGTTCGTAGCACTTTTGAGCACAAAGAATTCACGGGTAGTTAGTAAAGGACGGTTGCGGGGTGTAATAGATTCAATGGCTTGTCGTCCAATGATATCGATCAGGCTGTCGGTGGCAGTATTGTCACTTTGCGAAATCATCAAAGCAGATAATGTTTGCAAAGTTAAAATTGAGCGATCGGGCCAGGTTTGTAAAGTCCCAGATGGTAGACTTTTCCAACTAGGTTGCAACTCAACAACATCCCGCCACGATCGCTTACCCGTAGCAATTTGAGACTTGAGAGTTTGAAGAACTGCCAATTTAAAAGCCGAACCAACTGCTAGCGGTGTATTAGCATTTAATGCGGCTCGTTCTGATTTTCCTTCTAAAACTAAAAAACTAACTTTGCCAGGTAAAGTTTTAAATTCTGCGATCGCTTCTTCTAAAGTCTTGCCTTGAGCAATAGGCGGACGAAAGAATAGCATGGCAATTTTACCATTGGCATCGAGAGCAATTTGCGCTGGCACATAACCACGACTAAACACAACTATGTAGTTTTTGCCTTGTTCTTGAACTTTTTGATAATCTCCTAGTCCTTGTTTCAAGCTAGAGATAATTTGTTGAATCTGGGAGATAGGCACATGCTCTAAAAACTCAGAAGTAAACCAGTCAGCTTGTACTGGTTCGGTAGTTAATAGTCTTTTTAAAGCAGCTTTAGGCATAACAGATTGTTTGGGTAACTGTACCTGTACAACTGGTAATAACTGTTGCTGAGTTGCTTCTGTCAAGAACCTATGCGAAAACAGCAAACTTGCTGTTAATAGTCCAGTCGCTAACAACATATATATTGAGTTTTACTGACTAGTTCATCTGGAACTAATTATCGAACATAGCTAATTTATTGTGGCGAAATAATCTATTAAGAATTGCATGAATTTTCATCTGAGCGAGGCAATAGTTTTATAAATAAAAATTACGCAAAAATTACCAAAAAGCTTTAGTGCTTACTCCAAACTCGTCAGCTATAAGGGAGGTTAACTTGGCAAATTCTCGCTAGAGTCGTAACCTTTGCTTTCTACACACACCCTGTTGCTTTTGGCGATCGCAATTTGCTTTGAAGTTATGAGAAATTGTAAATAATGACACAAATACGCAAATAAGGGTTTAGCTACGCTAAACCCCTATGAACAATCTATATGTATCAGGCTGTTTGTGAATTGGTATAAAAATAGCGATCGCTTCTAACAATGACTTATGGCTGCACCAAAGACAAGATGATACCAACGAGCGAACCTAAAAGTAGCACTATACCGCTGATAGAACTAATGCCAAAGCCAATCGCTCGCTTTTCGGCCGCCTGATAGTATCCCCAAGCGTAGGCCACTCGGCCCACAAGCCAGATAGCACCGATAACTGCCCCCCACAAAGGGTTAATGTAGAAAGAAAATAACCATAAAGCAGGCACAAAGACAACCATTTGCTCTAGGGTATTTTGCTGAACACGCAGCACGCGTTCAAAATCAGCGTCTCCTGTCATTTGGGGAGGTAGTACTTTATATTTGGCTCTGGCTCGACCAACATTAATTGTGATGACCGAGTACAGCAGCAGTGTTAAAGCAGTGATGAGACTAGTCCAAGGCGACATATCAAAATCCTCATGTACCAAAAAAGTATAATTCTTTGGTTTCATCAATTGAGCGATCACTAGCAGATTGAGTCGGGAATTACGACAGAATTACGACCTCGCTTTCTCGATACAATATAGTTTTGCAATAGCTTAAAAAAGAGCGTGACAAAGAAACCAGGAGGATTTGCCAGCAGAACTAATTATCCGCGACTACCACAGCATTTATTTTCCGGCTCAACGATTCCATTTTGCAGTCGATGATCCTAAACCAGCCTTTAATAGTCCCGATCTCAATGATTCTTAGATGATTTTAATGTTTCTATCAGGGTTAATTCAGGGCGATCGCTCATACTGGTGATTCAGCAAGGTAAATCGGCAACTGGATAATGAACAAGCGGTATTTTTTAGAAGCTAGTGCAGTCATCGTTGGCACAGCATTTTTATCACAATATTTCACAAGGAAATCAGAAGTTATGACAACTGCAAAGAATGAATTTGAAATCACCAAAACTGAAGAAGAATGGCGCAAGACCCTGACACCAGAACAGTTTCATGTATTGCGTAAACATGGCACCGAACGCGCTGGTACTAGCCCCCTCGATAAGCAATATGCTCAAGGAACTTACGTCTGTGCTGGGTGTGATTTACCTCTATTTTCCTCAGAGACTAAATTTAACAGTGGTACAGGCTGGCCCAGTTTTTACGCTCCCATCGAAGAAGCAACAGATACAACTGTAGACAAGTCGTTCTTTATGACTAGAGTTGAAGTCCATTGCCATCGTTGTGGTGGACACTTGGGTCACGTATTTAACGATGGTCCTGCACCTACTGGTAAGCGCTACTGCATGAATGGCGTGGCTTTAAAGTTTATTGCTAGCTGAGCAGCAATTTTAAATTCCAATTAATTATGTGCCGTTTACTTGCTTACCTTGGTTCGCCTGTTTCTTTAGAAAAGCTACTGTACACGCCTGAACATTCGTTGATTGTGCAGAGTTACCAACCTCGCGAAATGCTTTCGGGAGTGGTGAACGCTGATGGTTTTGGTATGGGTTGGTATCATTCGCAAAAGGATACCGAACCCTTTATTTACAAAAATACCTTGCCGATTTGGAATGACCAAAATCTGCCAAGTTTGAGCCGCTATGTCGAATCAGGACGAATCTTAGCCTATGTTCGTAGTGCTACACCAGGTCAAGCCTTAGATTTTAGTAATTCTCAGCCATTTAAGTATCAGCGTTTGTTGTTTACTCACAATGGACGGATTGACAAGTTTCGGCAGACGCTATACAGACCGATTCGCGATCGGCTCAGCGATGAAATTTACCAATCAATCCAGGGAAGTACAGATTCGGAACATATCTTTGCTTTGCTGCTCTATTATTTGCAAGCCAACCCTGGTAAGAGTATAGAGCAGGCTTTGCACATCACATTACTTCAGCTAGGAGAATGGGCAAAGGAATATCAAACTTATGTTTATGCCAACGTAGTAATTAGTGATGGCGATCGCCTGATAGCTTCACGTTTTAGTACAAAATCACCTGCTCCGTCTCTTTACTGGTTGCAGGACGATCCAACTTTTCCCGGAGCAGTAATTATTGCATCCGAACCACTCTTTACAGGTAATTGGACAGCTTGCCAAGAAAATAGCATCATCAGTGTGGGAGAAGACTGTGATATCCAATTTGAACAAATCTAGTCTCAAAGAGGCTATAAATCTTGCGTTCCTTGAATGTCGGACTAAAACTCTGGCACTGTTTGAGGGTATGGATAGGCAGACATTTTGTTGTCAACCCCATCCTGATTTTAGCCCTGTTGGCTGGCACTTAGGACATATTGCTTACACAGAATCTTTGTGGCTGCTAGAACGTAGTGCAGGCTTACCATGCTTGTTTCCCCAATACCGTCAGCTGTTTGCAGCTGATGGTTTACCCAAAGTAAAGCGTGTGCAATTACCTGATTTAGAGGAAATCCGTTATTACTTGGATACGGTTAGGGTGAAAGTTTTGGATTCATTGAAAGTAGCTGATGTTGAACCAAACGAGCGTCTGTGGCGCTTTTTGATTCAGCACGAAAGCCAACACTGCGAAATTATTAGCATGGTGTTGGAATTAGCAAAAGTTCCTCAATCGAACAACAAATTACTCCGCGCTGACAGAGCAAGCCAAGCTTCACCTGATCACCTCGAAGAAATGATTCAAATCCCAGGCGGTGAATTTGAACAGGGTAATAACTCTATTGATGCTTTGGATAATGAATCCCCAGCCTATAAAGTATATTTAGACACTTATTGGATTGACCGCTACCCTGTAACTTGTCGGCAGTATCGGGCATTCATAGAGGCAGGCGGCTATCAAGATGATCGTTGGTGGTCAAAGGCTGGGTGGAATTGGCTGCAAACTGAGCAAGTAAAACAACCGCTGTATTGGCATGACGATCCTACCTGGGGTAATCACCCAGTTTGTGGTGTCAGCTGGTACGAAGCAGAAGCATACTCACGGTTTGTCGGGAAGCGGCTACCAACAGAAGCTGAATGGGAAAAAGCTGCTAGTCAGAATGTAGAAGCAAAAACAGTAATTGAAAATTATAATTGCGATCGCCTAGTTGGTAAAACTACAACAGTAGATGCTTATCCTGGGGGACAAAGTGCTTATGGTTTGTATGATACTTTAGGTAATGTCTGGGAGTGGACGGCTTCTTGGTTCGCTGGCTATCAAGGTTTTCAAAGTTACCCTTACATAGGTTACTCGCAAGTTTATTTTGACCAAAAGCATCGCGTTTTAAAAGGCGGTAGTTGGGCAACTCGTCCTTGGGTACTACGTCCGAGTTTTCGCAACTGGTATTATCCCAGCGTGCGCCAGGTTTTCACAGGGTTTCGCTGCGTTGCTGATCACAAAATAGATTCTTAACTGTGACTGCTAACAGCTAACTGTTGAGCAAGTAGATGACATACCTCTTCATCGGTAGTTTGGGAGAAGTCATCATACCAGACACCTACTGCATACATTCGCTCTGGCATTTTTAGACACACAACCTCCGCTACCTGCTCACTTAGTTGTTCACAAATTTCTGGGGGTGCGATTGGAACTGCTACAACAATACGCTTGGGCTGTTGCTGTTGCAATATAGTAATAGCAGCACGCATAGTTGAGCCAGTAGCAATACCGTCATCCACAACAATAACAGTACGATTTTTGACATTTAAGGGAGGACGATCGCCACGATAAGCGCGATCGCGACGCTGCAATTCCTGCAATTCATCAGCCGTTACTTGCTCAATAGTCTGACTGGTGATACCCAACGAACTTACAACATCGTAATTTAATACCCGAATTCCACCCGACGTGATTGCACCCATTGCTAATTCTTTATGACCTGGTACACCAAGTTTTCTGACTAAACAAATATCTAATAGCGCACCTAGTATTTTTGCCACTTCATACGCGACGGGCACACCACCACGAGGTAAACCTAAAACCAACAGATCTTTGCAGTTGGCATAGGCTGTCAATTCTCTGGCTAACATCTTACCAGCTTCAGCGCGGGTATGGAATTTTTTAGACATAATTTCACCTCCATTAGGTGAGCGCAATGCATCGCTGATTCTGTGGAACATACAGAAGGCTGCCGGATTTACTTCCCTTGCCATATTCCTAGTTGCAATCGCTACGCAATAAAGCTTGTACTCAATTTTTCTGGTAATTACTTGACAGTGGTTGTAAATTTTCCCGGTACGTCTTAGAGTTTCTCTCCTGCTGTAGGCTGTTAAGTACTACCTGAATTACCAGTACGCTATTAATTCCGATTACACACAGAGAAATATGTGAGTATTTACGACACCTTTGTGATTGCGTTGAAAAGAAAGTTAATTAATGCTCTCAACTTTCTTTTCTCTGTTTATTCTCATCTTACATGAACTACTCCAACCTGCTACGCGGATGTTGAGGTTGATGTAGAGCCAAAATCTTTTGCCTTTTTATTTATGTCACAGCTTTGGCTGTTGTATTCTAATCAGTTATACATTGTGACAGATTTAAAAGTGGCATAAGTGTACCATGTGCTACAAAAACGGATGGTAAGCTGAGTCAGGTTTAAGCAAAGCGATTTCACCCAAACAATCGCATGACAAACAAACGTAAGATCGTTTGTAAAATATTTACCAATTTAGCGTCATCAGTGAAGGCTTTAGTTAGCTCAAACTTTGGGCTGAGAGCCTTTACACTTACTATCCAGGCATCTATAGCGATCGCGAATATTTTTTGAACGGTGATTTGCAGATTTCCGTTGCCTCATACCAGGAGTGCGCTACTAGAATTCTCAAACACCTTAGGAGTCGCATAATTATGTTTTTAGATCAACCGGTTGCGATAACTCAACCTGTCAATCTTGGCAATGGTAGTGGGTTAAAAGCTGAATATTCGGATAATGCAGATTTGTCTGCACCAAAGCTGATACCTACAAATGCTAATGCAAGTACAAAAATAGCTCAGAGTACTACTGGCAAGACTTACTATGTCTCTGGAACTGGAAATGATAACAATAATGGCTTGAAGGAAAGTACTGCATTTCGTTCCTTGGGCAAAGCAGCATACGTCTTAAAACCAGGCGATACAGTGTATGTCATGAACGGAACATACACGAGGTCTAACCCTAACCAAGCGGTGATGTATATTCAAAATATACAAGGCTCACCACAGACTCCAACTACCATCAAAGCCTATCCTGGACATAAACCCTTTGTCAAAGTCAACAATACCACGGGCATTCAAATCGTTAAGTCTTCTTACATTACAGTCGAGGGTTTTAAATTAGAAGGAAACAACGACAATATCACTTTGCAGTATGCACTACAGCAAAAAAACAACCTCAACAATCCCCAAACCTCAAATAATGGAATTCAAATCACTACCAATTCCCACCATATAGTCGTTCGCAACAACCAAGTTTCTAAGTTTGGTGGTGCAGGCATAAGTAGTATCAAATCAGACTATCTCACATACGAGAATAATGTTCTATTTCAGAACTGCTTCTATACTCCTTGGGGAGCCAACACCCTAGGTATGTTGTATAACTGGAATTCTGACAACAATACCAGCCAATACAAGATGATTATTCGGGGAAATATTGTCTATGAAAATAAAAGCTTAGTTCCCTGGAAAGAGTCAGGTAAAATTACTGAGGGTAATGGTATCGAGATTGACGATACTATGAATACTCAAAGCAATTCAACTCATCAACCCTATAGAGGCAAAACTCTCATTGCCAACAACATATCTTATAAAAATGGCGGTGCTGGCATCGTGGTATACAGCAGTGCCAACGTTGATGTGGTTAATAACACAACGTATCAAAATTCACAGTATCCTGAGACGAGACAAGCTGGGGAGATTACAGTGCTTGATGCCGATCAAGTTAAAGTGTTCAACAACATTATGTATGCCAAAAAGGATGCAATAGTTAACAACATATATAACGCCAAGAACACTCAATACGACTACAACCTAGTCTACAATTCCTCAAAATTCACCAGTTCGCTAACTCACAATATTCTTGGGAAAGATCCACTATTTAGCGATCCAGCGAGAGGCAATTTTACCCTCCGGTCTGGTAGCTTCGCAATTGATTTTGGAGTTAAAGATTTCAGTGGTAGCAGCGCACCGAATACCGATCTGGTAGGCTTAAACCGTCCACAAGATGGAAATGGTGACGGGCGTCCAGTTGTGGATATAGGTGCATTGGAAGTTCTTTCAAAAGCCGCATCGGCAAAGTAACGAGAGAGCAAAGCGATTCAACGTAGAGAAATTGATGGGGTAATAGGGTAAATAGGGCTGCTTGTAAAACTAAGTTTGCCAGCAGCCAAGCAAGGGTAAAGGGAAGTTCAATTCCTTTCACCCTTTTTCCTTTGGAAAGCCTGATGAGTGCAGTTTTACATTGGGTGAAACATCGGCTTTTAGCCTGCCTACGTAGCCTTCCCACAGGATAGCCGTCACCCTCAAGGGTGACGGCTATCGTTAACTGAAGCGTATTGATTTATATGGAACAATGCCCACCTATGTCAATCTCAGCCTAAAATGCTTGTAATGGCTTCATACTCAAAGATTATACCGATTCAACAAATGTTTGCGACAGATACCCCACTTGCCTGCGGGGAGAGTTGAGAGGGGTTTTTAGCGATGGATGTGTCGCATTCTTTTTTCAAATTGGTATTAGCTGTTGAGACTGGGTGAAATTGTATGAGGGGATAAGCAGCCAATTTTAAACAAATTAGTATTAGATCCGTCCGAAAACTAAATTCCCGTAAAGATAAAATATAAAATTTTATGTTTATAACTCCTAATATTTACCGTATAGACCTTTTGCGGATTGTATAGCATAATAAATCGTGTTAACACTCAAAATTTGAAAATCCTATTTTTTGTCTCTCAACTATCATCAACTATCTCAAACCCTGAGTGCTACGTTGAGCGAAGACATATAAGCACCCTTTAAAAGCTTTCTATAGACTAGCTGATAAATTTCTGGACAAGTCTATTGCATAGATAGTTTTTTGTAGCGTAGACAAACGCCTACACTACAAAAAAACGATAATTTAACCAGCGCTACTTTTTAGAGATTGCAACCTGATTCTAAACAATGACATTCTTGGCAGTTAGATTACTGCTGGTGAAGTTCTTTAGCGTCAAAAATTCCTGAAATTGGTTGGGGCTGGCGTCTCCATTGGGGTTAACACTCACAACGGTATTAGAACCAACCTGCGCTGTTTTGATATAATCCCTGAAAGGATTAGAGCTAAGAAACTTGCTGCCGTCAATAATTTTGTTCAGGTCAATCAAGTCTTTTCCAGCATCAAAATACTGGATAGTATCGCCCTTGTCTAAAAAGCTTTGATAAACGAATCGGTCATTACCCCCACCGCCATTGAGGTTATCGCTACCCGGACCACCTGTTAAAACATCGTTACCTTCACCACCTTGGAGAATATCGTTACTACTACCGCCTTTAAGGGTATCGTTACCATAACCGCCTTGAAGAATGTTACTACCAGAACCACCTTGAAGGTTGTCATTACCTCCAGTACCACGCACAAGATTTGGCCCAGACATACTTGTGTTAATACCTGTTGTGCTTAACTGGCTAGATACTTCAAAGGCTCCAACATCTGGTTTGCCATCTCGTACCATCCCGCGTTCATCAATGGTGGGTATACCAGTACCTGTCTTTCCAGTATTGAAAGCAGGGCTATTTGCTAGAAGTGGATGCACTAAAGAATTACCAAGAGTTTGTAAGGAGCCAAGGAGAGGGTCAACAATGCGACTGCCTGCTACAACTCGGTTGCCACGTGTTGGCGCAGGAAATTCAATGTTGCCACCACCATCTCGGAGTTGATACCCAACTTGCTTGTTTGCTGCATCCGGTGATGTATTGTTAGCAACAATTGAATTAGTCAGGGTTATGGGTCTGTTCGCACCACCTATCCAAATTCCCCCAACTAATTTTCCAGAAGAATTGTTAACGATAGTGGAATTGACAATATCCACAGGGGTGGAGTCGTCGGTATTCAACATCATTGCTCCGCCTGCATCGTTGATTGCCTTATTCCCGGAAAAGGTACTGTTGATAATTTTCTTGGCTGAGCTTCCATCTATCCACAAAGCTCCTCCTTGTTTGTCGGAGGTGTTGTTGGCAAAAGTAACGTTGCGAATTGTGAGGGCGCTATTTGATCGCAACCCACCACCTCGGGCAATACCTTTATCATTGAACTTGGCTGTGTTACCAACTACGGTGCTGTTTTCCAGAAGGATTTGATCTGGACCGTAACCCCAGAGCAAGAGCGCACCACCTTCTCCTTGGGTTGTATTTCCTTCAAATTTACTGCCACGGATGGCAATAACACCTCCGATAGTAGAACCAGGCCCTACTGGGTTAGCTCCATCAGTAAAGATTGCGCCACCAGCACCACCGACGGAACTGTTATTACGGAAGACTGAGTTTTCTACAGTCAAGCCACCTAGCAGACTATAAATTGCGCCACCATTTACTCCCTTATTATTGGTGAATTGGCTATTTTTGACAGTTAATTCACCAGAACCATAGGTGGCGATCGCGCCACTACTAAAGCCAGACTTTGTTAAAGTCCCATCGTTGTTGTCAAAGCTACTGTTGATTACTGTACCTTTGCTACTAAAGCCAATATGGATAGCTCCACCCATACCGCCGCGATTGTTGCTGAATCGACAGTTTTCAACCGTTAGACTGCCATAGTCAACGACTCTGATACCACCTCCTCTGTCAGTAGTCTGACCATCAGCAATGCTGAGGTTACGGATCGTTGCGTCAATATGTTTTTCAACTTCAAATATTCGTCCAGTATTGTTCCCGCTAATCTTTAAATTTGCCGCCCCTGTGCCATCTATTGTCAGATTCTTCGTAATATTAATTTGCCCACTGGTAAGTTTAATGACTTGATTGGCAAGGTTAGAGGCAAATTTGATGGTGTCTCCTGCTTGTGCAGAGGCGATCGCAGATCGTAAAGAACCTGATCCGCTATCAGCAGCTGTAGTCACGTTAATAATAGTCATGCTTTGAATTCCCTTGAATGAAGAACGTTGTCAGATCGACTTTTTGAACAGAATCACGCTTTGTTGTGATTCACAAACAGTCGAGATGATGGGATTCAGAGCACCCTGCTATGATGATTTTTTTGAGATGAGGAATAACTGGAAATATCAACCGAAATTTGCAGAAAATCCGCTAACATCACCAATTATCCTCTTATATAGAGATGCAACAATTTATCCTTATGTTGATTCAGTTGAATCAGCACAATTAGGTTAATGCACACTTTATAACTTCACCCAAACTTTTTTCGCTATGACAAATTTACCTAGATACAAGTTACAGATGTAACTTGCTGTGATTTTTTTTTGTCCGGACAAATTTACTTAGACGATGTTACACAATTTGCCCTCTTTATGCAACCTTTATAAAAAAAATATCTCAATTTTATTTTTTTGATTCCATATTGATAAGCTATTGAGAGCAAACTCAAGCATAAGTTTGATAGAAGCTATAAAGTTAGTGCAACAGCGATAATTTAGGAATTGACAATGTAAAGAATACGTGTTTTAAACAGAATATTTAGATGTGATCGCTACCTTGTGCTTAAACGGATATTAACACAAGATAGCTATTTATAAAGGTTTATCTGCAATCAAAGATATTATTGAGTATGAAGATTATAATCAGGAGAAATCCTTCAGAAAAGCCCTCTCTTCTGTAATTCTGAGGTCTTACTAATTATGTTGCATCACTTCCATATAAATATGCTCTAAACGTACAGGCTGACGGGCGATTGAATTAATAGCTATGCCCTCAAATCGTGTAATAATTTCCTTTAATTCCAAAGGCTCTGGTAACCAAAACGCCAAATCGCTACCATACCGCCTATGAGTAAAATTATATTCTTTGGCTCTTGCGATCGCCTGTTCTTCAAACTCAGTTTGCACTAGGATGATTTCTTGGGCTGGAATTAATGTGCGTAGTTTTGCTAAACTACCCTCAGCCAATATATGACCATTTTTTAGTATGCCAATTCTATGACAAAGGCGCTCTGCTTCCTCTAATAAATGAGTTGTTAACAAAACTGTAGTTCCTTTATTTTTTAGTTGGCGAATCAACTCCCAAATTTCATATCTCGCCTCAATATCTAAACCAGTCGTCGGTTCATCAAGAATTACTAGCTGTGGCTGATGTATTAAAGCTACTGCAATATTTAACCGTCTTTGCATCCCACTACTGAGTGTCTCTACCGGATTTTTTGCTCTATCTAATAAGTTTACAGCTACTAGAGTTTCTGTTATTAGTTTCTGGCGTTTCTTCCGAGTTACTCCATAAATATCAGCAAAGAATTTGAGATTCTCCTCACAAGATAGACTTTTATAAAGTAAATTTTCTTGAGGCGCAACCCCAATTAGCTTTTTTGTAGATTCTGCAACTAGTTCATAATTGATCTTAATCTCACCACTATCAGCTTTGAGTAAATTACAAATAATATTAATTGTAGTTGTCTTACCTGACCCATTTGCACCAATTAAGCCATAAATTTCTCCTGAGTCAATATGCAAGTTCAAATTTTGAATAACTTTTCTTGTACCATAAGATTTATTGAGATTTTTAATTGTCAGCATATTTTTCAGTTTACTGAATAAAGGCAAAGAGCAAAGAAGTACAGTGCGAGCGCAGAAATGTCTTTTTTGAAAATCATAAACCGAGAATGTTATAGAAATTTTCTTCTGCTACGTTAGTTATTGCAACGAAGGGAAACCCTCGCACACCATTGATCTCACCACAACGCGCTGGCTTTTCTTCTTTCTAAATTTTACAATCTCCTTTCTACTATTAACATTCGTCGATAACATAGCCATCCACAAGCAACCATAACTACAGCAAAGACTAATAAAAACCAAAAGTGTGATGCAATCTCACTAATTTCCTCACCCTTAGCTGAAACTCCTACAAGAGCCTCATTCATATGATAAATTGGATTATATTTAGCGATATTAATTAGAGTTTTAGGGAAAAGCGCAGCAGGTAAAAAAGCTCCACCAAGAATTAATAAAGGCACACCAAATGCTGCTACTAAAGCATTGACATCTTCAATCCGACGAGCTAATTGTGTTCCTAAAATAAAACCTAAACCGACATAGGAAATGATAGTTATTAAAATAATTATCAATCCTAACAGAATAGAACCCTTAAATCTAGCACCCCAAAAAGCGGCAATAGTATAAATTAACAATGTCTGACCTAGAGCAATGCAACTATGAGCTAGAAAAATGCCCAAGAAGTAGGAAGTGCCATTTAAGGGAGAAAGAAACAGACGTTTGAGAGTCTGCTGTTCTCTTTCTGCAACTACAGTAGCGACACTTCCACCCAAACAACTAAAAAACATTGCCGCACCTACTAAAGTTGAGGGCGCAGCATAATCAAAAGCAGCATTTATGGGTAGCTTTGCCCGTTCTGCTAAGATAAATCCGCTGAGGATTAATACAGAAATGGGAAAAATACTCCAAAATATTAAGCTGCGTCTGCGACGCAATAGTTCAATTAAAATCCGCTGAGTTACAGCTATAATTTCACGCCAATATTTCATTTGAGTTAATTGTAGATTTGCTGTTTGTTTAAAGTCCATTTATACAGGGTAATAAAGTTTAAAAATTTAAATTAATCGGCTGGTGACAAAAAAGATTCCTACCTTTTCTCATAATTCTGGAATCTAAAGAGCTAAATTTATCAATTTGCAAACTAAGAACAGTGTCATAATATTTTAAAACAATGTCGTAGATTTTAACAGTGGTATTGCAAGAACTATTTTTATTAGAGTTCATCAAGCTGCTGTAAAATTGATTGATTATGGTGTTTGTAGAATAAATCTAGTTATGTCTTATAGGTACAAAATAATTTTATCCTGTTTGTCACTGTTACTGAGCTTCACCAGCTTTTTTCTCAGTTCCTGGATTATAATTTCGGCTCCTAATATGTTTTTACTTACTCTAGGAGTGGGAGCGCCAGAAGTCAGTCCTTGGCTATTTATATCAAATTTACTATCTTTGTTAATAGCTTGTTTGTGTATATATAAGCATCAACTAAAACGCCTAGCCTACATTTTTAGCTTAATAGGATTACTTATTTGTAGTTCAGTATTAATCAACATTTCACCAACTCAAATGCAGATGACGAAAGCAATGAAACAAGGGTTAGGTGAAAATTATTTAGCACAGATCCCACCTCAAGTAAGCACTAAAATGCAAACTCATCCCTTTTTTTTAGTTAATAGCTTCCGAGGTATTCCACTGGGAAAAATACGCCACAAAACAGAGATTATATTTGCTACGCCTGCGGGAGTTGATTTAGATATGGAAATTTACCAACCCCCAGAAGTAGGGAAATATCCAGCACTAGTAGTAATTTATGGTGGAGCTTGGCAAAGTGGCAACCCCAGCGCTAATCCTGAGTTTAATCAATATATGGCGGCTCGTGGATATACGGTATTTGCAATTGATTACCGACACGCACCCAAATATCGGTTTCCAGCGCAGTTGGATGATGTGCGTACAGCCTTAAATTTTATTCGTCAACACGCAGCAGAATATGAAGCAGATCCAGAAAACATGGTACTTCTGGGACGCTCCTCTGGCGCACACCTTGCAATGCTAGCGGCTTATCAACCAAATACGCTACCGATTCGTGCTGTGGTAAGCTATTACGGGCCAGTGAACTTAACTGAAGGCTATAATACACCGCCACGACCTGACCCAATTAATACCCAGGCTGTGTTAAAAGCTTTGCTCGGTGGTTCGCCGCAAGAATTACCTCAAAAGTATCAAACTGCTTCACCAATTAATTACGTAATCGGTTCTTTACCACCAACATTATTAGTTTACGGCAGTCGCGACCATTTAGTAGAAGCGAGATTTGGTAGGCAGATGTATGAACGTTTACATAACTCAGGTGAAACTGCAATTTTATTAGAAATACCTTGGGCTGAACATGCTTTTGATGCCGTTTTTAATGGAGTAAGCAATCAATTAGCTTTATATTATACGGAGAGGTTTTTGGCTTGGGCATTCTTCAATCAATAACTTTATCATCAAAAGAAGTTTTTACAAATAACAAATAACCTTATTAATTTTATAGTTGAAGTATAGTGTTGGGAGAAGAGTAAAGGCGCTCGCCATTTGATAAATTTCTCCATTTATCATTAAATCCCATTCCCAAACTACAACTTCCTCATTTCGCACATGTTGATGTTTGGGTGAAATTAATTTTTCTTTGCTCTCTATCTGCCTGCATTAGTTATTAGCTTATTTTGGTTTTTACAAAGAGCTTTTGGTATTTTGTGAACTACGATAGTGGTGATGTCGGAAGCTGCCAACTCTATCTGGGTTTTGGTGGGCATTGCCCATCGTACTATACTAGGAACTGTATTGATTTATATGCTAGAAATTGTTTTATTAAGTTCTTTATTACTAGTTGCTCAACCCTCAGCTGATGAACAACAATTTATAAATTTGAAAAATAAGTTAGAAAAATCTGGTTTTCAGGTACTAATTCATCTGCCACCAAGGCGAGGAGCTTATGGTTTATTAGAAGAGCGTAGCAAAAAAATTTGGATTAATCCCGTAGTCTTTGATTTGCAAATCGCTACTCAAACTCTCATTCATGAATCTGTTCATGCAGCACAAGTATGTGCGGGTAAAGGTAAAATAAAAACTTTAGGGTTAAATATTCAACCCATTAATTATGCTCGACCATTTTTTCTGCGCTACACTGATATCCACAGACAAGATTTAGAAAGAGAAGCTTATGCAGTACAAACTCAACCTAATAATTTTGAGCTAGCTATAAATCTTCTTCAAGAATACTGTAAATAATAAGCCCATTAAGAAAAAACTATCGGCGCGGCATCTGCTGTAGCGGGGGGAACCCCGCAACGTAATGCCTCGTTTATCGGTGGTTCATTTAAATAAACCATATTTTTTATCTCATGCACAAGAGGACAGTTGTGTTAGGGTTTCCCGGCTTGTAGAAGTCCAGAGGGCTGCTTTTTGCAGAGTAGCAAGTGGCGTGAAAGTGTCCGTCATGCAAAGACGGAAAGAAACGCCCGTAGCTTGAAATGCACACTTGTAGCTAGCGTATCAGATTGTGGCTTAGGTATTGTTGGCACTAATCACTCACTAGCTGCGTCAATTATCTGACTCAGCTAAATCTGCATCAGTTTTCCTGGCGCAGTAATTTAATGTTTGCATGGAATGTTATAAATTAACCTCAATTCTAAGCATAAATATTTAGGCAGTAATGAGAACGCAATGCGATCACAAAAGTATACAATTTAACGCTTGGTTAGCTCACTTATTATCCATACTTATGCAATTGCCTTTTATGCGTCTAGGTTGGCAGTCAATTAAGCGCCTGTTCCCAGTTCTGTTTGCGATCGCATTTGCTACAGTATTGCTGCTGCATAACCTCACTCCTGCAACGGCTCAACTATCACAGTCAGCGGTTCAAGAAATTCGCGGGGTTTGGCTGACTAATAATGATTTTGACATCTTGAGCGATCGCGCTAAACTTCAAGATGCAATTACTCAACTGCGTCGTTTGAACTTTAACACTATTTATCCAGTAGTTTGGAATGATGGTTATCCCAAATATCCCAGCGCAGTCGCAAAACAAGCGGGTATCCCTTTTTTCTTTAAAGGTAAAGAGGGACACGACATAATTGCAGACATCGTTACTCAAGCCCGTCGTCAAGGAGTACTCGCCATACCTTGGTTTGAGTTTGGTTTTATGGCTCCCCTCACTTCAGAACTAGCATCAAACCATCCAGATTGGCTGACGCAAAAGCAAGATGGAACCCAAACTTCGATTACGGCTGCGGGTGAGGTGGCTTGGCTTAATCCTTTTCACCCAGAAGTACAAAAGTTTATTACCGATCTCGTCATGGAAATCATCACCCAGTATGACGCTGATGGTATCCAATTTGACGATCACATGAGTTTACCTGTTGATTTTGGCTACGACAAGTACACAATTAACTTATATACTCAAGAAACTGGTAGCCCTCCTCCGCCCAATCCTCACGCCCAAGCATGGAAGCAATGGCGAGCAGATAAAATCACAGCCTTTATGATTCAGCTAAACCAAGCTGTGAAAGCCAGAAAACCCAATGCCATTTTCTCTGTTTCTCCCAATTACTACGACTTTGCCTATAAATATCAACTCCAAGACTGGCTGAACTGGGTGCGATTGGGTGTTGTAGACGAGCTTGTTGTCCAGCTTTACCGTAACGATTTGGACAGTTTTTACAGTAAACTTACCAGCCCAGAACTTCTAGAAACACAACAATTAATACCTACTGGTATCGGTATTATGGCTGGGTTGAGAAATCGCCCAGTTTCTATGCAACAAATTCAGTCTCAAGTACGGGCGGCGAAACAACGCGGTTTAGGAGCCACCTTTTTCTACTACGAAAGCCTTTGGGACTATGCACCCGAACCAGTAGAACAGCGACAGGCCGGATTTCTAGAACTTTTTGCTAATCCGGCTGTGCGCGATACTTCCCAATTTACAGCCCGCAAGCCCAGTTTTAATACCATATCAGTTCCTTTGTATACAAAAGGTTCAGTCGGTCAACGGACGCGTGGCTATTTTATGGAAGTAGCAATAGCAGGTGGACAGCCTAAACGTTTATTAATGGATACAGGTTCGGCTGGGCTAAGAGTTCCAAAAGAATTTTTAGGCAATGCTCCCATCAAGAAAACTGGTCAAATTATCAAAGAAGTCTTAAATGATGGGACTGTCCTAGAAGGAGAGTTAGTGTACACCACTATGCGGATGGGTTTCATCTTCACAGAAGAACCTGTTCCCGTGCAAATCGTTACCAGTCGCCAATGTATTGCCCAAAAACCTAACTGCTCTGCAAAAAGTGGTACACCATTCTCCGGTATTATCGGTGTTAACTATTCTGAGAAAGCACTTCCCTATAACCCATTGCGCAAACTACCAGGAAATCTTAGTAATGGATTTATCGTAACTGGTAATAGCGATAGTAACAAAAACAGTACCTTGATTCTCGGATTGACACTCAATAATCGAGAAGGTTTCAAAATGGTTTCCTTAAGCCAACAACCTGTGATTAGCGGTATACCCGGTAACAGGTGGGACTCTCGGTTCAACGGAGTTTGTTTAACTATTTCTGGGAGTTCCTTGAACAATAGCTGTAATATTAAAATGGTCGCTGATACTGGAACGAGTAGCGGTTTTACGGAAGTTAAGTCTGCTTCTCTAGTAGGTAAACTCAAACCAGGCAGATTACGCCCAGAAAATGCTGTGAAGCTGTCAATTCCTGGGATTTTTGACTATAGCCTAACACCGGGAAATCGTGACGGGTTTAATTCGTGGAACATCAATATCTCTGCAAAAGCTGAAAATCCTGTGGTTGTGAATAGTGGGATTGCATTTTTCGACAAATACGATGTACTCTTTGACCCAGTTAATGGACAACAGGGTTTTCGCAGTCGTAGATAAAATGCCCTTGTGGGTGAAAGCGATCGCACTATAGCTTACAGTTTACTTGAAGAGAATAGCTAGTGCGATCGCAAAAAACCTTGAATATGCAATTAACTATAAAATCAAACTAGGTCTATCACAAGAATGCGAGCAATTCTGCTATGAAGACTTTGGCTAAATGGTCTATAGACGACTATCATCGCATGATTGAGGCAGGCATTCTGCGCGATCGTCATGTAGAATTGCTAGCAGGCGAAATTATAGAAATGAGTCCAGAAACGCCAATTCACTACACCACAGCAAAACGAGGCGCAAAATATTTAGAAGAATTGCTGTCAGGGAAAGCTGATGTGCGTTTTAATGGGCCGATTACACTATCCAACTCCGAACCAGAACCTGGTATTGCAATTGTTCGACTTCCTGAATCATCCTACAGCGATCGGCATCCTGCTTCTGGTGATATATTCTGGATTGTGGAAGTTGCCAACACCAGTTTAAAGAAAGATTTGGAACTCAAAGCGGCGATTTATGCAACGGCTGGGATTACGGAATATTGGGTTTTAGATTTATCTAGCAAGCAAACGATTGTGTTCCGCAACCCTCAAGCTGGTCAGTACATGGAAGAATATACTATTGCCGAAGGAATAATTACACCACTAGCTTTTAGTGAAATTGTAGTTTCTGTGAGTAGGCTTTTTTCATGAGATCATGCGATCGCACTATCGCTCACATTTTACTTGAGGAGAATAGCTAGTGCGATCACTGCTGTTTCTAGGCAAAATTTTAGAGGTGGTTTTGCAACCACCTCTATATTCCCCTCTTATTTAGAATTTACTTGTAGCACCCTTAGTGAAAAATATAATTACTCAGAAATATTAACCAAACTTTCAACTGGAGAAGCTGCCAATGTTGGAGCTTTAAATAAACGCGAGTAGAGACTTGATGGTTGCTGGTGAGCAACAACTGGTAGAACTTGGCGAGCATGAGCAGCTAATTCTACTGCTTTGACATCATAAGTCTGGGTGATTAACTTGGGATAGAAGCCAATACCGATGATAGGAACCAAAAGACAAGCAGTAATAAACAGTTCGCGGGGTTTAACATCAGGGATGAATTTATCGAGATGTAACTCTTCGCTTTGCTTACCGTAGAACACTTGGCGCAACATCGACAGTAAGTAAATCGGAGTCAAAATTACGCCCACTGCTGACAGCAGTACAACTACAACCTTAAAGCTAGAACTGTAAACATCACTGGTGGCGATACCCAGGAACACCATCAATTCACCAACAAAGCCACTCATTCCTGGTAAAGCTAGAGAAGCCATTGAACCGGCTGTAAACAGAGCAAATGTGCGGGGCATTACTTTACCCATACCGCCCATTTTATCCATCATCAAGGTGTGGGTACGTTCGTAAGTCACGCCAGACAAAAAGAATAAGCTAGCAGCAATTAAACCGTGAGAAACCATCTGGAGAACAGCGCCGCTGATCCCGATTTCTGTATAGGAAGCAATCCCAATCAACACAAACCCCATGTGGGCAATTGAAGAGTAAGCCAACCGACGTTTGAGGTTAGTTTGAGCAAAGGCGCAACAAGCACCGTAGACAATATTTACAACACCCAAGATTGCCAGCACTGGCGCAAAGGTAACATGGGCATTAGGTAACATTTCAATGTTGAAGCGGATTAGTGCATAGCCACCCATCTTCAGTAACACACCAGCCAAAATCATGGAACCAGGTGCAGATGCTTCACCGTGGGCATCAGGTAGCCAAGTATGTAAAGGGAAAATTGGCAGTTTTACGCCGAAGGCAATTAAAAATCCTGCGTAAACTAATAATTCAAATGCTTTGGGATAATTTTTCATTCCCAGAGTCGCCATGTCAAAGCTGACGGTATCTCCAGAGAATGCCATTGCAAAACCAGCTACCAGAATAAATATTGATGCGGCAGCAGTGTAGAGAATAAACTTAGTTGCGGCGTAGCGGCGGTTTTGTCCACCCCAAATTGAAATTAGCAAGTACACAGGTACTAACTCGATTTCCCACATTAAGAAAAACAATAGTAAATCTTGGGCAACAAACACGCCAAGCTGGGCACTGTACATCACCAGCATTAATCCATAAAATAAACGCGGCTTGTTGGTAACTTTCCAAGCCGCGAATATTGCGAGGGTGTTGATTAAGCCGGTCAGTAACACTAAAGGCATTGATAAACCGTCAACTGCTAAAGACCAATTCAAACCTAACTGCGGTACCCAAGGATAGTTTTCTACAAGTTGGAAGGTTGAATCGTGGAAGTCGTAGTTATGCCAAAAGGCATAAATCATTAGGGCAAAGTCTGCTAGTGCTACTCCCAGACCATACCAGCGGACGGTTTTGCCTTCTTTGTCTGGAATCAGCGGAATGGCTAGGGATGCCATCAGCGGCAAGAGAATTATGGCTGTTAGCCAAGGGATTTCAATAGTGTTCATCACTTTGTTACGATCTGTTTACAATTTTCTTTTAATTGCAGTATATTAACAAATTTGTACTTTTGTAAACGTAATTTATCCCTAGGATGGCAAATCTTAAGATTTTAATAGAGATAAATACTCATCATTTTTGCCGTCCACCATTTTAATTGTAAAGTTTTGCAACGTCAATATCGGTTGAATATTTTTCTTGGGCTGAGATAAAAATCTCGGTTGGAGGCTAGAAATCAATAAAAAAGGCGGCTTATGCCACCAGTTAAAGCTAGATATTTGTCTGTGATAAGAACCAACCTATGCTGTAAAGATATAGAAGATTATCGTGAGTGGTCACTCACAGCATTATTAAGGGGAGGCTTGTGAACAGTATTCCTAGTCTTGAGGCGGTTGGGGTTAAACAATGCGGTTAACAATCGTCCAAACCTCACCATCTGAACGGACATGAGGAACTGAGATTGTCTTGAACCCGGTAATGAATGGTTTGTAATAAACCTGCCAATATATGGGACTGAGGTGATCGGCGCAAGCTTTCAGCAGGCGGATTTCGGTTGCTAGTTCTCCTGCGAGTTGATTAATGCTTTGAGCATGAACCTGCGCCACGCTTCTAGCTTCCTCTAGTTGCTGCTGTAGGGTAAGTTCTTTGGAGTCAATTTGCCAACGTGTTAACTCAGCTTGTTTTTTTTGGAGTTGAAATTCTAAGGCGGCGATCGCATCATCAATTCCTTTGAGTTCCACAGCTAATTGGGGATTTTCCCTAGCAAAGCGACGGTAAGCGTCAGCTATGGCAATGGGTGAATTATTTTCGCTCGCCACTACATTATTAATAGTGAGAGCAGCACGTTCTTGCTGGAGAACCTGAATTTGTTGGCGAAGCGCTGCTATTTCTGCTTGAATCTGCTGCATAATTTTTGTTTATCCTTGTTTGGTGCTTCTTGCGCCTTGGTTATCCAGAGAAAGCGATCGCACAACAGCTGTAATTCCTTCTTGTTGCCAAGCAGATCTCATCGCCGCTTCTACAGATTGGGAATGTTCTGCATCCGCTAAAGACAAAAGTGTCGGCCCTGCACCACTAATTACCATGCCATAAGCACCAGCAGCAACAGCAGCCATATTCACAGCATCGTAACCAGGAATCAAAGCTTTGCGATAGGGCTGATGCAACTTATCTTGCAAAGCCGTCTTTAACCATTCTCCCTTACCAGTTGCCAAGCCACGTAATAACAAACCCAAATGAGCCGTATTAAAAATTGCATCAGCACGACTTACCTCTGTTGGGAGAACCCGTCGCGCCTCCTGAGTTGAAAGTTCAAAATCAGGAATCGCCACCACTGGTACAACATTTTCATGCCAAGGTACATCACAAATTTCCCAACCCGCGCCACTACTAGCAGCCAGACGACATCCCCCCAACAAAGCTGGAACTACATTATCAGGATGTCCTTCCATTGCGATCGCTAATTCCATCACCTGTAACTGCGAGAGAGGTTCCCCAGCCAGTTGATTAGCCGCAACCAACCCACCCACAATTGCTGTAGCCGAACTTCCCAAACCCCGCGCCAACGGTACACCTAGCTGAATCTCAATTTTTACACTTGGTGGTATCTGCTCTATATATTGAAATAACTTGGCAAAAGCTTGATAAAGAAGATTACTCTCATCAGTTTGTACCCCTTCAGCTTCCTCACCCGTGACATGAATAATTAACCCGCCTTCATCAAGGCGAGTGAACTTCATTTCGTTGTAAAGCGTTAAAGCTGCACCAATGCAGTCAAAACCAGGCCCCAAATTAGCAGTGGTGGCAGGAACAGTAACAGTTACACCAGAAACAACAGACATCTGCAAATCTCACTAATCAATCAACCAGCATCCCATGTAAATGATTGATTTGCTCATTTTTTATCAGTTTTCATTTGTCATTAGTTACTTCTCCCTCATTCCTAATCCCCCTAAATATTAATCAAACGGTCGCTCGTAGAGATAAAACAACGCTTCACCTCTAGATATTAGCAGGACAGACAAGCCTTAGAGGCTATTTATGTCTAATTGAGGAGTTACCAGAATAAGTTTGTTTGATATGGTAGCAGGCGATCGCAACCGCAAAACCTTTGTTCTTTAAAGTAGGATGTTGTTTACTAACAATTCTATATTTTGGTTTCGGCAAGTTTAGCATCTCGTAATTGAATACGATCGAGAATAGCATTAGCTAAATTAGTTCTGATTAGCCAAGCTCCATCTAAAATACAGTTTGTCAGGTTTGCTCCTTGCAAATTCGCATCTGTAAAATCTGCTCTAGTAAAATTACTATTAGAAAAATTTGCAAACCTACAATTTGCCGATCTCAAGTCTGTTTTTATAAAACTACAATTAATAAAATCACAGTTTTGGATAATACTATCAATTAGTAGTGCATAGGAAAAATCGCATTCTTCAAAACTTGAATCGCGAATAATACATCGAACAAGTTGGGCACAAGAAAAATTTGCTTTAGAATATTGCAGATTTGACAGTAACGTATCTAACAAAGATAGTTGATTGATAGATGTCTCAGGTTGCCGTACAAAATTAGTGAGCCATATATGGTGCAATGCTAACTTTTCATCTAACTCACCTTTTGTCAAAATTTGTAATTCCATATCGGTTATAAAAAAAATATTTTACTTGTCATTAACAAAATAAACTCGACTTTTATCAGTGACTTGGTTAAGTACATCAGCTTTAAAAGCTGCTTTATCGGCAGATGGAATATTTTTCAGATCGACAACTACTTGAATATCAGAAGTATATTTATTTATCTTTCCACCAACATCGTTAACTTGATCCGCTAATGAGCGAATCTTTGGATCTACAGGAGTCTTAACATCAGCGTAGCCAATTGTTTTACCATTGGCATCTTCCAAAATACAGTCTAAATTCGGCTCGCCTGCTTTGACATTTGGGCGGCGTGGCTGACCTTGGAGAAAGCCCTCATCTACTGCTTGTGCTATGGCCTCAGCCTCTGCGCGTGTTGCGGGAATATCACCTTTAACTGGATCTTTTGCTAGTTCATCGATGCGTTTCTTACGTAATTGTTGTTCAATTTCTCCTGCTAGTTTAGCTTTTTCCTGAGGATCGGTTTTCTTGATTGCATCTTCAAGCTGTTGAGCAAGATTGCTATTAGCATCTTGTTTTAACTCCCGATGGTATTTACTCGCAACTTCTTCACAAGTTGTACAAACAAAAACTCTGCCGTCGTCAGTGACTTTAATTTCATGCTCTCCGTCAGGTGTTCGTTCTTTAGCAACTATGCGATCGCTACTTTCTGCTGGTGTTTCGCCTTTAGCTTCAGGAGTTTCGCCTTTGACTTCGGGAGATTCGCCTTTGACTTCAGGGGCGTCTACTTTGGCTTCTGGTACTTCGCCGCCAACTTTAACTTCGGGTGCTTCACCACCCTTAAATAAGCCTTTAGCTCCCTCCCAGATAGATTTAGCTAGTTTAGCTGCAAGCTCGCCAATGAGCATGAGCGCTCCGGTAATAGCGAGTGTTAAAGTACTGCCAGCAATGTGACTGTAGTCTTCTTCGTCTTGCTGCGGGGTATTTTCTCCAGCACTAAGGTCATATACAGATTTGGCAATTACGGCTCCTTCGGTTGCTACCAAGGCAATCACTAATCCCTGTCCAACTTCACCTGCAAAAGCAGCTCCGGCTAAGGCTCCAGGGAGCGCACCCGCACCGCCGAAGAAAGCACCAATAATAGCGCCAATCAAGACTGAGCCAATAAAGAACCAGCCGTAAAGGTTGCCTAAAACGCCATTCATCAATTGACTCATTTTGAGATAGCAGTCAATGGCGTTGCTAATTTCTAGCTTGCTGGCGCTAGCAACACCTAATTTGATTTGTGCCCAAATCTCTTTCAAATCTTTCCAAACCGCAGGCCAAGGCCACAGTAGGTTCCAGCCTGTTTTTTTGACTTCTTCCCACCAGTGATTTTTGAGGTGTTCCAGTGCCTTGTCTAAATGGCGCAAAACGCCTTTAATGTGTTTTTGGGCAGATCCTCCTAGCTTTTGCCCTTCAGCGTCAATTGAGGCATAAGCTTGGCCGGGAACTTCCGCAAGCTTTTCACCCAAAGCTGCTTTAATGCCTTCAATTACCGAATTGGGGTCATCATAGAGTTTTTGCGCTCCTTCTAAGAAATGACTGTGTTCTTTCAACCACTCCCAGAGTTTTGCTAAAGCTGCGATCGCCTCGAAGGGAAGTTTTGCTAGAAACTCTAGTCCATCAAGCATTAAGTTGAAGGAAGCTTGAATTACCGACAGCGCTGTATCTAAGGCTAAACCAACTGCATCTAAAATCGCATCTGTAGCGCGTTTTAGGGCTTCAGCTGCGGCGTTGACAGCATCAACTGATTTGTCTACTTTGTCATCAATCCATGCTCTGGCTTTGGCGGCGGCTTCGGGAAAGGCAAATAAGGCTACACTAACTAGACCTTTAACAAATTCCCCAAATCCTTTGATTAGACCAACGATCGCACTTCTTGCCGCATCAATTAGTATGCGCACAGCTGCTTTAGCAGCATCGATGATGCCTTTAACAATCTTGCGCAGACCGTCAAAGATGGCATTCACTGCCGAGCGAATGCCGTCAAATACATCTGATACAGCACCTTTAACTCGATCCCACCAACTGCGAGGTCTATTATCTGCCTCTCGTTTTTTCTCTGCTGCTTGCGCTTCTGCTTTTTGGCGTTCAGCATCAGCTTTCGTTTCTGCTTCTGTAAATTTTTGATCGGCTTGTTGTTCTGTGGTCTGAACTTTCTCGTGAATTTGGCGATCGATTTCCAAGCGCTTCGCATCTGACTGAGAAGCATATTTCTCTTGAATTTTCAGGTTTTCATCCTGCCATCTTTGCCGTTCTGCATTTACCTCAGTCCGCGCCTGTTGTCGCATTCCTTCTTGCTTGAGTCGCGTCTGTTCAGTTTCTTCGGCAATCCGACGTTGTCCGTCTGCACGCGCCTGTTGAGATTCCTTTTGATACGTTGCTTGATTCAAGCGATGTTCTTCTAGCTGCTCGTTTACTTTTCCTTGCAGGAAAGGAGAAGCATCTCGATCTAAGCCCATCCGCATATCATCTGGGATCGCAGGCGGATTCAAAGCACTACCACCTTTTGCCCCTTGAGCAGCAGTTGGTTTATAGTTCGGTCGGAGCTTTTGAGTTGGTAGAGTGGGGAAAATGTTGTTCTCGCCAAAATCTGCGGTTGTCGCGGCGTCGGCTTGTGTCTTACGACTACTAACTTCGCGATCTGATTCTTGTTGATACTGTAAATTCTGATTGGGATCGGCTTCTCCACTCAGGTCAACTCGCTCGCGGGGACCTGCTGATGTTGATAAACCCGGATCGCTCGTTGGTAGAGAGCCAAGAAAATTACGCACTCGATTAAATAGCCAATTCCACCAACTACCACCTTCATCATCTTTTGGTTCGGAAGCAGCTGTAGAAACTTGACTACCTGGTAACGGGCCTTGAGCTACTTCATGCTGCGTATCAGCAGTCTGAGTTGGATTTCCTCCCCCAGTAACTTTGGGTTGGGGAACTTGACCCGTTTCTAAGGTGGCTGCTGGAAGTTTATTCGCTCCAGCTTTACGTGGTAAACCTGTTGGCTGATCGACCTCCGGAAAACTAGTCTCCAAGGTGGCTTTTTCTTGGTTTTGAATTTGCGCACTCGCAGCTTTGGCAGTTGTCAAACCCTGACTAAAGGCACTAGCAGGCGTATTTGCCAAAGATTGCAGCAGTCCTTCAGAACTACTGGTATCCAATGCGGGGGTTGGCGGTGGCGTAGTTCCCATGTCGCCACCACTGGGTATAGTCTCTTTCGCCCCGGATACAGCCTCTCCCTTGTTACTCTCTGAAGTTGATTTAGCTACTGGTTTCACTTCAGCAGCTTGAGGTGCGGCGTTAGAATTTGCCTCCTCAGGAGTAGTTTTTGGAGAAATCTTAGGAGATGCAGCAGTATCATTCACCTTTTCTTCAGTTGCAATTTTAGGAATGTTGACAGGATTATCTGTTGAGTTAGCAGCATTCAAAGGTGCTGGCTGTTGGCTCTCATCTGTAAGGTTTGCAGCATCATTAGGCTGATGTTTGGCAAGAATCGAAATCTTGTTGAAATTGTGAGTTAGAGATACTGGCTGAGATTGCTGAGTTGCGTTCGCCTCTTTTGGCTTTCGCATGACTCGATCGGCTACCTGTTGTGCTTCCTGTTCAAAGGCATCTGACGGATCGCTGATGGAAACGCCTGCATTTGTAGCCGTCCCTGCTACTGCTCCGTTGGCTTGCTGCACTGTATGTACCACTTCATGGGCAATTAAATGCTGACCTTCAGAAGAACTGGGGTTATAACTACCCGCGCTAAAAAAGATGTCTTGACCGCTAGTAAAGGCGATCGCATTTACCGATTGATTCAGGCGATCGGCTTCAGTGTTAGTGTGAATCTTGACTCCAGATAAATCAGTATTTAAACTCTGCTCTAGTTCCTGCTGAACGCCTTTGTCTAAACTGCTACCACCGCTAGATGCTGCTTGTTGAATGCGCTGCCCAATCGATGGTTCAGAATTTACTTCTGGAACATCTGCAACTCTTTGAATCTCAGGTTGGGGCGGCCCGCCAATCGCACTAGGAGAAGATGGCCCAAATCCTAAACTGGGTGGTAACAAGCGTCCGACATCAACGTGCATCCCTAACATTAAGTTGTCGCCGCCTGTATTCATCTCTAAACGCAACCATTTCAATCCGGGTACAGGTATGGTTTTGCCATTCAATTTATCTAGTGCGAATTGGCGAGCGTTGGGATCGGAAAGTACACCTGCTAATGCGCCTGCACCAATCAATACAGTAGTGCTGACCACAGCAACTTGCTCGCCAGTTCTTAATCTTCCCCAGTCTTGAGAAATGCGATCGCTTGCTTGGGTTTGTAATGAAGTTACAGCCCTATCAATTCCAGGCACAGCCATAATCGCTGACAGCAAATCTCCGGCTGTAGCAGTTCGGGGAGTTTCCGGCCCCGCACCCGCAGGTACAAGTGGCGAAGCAGGCGGTGGCGTTGGGGTTGCAAATGGATTTGGTGTGTTAGGGCTGGTTTGATTTGATAACACTCCTAAATCGATCTGGTTCAGTGCAGGTAGAACCGTTGCCGGATCTAGCTGCTGCTGGATATACTGCATTGCCATTGCTTGCAACTGCGGATCGAGTTGCAAATGCATATCCATACCCAACCCATAGCGTGAAGCAGGGTCGGGAGGTTGCAGCAGTGAAGGGGGTGAGAGTTGGTAATTGGGAACAGGTGGTATGCTGGTTTGATCTCGTTGAATTACCGTAGCGTCTGTTGTGCGTTGCAGTTCCTCCTCTTCCTGCTCACAAGCAGCACATTTACGCTGCACTACTTCTGGGGTAAGCGGCTGTTGAGTTTTTTCTAGTTGACTTGTGGAGAATGTTGCCTGTGAACGAAACAGCGATATTCGACTAATGTCGTGACCAAGAGGTTTTTCTTTGATAACATCTGGTTCTGATAATTGCTCGCTAGTAAACTGCGCTTCTTGAAACTCGGTTGATACCTCAGTTGCTGTTTGGACTGGAGCATGATTTGTTACTCCAAAACCGCTGGTTGGGTTTGCCAGCGTTGGAGTTGTTGGTGAGACAAGCGATGGATTTGAAAAAGTGGATGTACCTGCTTTCTTTCGCCCAACCATGCGTTCGCTCATCTCACTATTCCTCTTGGCTATGCGATTTTCTTAATGCCACCACATTCCGAATTCACCAATATTACAACCTGTCAAGCTGCCAGCGGTTTCGACTAAAGTCTAAATTTCACTCCACAAGCTGTTTACAAGCTACTGTTTTGAGAAGTTACAGCGGATTTCAAGGAATGCGAGTACAGATCCTCAGTTTCAAACTCACTCATCAAGCCTGTGTTGCTTCTGAGTTCTGGATTCTAAATCCTGCATTCTGCTGTATATCATTGCAGAGATGGCGATCGCTCTCGCTAATATTGGGGTTAGTTGTTAGATAAGGATGTAGCCACTGACAACCGCGCACCAAAAGCGCATCTAGCTCTGTAGGAGCATTTACATGGTTGATTTTCCAAATCCTGACAGTTTTACCATCACTAGCAGAGGCGATGAATTTACCATCTGGACTGAAACTGACACTATTGACACAGTGATTATGTCCATGAAAAGTTTGAATCTCTTTGCCTTCTAAGTTCCAAAGTTTGACTGTCTTGTCATCACTGGCAGAAGCAATCAATTTACCATCTGGGCTAAAAGTTACACTGTTGACAGCATCTCTATGTCCTTGGAAGGTTTGCAGTTCTCTACCATCCAGGCTCCAGAGTTTAATTGTTTGATCGTCACTGGCAGAAGCGATCGCTTTTCCATCTGGGCTAAAACACACGCTTCTTACCCAATTTTGATGACCGTGGAAAGTACACAGTTCTAAGCCTGCCAAATTCCAGAGTTTAACTGTGCGATCGTCACTGGCAGAAGCGATCGCTTGACCATCCGGGCTGAAAACCACGCTCCAAATCCAATTGCTATGTCCGTGGAAAGTGCAGATTTCTTTGCCTTCTAAGTTCCAAAGTTTGATTGTTTGGTCATCGCTGGATGAGGCGATCGTTTTGCCATCGGGGCTAAAACTTACGCTTCTAACGCGATCGCTATGCCCTTTCAAAGTTTTGAGCAAAGTTCCATTCAGACTCCAGATTTTGATGGTTTTATCTTCACTGGCGGAAGCTACCATCTGTCCATTAGGGCTGAAACTCACGCTCCTTACCCAGTCAGTATGCCCGCGAAATGTTTGTATTCTTTTGCCCTCACTATTCCATAATCTTACTGTTTTGTCCTCGCTGGCGGAAGCTAGCAACTGCCCATCGGAACTGAAGCTCACCCAACTGACTCTAGCTCTATGACCTTGATGAGTTGGCTTTTCTATACCCTCAAGACTCCAAAGTTTAACTGTACTATCATCACTCGCTGAGGCAAGTAACTCTGCATCTGGACTAAAACTGATGCTCCTGCTTCTAGCGCGATGTCCCTTTAAAGTTTTGAGTAAAATGCCATCAAGGCTCCAGAGTTTAACTTTACTATCATCACTGGCGGAAGCGATCGTTTGCCCATCGGGACTAAAACTTACGCTTCTTACCCTATCGGTATGTCCGAGTATGGTTTGCGCTTCTGTGCCGTTGAGGTTCCAGAGTTTAACCGTCTTGTCATCACTGGCGGAAGCAATTATTTTGCCATCGGGACTAAAACATACGCTCCTTACCCTAGCACTATGTCCGAGTAAGGTCTGGATGACTGTGCCGTTGAGATTCCACAGCTTGACTGTACAATCATCACTGGCGGAGGCAACGATCTTACCATCAGGGCTGAAACTGACGCTCCTGACTCTAGCACTATGCCCTAGTAAGGTTCGCACTTCTGTACCGTTCAGATTCCACAGTTTGACTGTGTCATCATCGCTAGCAGAAGCGATCGTTTGACCATCGGGACTAAAACTCACGCTCAAAACCCAGTCTGTATGCCCTGTAAAGGTACTTAGCAATTGTGTATCTTTAAGCCGCCAAAGTTTCACTGTTTTGTCCGTACTTGCTGAAGCTAACATTTGCCCATCAGGACTGAAACTCAGACTATTAACACCAAGACTATGCCCTTGCAGAGTTTTAACTAAAGTACCATCACGTTGCCAGAGTTTAATTGTACTGTCCTCGCTGGCAGAGGCGATCGTTTGACCATCGGGACTAAAACTCACGCTCAAAATTCTAGCTGTGTGCCCTTGCAAGCGATTGCACTCTTGAATTCCGTAAACTGCCTGTTGTAAATTAGCTACCGTCTTTTGCTTGAGCTTGATATCTACTAGTGCATGTATCTCTTGTAATTTTCTCCCGGCTTGAACAGCCGCGACTAATGCTTCCAGCTGGTCGTGCGATAGCAGCAATGCTTGAGAAAGGGCACTCAAAGCTTCAATTTCTGCTATCTCTGCTCGCTTGCGTTCTTGTTTTTCTTGAAACTTAGTCAGCTTCAGTTCTTCTAATAGTTCAGGTTCTTGTTGTTGGCGAATAAACGTGACTAAATAATCATGAACTAGATGATAGCGATCGGCAGGTTGTTCTCGGACGCGAAATACAAAACCTGCACCCACTAAAATTTCTAAAACTAAATCTAATTGCTCGGCTTTTAGTTGCAAACCAGCTGTGTCTATCTTTTCTATTAACTCAGCACGAGTTTTAAGGGGGCGGGTGCCGTTTTCATCTGTTAATAGAAACAAAATGAGTTGCGCAATTCTTTTATTTTCTAGACCGCAGTCTTGGATAACTTGTTCTAAATAACGCTCAACCAGTTTTGCTTTGGAATTAGAACCAAGTTGTTGATATTGTTTGAGGGTGGTTATGTTGTCTTCTTCAAGTTGCGCTCCGACAATCTGTAATTCGATGGGACGCACAACTCCTAAATCTCCAGCTAAATCTCGTACTAAGGCATCAATTAGCGCAGGCTCAAAGTGACAATGCGATCGCGCCGTTAAACTCTCGATATTTAATTTGGCATCTTCTGGCGAAAACTCTTTTAAAGAATAGCGAATATTTTTACTCAGAATATCATTATTAATGATATCTAGATTGGTCAGACGCTCCCACTCTAACAAATAATGTAAATAATCTTCCCGTAGTAACAAAATGATTTTTACACAGGGAATATTCAAAGAAGTATGCAAAAATTCATAAAATGGTCGTCTTTGAGCTGGTTCGGTACAAACAAAGAAAAACTCTTCAAATTGATCGAAAATTAAAACTGTGAGTAAATTGCGATTTTTATGGTCTCGCAATTCGGTAATAATATCTTCGACTGAATTGAGAGTTGCAGGTAAGCTCATGCCTTTCTTTTCTAAAGCATCGGCTAAAGCACTACTTAGTTCTTTTACCCAATTTGTATAAAACTTCTGCACTACAGGCAAAGTTTTATATTGACTAATCGGATCTTCTAGGGCTGGTAATAACTCTTTATTTACCATCGAACTCTTACCCACCCCTGATTGACCGTGAATTACTATCAGTTTGCGATCACTCCGGGAAATTCTTTCTTTAATTAAGTAATTAACTTCTTGCTGACGACGAGCCGAAGTACCAATTTCTAAGTTATTTGTTAACTGGGTAGATGGTAGCAGTGCCGAGTTAATTACCTGTTGCTTTAGTGGTAGTTGATCTGCACCGATGAAGGCGCGGAAACCATACTGATGTTCAATCTGACGTTTTTCTTGTTTGATTTGAAAAGCTTTGAGATATTGACCTTGTGTAAAATAAAGCGATCGCAATTCTTCTAAAATCCGAATGTAAACTGGTGGATTATACTCAGATTTACTTTCGGCTCTCGCAGTTTCTAGGTTTTTAATTGCTTCAGAAATTTGACCGAGATGCTGTTGTGCTTGAGCCAATAATAATAAATACCAACCGCCATGAGATTGCCAAGCCTGAGCTAAACTTGTACTCTGCTCTAAATAACAATAATTCAGGGCTGGCTCTGCGGCATTTGCTAGAATGTGCTGTGCTTTTTCAGTATATTGCTGTGCTTGCTGCCAAGCTGATTTCGCTAGTGCAACCTCGGCTAACAAACCATAAGTATAAGCAAGGCGGATGGGATTAAAATAGCGTTGATGTAAATCTTGCGCTCTTTTAGCAATATCTTCCAACTCATCCCACTGGCTTAATTTTTGTAAAACGAAGCCTAAAGCATTGATAAACTTTGCTTCTAGATCGGGACGGTTAGCCTTTTGGAATACTTTAATTGATTGCTGATAATAGTCTTTGGATATAGTACAGTATTGCTCGTATTGGGAACGGTGTAGCACGGCGTATGTCAGCCACCAAAGACCCAAGCAAAATAGCAAACACCCTTGCCATTCTGGGCGACTAGATTTTTCCCAAAAAGCTAAACTTCTTTTATAGTGTTCTAGAGATTGTTCCATTGAGTTACAAGCATCTCGTCCCAAAACAAACTCTAGACTGGCTTCTAACTCTGGCTGCAAACTGACACCACGACGTTTTAAATTTTTGCAGGCTGACTCCAACTCAAAGCGACGAGATGAACCAATCCCTAAATTTAGGGCTGCATTGTCTACAAATGTGTCTGCACCTACTTCTATAACTTTAGCAATTACATCATTTGCTGTTTGTTGTAAGAACTGAAGTAATTCATCGCTAGTTAGTTCAAATTCAATTGTTGTCGCCCAACTCTCGAAATCTGGCGTCAGGCGAATCAGCTTTTGCAATATGCGATCGTTAACCCACAACAATAAGGGAAAGGGAAAATTCTTGCTAAATTCCTCCCTAACTTGATTGGTAGAAGTTAGTACAGTATCAATATCGCTAACTGAATCTAGACCAAATACCATCAATGCTTGTGGCTGCTCGCAAGCAATTTCTGCCTGAATGCTGGTGTAGAGAGTTTTGACAGACTCAGGTAGAACTAACTCTCGAATCTCGACAGTTGCTAGTTCCCGCAGACGTTGCACTATGCGCTTACGTAAAACTGCGTAGTTACAACGTAAAAAAATTAGCGAGAATTGTCCTTGAGAAAGAGCGATCGCTCGCACTAGCGCCTGCAATGAACGCTCGTTATCGGCAGCGAAATTTTCTATTTGGTGTGAATTAGTCATCACTGCAACTCTTCTGCTTCTGCCAAAATTGGATTTATATCAAACCACAAATCATCTTGATAGCGATATTCAAAGACAAACATACTGTGGATTAAACTTTGATATCTTTTATCTCCTTTTAAGCTTTTCTCTTGAACTACTTGATGCAATAAGTCCCATTCATCATCGCTAATTGTATTTTTTAGCGTATTACAACGTTGCTTAATCACACTTGCCAAGCAGTCACAGGAGATAGGTAAATTATCTGTTTTCTGAAGACAAGTTTGCAGCAGCATCAGCAAAGTTCGCACATGACCACCACTAACTCTGCACAGGTGTTCTAAAGTTTCAGGACTATCAAAAACCTGGGTAATTAAATCGCGGCTGATTTCCCAACTAACACCAGGAAAAGCTCTCGCCATCACCAACTGTTGCAGCAGAGCGATACCTTGGAAAAATTCCGAATTATCTTTTAGCTGTACGGGAACCATCGGCAAAACTTTCGGATCTACGCCAAATTTATCTGTTAGCCTTCCTAAGACGTTAGAAAAAATCAAGACCAGGGGAATTGTATAAACTAGGTGACAATTTAATTGCTTTAACTGTTCGCCCCGGTCTACAAATAAATATTCTGCCTGACTAGACCCTGAGGGTTTCGTAGAATTATGTAGCTTTTCTAAATTATCAACAATTACTACTAATCCTTTTTTATTTTGCCACTTAAGTTCTTTGATGGCAGGTTCAAGAACTTCCTGGTTAATTGCATCTAAAAGCCGATTTGTTTGTGGCTCTAGAAAGTATCTTAACTGACTGCGAAGCCTAGGACTATCTTTAGTTTTAGCTGTAACTTTAGCAATATTACCAGGAATAGAAAACTGGACATCAGTGACATCAATTGGTGTTTGTAAAATCTCGGCAATTTCTCGAAACAAATTTACAAAATATCCTGAGTTCAGTTTGATTTTAATCGCTTCTAGGCTTTCAGTTACCTCACGGGCGATCGCTAATAAAATATCTGTAATATCAACATCTGCCATGTCCATATCATGGCTAGAGTTGAAATACACTACATGAAACCCTTCCTGCTCTAACTCGGCTTTCAGTCTCAGCAATTCTGTGGACTTACCGCAGCCGACATGACCTGTAAACAGTTGGCAGGTTGGCTTATCTGGTGAGTAAATTGCGATCGCTCTTTCTAACTCTGCAATAATTTTGCCACCGCGCACCGAGGAGAAATCAATATAGTATTGCCGATCCTCAGCATTCCCCACCACAAGGGTTTTGCTGGGATCGCACGCTTGATAAAATTTAGTTAAATCTAATTTCATATAAAAATAATTCTGACCATATGCTTTATATACAGAGCAAAAAATTCCGATTTCGGGTCAGATGAGAACGAAAAAATTAATAAATATTAATCACACAACTAAATATAAATTTTACTGTAGGGGCACGGCTTCCACCATTGGTGTCAACTTAAGAAGATTTTGCCCAAATTTGTTGGGTGTAAGCGTCAA
>NZ_MTAW01000078.1 GCF_002154725.1 Nostoc sp. 106C | reverse complement strand
AAGGATACTGCTGGCGAATTGAGGGTAAGACCCCTCAAGCTAAGCAGTTTTAGAATTCCTTGATATTTCTGGTGGTAATTTCTTTAAAGTGCGGGGGTGACACTGCACTTTTTTAGTCACAAAAATGTGCGACCAAATTACAACCGAACTGTATCTGGACATTTGTTGTGATTAAATTGAGCTACTTAATCAAGACTAATAAACACGTAATCGAGCGAATAAGCTATTACGAGTTTGAGCTTTATTTACCTGCTTTGACCATGTAAAAAAGCGACTTAAATTGATTGCACAAGCAGTAGCAACATGTTGTAAATGGGTTTTTACTAAGCCACAATATCGCGCTTGTCGTAAATTAAATTTACACACAGCTTGAGAAATAGTACCCTCAATCCCGGCTCGACGTTGATATTTTTGTTGAAATTCTGGAGAGACTTGTTCGCGGCGACGTTTTTGAAGTGCATCATATTCTTCACGTGGTCGCAACTTTAATTTTCTCGGAGCCATTTGAGCAGAAGTACAATTATTCCTCACCGGACATTTTTCACATATCTTGCGGTCAAATACAACTTCAATTAGTGGATTTTGATTGCAGTCACGAGTTTTTCGCCATAGACGACTCAAATTTCCTTGCGGGCATTTAACAACTTGTTTGTCCCAATCAATTACAAACGCAGCAACATCAAAACCTGTTTTTAATTTAGCTTGCCAACTATTATCTAATGCCACTGACCCCATGACCGAAACTTGATGCAAGAGATTACTTTCAACTAAATGATATGAATCTACATAAGCTGCGTCTACATAATGCTCCGATGGTAGTATGTCGTTTGATTTGAGCTTATGATGAACAACGCTGGTGACTTCCCCGTCTGGCGTGGTCGCTAGTGTTGTTTCTACATTTGTAATTAAATTTGGAGTTTTATCATCACAAGTTTCTGTTAGATGTACTTTATATCCTGTCCAATTTGTATCCCTCTTCGTACTATTACGGGCATCAATATCATAAGGTGATTCAATACAAATTGAGTTTGGGGGTAATCCTGAAGAGTCTGGTTTTCGCCAAACTAAACCAGATTTGTCAAATGTATACTGTTGAATCCAAATTTTTCTTAATGTTTCCACAGTTTCTAGTTGACGCAAATCACACGGTGTTATTTCACTAAACCAAATTTTCTGGAGAAGATAATGTCCATCAAATCCAATTTTTAGTCCTAATTGTTCGCGCTCACTTTTATCTTTGGGTAAGCGGTAATTATCAAATCGCCAACTATAATTATCAAACCAGTTTTCGCTGACAATCCTTTTTAACCATTGTGGCGCTTCGTCAGCTATTTCATTGAGTGCTGCTCTTAAGGCTTCTCCTACTAATTCCAAACGGTTGACTTGACGGATTGCTGCTAATACGTGAGTTGAATCTGTACGTTGCTTACCTCGATGTTTTATCAGCTTTTTTTCTGTAAAACGTAATAACATTACATCTAATAGTTGATTTGATAATTCGTACTCACATAATCGATGACGAAATTCCCCTAGTACCGTTGAGTCAAATCCACTATCGGTTAAATCTAGCCCAAGTGCATACTTCCAATCAATTCTGGCACGCACTGCATCTGCTGCTTGTCTGTCTGTTAATCCCAGGGCAAACTGCATGACTGTTGTTAGTGCTAATTTGGCTGGTGAGATTGCTGATTGTCCACTTCTTTTTGGAAATAAGGTCGCAAAGTCTGTGTCAGTATATAAAGTTCCCAGTTCATCATACATTTTCATGAACTCGTTACCCTTCGGGAATGACGCACGCGCTATCTGTGCCGTTTGCTCTGGTATCTGCCAATGATTTTTTGGATGCAGTGTCATATCTAGAAGTCAGAAAATACTCACAAAGTTGTATTTTCTGACTCAAAATTCTCTTCAGTTATCGGGGGTCTAACCTAGTATGGGTTAGACCCCTAATTCGCCAGCAGCATCCTT
>NZ_MTAW01000045.1 GCF_002154725.1 Nostoc sp. 106C | reverse complement strand
TCTCGCAACCCTTGCTATGCATTGCACACGAATTTTGTCAAAGGGGGAAGTTCAGTTTAAGAGCCTCTATTTTGATTTTTGTAGAGATATCAGAGCAATATCTTCTTCATTTTTATATGAGCAATACCTGCTTCTATAAAGATTTCTCCTTCTTGTACGAAACCCATTTTTTTGTATAAAGCTTTTATATATTCTTGGGCATGAATTACAACTTCTGGAATATTTTTGGAGGCTATAACTTCCAGTGCTTTTTCCATAATTTGCTGACCTATTCCGTTTCCTCTAGCCGTAGACAAGACAGCAAGTCTTTCTACTTTTGCAGTTTTATTATCTAAATATCTAATTCTGGCAGTACCGACAGCTTCTTGTTTTAAATAAGCAATTAAATGTTGACATATTTCATCTTTGCCATCAAATTCTAAAGCTGTAGCTACTCCTTGTTCTTTCTGAAAAACGGCTATTCTAATTGCTTTAATCGCAGCAAATTCTTCAGGAAGCTCAACGATTTTAATGATTAAATCTCTGCTCACAATTTTTCTGCATTCTCTGCGGTTCAATGTCAAATTAAGGTGGGCAATGCCCACCCTACTTTGTATACTTTAATCTGCACCTTCAATTGGTGCAAAACCTTGGCGCTGAATATTTTCTGTGATCGTGCGCGGTTCTAGGAATTGAAGCAGGTAATCAGGGCCTCCTGCTTTAGAACCAACGCCAGAAAGATTGAATCCACCAAATGGTTGACGTGCAACGATCGCACCTGTAATTGTACGGTTAATGTACAAATTCCCAACTTCAAATTCTTGTTGTGCTTGCTGGATGTGGGATGGTGTTCTTGAGTAAAGTCCCCCAGTTAAAGCGAAGTTAGTACCGTTAGCGACTGCTAATGCTTCCTCAAAATCCTTCACTGGAATTACCGCCAGTACAGGGCCAAAAATTTCTTGTTGGGCAATTATGGCATTCGATGGTACTTCGCTAAAAATGACTGGGCCGATAAAATATCCTTGTTCTGGTGCTGGTAACTCTAGCGCTAATTGTGCTTCTGCTTTACCTTTTTCAATATACTCACGAATGCGATCGCGGGCATTGGCATCAATTACCGGGCCGACTTGGGTGCTAGGTAACTCTGCTTCTCCAATGTTCAAGGATTTTGTGGCTTCTACCAAGCGTTCCACAAAGGTATCATAAATCGATTGCAGCACAATTACCCTGGAACAAGCAGAACATTTTTGTCCGCTGTAACCAAATGCTGACTGCACTACTCCCACAACTGCTTGGTCTAAATCAGAACTTTCATCTACGATGATGGCATTCTTACCACCCATCTCTGCAATTACTCGCTTCATGTGCCTTTGTAAAGGTTTCAGTGTAGATGCTTCTGCGTAAATCTTACAACCTACTTCCTGAGAGCCAGTAAAAGCAATCACATGAGTATCAGGATGACTTACTAAGTAAGCACCAACTTGGGAACCTTTACCAGGTACATATTGGAAGACACCTTTAGGAATACCAGCCTCTACCAGAATTTCTGTGAGTTTTGCTGTAATTACAGAGGACGTTTCCGCAGGTTTGAGGAGAGTACAATTACCAGTAACCAACGCTGCAACAGTCATACCACAAGCGATCGCCAAAGGAAAATTCCAAGGAGAAATGACGACAGCAATACCTCGCGGCTGGTAAATATAACGGTTTGTCTCTCCAGCAACATCGTAATTTACACCTTTATCTAGCCGTTCCATTTCATCAGCGTAGTAGCGACAGAAGTCTATCGCCTCAGAAACTTCTGCATCTGCTTCCTTAACTGGCTTTCCAACTTCCAACACTATCCAAGCCGACAGTTCAGCGCGGCGTTGTTCCATCAAATCCCCAGCTTTCCGCAAAATGTCAGCGCGTTGTTTAACTGGTGTTTTCCGCCAAGCTGGAAAAGCCGCCTTCGCCACTTTCATCGCTTGTTCAGCTTGTTCAACACTGATGAGTCCAACCTTACCAATTACCTGACTGAAATTAGAAGGATTGAGAGAATCAATCACCTCTTGGGTATTCACATACTCACCATTAATCAGCGGTAAATAAGTCCTCCCCAGTTGTTGATGAACAGATTGAAAAGCTTGATGAGATTTCCTTCTCTCTTCCTCCTCCGCATAATCCGTATCCGCCACACCCACAAAACCTCTATTTTCCTCTCTGCGCCTCTGCGCCTCTGCGTGAGATAATTCCACAACCGGCGGCGCTAACAATTCCTCAATTGGCCTATTCTCCAAATTCTGTCGTAAAAACGAACTATTAGCCGTATTTTCCAACAAGCGACGAATTAAATAAGCCATTCCCGGCAATAATTCACCGTAGGGACAGTAAACCCGCACTCGGTAACCCCTATCCACCAACGCTTTCGCCAGTTTATCGCCCATACCGTAGAGAACTTGCATTTCAAACCGACGGCGAGGAACTTTTAAGCTTTCTGCAATAGCTATCGCCTTAGCTTGCGATCGCACGTTATGGCTACCAATGGCAGCATACACATATTGATGATTCTCTAGCAATAATTGAGTTATAGTTTCAAAGTTGGCATCGCTGGCTGCTTTGTCGTTGTAAACAGGCTGCGGCCAATGTTTCTGCGCTGCTTTGATAGTTTCCTGATCCCAATATGCGCCTTTGACTAAGCGGATTGTTAAAGGATAACCACGTTGCTTCAACCAAGAAATTACATCTTTGGCATCTTGCTCACTATCTCGCAGATATGCTTGAATTGTGATCCCAATGTCTGTACGTTGTCTAAATTCGTCTTCAGTTAATAATTTTTTAAGGATATTCAAAGTTATGTCTTTATAGGCATACTGTTCCATATCAAAATGCACAGCTGCGCTTAATTGTTGAGCATGACGCAACAAAGTACGAATGCGATCGCTAACTCTTTCCTCACTACCCTGAGCATCTAATGGGTCAAATTGGGAATAAAACGCCGTTAATTTCACAGAAACTTGCACTTTTGGTAGCTGTTCGCCATCTGCTTCGTCAATCGCAGGGATAGCTTTCCAATTCTTAGATGCTGCAACCAATTGCTGCATTAATTCTAAATAGCGTTCTAAGTAAGATTGTGCTTCTGCTTCTGTAATTACCGCCTCACCAAGTAAGTCAATGGTGAAAGCCATTTTTTCCTTACGTAGGCGTTCAACTGTTTTGATGACTTGTGTAATATTTTCCCCAGAAATATATTTATGAGCAAGAGTTTCAACTGCTGTCGCCACGGTTGTGGCTGCCACTTGTCCCGGCATAGAATCAGGGTTAGCAAAGTTGAGCATTCCCTTCAAAGTCGCGGGTAATTCTACAGATTCATCCCCGAGATATTCTTGTAAATGTGCGGCAATTTCTGATTTACTGCGTAAAGCGGGTAGTGTATCGATAAAGCGAAATAATTGCACCCGTAATCCAGGATTGCTCATCGCCCAAGCTAGTAATTTATCATCCCAGCGCATTTGATCGCGTAGAGAAGCAAAAAATGAGCGATTTTCTTGGGTTACTTCTAGAAGTTGTTTAGCAATTTCTTGAGTTTTAGCTTCGTAGGTGCTTGTTTGTACTTGTAATACCACTGATAGTAAACTCCTAATTCCAGGTAAGACTGCGATGCCTACGGCAACCCCTGTGGGGAACGCCAGCCTCTGTCTTCTATTTTGACTCTTTCATTTTGCTGCCACCATATTTTAAGAGTTCAAAATTCACAATCCCTGACGAAAAGCTGCCTACAGAAACGGTAGAGAGATAGGATATCCAATGATGGTAAAAATTGGTGATATTTTTAGCAAAATTATATGATTGACGACTACACAGTATAATTACCTTATTTTGACCAGTTATTTCAGGATTTAGAGCAAGACAACACTGAAGTAATTAAAGCTTTTAGTCTGCATTACATTAGAGCTATTGAGCTTTATAGATGAGCTTGCATCAGCAACAGAAAATTTAATCAGACGAGTATGTGATGCAGGTAAAGCCGCTGATGCACAAAGTATTTTGGATTTTGATTGTGAATTCGGTGGCACGATTGCCAGTTTAAGCGATCGCTTCAGCAATATGCTGATATATTCTAAACTTGATCAGACAGATATCGCAGCACAGGAGATTAGCTCAGTTATAAAATTTTCACAAGCATAGTACTAACGAATAATGCTTAAAATGGAATTTTGCCTTACAAGCTGAAAGATAAGAAATGCCTACACAAAACCTCATCGATATCTTATTATGGCGCTGGCAACAAACACTCCAATCTTTTAGCATTGATCAATTAGCTGCCGATCGGGCCTTTAATCACCTGGTTGAAGCTTATTCTAGCCTTGGTCGTTACTACCACACACTAAAACATATACACCACGTTCTTAGCACAATTGAGGTTTTAGAAGGTTATACCCAAGACTTAATTTCTGTGCAACTTGCGGCTTGGCTTCATGATATAGTTTATGACACTCAAGCTCAAGATAACGAAGAAAAAAGCGCGGAATATGCTTATGAGTTGTTGAGTAATTTAAAAATTCCACTTAATAATATTGTTACTGTTAACCGTCTAATTCTAAATACAAAACAGCATCAATCTGCTGCGGATGATTTTAATAGCCAAGTACTACTTGATGCAGATTTAGCAATTTTGGCTGTTCACCCAATTCAGTATCAGGAATATGCTAATGCAATTCGCCAAGAATATGCCTGGGTGCCAAAAGCAAAATATATTGCAGGTCGTCAGCAAATTTTAGAGCGATTTTTGCAGCGGCAACGCATTTATTTTACACCTTTGATGTTCGAGATGGCTGAAGAATCTGCTAGAGCTAATCTCAAAGCAGAAATTCAACTTCTTAACAAGCAAGAAACTCATGGTTAATACAAAAAACTATAATTATTTCTAACTAAATTGTGCATTGTAGATCAATACGGTTCAGTTAAGGTGATAAGACTTCTCATCTGTCGGACAAAAACCAAGATTTGGGGGAGAATCCCCCAAACCCCCGATTGGGGGACGGTTGCGTCCCCCAAGCCCCCTCCAAAATAATTGTTCGGTTTTTTGTTTAGTAAGTAGCTCAACATAATTAAACATCAAATGTCATTACGAGCGAAACGCAGTGTAGCGAAGTAATCGCAAGAAATCTATTTTACGTTTTTCAAAGTTGACCTACTTAATTATTTGTGAGGTTTGTTGTCAATAAATTTTCTTAACTGAACTGTATTGCATTGTAGATAGAAATTGCCGACCAGTTAGTGGGTATTTGGTATGAATACTTTTTCGGTTAAAAATAAGCAGCATAATCTTAAATACTGATATCAATGCTAGACAATAAATCTGTCAATATAACTGACATACAAGCAGCCCAAAAACGACTGTTGGGTATTGCTCACCAGACACCTGTGCTAACTTCTAGAACAGTTAATGAACTGACTCATAGCCAAGTGTTTTTTAAATGCGAAAATTTTCAACGCACAGGGGCGTTCAAGTTTAGAGGCGCTTACAATGCATTGGCACAACTACCTGAAGCACAAAAACAAAAAGGCGTTCTCACCTATTCATCGGGGAATCATGCCCAAGCGATCGCTCTAGCTGGACAATTACTAAATATCTCTACAACTATTGTCATGCCTGATGATGCGCCCGCAGTCAAGCAAACGGCTACTCGCAGTTATGGCGCTGAGATAATTCTATATAACCGACAGACGACAAACCGAGAACAACTAGCCCAAACTTTAGCAAGCGATCGCAGCCTGACACTGATTCCGCCTTACGATCATCCCCATGTAGTAGCTGGACAAGGTACAGCCGCTTTAGAACTCATCGAAGAAGTTGGCGAACTCGACTTTTTGTTAGTTCCTTGTGGTGGTGGCGGATTAATTTCTGGTTGTGCGATCGCAACTAAAGCCCTTTTACCAAACTGTCGGGTGATTGGCGTTGAACCAGAACTAGCCGACGATGCTACCCGTTCTTTTCACAGCAAAAATCTACAAACTGTCCACAATCCTAATACGATTGCCGATGGCGCTCGTACTCCCAGCCTGGGGAAAATTACCTTCCCTTTAGTACTGCATTATGTTGATGATATGGTGACAGTATCAGAGTCAGCAATTCTACGCACCATGTTTTTCTTATGGGAACGCCTAAAAATTGTTGTTGAACCTACAGGAGTAATAGCCGCCGCCGCTTTATTAGACAATGTGGTGATAGCACCAGTAGCGAGGATTGGTGTGATCGTTAGTGGTGGAAATGTAGATTTAGCACAAGTTGGTAAATTATTTTCTCTAGGCTGAAGTTTATATTTAGACTTCTTGCAAAAATCCGAATCAAAATAAAAAACCATAGATAAGTATCGGTGTTTATCTGTGGTTTGATTTTCCAAACATCGACTTATACAAAAAGTCTATTTTATACAAAAGCTTTCTTTGTGCTTGTTCCTGGTATTTTTTTCAGAAACCTATGATGCGCTGAACTTGGACGGTTACATCAGGAAAGGCTACGGGGGCAATAGTACCTGTGGTTAGTATCAATTCAGTTGTATATTGCCCATTTTTTAAGTCCTTAAATACTTGCAACTGCAAAAACTTCAGGTTAACAACCCAATATTCAGCAATACCTGCTTCTGCGTAGATATCTTTTTTTTCACCTAAGTCTTTGCTCAGGGTGGACTTGGAGAATTCGATCACAAAGAAGATATCTTCAGCATAGGGATGGTGCTTTAGGTAGATTTCCCCTAAAGGTTTGACAATTGCGATATCTGGGGCAGGTTCAGAGTCGTTGGGTAGGGTTATGGGTTTGGCATCGCGGATTTTTGCCCGTTCACCAAGCAGTATGCGAAGATAATCGGCTGCTTCAGTATTGTAGTAGGCATGAGGTTCTCGTTCTGGGGGCATAACGATGAGGTCGCCGCGTAATAGTTCAATGGACTGGTCATCAAAGATGCCTGCTTCTACTGCCCGGTGATAGCGTTCAATTGTCCACTTATAGGTAGTTACTGTCATGAGACTTGATTTAAACCTTTGTTCTACGCTGAGGCAAGAGGTTTAGTTTGATTTTAGTCTTTGGGGGAAGTTTGCGGTTAAATTGTGCGGGGTTTTATGTAACATCAGCTTGTACAGGAATTGCGATCGCAATTCCTGTACATAGAGGTTTTGCTAATATTGGTTACATAATTTAACATTATGTTTTTCATTTGGGCGCATACTTTAGCATGACTCCTATGCAAACTGTAATCAAATCCAATCAAGAACAAATCACGCGATTGTTTTCTAAGCTGGAATTTGATGGCAAGCAGCTAACTCATCAACCTGGCAGTGTTTTAGGAAGCACAGCACTGGTTGCAGGTACGACGGTTGGTGCGGGAATTCTGGCGTTACCTGCGGTAACTTTGCCATCTGGCGTTGTCCCATCTACAGTCTTGCTAATTGCTGTCTGGTTATACGCTTTAGTTTCAGGTTTATTGATTGCAGAAGCAACCTTGAACACCATGCGATTGGCAGGGCGTCCGAGTGTGGGGATGTTGGCCATGATTGAGAACACCCTTGGGTTTGTGGGTGCGCGAATTGCTGGCGGTACTTACCTGTTCTTACACTATGCCCTGCTGGTAGCATACACTGCCCAAGGAGGAGAAATTTTAGGATCTGCGATCGCCAATTTATTAGGTGTGCAAAACGCGATACCTGCATGGATGGGTACAACAATATTCACCCTCTTATTTGGCGGCATTATGTATTTTGGGCGAGACAAGTTTATCGAAAGACTCAATAGTGTTTTTGTCGCAATTGTCTTAGCGTCATTTGTCGGACTATTGTTACTGGCAGGAGGGCAGGTTCAGACTACACAATTTTTATTTCAAGATTGGAGTGCTGTCAGCAGTGCCGTATCGGTGATGTCTGTAGCGCTGTTTTACCATAACGTTGTGCCAGTAGTGGTGACTCAGCTAGAAGGTGACACCCGCAAAATTCGCCAGTCCATTTTTATTGGTTCTGTAATTCCCCTGATCATGTTTCTGGCGTGGAATGCCGTGATTTTGGGAAGTGTCAGTCCGGAGATAATTCAAAATACTGCTGATGGTAAAACTATATTTGATCCTCTGCAAATTCTGCGATCGGGTGGCGCGGGAGAATGGTTAGGAGTGCTAGTCTCAATTTTTTCAGAGTTTGCGATCGCGACATCATTCATCGGATTTGTCTATGGATTGCTAGATTTCTTCCAAGAGATTTTCTTCGTTACGCAAGTAAAATTTTCTAGTCGCCTACCGCTTTATTCGATAATTCTTTTACCTCCTATGAGTTTCGGCGTAGTAAATCCCAACATCTTCTTTACTGCCCTAGATTATGCTGGAACGTTCAGTATCTCAGTTTTAGGAGGCATCATTCCAGCGTTGATGACTTGGAAACAACGACAAGGACAGGAACACGCCAATAAAATTCATCAACCATTAGTCCCAGGTGGTAAAGCAACACTCATTGTGATGATTTGCCTTGCATTAGCCATCATCGGAAAACAGATTTGGTCAACAATAATTACTAATTCGTAATTCGTAATTCGTAGTTTGTAATTAAACCCAGGATCGTAATAAATGACAACTGACACGCGAAGCGCAGTAAAAGATATGGATAATCGCTTAATTAAAATCAGCAAATACCTGAGCAAACATCTCCGCCACCAACCAGATCGCATTGGTATTAAACTATCTCCTGGTGGCTGGGTGAATGTTCAAGAACTTCTCGCCGCCTGTGCCAATAACCAATTTCCCATCACTCTGGAGGAATTACAGGAAGTAGTCGCTACTAGTGATAAACAACGCTTTTCCTTCGACTCCACAGACACTCTCATTCGTGCTAACCAAGGACATAGTGTAAAAGTTGATTTGCAGTTGCAACCAGTTATTCCCCCACAGATGCTTTATCACGGTACAGGACAAAAGTCTGTTGAGTCTATTATGCAAACAGGACTTGCGAAAATGTCGCGTCACCATGTCCATTTATCACTGGATATTGCCACAGCCCAAACTGTCGGCGCAAGACATGGAAAACCCGTAGTTTTAGCTGTGAATGCTGCGGCGATGCATCAAGCAGGTTACCAGTTCTACTGTTCGGATAATGGTGTTTGGTTAGTCGATGCTGTACCCCCTGAATATCTGCAAAAGATTTGAATATTGCTCAGAGAACCAGCTTATATCTGTTTGCAAGGGGAACAACACAGACAACTGAATCTTGACTCTTACCCAATGACAAATGACAAATGACAAAAAAATTCATGATGTCTACTTATGAATCAAGTTACAAATAGCCGCACAGGTTTGGTTTGAAGTTGAGGAACAATCAATTTCACTCGCTCAACAACAGAAATCATATATTGATAATCCGGTATGTTCCCATTGGGTATGTACCCTACTTCTTGGGCTAAACTTGAAGGAAACTCACTCATGACTTTACGGATGTACTCTTGACGGTTCCGTTCGATATTCGGCCCAATCAAAACTACACCTGGTGGGACATAGTGTGGATCTGTGTAGAGTACGCGAAACTGGGTCTGCTGTAACTGGGAACTGTAGAGATTAAATTCGGCGATCGAGACAGCACCAGCAGTAGCTTTACCTACAGCTACCCATTCCATTACTGTTTTCGGTGTAGGTGCAGAAATTACCTCAGCTACTGTCAGACCATAAAGATTGAAGAGTGGAAAATAATATCCTGTTGCTGAACCTGCTTGACCTAACGCAACTGTTTGACCTTGTAACTGTTTCAATTCCAAAATTGGGCTATCTTTGCGAACTACAAAAATTGAGCGCAAATTACTCACACCCACTAAAGGAAAAAGTGGAACGTATTGATAACGTGCGATCGCAATTGCTGCTAAACCTGGTGGTGCAAATACCAAAGCCCACGCCCGAGCTTCCAGTCGTTCAATTGCTTTATTTTCATTAAAAGCAGGCTCTAGCCTAATGTGTGATTTGGTTTTTTCAGCTAAATAGCGATTGAATTTCGCGTATTGGGTAATGATTTCTTCTCCGCCACCATAGCTGATACTACCAATGGTTAATTCGCCATCAAACTGAGACTTTGGTTGGCAACCATTCCCCGCCCAAAACAGCATTTGTAACAGAAAAAAACGACGAGATAATTTCCAAGACATTAGTAATTTTATTTATCTAAAATAATCTGGATCTTATGCTTAAATATGGTAGAGACGATTAATATCGAACTAGTAAATTAATATTTGTTTACTTTTGAACTATCTGCTATAAACCAGCTATAAGTAAAATTAGCTAGGTTAAATTTTAGCGATTTTCTGTAAAGTTTTGTCTAGAGACAAGAATTATGCTTAAGAATTTAAAAGACTTTAAAATTGGTACTAAGTTTAACTTGCTTTTGATCGTAGTTTTCATCATTAGCATTGTAGTCAGTGGTACTGCATTATCAAGTGTACTCCAGCGGAGAGCGCAAAATGAAGTAGCGGACAAAGCACTGATTCTGATTAAGACTATGAGCGCAGTGCGAAAATATACACAAAATAACGTAAATCCCCGACTAGCACCTCAGTTGGAAAGCGAACCAGTATTTATCCCAGAAACAATACCAGCATTCTCAGCGACAGAAGTGTTTGAAAATTTGCGCAAGGATGATGAGTATAAAAACTTTCTTTACAAAGAGGCAACCCTGAATCCTACCAACTTAAGGGATAAAGCTGATAATTTTGAAACGCAAATTGTGGAGCGATTTCGTAACAATTCCAAGCTTCAAGAAATTACAGATTTTCGTGATGTTCCTGAAGGAAAAGTATTTTATATTGCCCGACCCTTGGCTGTTACACAAGAGAAATGTCTGCGCTGTCATTCCACCCCAGATCAAGCTCCTAAAAGCCAATTAACAACTTATGGCTCAAATAATGGTTTCGGCTGGAAATTCAATGAGATTGTTGCAGCTCAAATTATCTCCGTTCCTTCTGAAGAGGTTTTTAATAGTGCGCAAAAGACTTGGATTTTGATCATGGGACTGTTAATTGCTATCTTTGCGATTGTAGTTATTTTAATTAACTTTTTAATCAAGAAAACTGTAATTGAGCGTATTAAGAGAATAGAAAAAATAGCTCAACAAGTCAGTACAGGAGATATGGAAGCTAACTTTCATGATGATTATAAAGATGAGATTGGTGGATTAGCTGCAGCTTTTAATCGCATGAAGTATAGTTTAAGAATAGCTATGGATATGCTAAATCAGCAGGGTCAGTAAAAATTTAATTATTTGCAACTCTAAGAAAGTAGACGTTGCTGAAATTGCAAAGCTTTCTGAGGATCTGGAATTTGTGATGACAACAGCTTGACAAGCTCTGGATGAGAAATTTGGGGAAAAGATTTTATTGCTTTTTGAACTAGGAATGTACCAATTGGACCAATCAAATTAACTAATTCTTGCTCACATCGACGTACAAAGCTATCACTAATAGCTGGGGTTTCTGTCGTTGGTACAATATTTGGCTTAGATTCAGGTTGACTAGTAGTTTCTCGGAAAATTAACATTGACTTCTCCTGAAACTCAGTTCTTTGGTTCCCAGCAAGATGCTGTGTCAAATTATCTATTACATCTTGGTAATTACTTGCTGATGTTGCTATTTTTCTTAATAAAGTTGGTGCTAAAGGCCCTACTAGTTCCAAAAGCATCTTTTCTAAATGCTTGTACTGTTCTGGACTAAGGATAGAAGCTGTAGACTGCCCGGTAGTATTTTGTTGGGGTAATGTAGCTTGGGGTAACTGAATAACAGATAATGGGGGCTGAGTAAATTGATTGTCTATTTCAGTATCAATATCAATACTTTGTAAGGCCTCTAATACCTCTGTGGCAGACTGGTAGCGTTCTTTAAAATGGTAGAGCACCATCTTAGACAGTACAGATGCTAAACAAGGACTGATATTAGCTTCATGTTGCCAAAAAATTTCTCCTGTATTGGGATCTTCCTGAAGTTGTCTAGGATGCAAGCCTGTTAATGCTTGGATACCAATAATGCCTAAAGAATAAATATCACTGTTAGGGCGGGGTTTACCTTGCCCCTGTTCTGTGGCCATATAGCCAGGGGTGCCAATGGCAATCGTAGTTTCTATATGCCCTGAAATAGCTGTTCTTAGTTGAGTTTGGATTTGCTTGACTGCTCCAAAGTCAATCAATACTAACTTGCAGTCATGTTGTCTTCTAATAATATTGTCTGGCTTGATATCTCGATGGATAACTTTGTGGCTGTGAACAAATTCCAAGATACCCAAGACTTGTTGCAGTAGTTGAACAACTTGCTCTTCTGTCCAACGTCTACCTGGTAATAATTCCGCCTTCAGAGAATATCCTTGAATGAACTCTTGTACCAAGAAAAACTCTTGGTTTTCTTCAAAGTAAGCTAAAAGGCGAGGAATTTGGTCATGGTTACCCAACTTTTCTAGTGTTTCTGCCTCGCTAGTAAATAACCGTCTGGCGGTTGAGAGGAATTCAGGGTTTTGAGTGAAGGGTTTAAGATGCTTGACAACACACCTGGGGGAACCTGGTCGGTGAGTGTCTTGGGCAATGTATGTTTGACCAAATCCTCCTCCTCCGAGGACTTGGAGGACTTGATAACGCCCGTCTAGTAAACTTCCTAACATAGTATTACTCGTCTAAGTCCTCACCTTAATCTTTACATATGTACTAGCATTGGTAGATCCTCTTGAGTAACCAGCCCCAGATAAAATGAATTTGATGTTTAATTTTGGTTACCATTTCGTTAGTTGTCTTGCTAGTACCACAGCACGGCGTAAATCAAGATCCCATCAGTTGGGTTGAGCAATCTTCCTTGTAACTTCTCTTCCTTGTCCTGTCTCACCTTTCGCATTTACAAAACAGTACAAAAGCCCAGAATAAAGGTCTTTTGATTACTAGTTGTTTGAAGACAGGAAACGCAATAACCCAGTGATTTCACGAAGCAATACTACTTTTGACTTACTCGGTCGCAGTACTAGTGTTTTTTTGATTTCACTGATGACGCGCATTCATACCATGAGTACAAATAAAAACAAGCTGCCAGATGCAACGTCAATATCAATCATCTTAACCTCAATAATTTTAGATTGCGTTAGCTGAAAGCTTTGGCAGAGCCATCGCGTATTTTCCGAAAGTCATCAATTGTAGTGCTTAAAGCTCACTTGGCATTTGGAAACAAATAGCTAATTTTACGCATCTTATTCTATAAGGTAAAAGCTAGAAGCTATCAATTTAGTAACTAAAATAAATATTACTATTAACATTTAAATATGCTGAAAAATCACTACCAGTTTGAAATTGCTTCAGTCTTTTTTTAGGAAAATGTGCAGTCGTTGTTATATTGACTCAACAATTATAGTTACAAGCTAATTTATAAAAGTATATGCCTCCTTAACTGAGATATCAATTTATGCACGTACTATTAATGAAGCGTAGTTAAGAGTCAGCATTGCCCCTAGGCGGTTGGCTGGCTACAATGGTAAAGAATAGCCCTCTATAGCTATGGGTTACTTTTACAAGGGATACCTTTGATTGGAAACAACTCAAGACGACTAAGGATGCTGATAAGTTGAAGCATTGATTACATCAGGTACTCTGATTGAGAATAACTGAGCACGCTTAATTATGACATCAAGCTAAATGTCATCTTCTAGAGCTATATATTTAGCAATATTGGAGGTTAGTATCAGTTTTAATAGATAAAGAAATACGATACTATTACTAATAGATTATACATTTCAACATTATTTATGGCATACACAAATAGCAGTTCGCCTAAATAATATTTTTTGACTTTTTTCTGTATTGATAGTCTATTTTTAGGCTATAGCCAATTATTAAAGAAAAGAGTATCTTAACTTACAAAATTAAACCATTTGTTTCACACAAATAGTTTAGCTGATAAATTTTCCATAAAACGCCTCTGGAATTAGCATTCCAGAAATTAGCTTGCTATATTGTATTAAATAACTATTCTGGTGAGGTGGGGAAAACTGTGCGGGATGATTTACAAGGCTTGGAGATTAGTCCAAAAGATCTACAAAACCTGACTAATCTGCCAGTTAAAGATGAACTCGTAAATATTATTAATCCTCTGGGAATTTTTGTAAAACAAGTTATAGAAAAAATTAAAGGAACTGAAGGCGCCACCGTAGTTTTTATCAGTTTTTCTCTCTTAGTTGCTGCCTATCTAATATTTGATTTCATTCTCAAGCTATTTGATCTATGGTTAACAGTTCCTTCCTGGCTGGTGTTGATAGTTTTAGGCTTGTGGGCTGGGGGAGTTATACAAATAGGTTTATATTTAGCTTGGAAAAAACGCAGTAAGATCCTCAAAGCAAATATGACAAATTCTTTGCGGATTCTCATAAATGATGTTGATAGGTATAATGCAATTATCAAAGCAATAGATATTAACGATCAAATAGAAGATGCAGGTAACTCAGGTGTAAGTATTCGTGAACGACACAGAGTAATTGAAGCTCTTAAACTTACTAGAAATGATTTAATACGTGCTTTGAAAACAGAAAAAATATTGAGAGAAAATAAAAATTTTATTATCAGTAATAGCGAATTTTTTGCCAATAATTTAGCCACTTTAACAGCAATGCAAGTTACCGAACAGGCTACCGAGCATGGACGTATACTCAATGAAGCATTGCAAATTGCCTTAGATGTGCAACACGAAATGAAAAGGTTGCAGAGTCAATCTTAAAACTAGTACATCAAGGCAGTTCCAATGAAAAAACTTTCATTCTCATCTATGAAAAAGGGACAAGGTGAGACAGCGCTACTTGCTCTGGGCGTCTCAAGTCGGGGAACCGCAAGGGCGCAGTGGCTCCTCCGCAGGCGACTGCGTTAGCGAAGCGGTAGCGAGTCTTCGAGCGTCAGCAGTAGCGAGGAATGAGCGTCACCTGAAGGGAAGATAACAGAGCAGGAGAAGAAAGCTTTTGCATAAAATACTCCAGTACTGCGATCCTCGGTCTAACATAAAGATGTGTTAATTAAGCGATCGCCTATCGGCATGGACTGGAAAGAAATTCGAGGCAACTGGGTACTTATTCCCCGAAATCCCATCGGTATCATCCATTTCCTAGGAGGTGCATTCGTAGCTACTGCACCCCATCTTACTTACCGTTGGGTATTAGAACAACTGGCAACTAAAGGGTATGTTGTGATTGCCACTCCTTTTGTCAATACGCTGGATCATATCGCGATCGCTAAATCTGTACTGCTAAACTTTGAGCGCACTCTAGAGCGTCTACACGACTCTTTAGCATTACGCAAGCTCTACCTTCCTGTGTACGGTTTAGGACACAGCATGGGTTGCAAACTCCACTTACTAATTGGAAGCGTCTTTGACGTAGAACGTGCAGGTAATATTTTGATATCTTTCAACAACTACGCTGCTAGAGATGCTATTCCTTTAGTAGAACAGTTAAATTCTGCTATAGCAATAGAGTTTACCCCTACTCCACTGGAAACCAACAAGCTGGTGCAAGAACGGTACAATGTCCGTCGCAACTTATTGATAAGATTTAGCAATGATACCCTTGATCAATCCAGGGCTTTAAGCCAAATCTTACAAGAACGCTTTCCAGAAATGGTGACGGTACAGACCTTGCCAGGAACTCATACTACGCCTTTAGGGCAAGACATTAAATGGCAAACTGGAGCATCTTTTACTCCTTTTGATGCTTTTGGGCAATGGTTTAAGCAAGAAGCATATCGTGACTTGAACCAACTTAAAACTGCCATGCTCTTGTGGCTGAATCCTCTTTCGCCACCATAATATTTTATGGTTATCACAAAGGAATGAAGTCTGTAGACAGGAAATGGGTTAGTAGGATTGCATCAGCAAGCTTACTAACCCATTACTACTCCTTACCATATTTTTATTGCTGATTTATAGCAATTACTACCTAGTATTCCGCGCCGTTCCCTATGTTTAAAATTCTAGTAATTGATGACGATCTTTCAATATTAATACTCCTGAAAAGGATGTTACAAAAACAAGGTTATGAGGTAGTCACTGCTACTAACGGTGAGGAAGGAATTACTCAGGTACTAGCTTGCCATCCAGCACTAATTATTTGTGATTGGATCATGCCAGGGTTAAATGGTTTAGAAGTCTGTCATCTAATTAAAACAGATCCCAAATTATCTACAATTTTCTTTATTTTATTAACTTCTTTGGATTCAGTCGCCGATCGCGTCAAGGGTTTGGATGCTGGTGCAGATGATTTTATCTCTAAACCTATCGAACAGAACGAATTGCAAGCACGGGTAAGAGCAGGATTGCGCCTACACATTTTAAGCCGAGATTTGCAAACCCAAAAGCAGCTTCTAGAAGCCGAATTAGCAGAAGCCGCAGAATATGTGCGATCACTTCTACCTCTTCCTATCACCGAACCCTTGAGCATCAATTACCGATTTCTTCCTTCGCGACAACTCGGTGGCGATTGTTTTGATTACTACTGGCTCGATGCCGATTGTTTGGCAATTTACCTACTAGATACCGCCGGACACGGACTCAAAGCGACTCTTCCTTCGATTTCAGTGTTAAATTTACTGCGATCGCGTGCTCTTGGTAGCTTAAATTACTATCAACCAAGCGATGTCTTGAAAGCTTTGAATGATACTTTTCAGATTAATTATCAAAATGATAAATACTTTACTATCTGGTACGGAGTATATAACAGAGTTAAGCGCCAGTTAATTTATGCTAGTGCCGGACATCCACCAGCAATATTATTATCTAGTGAAAATTTGAAGAATACTGAAGTTGAAATGTTGAGAACCCCCGGTATGCCAGTTGGGATGTTTCCCGAGGCAAAATATATTGATGGGTTTTGTAATATTAAAACATGCAGTACTCTTTATATTTTTAGTGACGGCGCTTACGAAATCACTAAATCAGACGGCATAATTTGGAGCTTAGATGCTTTTATTCAGCTAATTTTAAGTTTACAGAATAAAGTTGATTTCCGTCTTGACCAAATCTTAAACTACCTAATGGCTTTGAATTCCCAAGAAGCTTTTGACGATGATGTCTCCATTCTTGAAATTAAATTTGATTAATTAAGCCTTAGAGAGTACTGTTTGGTAAAAATCATCTTGACTAGAAAATATTTCAAACACTTTATCCATACTAGTCAATTCAAATAATATCCTTACTTGCTCATTAATTGAGCAAAGTACAAGCTTGCTATTTGCCGCCCTCAAGGTTTTAAAAGCTAACACTAAAGCTCCTAACCCAGAACTATCCATAAACGTCACATCTTTAAAATCAACTAAAACGATTCTTGGGCTTTTTTCTATTAATTCAGCGAGTCTTTGACGTAATTCATGGGAAGTATCGGAGTTGATAATTCCACTCAGTTTAATAACTTGTACTTCTGTTTGTGACATAAAATTCCTTAAAATGTGTCAAAAATGATGTTTCTGAATATTGGCGTATTATATATCAATCCTTATTCATTTGAGAAATCATAGAGTCATGACAATTTATGAACTCTTAATCCTGACTGATGAGTTATAGATTATGAATGATGTATATCATTAAAATCTGAATCCATAACTACCAATTATTAACTAATAAATAACTTAGCTGGGCACAATAACTTTCCATCATCGGCTCTGGAAATCCGGCATGGAATAACATATAGCACTTCTTAGGTACGTAAATTACACTTTACTAAAGCAAAAGTCTTATTTTCTAGTACCTAAAGTTGTGTATACTAGCCAGATGAAATCTGCTGTAGTTAAGTTGACTATGTTTGATAAATAGCTTACAGCAGTTTTAATGCCTACTGAAGACATAGAACTCGCTTTTCTATGTCTTTTGCTTGTTGGTCTACCTGAAATTTGCCTGAGTTCGGCTGGTGTATTTTCTATGAAGGTTAAAGGGAGCTTTGAGCAACTTGCCACAGGCTAGGGGAACTGTCCCAAAGGTAGAAATAACATGTTAACAAAAGTTTTGCGTCAGTCCTGTCCATGCCTAAATTCCTGTTTATAGGGTTTTTAGATCAGAAACTCTTTGAGGGAGATAGCCTTTCATGTTAATAGAGTTCCCAAATCTTAGGGATCTTTTAACACCTGTGATAGAAATTACTAGATCTTGTCTCACCCTATTCCCCCTGCTCAAATCGGACCCACTTTAGCTCGATACAATAGCTTTTCTCCTTGTCGATAGCCAATGTAACGTACCTTAACTATGTCACCTGGTTGTGAATTCCCTTCCATTAATTGGTGCCACTGGGGATCGTAGGGTAGTTCTGCTCCCACAGGTGCGATCGCTTCTACTCCCCACCCCTGTAATAGTTTTTCTAAAGGCTTTTGCACCAACGGCAATATTTTAATGGCTGGTAGCTGCGGATTTTCCTGGGCTTTCTGCGCTGCTGTTGGCCATTGCAATAACAACGACTCTAAAAGTTGCAAACTCGTCTGCTGGAACTCTTGTTGTAATACCTCTCGCTGCTGTTCTAGTGCTAGCCGCGATCGCTCATATTCTGTTTTTAAATTCGCAACTTCTTGTAATAATTCTTGCTCATTAATTTTAAGGGCTGAGTGCTGCTGTTTTTCTAGCTTTGCCTTTTTTATCTCTCCGTCAGAACTCATACCTGAAAAAGTTGCTACTAATTCATCCAAATTTATCTGTAGCACTTGCGACAGCTTGAGTAGTATATCCACTCTCATCTGCTCTACCTTTCCCTGCCGGAGTCGCAAAATTTGACGCTCTGAGACGCCAGTAGCACGACTCAGCGCTCTAAAACTTGAAATACCCACTTGTCGCATTAAGTCTTGCAACAAGTGGGTGAAATTATGATTGGGCATGGAGCATGGGGAATTGGGCATAGGGCAAAACAGTTCTGAGTTGCGAGTTCTGAGTCAAGAAGTGAGTAACTCAGTACTGGGTACTCAGCACTCTTGAGGAGCAATAGTCAATAGTCAAGAGTCAAAAGGCAATAGTTATTTCTTTTACCCCCTACTTTTTCTACCTTGTCCCATTTCTCTCCACCCTCTCCCACACTTCCCACACTTCCTACTCTCCTCTATTCTTCCAGCAAACTTCTCAACATCCAAGCGGTCTTTTCATGTACCTGCATCCGTTGAGTCAACAAATCGGCTGTAGGTTCGTCGTTTACCTCGTCTACCACAGGAAAGACAGACCGTGCAGTTCGGACTACGGACTCTTGCCCTTCCACTAGTAGGCGAATCATTTCCGTAGCTTTAGGAACTCCTGGAGTTTCAGAAATTGAACTCAGTTTGGCATATTCGCTATAGGTTCCCGGTGCTGGATAACCAAGTGCTCTAATTCGTTCAGCGATTAAATCAACTGCTAGAGCTAGTTCTGTATACTGCGTCTCGAACATCAAATGCAAAGTTTGGAACATTGGCCCAGTCACATTCCAATGGAAATTATGAGTTTTGAGATACAGCGTATAGGTATCAGCTAACAACCGAGATAGCCCTTCAGCAATTTTAGTTCTACTGGCATCATCAATACCGATATTCAACGCTAGACTTTCTGGTTTAGATGGCATAATTTTCTCCTAATCAGTTATTTATTTAGTTGTCTGTTGTCGGTAATTGCTTTTTACATTAACTATTGACATTAACTCATGCTAAGTGCATCTTGAGAACGCTACGAGGAGCTTTGCGGACTCTAGCTAAGATTGTTTCTTTACCTAGACGTTGACATGCTTCATACCGATGGCAACCAGAAAAGCCATAATACAGTCCTTCTACTTCTAGGACATCAATCGGTTCTTGCTGCCCGATCGCCGCAATCGATTCCATTAAAGCCTGTACTTTATTCGGATCGTTTGTCCGGGGCAACGGCCGCTTAATCTGATTGAGTGGAATTTCTTGGATTTTAACCATAAGGGTTTCCTAACTAATTCCCTTTTTTGACCATATATAAATCATAGTCGTTATGACTTTATTTTGCAACTCTTGGGGCAAAACTGCTAATGGTATCATTGGAGCACTCATGCGACAAAACCACTACGCTACAAAGCAATTGGAGAATCCGCCCCAACGCCGCGCCCAGGGGCAGAATCAAGTTTCTCGAAAAATGTCGGACTGGAATTTTTCCCGGACTCTACTGACGGCATTCTGTCTATTAGGACTAACTGCTGCATCAGGCCCTGAGAGCAAAACTAAGGATGTGGTATTAAAAATTGGGATTGTACAAAGATTTGGGGAACAACCCACAGCCAAGCTGCAATTGGAACCAAGCAAAGGCGATCGCTTAAAGCTGAGATTTAAGACAGGTAATCGAGAGCAAACCCTAGTCACTCAGAACCCCCTGAAGCTGGAAATAGCCATGCAGGCTTTACCCCAACCAGCAGTTGATGAGGTGTTAGTTTTAGGTACTTACCGTACCTTTGAAACTGCCGAGGATAGTGCCCAACATTGGCGTTCTCAGGGAATAGAGGTAGAAATAGCCCAACCAGAACGCTGGCAAGTGTGGGCAAAACGAGATGTTTACAACACTCCTCTACTGCGGAGACTACTATTGCAGGGCTTACAAGGTTCTAGTCAGAATACGGCATACCTGGATACAAAAATTTCGCCAAAATTGCCGCGAGTCAGTTGGGTAATCAATGGTAAACACTACAGTCGGAATAATGTCAAAATTAGCACTGACAAAAACTTGATTCGGGTAAATAAAACCGACAAACCAGAGAATGCTCGTCTTTACGCGGGTCAGATGAACTTACAGCCCAATGCTTATGGTACGTATACTTTAGTTAATGAAGTGCCATTAGAAACTTACTTACGAGGGGTTGTACCTTACGAAATTGGTACGAATGCACCTACGGCATCTGTTGAAGCACAGGCTATTCTCGCCCGCACCTATGTATTAAGAAATGTACGTAGATTTGCTGTAGATAACTATCAGCTATGTGCTGATACTCACTGCCAGGTTTATTATGGGCTAAATGGCGTTGCTCCCAATACAGATCGGGCGATCGCGGCAACCAAAGGCATGGTATTAACTTATCAAAACCAGTTAGTAGATGCGCTTTATTCCTCAACCAATGGCGGTGTGACTGCTTCCTTCAGCGATATTTGGAATGGTGAGGATCGCCCCTATCTCAAGCCAGTAGTCGATGCTTCTATTAATATCTGGGACTTGTCTAGACAAAATTTAGCTGATGAAAATAACTTTCAGAAGTTTATCAGCTTACAAAAAGGATTTAATGAAAGCGACTGGGATCTTTTCCGTTGGCGGAAAGAAACCAGCATAGAAGATATTACTAAGGGCTTGCAAAAATTTTTGCAGGTGAAAAAAAGTCCTTACAGTAAATTTAAAACCATTCAAGCTATGGCCGTACTCAAGCGGTCTGATAGCGGACGTATTCTTGAACTAGCTGTAAAAACAGATATTGGTGTCTTTACTTTACACAAAGATGAAGTTCGTAGCGCCTTTGCTGCTCCCATCAGCACGCTATTTTATATCCAACCCCTCAACAAAGGAAAATCAAGTCTGTGGGGATACGCCTTTATTGGTGGGGGATTCGGACATGGAGTTGGCTTGAGTCAAACGGGTGCACAAAATTTAGCGAAGCTAGGTTGGTCAAGTCCAAAAATTCTGCAATTCTACTATCCTGGGACTCAAATCAAAATTCTTAGCAACGAAATTCAGCCTTAGCAAAAAGAGACAAGGGAGAAATAATGAATCTCAATAACCCTTGACCCAGAACTATTTGAAGACAGAAACGGGGGAATTATAAAGATATTAATTTGAGAAAATCATTAATGGTACTAGCACCACCACATAAATTCACTAATAAAGCAGGAACACACAATTGGCAGTGTTCCTGTTTTCAAGTCAAATTAGACTTTTTGCCAAATTAGTTTTAAAGAACACACAGTAAAGGAAAATTTTTTCCTTTACTGTGCTGCTTTGCTGTTATACACCATCAGTAACTCTTGCAAGAGATTTTATGATTGAGGTGCCTAATTCTTAGTAGAGTTCTTCTTCTTTGTGAGTTTCGATGGTCACATCAGAGGTGGGATAGGCAACGCAAGTCAGCACATATCCAGCTTCGATTTGATCGTCGTCTAAGAAAGACTGGTCAGATTGGTCAACGGAACCAGATACGAGTTTACCTGCACAGGTAGAACAAGCACCAGCGCGGCAAGAGTAGGGTAAGTCAAGGCCAGCTTCTTCAGCAGCGTCTAGAATATAAGTATCATCTTCAACGTCAATTGTTTGGTTTAGCCCTTCAGCCTCGTTGACTAATGTTACTTTGTAAGTTGCCATCTCAGTAATCCTCTCTTTTGCGAACGGCAGTATAAGTTATCCTAAAGCAAAGGTAGGCAAAGACCACGGCTACTCTTATGAGATTAGCCGCTGTTTCAAATTTGCTTCAATTCTGATACTACGAGAAAAACTAAAGGATGTAACTGGAAATCGGTCGCGATTAGTAATGAAATTTAGTTATTTAATACTAATAAGTTTTACTTATGTTTATGGTAGTTTATTAAGCCTGTTATTTGAAAAAGTTATAGAAAATTGCATTAAACATGAATAAGTGAATAAAACATTGTGATTTCAGATTTTTGTGCAATTCGCTTTTGAAGCCCGCCAAACCCCAGGGTATGGTATGTTTATTTCCGCGCCCGCTATAGTTAAGAATCTCTGTACGTAATGGCGTTCTGGGCTGAATGATTCCAGCACTCCTTGGGAGTACCCAAAGTGTAGGGTAGTAAGTGTCGCTTGTGGCATCTATAGCCTTAGCAGAGCGCTGTACAGTATAAGCAATTGGCTTTGCCCACACAGAAAACCTACAAACAGAACTAGAAACTGTCATGTATAATTCCGAGGCAACTTTAGAAACAGCAAAAGTGCGGGTGGGGTTGGTTGGTACTGGGTATGCGGCAAAGTTTCGGACTGAAGCATTGCTGCATGATGAGCGATCGCAGTTAGTAGCGATCGCGGGGCATACACTTGAAAATACGCAAGCCTTTGCCAAAGATTACCAAGCTGAGGCGATAAGTTCTTGGCAACAGCTAGTAGAGCGAGAAGATATTGATCTAGTGATTATCTCCACTATTAATCGAGATCATGGTGCGATCGCTCGTGCTGCACTTACACATGGCAAACACGTAATTGTCGAATATCCCCTGGCTTTAGATGTGGAAGAAGCAAAGGAAATCATCGCTTTGGCGAAAGCCCAAAATAAACTACTACACGTCGAACACATTGAAATCTTAGGCGGATTGCATCAAGCGTTGAAGCAACACATAGAAAAAGTAGGTGATATTTTTTATGTCCGTTACAGCACAATTTCACCCAGGTATCCTGCACCCCGTAAGTGGACTTACAACCATGAGTTATTCGGGTTTCCGTTAATGGGTGCGCTGTCGCGATTACATCGTCTGACTGATTTGTTTGGTGAAGTCTTTACAGTTAACTGCCATCAACGATTTTGGCAAATAGAACCGGAATACTATCAAACCTGCTTCTGTCTTACTCAATTATGCTTTACTAGTGGATTGTTAGCACAAGTTGTCTATGGCAAAGGCGAAACCCTCTGGCAGCAAGAACGCAAGTTTGAAGTTCATGGTGAAAAAGGTGGATTAATATTTGATGGCAATCAAGGATTTTTCATGCAAGCTGAGGAAACAACACCGATAGAAGTCGGTACTCGCAGGGGTTTATTTGCCAAAGACACTACTATGGTGTTAGATCGTATTTTTGATGGCAGTCCCTTGTATGTCACTCCAGAAGCAAGCTTATACACTTTGAAAGTTGCTGAAGCTGCCAAAAGAGCCGCTGAAACAGGCTTAACTATATTTATGAAAGATATTTAAGAGATAAATAAAAGTTTATGAAAACCGACACAATCGTTATTTTATCCCAACGAGAATTAGACAAGATGCGTAAGGCGGGACGGCTAGCAGCCCAACTCTTGCAGCATTTAGAATCAATGGTAAAGCCAGGGGTAAATACACTGCAACTCAATGATGAAGCCGAACGTTGGACTCAAGCACATGGAGCAAAAAGCGCACCTCTCGGCTACAAGGGTTTTCCGAAATCGATTTGCACTAGTGTAAATGAGGTAGTTTGTCACGGTATTCCTAATGCCAAACAAATTCTCAGGGATGGTGACATCATTAATATTGATGTAACGCCGATTGTTGATGGCTACCACGGCGATACATCCAAGACATTTTTGGTTGGTTCTCCTTCGCCAAAAGCGAAAAAGTTGGTAGAGGTGACCCAGGAGTGTCTGCGGCGAGGGATTGCTGAAGTTAAACCAGGTGCCCGCATTGGCGACATTGGTGCAGCCATTCAAGAGTATGCCGAGTCTCAAGGCTTTTCTGTGGTACGAGATTTTGTTGGACACGGCGTTAGTAATATTTTTCACACTGCACCAGATATTCCTCACTACGGTACACGCGGTAAAGGGAAGCGTTTGCGGCCGGGAATGGTGTTTACAATTGAGCCAATGATCAACGAAGGTACTTGGGAAGTAGAAGTTCTCAGCGATGGTTGGACTGCTTTAACGCGCGATCGCAAACTTTCGGCTCAATTTGAGCATACCTTAGCTGTAACTGAAGATGGCGTGGAGATCCTTACCCAAGCTGAAGGTGACTTTTCCCCTTAAGTCTGAAAACATCGAAATAGTAAGGGTTTTAAGCCACAATAAATTCTCAACAACTTATATTTAATGATAGTAGGCAATGAGAAAATAAGATTTTGGTATAGGAGTATCGTAAGCGATCGCTCCGCCAAAAAGATACCGGAGAACTCAGAAGCTGAAGGTGATTAAGATTCAAGGGAACTTAACTTATGGTTTACACTCTTGCTGCGGAAAAGATCACACTTGAGCAATTGATATTGCTTTATGGACTAGAGTTAGTTGATACGGAAGAATTCTTTCGAGAGTGGCAAGAGGACTTACCAGAACTGACAAATATTGAAAAGCAGCTATTAGATCAAATCAAGGCTGGTTACATCAATTTACGAAACTATCCACCGTTATTAGAAAATACAGTTAACACGATTGTTTTATCGCCATTGCTATTTATTGGTAAGTTTTATTTACCGCCTTTTCACATCAAAGTAGAACAATCTATCGAAATTGAAACACAAGATAAACAAACCATCATCAAAGGACGAATTGATTTCTTATTACTGAATCAAAAATTTTGGGTAACAGTCATTGAGTCAAAACAGGTTGCTTATTCTGTAGAGGCAGGACTTGACCAAATTTTGGCGTATATGCTCGCTGCTCCCCAATTACAAGATGTAGTATTTGGCATGATTACTTCTGGCGGCAGCTTTATGTTTATTAAACTGCTCAAAGGTAATCCTCCTCGCTATGCCACTTCCGATATTTTTGATGTCCGTAATCGTGGCAATGAGTTATATCATGTCCTCAGAATTTTGAAACATATTAGTCAATTGACAGCGAGCAATTGAATATATAGCGATCGCATATAAGTTGTGAACAAGGTTTTATTTTCATGAACCGCCAAGAACCCCAATATAGTTCTCCCTGGCAACGCCCACTATAGCAACTGCCTGATTATCTCCCCAATTTATTAGGAATACCTTCACAGCCACCAGGAATAGTACCTCTAGTTTTTTCCCCGCCCCAAGCACAGCAGTAATAACGCGCTGACTCAGACATACGTTGTACATCGGTAAAATCAGCATTTTCAACCACAGCACCAGTATGTTCACCAGTTTGATAGTTTGGTGGTGCAGTGCGGCTGCGGGGTGATGCTTTTTCCGCTGCACCATAAAATAGACGAACTCCATTAAGATCGGCGGTGCCGAGTTTGGCATCATAAAGGATGGTGCGGGAAAGGTTGGCTTTTACCAAGTCACAACCACTGAGATCGGCGCGGACAAGATTAGCTTCGCTGAGGTCAGTCCAACGCAAATCTGTGCCAGCCAGGTCGGCGCCAGCTAGCATCACGCCTAAATCGATGACACGCACACCTTCGAGGCGATCTTCGGCATAACCGCCTACACCGTTGAGAATCGCTCTTCCCAAACGGCGATCGCGTTTGAGGGGTGTGAGTAATTTAGAACGGGAAAGAAAGCGGAGAATCTTTGCTTTCCCGCTACCATCGACACTGCTCAAAATTGCTGCTGTGCGTCCTTCTGCAATCGACCGTTCTTGGGGCCAGTCTTCTAATAGTCCTTCTTCATCTAATACCAAGTCTGAAATGCCTTGGAAATAAGAATCTATTGTCTGCTGCTGGGTAATAATATTTTGTTGGACTGTTAGCAGATTTTGCTGAATTGTCAAGTCTTTAGAAATAACGTATTGTCGCCAAGCCACGTAAACAGCAATGATGGCGATCAGAATTTGCCCCAAAGCGCCAAACCACTCCGCCAATGTCCCAGAAGCATCCCAATTAATCTTGAGTCCCCAAGCAGACAAGCGATCGCCCAAACCGGAAAATTTCACTAAGCCGATAATGCCTACTAATAATCCTACAAAGGCAATTAACAGTGTTCTATCTTGGGGTGAAAACCATTCTCTGATTACAGTTTGCAACCAAGGCAATAGCATCGCCAGAGACAAAATTAAAGTTACTAAGGTGCCAAAAATGCCAATTAGCCAGTTATTTAGGGCAAGTCCGATGATTGTGATGGCGATCGCTAATAAAGTAATCAGCAATGCCCTGGGCTTTACCGTAACTACATTAATTATTGGTGATTTGAAGAAAGAACGGGCTTGTTTCAGAGTTGCTGTATTTTGTGGAGATTGCAAAGCAGCAATCGCAGCTAAGGCTTGTTGTGTAGCCAGCCCGTCTGGTGTTAGATTATGCTCACCTGTCCCACCATCAAAATCATCTGGTTGCGAGTCTTCTTCCGAGATGGGATCTGGGGTTGGTGAATTGGAGGAGTTGGATTCAATCGTCATTCTTTATATTGTGCCCCAGCATACTCAGTTCAACAGCTGTTTTATGTTAACTGCTAGAGGGTAGGCTAAGGCAATATGGCAATTCTATTCAAGTTGGGAAAATCATTGTTTTTCGAGGAAACAGCATTAGTATGCCCCTTTTTGGAGGATATGACGTTAAGGAAAATCAATAACTTCTCTCAGCAGGAGTTTATTTGGTTGGAGAACAATTTGGCAGGTCTCGTGTTAAATTGCCAACTCTGATATAAAAATAGGTGAAACTTAACATTGCTTGCCTTCAACAGCTTTTTTTTAAACACTCATCTCATAGTTTTAGTTTTTTGTTTTCTGATTGTTAACCAAAATTTATTAAGTCTAAAATTTCTGCAAATTGAAAACATAATATGCCTTTAGCAATCTACTTCTTAAGGTAGTTGGCGAATATAGTATGACCATTTTTTGGTGAGTATAGATATTAAACTAACGAATTTACTTGCCTTGTTAAAGCTTATTATGTTATCGTTTTATTATCTTTATGCAAAAATCAAAACTTAAAAAATCAAAGAAAAAATTGATAAAAATAGTGTAGTTTGATACTATTTTTTAAGAGAAATAAGTCTTAGCATCGTATTATGATTTCTGTAGGTACAGCATGGTCTTGTGGCGCTGCTTGATTGCCTCTAGCTTTATCACTTTCTCGACATTTGGCTGTAGTGATTGGGCAAATTCAACGGCAGAAAATACCAAACAAGTTGTACAGCAAAGTAATGTTGCCCAGCTTCTAATAAAAGCAAAATCACCGCAAAAGGCAGAGGATTTCTTAAATCAAGGTAATAACCTGCTAGATGCTCATCGCTACCAAGATGCGATCGCAGCATACGATAAAGCGCTCGCTCTTAAACCTAAAATTGCCGAAGCGTGGATTAACCGAGGCAATGCCTTAACGTCTCTACAACGCTACAAAGAGGCGATTACATCCTACGATCAAGCAATTAGCATCAAGCCTGATAAGGATATAACTTGGTATAATCGCGGCAATGCGTTAACATCTTTGCGAAGCTATCAAGAGGCGATAGTAGCATACGATAAAGCGATCGCTCTTAAACCTAGCAAGTACGAAGCCTGGATTAACCGAGGTATTGCTCTTACAAAACTGCAACGCTATCCTGAAGCATTGAAATCCTACGATACAGCGATCGCAATTAAGCCAGATAAGCATGAAGCATATTACAATAAAGCTTGTTCTTATGCTTTACAGCACAATGTAGAATTAGCAATTATAAACTTGAATAAGGCAATCAAACTAGCTCCTGGTAGATATCAGAAATTAGCAAAAACCGATTCAGATTTTAATAAAGTACGTAGCGATAAAAGATTTCAAAACTTGATTCAATAATTTAGCACTCCTATTTGATTTGTAAACTTACTCGTAGGTGTAGGAAACACACAGAAATTAGTAGGTTTGGCAGCGCTCTCCTATTACTGTATTCATATGTTTAAAAAATTGAATATAAATCTTCTATCAGGATACTATATTGTCTAGTTTATCTAGAAATAGAGCGTTTTTAAATAGATATGAAAAGATTATTAATTACTGGAGCCAGTGGTTTTTTAGGATGGCATATTTGCCAGATAGTAAAGCCAGAATGGGAAGTTTACGGTACTTATTTTTCTCATTCTCTAGAAATACCTAGCGTCAATACGATAAAAGTCAACTTGACTGATTTTCAAGAATTAAAAGATATATTTAATCAGATTAATCCCGCAGCAGTTATTCATACTGCTGCTCATTCTCAACCTAACTTTTGTCAAACTCATCCCCAAGAATCATACAAAATTAATGTGACAGCATCTTGCAATATAGCCGGACTCTGTGCCGACCGTGCAATTCCCTGCGCGTTTACATCAACTGACTTAGTTTTTGATGGCTTAAATGCTCCTTATAAAGAGACAGATTTAGTTTGTCCTGTAAGTATTTATGGTGAGCAAAAAGTTAAAGCTGAAACAGGTATGTTAGAAAGATATCCCAATACAGCAGTCTGTCGGATGCCATTAATGTTTGGTACAGCTACACCCACTGCTAAAAGCTTTATCCAGCCATTTATTGAAACCTTACAAGCAGGGAAAGAACTAAATTTATTTATAGATGAATTCCGCACACCAGTAAGCGGTACAACTGCCGCCAAAGGACTATTATTAGCGTTAGAAAAAGTGCAAGGATTGATTCACTTAGGTGGTAAAGAAAGAATTTCGCGTTACGATTTTGGTCAGCTACTAGTAGAGGTATTTCAAATTACTGGTGCTAAACTTCAAGGTTGCCGACAACAAGATATAAAAATGGCAGCACCTAGACCAGCAGATGTTTCTTTAGATAGTTCTAAAGCTTTTGCGTTAGGGTATGAACCTTTATCTGTTCAAGAGGAATTAGCGGCATTAGCTACTAGTCAAGATCATGATTCCAAAAATTAAACAGTAGCATTTTGAAACTGATCGTTTTTATTCTAGAAATGGGAAAGATATTAAATAAGTTGATATAGAAGACATATTTTACGGTAAATATGGTGTTAACCAATGTACTTGACCTCGCCAAACAAGGCAATGCAGATGCGATCGCAAGTCTCATTAGTTATCAAATGCAATCTCAAGGCATAACTGCCAAGGTTACTTTACAAGATAATTGCATATACGTGCTGTTAGAATCAGCCACAGTACCTGATCAAAAAACGGTAGCACAATAAGGTGTAGTTTGAGTAAGGAAACCCAACATTTGCGAAGCTTAATTTTAATTTTTGCAAGCAGTCTAATAAATAATACCAATTTGAAAAAAGAATGCGACAGACTGTAGGGGCACGGCACTGTCCATACGTGTCAACTTAATGTGAAACCCTTGTTATAAGGTGATTTTGTATTCACTCACCTACCATTACGATCCTCGTCACCCCACCCCAGTTTTGTCTAAAGCCAAAACTTCCCCTCCCCGCCTGCGGAGAGAAGTTGCGTGCGGGGGTTCCCCCCCGTTGAGCAAACTTCGGGGGAGGGGATTAAGGGGTGGGGTAAAACGTATGTGGGATAAGCGTTGAGCTTAAGTTGACACCAATGGGCACTGCCGTGACCTCTAGAATATATTGATGTGTCGCAAACATTATTTGAATTGGTATAAAATCACGCAAAAGCACAAAGTCTTTGCGTGATATTTAAATAGATATTATTTAGCAATACCTATTGCTGTGAATAAGCCTCCATTGGCAGACAAGAACAAACAAAATTTCTGTCACCAAAAGCAGCATCAATACGACCAACAGCAGGCCAGAATTTATGTTCGCGAGTCCAAGGTGCAGGGTAGGCAGCTTGTTCACGAGAATATGGATGATGCCATTCTCCAGTGATCAGGCTTTCGGCAGTGTGGGGTGCATTTTTCAAGACATTATCTTGTGCATCCACCTTACCTGATTCAATTTCGGCAATTTCTTGGCGAATCGCAATCAAAGTTTCACAGAAACGATCTAATTCTTCTTTAGATTCGCTTTCTGTTGGTTCTACCATGATTGTACCTGCTACAGGCCAAGAGACAGTTGGCGCGTGGAAGCCGTAGTCTATCAGCCGCTTGGCAACATCATCAATTTCGATACCCGCAGATTTTTTGAGCGATCGCAGATCTAAAATGCATTCATGGGCAACCAGACCATTTTTCCCTTGATACAAAACGGGATAATATTGCTCAAGTCGCTTGGCGATATAGTTGGCATTCAAGATTGCCACTTTAGTTGCTTCTGTCAAACCAGCTGCACCCATCATGGCAATGTACATCCAAGAAATTACCAAGATGCTGGCACTACCCCAAGGTGCAGCGGCTACCGCGCCAATGTGGGAGTGCTGAGTTGATTTATTGATGGAGACAACAGGATGTCCAGGCAGAAATGGTACAAGATGAGAAGCTACGCCAATTGGCCCCATACCAGGGCCACCGCCACCATGAGGGATACAGAAGGTTTTGTGTAGGTTTAAGTGGCAAACATCTGCGCCAATATCTCCGGGACGGCAAATCCCGACTTGGGCGTTCATATTCGCCCCATCCATGTAAACCTGTCCACCGTGTTCATGAACTACAGCACAGATTTCTTGGATTGCTTCCTCGAAGACACCATGAGTTGAGGGATATGTCACCATCAAGGCAGCGAGTTCATGACTATGTTTTTCTGCCTTTGCTTTGAGGTCATCGAGGTCAACATTACCTTGGGAATCACAAGCAACTGCTACAACCTTCATGCCGCACATCACCGCACTAGCTGGGTTGGTTCCATGTGCTGAGGTAGGAATCAAACAGACGTTGCGGTGTGCTTCTCCACGACTTTCGTGATACTGATGAATCACCAAAAGTCCGGCGTATTCACCTTGAGAACCAGCATTCGGTTGTAGGGAAATGCCCGCAAACCCAGTAATTTCCGCTAACCATGCCTCAAGTTGCTGGAACAAGATTTGATAACCCAGCGTTTGGGATGAAGGCGCAAATGGATGAATCTTGCCAAATTCCTCCCAGGTGACTGGTATCATCTCCGCTGTAGCATTCAACTTCATCGTGCAAGATCCCAAAGGAATCATCGATGTAGTTAAAGACAAGTCCTTAGTTTCTAGCTTGTGCAGATAACGTAGTAACTCGGTTTCTGAGTGATAGCGGTTAAAGACGGGATGAGTGAGGTAACTGCTGGTACGGGCAAAGGTTGAGTTTTGTAATGGTGATTGGCGCTGTGCTGCAATCAAGTCTCCAATTTCTTGAAAACTGAAATAAAGGGGATCGGAACCCGCAAAAATCTGCCAAAGTTCTACAACATCATCTACTGTGGTTGTCTCATCTAATGAGATACCAACGGCAGTTTCATCAAAAATTCGTAAATTAACATTTCGTGCTTGGCAACCTTCAAGAATTGTTTCTAGGTTGTGTGTTCCCAACTCTATCCGCAACGTATCAAAGAAAGGTTCAGAACTGATGCTGTAACCCAGACGCTTTAATCCTGCTGCCAACATTAAAGTTAGCTGATGGATATTCTCGGCAATATTCTTGAGTCCATCTGGGCCGTGATAAACCGCGTACATACTCGCCATCACAGCCAACAGTACCTGTGCAGTGCAAATATTACTTGTGGCTTTTTCTCGACGGATGTGTTGTTCGCGGGTTTGTAAGGCCAGGCGCAATGCAGGCTTACCCTGAGCATCTTTTGATACACCGACAATTCGCCCTGGAACTTGCCGCTTATACTCTTCTTTCGTAGCAAAATATGCTGCATGAGGCCCCCCAAATCCCAAGGGAATCCCGAAGCGCTGAGTACTGCCAATAGCAATATCAGCACCAAATTCACCAGGAGGTGTCAGTAAAGTTAAGCTTAAAGGGTCTGCCGCTACCGTCACCAATGCACCCTCAGCATGGGCTTTTTCTATAAAAGCGCGGTAGTTGTAAATAGTGCCGTCACTGGCAGGGTATTGCAAAATTGCCCCAAAAATCGGCTGAGTAAAATCAAAGCTTTGATGATCGCCAATAATAATCTCAATTCCCAGAGGTTTAGCCCGTGTTTGCAGGACATCAATGGTTTGGGGATGGCAATCACGAGAGACAAAATAGGCATTTGCTTTATTTTTGCAAACACCGTAGCTCAAACTCATTGCTTCTGCTGCTGCTGTGGCTTCATCAAGTAATGAAGCATTAGCGATTTCCAAACCTGTTAAGTCAATAATTAGGGTCTGGAAATTAAGCAGCGCTTCCAAGCGTCCTTGAGCAATTTCTGGCTGATAGGGGGTGTAAGCAGTATACCAACCGGGGTTTTCTAGGATATTCCGTTGGATCACAGGTGGCGTGATGCAATCGTAATATCCCATACCTATGAAGGATCGGAAAACCTGATTTTTCTCAGCAATTTTTTTTAATTGGCCCAGTGCGGCATACTCAGTTTGTGCATCTGGTAATTTTAGTGATCCTTTAAACCGAATTGTCTGAGGTACTGTTTTGTCGATCAGGGTATCAAGGCTAGAAAGACCTAAGACCCCAAGCATTTGCTGGATGTCATCAGAGTTAGGCCCAATATGCCTTTGTATAAAATTATTTAAATTTTGCTTCTTTTCACCCAGCACTTGGCGATCGCTAAACTTAAGAATAGGGGCTTTTACCACAAATTGCTCTCCCAATGGAACTATTTAATATTTTGCAATAAATATAAGGTATTGGGCATTGGGTATTGGGTAAGAAGGCAATAGGCAAAATGTATTAGTTATATCTCCTTTGTCCTCCTTTTCCCCTTCCCCATCCCCTACTCCCTGCTACTCCCCTTCCACCTGGGCGCGATATTCATCTGCACTCAAGGCATCAATTATTTCATCAGGGTCATTGACGCGAACTTTGAGAAACCACGCCTCGCCGTAGGGGTCTTCTGCGACTTGTTCTGGAGACTCAATCAATTCATCATTGCGTTCGATAACTGTGCCAGTAACTGGCGAATTCAGGTCTTCAACGGCTTTTACTGATTCAATCGAGCCAAAGGTATCTCCCTTGGTAATAGCATCACCAATTTCTGGCAATTCCAAGAACACAACATCACCTAATTGATCTACGGCAAACTCGGTAATGCCAATGGTAGCAATTTCACCTTCTAAGCGCACGTATTCATGAGTATCCAGGTATTTCAGATCCTGAGGATATTCAAAAGACATATGATTTCCCTCTCCACATCAAAAAATTATTTGCCTCAAGATTAATCCAAGGCATATTTGGTAATTAATCATACTTTGACACTTCTTCAGCTAAAGCACGAAGGATTCTAGCGGTTCGTTTTCACCCTCCAGCTTTAAACACGGAGGCTCTCAACGATGTATTTAGTAGATTAATTCACTCACAACACATCATTCCTCAAAAACCTTAGCAGTTATTAATTAGTAACGCGATTTTTTGAACGATAAAATGGTCTTTTAACCACAGATGTTGGGTAAGCTTTACCGCGAATTTCCACTTCTAGTTGCTGACCGACAGCAGCTAGCTGGGAAGGGACGTAAGCTAAGGCAATGGGATAACCGAGGGTAGGTGAGAGTGTACCGCTGGTAACTTCCCCTACTACTTTACCTGAAGATAATACTTGGTAACCATGACGGGCGATATTCCTGCCTGGCATTTGTAAACCTATCAACCGACGCTGCAATCCGGCTGCTTTTTGCTGTTCCAAAACTGCACGACCAATAAAATCGCCTTTGGTATCTAAGTGAACTAGCCATCCCAAACCGGCTTCTAAGGGGGTGGTGCTGTCATCGATATCTTGCCCGTAAAGTGCCATTGCTGCTTCTAGCCTCAGGGTATCTCTAGCACCTAGACCGCAGGGAACCACACCAGCATCATAAAGACGTTGCCACAATTCTCTGCCCACTTCTGGATCGACCATGACTTCAAATCCATCTTCGCCGGTGTAACCTGTACGGGCGAGGAAGCCTGTTTTTCCTAGTATTGGTGCTTGGAGATGACCAAAGGCTTTAATTGGGCTTAAATCTGCTTCTACAAAAGGCTGGAGATAGTTAATGGCTTTTGGCCCTTGTACAGCAATTAAAACTTTGTCTGGTGATATGTCTTGAAATTCCACTGCATTCAGGTCAAGGTATTGCAATAGCCAAGCTTTATCTTTACCTGTAGTTGCCGCATTGACAATAATCGCTGCCTTTTGTTTCCCAGTGGAGTCTTCACCTTGGTAATAAACAATAATGTCGTCAATAATTCCGCCCTGAGGATTTAGCAATACTGTGTATTGCGCTTGACCAGGTTTTAAGCGGTTTAAGTCTGAGGGAACTAAAACCTGAAGTTGAGAAATCAGGTTTTGACCTTGGAGAGTAAATTTACCCATGTGGGAAATATCGAACATTCCTGCTGCATTTCTTACAGCTTCATGTTCGCGGCTAATGCCACTAAACTGCACTGGCATTTCCCAACCACCAAAGCTAGTGAGGCGTGCTCTGAGTTCCACACCCAATTGATATAAAGGAGTCCGCGCCAAAGATTGGGCGATTTCTGATTCTTGATTAGCCACAGCTATTTTTGCTTTTGCGATCGCACTTTAACATTTATCTATCCTACGAGATGGCTAGAAAAGGATGAAGGCTAAAAATTTCATACTTCATCCTTCAGTGCAGTGAGGTTTAATAATTAATGGCACAAGTGTTGAGATTTATTAAGCAAAAATTATGAAATATTGGCAACTACTAGCTAGCTTTGTCTTAGCTATGGTTCTTTTTTTGTTTCCCCTATCAGCGCAAGCTGCAAGTTCTTCTAGTATTACCCGTTCTGCTGGCGACGAACTCAAAGGTAAGGATTACTCTGGTCAAAATCTCATTGGGACTGAGTTTACCAACGTCAATTTAGATAACGCTAACTTTACCAATGCTGACTTACGTGGCGGCGTGTTTAACGGTACAGTTTTGCAGGGAGTCAATCTGCATGGTGCCGATTTTAGTAATGGTATCGCCTATTTGGCAAAGTTTAGGGGTGCTGATTTAAGCGGTGCAATTTTAACAGATGCAATGATGTTACGTTCCACTTTTGATGATGTTGACATCACAGGTGCAGACTTTACAAATGCAGTCTTAGATGGGCCACAGGTTAAGAAACTTTGCGCTCAAGCCAGCGGCGTTAATCCTAAAACTGGTGTGGATACTCGCGAGTCTTTAGGTTGTAAGTAAAAAATTGCAAAGGCAGAGGGCAGAAGGCAGGAGGCAGAAGGGAAATACAAGACAAAACTTCTTCCTTATCTCCCTTGTGCCCCTCATCCCCCTAATCTTTCCCTACTCCCCCTGCTCTTTGCTCCCTTCCTCAAACCCCCCTGTTCCCCCCACAACAAGGGTTTTTACTAAGTATTTTTTCCTACTAATGGGGTGGTTTCGAGGGAAACAATCACCCCTAAAACACAAAAAATCCTGAAATCTATATAAATTAATGGTTTCATATATCCACATCAGGCTACAACACCTTAGAATGATTCATTGAAAAGTCGAGCCGATGGGATTTGCAGCCATTTTGAGTAAAAATGCTCCCAAAGGATGACTTTTGTATTCCTACAAACAGAGATTTCCGTAAGGATGCATCAGGGTGCATCTGTAGCGAATCTCAAGTAAACCTCAAGGAGTTTGACATGAACAAAGGTGAATTGGTTGATGCTGTAGCTGAAAAGGCTAGTGTTACCAAAAAGCAAGCAGACGCAGTTCTAACTGCTGCTTTAGAAACGATCATTGAAGCTGTCTCCTCTGGCGATAAGGTAACGCTGGTAGGATTTGGTTCGTTTGAATCACGGGAACGTAAAGCTCGTGAAGGTCGTAACCCCAAAACCAATGAAAAGATGGAAATTCCTGCTACCAAGGTTCCTGCTTTCTCTGCTGGGAAGTTGTTTAGAGAAAAGGTTGCACCCCCAAAATCATAGGTTCTGCCTCTAGGAACCTTTTTTTGATGCGGCAAAGAGCACATGGGGGCAATTTAGCTTGGGCAGCAGCACTAGCTGGCTGTCCCCCTGCTGCTATTCTGGATTTTTCTGCCAGTATTAGCCCATTGGGACCGCCAAATAGCGCGATCGCAGCTATTCAATCCCAAATTGGTAATCTTAGGCACTATCCAGATCCTAATTACAGTGAACTGAGGTTCGCTCTCAGTCACTTCCATCAACTGCCGTCTGAGTGGATTCTGCCGGGCAATGGCTCAGCAGAATTACTTACTTTAGTTGGTCGAGAATTAGCGCAATTAGCCGCAACAGTTGTAATGACTCCAGCGTTTGGCGACTACTACCGGACTCTCGCGGCGTATAACGCTCAATTACTGGAGTTTCCTGTTGATTTGGGATTTGAAGGTGATTTGTCATTAATCGTTGACAAAGCAGAAAACCTCAAAGACATTGGACTTTTGCTGAACAACCCTCATAACCCAACAGGAAAGCTTTGTTTACGGGAATCAATTCTCCCCTACCTGGAGCAGTTTGCCTTGGTAGTGGTAGATGAAGCGTTTATGGACTTTTTGCCTCCCGATGAGGAACAAAGTCTGATTGCGCTGGTACAGGAATATGACAATTTAGTAGTGTTGCGATCGCTCACAAAATTTTACAGTCTGCCTGGGCTGAGGCTGGGATATGCGATCGCTCATCCCGACCGCCTATCTAGGTGGCAGTTATGGCGTGACCCCTGGCCTGTCAATACGTTGGCGGCGGCGGCGGCGATTGCTGCAATCCAGGATAAGGAATTTCAAGAGCAAACCTGGTTATGGCTACCATCTGCAAGAACTCAACTCCTTCAGGGGTTGGCTGCAATTCCAGGATTAAAACCAAAAAACAGCGCTGCTAATTTTTTACTGATAGAGTCAAAACAGTCTATTTTGCAGTTGCAGCAGCAGTTACTAAAGGATCACCAAATTTTAATTCGCGATTGCCTGAGTTTTAAAGAACTAGGCGATCGCTTTTTCCGGGTTGCTGTACGTACTCAAGTCGATAACCAACGCTTACTCACAGCGTTACACTCAGTGATAAGTGCTGAGTGATGAGTGCTGAGTTCTGTGTCAGTTGTTAGTGGCCAGTTATTTTTGATTTCAATTGGCCACTAACTAATAACTTAATGACTAATAAGTAATGACCAATGACTAAGTAAATAATGACTAATGACTACGATATTGTGATTATTGGTGGCAGTCTTGCTGGACGTTACGCAGCCTTAGCGGCTACTCAACTTAGAGCTAAAGTTGCCTTGGTGGAACCCAAAATTAACTATGAGTTTCTGTATCACCACGCTATTAGCGAAATCGGCAACCTAGCGCACCATCTGCATGATGCAGTTGGTCTGAGTATTCATCCCTCACAGGTTGATAATCCAGAAAAATCACCAATATCTGTGGTATTGCCAGAGGCGATGCTATATGCTCAAGGCGTTGTCTCCAATGTGGAAGCACAGCATTCTGCCGCTAACCTAGCCGCCTTAGGAGTGGATGTCATTTTTGACAATGGTCAATTTCAATCTTCGCCCCATCTAGCATTTGCCGTTAGCGAACGTTTACTTAAGTCCCGTACCTATTTGCTAGCCAGTGGTTCACGTCCAGCAATTCCAGAGATTGATGGATTGTCAGCCACTGGCTACCTTACCCTATCTAACATTTGGCAATTCCTGTACGGGCGGGGCAAATCCATGCCAACACTACCTAAAAATTGGGTGATTCTTGGTGGTGTCCCTCAAAGCATTGAAATAGCTCAAACCTTGGCGCGGTTAGGTTGCGATGTGACACTCGTCGTTAAGCGTTCCCAGATTTTGGCTGATATTGATCCTGAAATATCCCAGTTACTTCAAGCACAGTTGGAGATAGAAGGTGTGCGTGTTATCACGCAAACACCAGTAACTCAGGTCATGCGAATTGAAGATAAAAAGTGGATTCAAGCAGGAGATAAAGCCATTGAAACTGATGAAATTTTAGTGGCAACTGGACAGCGGCCTAACGTTGAATCTTTAAATTTAGCAGCAGTAGACGTGAAATGGTATCGGCGTCATCTAGTAGTGAATCATAAACTACAAACCACCAATCCTCGTATTTATGCTTGTGGTGACGTTATTGGTGGCTATGACTTTACCAACGTCGCTAATTATGAAGCGAGAATAGCGTTAAACAATGCCCTATTTTTTCCGAGGTTACGAGTTAATTATCGGTGCATTCCTTTAGCGATATTTTCTCAGCCAATGTTAGGGCAAGTAGGTCTCACAGAGAAAAAGGCAAAACGCCGATACAATCATCAAGAAATTATAGTAGTAAAGCAGTATTTTAAAACAGTAGCAGCCGCCCAAATTCGCAGTGAAAATACAGGTATTTGTAAATTAATTTTGTTACGCAATGGCGAAATTTTAGGAGCCGAGATATTTGGCGCAGCATCTGGGGAGTTAATTAATTTGATTGCTTTGGCAATGTCCCAAAACATTAAAATTCAGCAGCTAGAAAACTTATCGCCTGTCTATCCTAGTTTTTCAGAAATTTTAGAACAATGTGTAAGAGAGTGGCACAAGCAAAAGTTAAATAGCAACATTGCTTGGCAAGAATTTCTGGAAAGTTTCTTCCAGTTCCGCCGCGATTGGAATATATGAAAATCTAATTATATAGCGTTTCTCGGTCTACCATATCCGGGTTTTGGTGGGCAATGCCTACAGATACTACTGAACCGTATTGATATATAAACATTTAATTACGAATTACGAATTATTAATTAAAACCCATACTACTCCTGCTGTCACTAGCGGAACGCTGAGGTTATCTGTACCATGAGGCGAAACTCCCTCAGCCAGCGTTGCCAAAGCACCACTAACAACAGCCGCCAACATTGCTCTATCAACACCATAAGATACTGCTAAAGGACTGAGCGATGAACCAGGTAGTAACAGTAACACGAAAAAAATGGCTGTCGTACTTGCTAGAAACATTGCTGATGAACCTTCCCAGGAACGAACAGAATTTCCTACCTGGTATTTATGTTTACCGAAACGTCTACCAATTAATGCCGCCAGTGCATCTCCCCAAGTCATGGCCATAACTCCAGCTACAGCAATAGGTACACTATCTACTGGGCCAGATGGTCGCCACAGCAACCCAAACAGCAGTGTTACAGAAATTGCAAAATAGACCGTACCTGGTGAACTGTCATCGGTATCCATTGCAGCGATAACTCGGTAACGGTAGAGCAAGTAGTTGACAGCAATAAAGCTAGCAAAAGGCACAATGCCAATTTCCCAGTGCTTAAAAAGCAGAAGTACGCCAAATACCCACATTCCTGCACCAACATGGATAATCTTACGAGTCAGGTTTGGCTTGACATGAAATAGCCGACCTAGCCCTTCACCAAATATCAGTAAACCAATGGCATAAACATAGGATGCTGCCAATCCAATAAAATCGCTATAGCCGATCCAGTCATTACTCATTGCCTAATGCCTTGATTTTATTTTGATTCAGTTGAAATCAATCAACAAAACACTTGATTACTTTCTCAAAATTGTATATTGCTTACTCAAAATGCCTTATTGCTTTCTCATTAAGGCATAATGCTTTCTCATTTTGGTGTTTTCCGCAAGTAAACAGGTAAATTGCCTTATCAATATAATTGAATGCTTCCTTATTCAATAAATTTACATGTTCATGACCGAATAGTGGTTTCAGGGTATAAAGATGTAGAGTGTAAGAAGAAGGGATGTAATAGCATCTCTATTCCCTGCTCCCTGTTCCCTTATTGTTCTTACGTTTCAGATTTTTTTCTGTTAACGAAACACTCCCAATTCCTTGGAGAATCCCGCGGCCAATTAAACCCAGACCACGACCGATGACTTGGGTGAGAATGAAAACAATCCCACTCCCAAAAATAGCTAATAGTGATTGTATTCGCGGTGCGATCGCATCGCGGAATTCTAGGAGTAAAGTCACTACCAGCGGTAGATTCGATAGTTGTGTTAACTCCTGAGCGCGAGGAGCATAAATTGACGTTTTAGCAATTCCACGAGGTGCAAAGACAAATATTTCATAACGGCTTTCAAAAATTGCCTTTGGCTCATTTATATAATTATTTAAACGGTATTTCCAAGATAAATTATTTCTAAAGCGTTCAATTTCCCTAGTTGAAATCAAACTCCGATCGTAATAACCTTGCTTAATCATTTCTAAATCTGCTAAGGAATTAAGTAGCGGCTGAACTACTCCATTCGCTAGCTGAATCAACAAGTTTTCTAAAATCATTAGTGCTTGTGACTGAGCTTCTGAGCTACCTGCTGGGTAAGAGGTGTTATCAACTTGCAAATCTGTTTGAAATAATAAATGTACAAACAACTCTATAATTAAAGGAATTTTATTAAGAATTTCTGTTTGGACTATTTGAAAATTTTGTAGTAATAATCTGACAATTTCTATTTGGCTATCGCCTACTTGTAACCGCGAAAATTTTCCGAAAAAATCTGTAACTGTCACTTGCCATAAATCATGTAATATTGGATTTTTTAAATCATATAAATGATTAATTGGAATTTGAGCAACCCGCAGTTCATCTAATTGTTGAGCCAGCTTTTGCAGAATTAGATAAAGCAATTCTCGCTTTTTATCTTCGCGCAAGATGTCAATTTCTAAAGGGATATCTGTGACATTTTCTAGAGGATATTGCAACTTAGTAATACAAGCTGCAAATAAATTAGATTGCAATGACCTTGGGCTAAGTAAAGGTGGTGAATTTTGTAGCTGTTGTAAGTCTGACGTGGCAATGGCAGTACTTGGGGAAGGAATTGTCGGTGGTAGTAATTCTACAAAAGCTGGCATAAATTGCTGCTGTTCTTGATGCCTTTCTTGTGGTAAAGCCAACATTCGATTTAGTAGCCAACGCGCTGCTAAGAGTTCTCGTTGCCGTCCAGCGAGAATTGCCCTATCCATTACTGGTAGTCCAGGCAGTTGCAATTGTGCCATTACTGAGCGGAGGGTGGCTTCAATGTAAGTAATTCCTGACAAACGCAAATTATTTCTTAGCCTAGCGAAGGGGAGTCTTGATTCTTGAGTCCTGAGAGCTGAGTCTTGAGCTTTGAGTGTTGAGTTCTGAGTGCTTATCTCCCCAAACCAAGCGGAACCACCTTGAGCTACTTCTTGCATAGCTGCAACCAATTCAGAAACTGAAGTTCCTTTGGGGCAGTAACCATCTATCCCAGCCACTCTTGCTGCTAAAAGTAGCCCTGGTTCTGTAACGGAACTGAGGAGCAGTACGGGCAGATGGGGGTATAAAGCTTTCAGTTGCCCGCAGAGTTGTAATCCTTGCTGTTGCAGCTTGGGGGAACGATTATTTCCTAATTCCAAAACCACTAAATTGATTTGATTAGGGTCTTGTTTGGCTAGTTCTGCTAAAACTTGTAAAGCAGCAGTATCTGTTTCTACCTCTGCTACTATGAGCAAATTAGGAATTTCTGCCAATGCTACCCGCAGTCCTAAGCGGAAAATCGGGTCTTGGTCAACTAACAATAATCGTAGAGGGCGATCGCTCATAGTTTGCTCAAAAACAGAAACCCTGTTCTTCCCCAGCTAGAAAAAAACTTTGATACTCTTCATTGTGACTTCTTTGCGCAACCTGAAAAATGGAGCATAATTGCCATAGACAGCCATTAACCTATGTAATTAAATGAACCTTCATATTCGGCATTGGTTAGCGGAAAACTGTATCGAAATACACAGTCTTAGTGGATTGTCAGTGGGGCAAATGGCAGGTGTTGCCTACCGTCTTATTCAGGACATGGAAGTTAAAAGCCTGATGCCATTTGATATTTGTACCCTAACAGAGGTATTTGAACTACCTCTAAAAGCTATTTGGCAAGAAATTACCGTTATTGCTCATTTGACTGAAAATCTACTGCGTTATCTCAGCCAAAAAAAACCCTTAAAACGTAATGAGGGTACATGGCTAGTATTTCAAATTGCCTATCTTCATGGTTTGCAACAAGTTCTAGATCAAGAAATCAGCCTGCAAAAACCTTGGTTAGATCGAGCAATTATTAATAATCAGGGTGCAACACAAAAAGCAGAATCTCTCCTCCAAAGCGCTCACCTGCATGAGTTGTTGAAAACTCTCAATCCAGGAAAACTAACTGACACTCAAGCAGAACAAGCACTTTCTTTGGTAGCAGACTCATTTTTGGTACAACAAATCAATAGTGTGGCTATAGGTTGGTTTGTTGCTAATGGTGCAGAGGAGGTTGAGGCGAAACTATTAACTCAGCGTTTGGCACACGCACTTCCTGGTTATTTACTGAAAGTTATTGCGGAGAATCCTGCGCCCCTAGCCCAACTACAAAAATTTGTCCGTTTAGGAAATTCCTTCCCATCCAATTCTGTCATCCTCGAAGCTGAAATAGTAGAAAGCTCTCCCAGCCCTACAATAGATGACAAAATTGATGCTTATAGAGAAAGTTACCGAGTTGATTTACTTCAAAGCCTCGGTCAACCGTTATTTATGGAATCCTTTGCTCTCAAGGATATCTATGTTCCCCTTAAAGGTTTGCCAATAGAGGAGGAAAGTAGTTTTGAGCAAGGTCAAAAAATTGGCTCTTCTATTGATTTACAAGCATGGGCGCAGCAGCAACTAGCTGATTTAGAAACTATTGCGGTAATTGAATCGGAACTTGGTTATGGTAAAACTAGTTTCTGCCAAATCTGGGCAGCAAAGGTAGCATGGGAACTTTACCCTACCTGGATGCCGATTCTCATTCGGCTGCGAGACATAATATACGGTCAAAGTTTAGTAGCAACCCTCAATTCAGTTTTTCCCCGGGATTTCCGGCTAAATTTTGCTAACTGGTTAAAGCAAGATCATCCTCGGTGTCTTTTGCTGCTTGATGGTTTAGATGAACTACCGCCAACAAAGCAGGGTAATAGGGCAAAAGAGCTTTTTATTCAAGAGTTGCTGAACTTGCAGTTGCAAGGACGACATAAGATTTTGTTGACGAGTCGGACAGAAACTTTACAGCAAATTGCTCCTGCATTACCGCAGCAATTGAAAAGAATTACCATCCAACCCTTGGATGTGGAGGATTTAAGATACTGGTTTCAGCAATGGACAACAGTACAATCTTTGCCCGTAGCTCAAAACTACTTTACGTTTTTAAAACAGGCAGGATTATTTCTCAGGAAATCAAAGTTACCACAACTCTCAGCCTTAGTCCGCCAACCTCTGATGCTGTATTTGTTAGGTGTGCTACACCGTGACGGATTGTTGGACGAGGAAATATTACAATTAGCTGCTAACACCCAACAAGGTACAAGCGCACCTCTGTTATGGGAAATTTACCATCGCCTCAATCGATGGTTATTGGGCTATCCACTAACAAGCGGTACAAAAACAATGCTACTGCGGTCTGGGTCGGCGCATATCCACCGTACACCAGAAGCGATCGCCAATTTACTCTCTAATCGCCATCCCCAAGATTTACTTGAACAAATGCAGGCGATCGCTCTCCAGATTTTACATAGCGATCGCCCAAAAATAAATTTATCTAAAGAATTACCTATTCAGACTCTACCGACTTTTTATTTTAGAACTCAGCACCCACTCAGTACTGAATTCACTCACCCTAATTTAGGGGAATACCTTTGTGCTGAAGCTATTGCTACCCAATTAAAAATCCTCACTCAGCGTCAAGAACCCGCTGATAGTAGATCTACATTCATTCTTGACTCTCCCTCTATTGTTGCCCAGCACCTTTACAACTTACTCGGTTACGGTATTCTCACTCAGGAAATAGAAGCACTCGCGATCGAAGGATTGCGCCGTCAGCAAAAGTGGCAGTTTTCCTTTGAAGTGTTGTTTCAACGTCTTGAGTCTTTCTGGCGTGACTATTGTCAAGGTCGTTGGTTAGAGGAAGGTATAGCACACAAAGCTTTAACTTATTTCCAGGCTCTGCAAAACCCTATCAATATCGAGCAGGTGAATGCAGTGGTAGGACTCAATGTATTTTTATTACTTTGTGCTTGCGATCGCCTAGCTAAAGTCTCTTTTTCACCTTGTGGAAATCATAAAAATTTAGCAGAATTTAATCCCCAAGCGCTGTTCATGCTAATTGGGAGAACAGGCGTTTTATCCATAAATGCTTTTGCAAAACGAGTCAGATCCCAATCCCTGGCTGGTATCAACTTATCAGGAGCATTTTTGTTACACGTGATGTTAGCTAGGGTAAATCTGAGACAAACTAATTTCGTGGAAGCAGCATTGATGGGTGCGAATTTAGCTGGTGCAAACCTTATAGACGCAAATCTAGCAAGTGCAAACCTCATCGGTGCGAATTTAAGTGGTGCAAACCTGACTGGCGCAAACCTCACAAGTGCAAACCTGACAGGCGCAAACCTGACTGGCGCAAACCTCACAAGTGCAAACTTCACCTACACCTGTTTATGTGATTCTCTTGTGTCGGAAGTGCAGAAAGAATATGCAATGTTAAATGGTGCTATTTTCTCTTTAGAAGAGTTTCAACGCTTGAAACGGTTCGTGTCAGAGAACTCTCCCCTAAGTAGCTTTAATTCTGCGGCAAACACAGATATTTATGGGGAAAATATTCTTAATATCGGGTTAATTGGAAGCCAAGAAGATGAACCGACTGTGCCTGTAGATTTACCTTAATTGTTTTTGCAATCAGCTTTCTTGCGCATGGCGGTAACCATAAAAATTAATACTGTAATCAGTAATCCGTACTCCTGTTTGCTGTTCAACTTGGCGGATAAATTCTTCTGGTAGTTCTATATGAACGTCGAGAATTTGATTGGTATCAACACAGTTGACATGACTATGAGAATCACTGATGTTACCGTATAAACGCCCGTCACAGCGTTCAATACACTCAATGATACCTTGACTAGATAATGCTTCTAAATTTTGATAGACAGAAGTATGACCGATATCTTTACCTTGCTGGTTCAAGCGATCGTAAATCTCTCTAGCAGAAAGATGTTCATTTGCTTGCCAAAGCAGTTCTAGAATAAAGCGACGCTGACGGCTGACACGCATTCCTAACAGTTGACACTGCTCAAGAGCATCTTCTAAAGAACGAATTGGTTTTGTAGTTATTGCTTGTTTTTGCATATTTTTAAGTTTGTTAATTGTTGAGGCAATTTTCCCAATTTTAGATTAATTGATTATTCTTACTTATATGTGAGGATATTACTACTATTAGCCCCAACCTGCGTTATTGCTTGCGATCACTGCGGGAATTACAGGTTAAGGTAAAGATTTTTTTGTTGAGGTCGTTTTGCTACTTCTTAATCTAAAACAAACTCATTACAACTTTAGCTTAAATTAGTTGGTAATGTCCACCTCAAAGCAGGTGTGTTCCATGTCCGAATGAAGCGGCTATTATCCAGTTACTTAAGTTGGGAATCCTTTCAGATGTAGTTGATGGGAAGTTACTGCATTGGGCAGATCTGCTGTGCTGAACTGACAGTCTTACCTCATCATTGCAATAACTTCTCAAGGTTTTCCTCATGTAATCTACCTTTTTCCCTTACTTGCATATCAGTTCGGTTGGCTAAAGGAAGCAAATATTGTGTTTAATAAATTACACATAAAATGATATAAATACTGTAAGTTAGAGTAGCAATTTATTTCCAACACCTGCAAAACGGAAAACCAATTAATTTATTAAGTAAACCTTAAGTAAATAATTTAGCGAGCGTTTGCTGCTCCGGACTAATTTCAAATTTTTTTAATATTTTGCAAAATCGGAAATTTACACAAAAAAATCTGAATATCTACTAATTTTTCTTTGCTTATTTTCCCCTGCTAGCCATTTGTAGTTACTTATCCGTCCAGATGTATAATTCATTCTCCGAATTTAATTAATCTAGAAAAAGAAAATAAGATTTTCTATCTAGCATCATCAAGCAAAAATCGTAATGGAATTAACACGGAAATCATTGCCAAAACCAGGGAAAATTCAGCATATTCACGTATTAACATACCGTCCGCAAATTTACATAATGTCTAACAGGGAAATACAGAAAGCTGAAAATTAAATTGATATTTATTAGAGCCAAATAAGATTTAGTTCAGTTTCAGTATTTACTGTGTAATTTTTACGGAGTAGGTAACTAGAGCAAACAAATTTACAAAGGATAAGTATATACAAAGCACAGAGTTTATACCTTTAGGTATGAACTATGAATGCATAAATGTTAATGGCATACGCTATAAGGGAAATACAAAGCGAAGGTGGCAAGATGCCATTCTTAGCCGTAGACTACCTAACTTTTCAACAGGAGGTCTAGAGGTGAAATGAATGCCAATAACTTTTAAGCAAATGAATTTCCTTTAAATTTCGGCAAATAGACAAAGACGTTATAGGGCGCGATTAATATCGCGTCTTTAATTTTGCCCGTTAGCAAGGAAGCAAATTCCGGGCAAATCTAGCGTCGCTTCCTGAAAGCTGCTACTGTGAATTGTCAAGCCTAGAGTTGAGCATAAAGAAAGTGGCTGCTGAGTCAATGACAATCACAATCGCAATCAATACTGACTCCATTAACAATCTGGATCTGTCGCCCGCCTCAACGGTGATTGAGAAATTGCACGAGGAAGCGATCGCATCCCACGAACAGCAACTGCGCTTTGATATCAAGTATGACCTAGAACCAGGGGACCCAAGGGAACTCTCAGAGGTTCCTGAAGTGCGGCTGTGGTTTGTCCGTCTAGATGCCAAATATCCTTGGCTACCATTTTTATTAGATTGGAAAGCTGGAGAATTTGCTCGTTATACTGCCATGCTTGTACCGCACCAGTTTAGTGCTAAAGAAGGCATTCAATTTAATCCTGAAGCCTTAGAAATATTTTTGATGCAAAAAATCTTTATTTTAAGTGATTGGCTAAAACAGCAGGGGCTACCTACTCAATCACGACTAAAATCTCTGGCACAAATACTAGGTTACGAATTAGATGACGCTTTCTTTGAAACTTTTTAAGTATTTCATGAGTAATGGAAATATTTAAAACTAGGTCATTTTAATTTTCCATTACTCCAAACCAATCTCATAAGTATTTTTGATATTACTTAAGGCGGCATATCAAGCTTAATGCGGTATTAAAAGCAAATTCCACTGCTTTCGATTTACTGGGTAAAGCAGCCTGCCATATACGATAATCGTTATATGCAATAATTAAGTTAGCTATATCATCAATTTGAATTTTATTGAGCACATCATATTGGGCAGATTCAAAATCTTTTGCTGTACCATTTTTGACTAAAATCTCTCGTGCTACTTGAATAAATCCATCTAAAGTTGCTTGCATATATTTTTTGCCCACATCTTCTGCAAACACAGATGAAGTTTTGAATGCTTTTACTTCCTCAAGCAGCAGATCGGCAATTTCTCTTCCTAATTGATTATTCCAATCATCAGGAAGCTGAATATCTAAATATTCGCATTCGTTATCTTTATATTTAAGATATTCATCAATATTTACAGCGACTTGAGGCAGCCGAAAACCAGCTAATAGTAGTTGCAAAGAATTTGTATTTTTATTACTAAAGGCATCACGGAATATTATTTCTTTGCCTTCTAGACATTCATATACAAGATAAGTCCAAATACCTGGCTCACAAGCTTCGTCTTTTTTCGCTTGATAGAAAGTTATAGTTCCGTCTGCTTCACACTCATAATAAGCATTATGAACATCGGCAAATTCGCAGCGATGTAAGCACTGGAAGTGTAAAATTCTTTTGAAAATTGCAGTTATATGATGAGGCTGGCTTTCAATCTGAATGAAACGCTTGGGACTGCTAAGAAAGCCATGCAATCGAATCGCCATTTATTTTTCCTTTTGATAGATCAACATAACTCACGGCAAATGCACCTGCCTAAAGACAATAGGCTAACTAAGAAATACTAATCGGGGGGTTAGATTCACTTATAGGCTGAACAAATTCGGTGATTTTAATAACATGCGATCGCCCAAAAGCCGAGTCTCCTCAGTCATTAAGCCTGAGGTTGTTAGTTTTTGTTTTAACTTAAATCTTTGACTGTGGTTAATTGATTTTCTAACAGCCTTACAAATTCCTTGTTTAAAGCAAATGTACCTCCAGGTTCAAAAGTTTGAGTAAAGTACAGATCATTGGAGCAATCCAAGTTGTATTTTTCCCAAAACTTTGGCGAAACTAACGATTTTTCGCAAAATAAATCTACTTTTTCTAAAAACTTTTTTCAGTAAATAAACTTAAATCCGCTAAGTAGCGGATTTAATAGTACAAAGGCGTAAGTTGTTTTGGCTGAGAGTTTTCTATATTTTGATCTCATAGTGAGATTGGCAGCCCAATGCATTCAGTAAAAAAGCGTTCAAGTCTAGTTTGTCGCTTATCCTGGCTGCACGGGTTTATGAAGATATATTAATACCAATTTGAAAAATGATTGCGACATATGGAAATCTGAAACGCTTATCCAATAGATGTTTCACAATCACGCCACTTGCTACAACGCGGCGGCACTTCCTACCCTGCGGGAAGCCACCCTCCGGGTGTCTACAAGTCGGCGGAGCCGCCCAACGGAGTGCCTTGGGAACCCGCGCAACGCAGTGGCTCCAAAATCTGTCTTGAAAAATTTGCTCAAGTCGGGAAACCCTTTCGGCAATTGCTCATGGGGGACTCGGGGTCCCCTCTGGGGATTGGGGGCGAACCCCCAAGACCGCATTGCCTCACCACGCAACGCCAGTTGCTTTAAGCCGGGAAACCCGTAAGGGCGCACTGGCTCAACTTTTCGCAAAGTCTAAAATCCAAAATGGTATAAGTAGGGGAACTCACCTACAAGGGTAGCTTCCCCTACTCAGAAACCGCAGAAGATTCGTAGGGTTTGGTTCTGTAGGCTTACAGAACAGTGCAAAAGCTCATAATAAATGCCTTTTGTCTGTAACCTTTTGCGTGGCTGCCGATTTATACCTTTTCTCTAAAATCTGGCTACAAATGAATCTTGCTGTCTTCCCGTCTCCGCGTCCCCGCGTCATTCATCATCTGTTGTCTACTTTTAGAGAATTGTTATTAGCCACCCCAGATTTTCTCTAAAACTACTTTGGGTGAAATATCTGCCAATTTACCTGTAGGAGATTTGATCGCCAAGAATTTCTCGCTGTTGGGCAATAACTGCGCTGGCTCTGTGGCTCCAAATAAGGCAATGGTATAAGTTTGAACTGCAACGCTAACTTGCAGGGCGACACTGTTAGTAGTCAAGATCAAACTTGCACCGCCAACGATCGCAGCCAACTTGCCGATATTATCTGGGGAAGTCACCTTAATATTTGGACAGGACTCCAAAAGCGATCGCACAATCTGTTCATCCTCAGGTTCTTGAACGAGTACTACAGGCAAATCTGGCTGCTTTTGTTGAAAGTCTTGAATAATTTGCCGCCAGTTTTTCGCAGGATAAATTTTATCTAAACCTTTAGCTAGGGATGATTGGCTAGAGCCAGGATAAATTAAGACATAACCTGTTTCATCGACTCCTAAGCGCTTTTGTTCCTTCTGTGCCCACTCAATATCTGGTTTTGGCACATTCACTGCTAATTCTGGGCAAGGGGAGTTAATGCCCAACTGTTGCAGCAAATCATGGTACACCGCTGCCAAATACTGGGAAGGTTTAAAAGCTATAGTTTGAGTGAGAAACACTGCTCCTTTACCTTGATAGCCAACGCGTGTGGGAATTCCCGTCAACCAGAGCAAAAGACCTACTAACCAGCTTTGTCCAACAGCAATGGCGACATCGTATTCGCGATCGCGAATCATGCCCACCAAATTACCCCAATCTGCCAAACTGTTACGATCTTTGTAATCAAAGGTCAGTACCTCGTTAATTGACTTGCTGACCCGGTAGGCAGCCTTTGACCGGGGTTCCACTATGACATCGATCTGAGCCTTTGGGTAATTAAGCTTCAGGTCGTCTAAAGTCGGAAACAAAAGAATTTGGTCGCCAATTCCGCCAGGTACAAGGGCTACTACTCGCATAATATTTATTGACGCTTACTCGCTCCCTATTTTAGGGGAAAATATATAGCCAAAAGATTGAAGAATTCTGTGTATTTACTAATTCCAGCTGCGGGTATAGGACGAAGAATGGGGAGTGACCGCAATAAACTCCTACTAACAGTGCGATCGCAACCAATTATTACTTGGACGCTCAAAGCCGCAGAAGCGGCAAATAGCATCAGTTGGATTGGGATTATTTCCCAACCTACTGACTGGGATGACTTAAGGGCAATTCTGGATAACTTAAAGCTGACTAAACCAGTGGAATTAATTCGTGGTGGCTCCACTAGGCAAGAATCTGTTTACAATGGCTTGCAGGCGCTGCCAACCGCCGCCGAGCAAGTTTTGATTCACGATGGCGCTAGATGCCTAGCCACACCAGATTTACTCAATTCCTGTGCGCAAGCCATTCGCCACTGTTCAGGTTTGATTGCCGCGGTACCCGTCAAAGACACGATCAAAGTCGTTGATGAACATGGCATAATCCAAAGTACGCCTGACCGAAGCCAATTATGGGCTGCCCAAACTCCTCAAGGATTTGATGTGAAATTATTGAAACAGTGTCACGCCGAAGGTGTGCGTCAAGGTTGGGAAGTAACTGACGATGCGGCTTTGTTTGAAAAGTGTGGTATCGAAGTCCGAATTGTCCAAGGTGAGGAGACAAATCTCAAAGTTACAACTCCCCAAGATTTAGCGATCGCAGAATTTATCCTCAAAAGCAGAGGTTTGTAACCTAAAAATCGGCGAGGGACGAGCCACAAAGGAAACTAGCAAGGTTCAATCAACCTTGACGTATTTAAATAAATATGATAATATCCCACACACTTGGAACTCGTCTTTCGTCAGGTGTCAGTTGTCAAATACAGATGACTAATGACTAATGACTAATGACTAATGACTAACGATTCATGAATACAGCCACAGCGACGAAGATAGAAGCAATTCTCTATTTAAAGGGTAAGCCCTTGTCGCTCGGTGAAATCGCCGAGTATGCCGCGTGCGATCGCGCTACGGTTGAGGAAGGCATCATTGAACTAATTGACGACTATGCCCGCCGAGATAGCGCCCTAGAAGTCGTAGAGACACCAAATGGTTATAGTTTGCAACTGCGGTCTGATTTTCACGACTTAGTGCAAACACTAATCCCTGTAGAATTAGGTTTAGGTGCATTGCGGACTTTAGCCGCGATCGCCCTCAATAGCCCCATACTCCAAAGCGACTTGATTAACCTGCGGGGTTCGGGAGTGTATCAACACGTTCCCGAACTTGTAGAACTCGGTTTTGTGAGAAAACGCCGAGACAGTGACTCTCGATCTTACTCGCTACAAGTAACACCGAAATTTCATCAGTATTTTCAAATCGAGCAGCTTCCTCAGATATTAGCTACAAATCAAAAAGAACAACAACTAGAGCTGGATTTAGAACTTAACGCCGAAGCAACAGCAGAAGAAATTGTGGGGTTGTAAGCTATTTTTTTTATAAAAAAAATAGCATTCGTACTTATAAAGTAAACAAAAGCCTTTCAACCCCGCTCAAGTCATGAGATCGTTACCTGACTACACAATCAAGCAAAGCTCTGCTAGCAGTGCTACTGAAGTATTTACTAAAATCAACACCAAGGCTAGCCAGTAAAGTTGAGCCTAAAAATCCTGATAAATGAGACTTTCTCTACTGTAAATCAGGTAGCAGCCTTCCCCAGGATAGAGTTCATGCCTTATACCAGTGGGGAATGCATTACCCTTGTACTATGGTTTAGAGTAGAATCAGCAACTAAGCTACAAAACACTGCCAATGGAGTTTAATCCTGACTTTCTCAATGACAACTCTGAAGAACAAGCCAACCAGCTTCTAAACGACTACTTTGAGGAAAATCCCAATCAGTTGCTCAAATATCTACAGCACCAGTCGCCTGAAGTTTTAGCTCGCGTTGCCCAGTCCGTAAGCCCTGAAATTAAGCAAATTATTTCGCAAAACGTCCAAGGGCTGGTGGGAATGCTGCCTCCAGAAAATTTCAACGTGCAAATCACAACGGATAGGGAAAATCTAGCGGGTCTTTTGGCTTCAGCGATGATGACGGGCTATTTCCTGCGCCAGATGGAACAGAGAATGCAGTTAGATCATTTATCGAGTCAATAGTCAATTCCTACCCAAAATTTTGGGGCATAGGTTCATTACTTACAACGATGAACTACTTCTTCGGAGGATAAGCCCCTGATTGCACTTTGAATATTTGGGTTTTGCTGTTGCGGCTGACTTCGATTTCTAATATGTCTCCAACTGAACTAGACTCTACTAGCCTCTGTACTTGGGCTGAGGTTTTGACTGGCTTGCGGTTAATTTTTTGAATCACGTCTCCGGGAAGCAGTCCTGCCCGTTTTGCTGGCGAATTGTCCAGGATACCCTTAATCACAACACCAGCATCCTGCTGGATATTGAGCTGATTTTCTTGATTAATCTGCTGTTTTTTAGCTGGAGAAAGATCTGTCATTTCCACGCCCAGAAAAGGATGTTCTACACGCCCTTTGGTAAATAGTTCATTTGCAATTCGAGCAGCAGTTTCAATGGGGATCGCAAACCCAAGACCTTGAGCATCAGCACGAATAGCAGTATTTACACCAATAACTTCGCCTTGGGCGTTTAACAAAGGTCCGCCAGAGTTACCGGGGTTAATTGCAGCATCAGTTTGGATAAAGCTAACTCGCTTTTCTGGAACGCCAACTTGAGCGCTAGTGCGATCGGTAGCGCTGATAATGCCAATAGTGACAGTATTATCTAAACCCAAAGGATTACCAATAGCGATCGCCCACTGACCGGGAATTAAGTTTTGCGAATTGCCCAGCTTTACCGTAGGCAATTTGTTCGCTGGAATTTTAACTACTGCCACATCTGTGATAGCATCCACTCCTAAAACCTTTCCCTCAAAAGTCCGACCATCCTTAAGGGTTACTTGTACTGTGTCTGTATCTGCGACCACATGAGCATTAGTTAGTAATTCTCCATTAGCGCTTAATATGAATCCTGACCCTGTACCGCGTTCAATTCGCTCTTCTGGAATTGGTTGCTCATCTTCACCGAAGAACCGACGCAGTAGAGGGTTTTTTAACGCGTCAGAGATTGGATTTGCTACTTTGCGGGTGGCATTAATTCGCACTACAGCCGGGCCGACTTTTTGCACAGCAGTAGCAATAAAATTCACATTATCGCCCCCAGTCGCGCCAACAGGGCCACTCACCGGATTGGAAGCTACGGATTCTGGAGGCAAAGCAGCTGTAACATTTTTTAGTTCCTGAAATGAATAACGTTTTGGCAGGAGATAGCGACTACCTAACCAACCTGCACCGCCACCAATTATCAGTAAAGATATATAGACGGCCAGTTGCTTTAAAGATAACTTCATAATAATTCCGCTTTAATGACAGCAATGCAGTTGCTAATTTCTAAGTTTAGTCAAGCAAACAGCAAGTGGACAGATCAATTTGACAGAACAGTCAAGAAAAACTGAAAAAGATTAAGTAATTCTTCTTTCTCTTCATAGCGCTTAAGCATACTTAGAGGGAACTACTAGCCCCCAGTCCGCTTCTACTCTCCAATACCCAATTTAAAATCTAGAATTAACGCTCTCTTTACTGGTACACATGACTCGTCCCTACCGTCTAGTGTTTATCTGTGGTTTAGTCAGCGCTTTGGGGCTAGGATTCATACTCCCAGACTTACAAAGTGCCAATGCTGCTGTAGAGAGTTGCCCGACTCCTCCTGCCCTATCTCGTTTCCAGCGCCATATAGTTGCTCGTGGCGAAACGCTAGAGAGTATAGCGCAACTCTATAATCTCAATCCTGCAACTATTATTAGCATGAATCCTGCTGTGAAAAACGGCACAGTGACTGTTGGCAGCGAACTTCAGATTCCTCCCTACAATGGAATTGTTGTAGAAGTGCCCCAGGGTCAAACGTGGCGACAAGTAGCAGCCAAGTATAAAGTTCGTGCTGATGCAATGTTTGAAGTGAATGGCTGTCAGCAAAACCCCAGAGTTGTGTTTGTTCCTGGGGTAAATGGCTTACCAAATCGTCCTTTAGCTGCGTCTCGCACCCCAACTCCATCGACTACTCAAATCAGTGGCTATCCTTTGCCAGCAGTTACAACTGTAGGCTTACCTTATGGCTGGCAAATTCATCCCACCACAGGTGAAGTCTTCTTTCATAGTGGGGTAGATTTGCTAGCAGCTGTAGGCACACCTGTGCAAGCGATCGCACCTGGAACTGTAGCCTTTGCCAGCGAACAAGGTACTTATGGCAAGTTAGTCATCATCAATCACGGTGGTGGGCTCCAAACCCGCTACGCCCATCTTGACAGTATCAAGGTGAGTGTTGGTCAGCAAGTGAAAAAAGGAGATTTGCTGGGAACAGTCGGCACTACTGGACAACCTGCTGCCAAACAATCACATCTTCATTTTGAAGTCCGTTCTACCTCATCTCTGGGTTGGGCTGCCCAAGATCCAAAGAGTTATCTCACCAAATAAGACTTATTTTAAAACGCAGAGTTTCGCAGAACAATCTCTGTGTTCCTCTGCGAAAACTTTGCGTTCCTCTGCGTTAAAAAAATGATTAGATAAAATCGGTAGATTTTATAATATGCATTCCTGCTGCTGCGAATCTGGCAAAGGCTGCATCTGCCTGTTCTGTGTAGTCAACAACGCCAGGAACAACAACAGCAGAGGTACAATCTTCTAACAGATAAACTTTTTTAGCCAAGTTGGCATCTATCTGTTTAATTTCTGTTAATAAATCGTCAATTGTCCAAGCTACACAATGACTTTTAGCTTGACCGCCAATAATTACAGCATCAAACTCTAAAAGTTGCTGAATTAAACGCGTGTTTTTTTGAGCAAGTGGATTTTGATCAAAACCTATTAATACCTCTGGGCGTAATACAGAATAATTCTCGGTTAAGGGATTATCACCTTTAATTTCAAATTGTGTTAAACTCTGGCGCGCAATGCAGTGGAAAAATATTGCTTCTTCTACTGATGAAACTAAAGCATGACCAATCCCGCCTAACATTGAATGGTAAGGCCAAACAGTGAGAGGGTATTTCCCGTCTTGACTTAGTTGCTTAACGTAATGATAAGCATGTTTTTCCAATAATTCATAATCGCCCTTAGTAATACTATTAGCAACTGCTGGGTTAACTTTCCAGATTCCTTGTTCTAGATCTGTTGGGGTAATGCTTGTAGCTGCTGGTGTCGGGTGCTCTCCAGCGGCATTTATCCAAAAAATAGGATGAAAAATTTGCATTGCTGTGTGAGTATCCATCGTTGGCGCAATTGTTGTAATTACTCCTAAATTACGATAAATAAATTCACACAAACGCTGATTATCTTCTACTGCACCCGTGCCAGATTTTCCACCTACAAATAATTCAAATCCAGGAATACAGAAAGTATTTTGGACATCAATTAAAAGTAAACAAATACGGCGTTTATCAAAAGCTGCTGGTTGAATATTGAGTTTTTGTGCCCATGCTTCAGCTGCCAATGCATGTTCTTGATAGGGGACGCGCCAGACTTCGCCCACTTTTTCCAAGTTGAAGTGTGGGGGAATTGGGAGTTGAGTTGTAGTTTGATTATTCATATAAAGTCAGTCCTTTATTTTTTAAATTAGTTCTTCAAATTCAATTTTGATTTATTTAAATTTCACGATAATCTAGAGTCAATAATAATATTTCTTCCTCTCCTAACTCTGGATTAACAACAAACTTAAATAAAATCCTAGTATTATAATTAATCGAGCATGACCATCTCCCTAATAAATCATCTTTTAGTTTATGACTACCTAAACTTTGTTGAAATGGATCTTCAACTATTTGCTCCAAGATTTCCTCAAGTTGAAATCGAAATTCAGGATTTTTATTAACAACATATTTAAAAGTACGAACAAATGTTTTACTCCAAACTAAATTTTTCACTCATCCAACTCCGCAATTAAATCTGCAATTGAACCACGCCGAACATTACCTTGAGCGTAATCATTCTCTGCTTGGGCAATTTGTTTTAATAAATTATCTCGTCTTTGCTTTTTAAGACGCTTTTGAATGATATCTACAAGCATAGCTTGAGCTTCAGGATCTAGTGCTTCTACCGCTTCTAAAGCTTTTTGGAATATTAATGTTTGTTCTAGCATAGGCATCAGACAATTTAGTAACAGATATAATAGCTTGATTGTGAGGGCGATCGCCTCTCATTCCTGTTACCCGTACATATTCTCAATAGTATATTTGTATTAATAAAATCCAGATTTAGCGATCGCCCTGATGAACCGGGATGAATTACTCAAACTTTACACAGCAAGCGAAAGAGATTTTTCTAGTGTTGACCTCAGCGATTTCAAACTAGATAGTATTGAGTTAATAAGTTGAAGAAATTTTTCAGCATTTGGACAAAGATAAAGAAGAGATAGTTAATTTTATGAAAGAATATAATTACTCTATATTAGATGACATAGATATTGATATTTTAATTATTAATGATGATAAAGAATAATTTATTCCTTTATTTCAGCCTTACCGATGGAGTTGGTTAATTATATACTCCTGAAATACCGTAGTAATCAAAGCCGCTCCTTGATGCATCTAATCGAGAAAAAGTATGAAAGCTGATTTCATAAAATAATTGGCGATAATGATAGCATTTGTCACTCAGTAACAGCGCGATCGCTACTTGGTAGCAAAAGCTAGTAAATCGTCTATTTTCGGTCAAGAGAAAAATCGATAAATCTCCTTTATTTCTGCTTTTTTCTCACTTTATGTTTTTTTTACTCCCTCATTGACTAAAATCGCCCCAGCTGTGGCAATCTGAGAAACAGAGATTTTGAAATTTGATATTTTCGCTACAGCAAATTTACCTAATGAGGTTATGCAAACTCTGCCCACAGTTACAACTGTAAACACCACATCTAGCGAACCTACCTTTGATACAACAATTAAGCGGCGTAAAACCCGTCCGGTAAAAGTAGGAGATGTCACCATTGGCGGTGGCTACCCTGTGGTGGTGCAGTCAATGATTAATGAAGACACGCTAAATATCGATGGATCTGTGGCAGCTATTCGTCGTCTGCACGAGGTTGGCTGCGAAATTGTCCGCGTCACTGTGCCAAGTATGGCTCATGCCAAAGCTTTAGCGGAAATTAAACAAAAACTCATTAAAACCTACCGAGACGTGCCCATCGTTGCTGATGTGCATCACAACGGCATGAAAATCGCTTTGGAAGTTGCCAAGCATATCGAGAAAGTACGGATTAATCCTGGTTTGTATGTGTTTGAAAAGCCAAATACTAATAGAAATGAATATACCAAAGCTGAATTTGATGAAATTGGCGAAAAAATCCGCGAAACCCTAGAACCATTGGTTGTATCTTTACGAGATCAAGGTAAAGCCATGCGCATTGGAGTAAATCATGGTTCTCTGGCTGAGAGAATGCTATTTACCTATGGTGATACCCCAGAAGGAATGGTGGAATCTGCTTTAGAGTTCATTCGCATTTGTGAATCTCTAAACTTTCACAATTTGGTAATTTCGATGAAGGCCTCGCGAGTACCAGTCATGGTAGCTGCTTATCGTCTGATCGCCAAGCGCATGGATGAGTTGGGAATGAATTATCCCTTGCATTTGGGTGTCACAGAAGCTGGTGATGGGGAATACGGGCGAATAAAATCTACAGCTGGCATTGCTACACTGCTGGCTGATGGCATTGGCGATACAATTCGAGTCTCGCTTACAGAAGCACCAGAAAAAGAAATTCCCGTTTGTTATAGCATTCTGCAAGCTTTGGGTTTGCGGAAAACTATGGTAGAATATGTCGCTTGTCCTTCCTGTGGACGTACTTTATTTAACCTAGAGGAAGTACTGCACAAAGTCCGGCAAGCAACCAAACATTTAACAGGGCTAGACATAGCAGTTATGGGTTGTATTGTAAATGGACCCGGAGAAATGGCAGATGCTGACTATGGTTACGTAGGCAAGACTCCTGGTTATATTTCTTTATATCGTGGCAGAGAAGAAATTAAAAAAGTCCCAGAAGATAAAGGTGTAGAGGAATTAATTAACCTCATCAAGGCAGATGGACGCTGGGTAGAACCTTAAAGTTTTAGTAACGGCGACCCTTATGGTCGCCGGATTGCCAAGTATTTTGTTGTAATAAGAATACATGCTCGTCTGTTACAGTGATACCCTGTGTTAGATTGAGCATACTGACTATACAAAATTTCTCCTCTGGCGCAGCTGTCATTATGGTGATTACAAAAAGTAAGCTGGTTTTGGGTGCTACGGCAGTGACGCTCTCAACTATTGCTATTACAAGCCTTGGCATTCACTCACGAGGTCAGGCTTTAAATAACAGTCCCAAGGAATTGATAGACGAAGTTTGGCAAGTTGTTCAGCGTCAATACGTAGACGGTACTTTTAATCAGGTAGATTGGCAGGCTGTACGGAAGGAATATCTAAGTAAGTCTTACAGTAATAAAGAGGAAGCTTATAAGTCCATCCGGGAAATGCTGAAAAAGCTAGATGATCCCTATACCCGGTTCATGAACCCAGAGGAATTCAAAAATATGCAAGTTGATACCTCTGGCGAGCTAACAGGTATTGGTATCACAATCAGTCAGGATGAAAAAACGAAACAGCTCGTTGTGATTGCCCCCATTGAGGATACTCCTGCATTTAAGGCTGGGATTTTAGCCAAGGATGAAATTCTCAAAATCGACGGTAACAGTACTGAGGGAATGGATACTAACAAGGCAGTATCCCTAATTCGTGGTGCAGCCGGAACGAAGGTAAAACTAACTATTCGGCGTAGTGGTCAAACCAAAGATTTTGAAATTCAACGGGCACGCATTGAAATTCACCCAGTTAAGTACTCGCAAAAACAAACCCCATCTGGGAATCTGGGCTATATCCGTCTGAACCAGTTCAGCGCTAATGCTGGCAAGGAAATGCAAAATGCCATCAAAAATTTAGAAACCAAACAAGTTGTTGGTTATGTTTTGGATTTGCGTGGCAATCCTGGTGGTCTACTATTCTCCAGTGTGGAAATTGCGCGGATGTGGCTGAATACAGGTACCATCGTCTCCACTATTGACCGCCAAGGTGAGCAAGAGCGAGAAATAGCAAATGGACGTGCTTTAACAAATAAGCCATTAGTGGTGTTGGTAGATAAAGGCTCAGCCAGTGCTAGTGAGATCCTCTCTGGAGCTTTGCAGGACAACAAACGTGCTACTTTAGTGGGAACTCAAACATTTGGTAAGGGCTTGGTACAGTCAGTGCGCCCCCTAGAAGATGGCTCAGGATTAGCCGTGACAATTGCTAAATACCATACCCCAAGTGGTAAAGATATTAATAAGCATGGGATTGATCCAGATGTGAAGGTGGATTTGACCGATGCACAAAGGCAAGAGTTGTGGCTAAACGAGCGTGACAAACTTGCTACTCTACAAGATCCTCAATTTGCTAAAGCAGTAGAAGTGTTAGGCAAACAAATTACTGCTAGGGGCACCACAACTACAGGTAAAAATTAAAAATTATAAATTTTCTAATTTATTGGGGTTGGCATTTGCCAGCCCTAATCAATCCGACACGACGGGCGATCGCCTCGTCTTGAGAAGTAAAAGGTCCCCACTGTTCTATGATGTCTGGATTAGCTTCCCCAGAAACTACATTAGCGACTATCTCGCAAGAACCAGCAGGACGCTTGACCACATACCAAATTTCTCTTGACTCAGTCATTGAACTAAAAATAAATTCAACAATTTACATGAATCATAGCAACCGACTGTAAGTCAGTATCTTCCATATAGCCCAATACAGTTCGGATAAGCACTTTTCATTTCCCTTGTAGTTTGGGCAAAGGGTAAGGGAAAAAGGGTTAAGGGTGAATTTAAACCTTTCCGCTTTTCCCTTTTCCCCTTAACCGAACCGTATTGCCATATAGCCACTATAGTTTCAATAATCTACTAAGTAAGATTTCTTCGCAAAAGACTTTATTCTCAGCTAGTTATAGAAGTGGGTCAGTATATTAAAAAGTTTATAATTATACCACAAAATGTTTTTAAATTACAAGCTTAAACCCGCTAAATCAGAATGTAATGCTCATCAGGTAGAGCTTGTAGCCCTAAGCATGTTGTAAAATAAACATAGAAGGATTCGGGGGACCATTTAACTGGTTAGAAACGCCTATAGAGACTATCTATGGAAATCTCCAAGGATTAAAGTCCAGCCAGCTGAAGCAACTACAGCGGCTATATCACCAGCGCATACCGGGCGATCGCATCAGTACGACCGAGTTTTCGCAGCGTCTGGCAGCAATTAGTACAGAAATCAATCAGCCTGTGTGTGCCTACCTCAACCGTCGCGGACAAGTGATTCGTGTAGGGGTAGGCACACCGCGTCAAACGCAAATTCCACCGTTAGAATTGCCCCGTTATGGTGCAGAAAGACTTAGTGGCATTCGTTGTATAGCCACTCATTTGAAGCCAGAACCGCCTAATGAGGCGGCACTAACAGCTATGGCACTGCAACGGTTAGACGCTTTGGTTGTACTCAATATTACGGGAACAGGATTTACACGCCGAGGAGGCGGCGCTGCTGGGTACGTCAAAGAAACGTATTTAGCTCACTTAACACCCCAAGAGTCTCACGCTTTGCTTGCCAGTGCAGCTTTATCTCAAGTCGGGTCGAGTGCTGTCCAATCTCCAAGCTGGAGTGTATCGTCACCTCTCAGTTTGGATGAACTGACACAGCAAGATTTTTTAGATTTAGTTGAAAATCTAGAAGCAGAATTTCAGCGAGAATTTGTCGCCCAGCAAGTAGATATTGACCACGATCGCGTGCTCATTGTGGGAGTGATGACAGATGAGATGACTCCCCTAGCATTCCACGATACCTTGGCGGAATTAGCACGCTTGGTAGATACAGCTGGGGGCGATGTATTGCAGACAGTACAACAAAAGCGATCGCGTATTCATCCCCAGACAGTAGTCGGTGAAGGTAAAGTGCAAGAAGTTGCCCTAACTGCCCAAACCTTAGGGGCAAATCTTGTCGTATTTGACCGTGACCTCTCACCCGCCCAAGTCCGCAACCTAGAAGCGCAGATTGGTTTACGGGTAGTTGATCGTACCGAAGTAATTTTGGATATATTTGCTCAACGCGCTCAGTCCCGCGCTGGTAAGTTACAAGTAGAACTGGCACAGCTAGAGTATATGTTGCCGCGGTTGACTGGTAGAGGTCAAGCAATGTCCCGGTTAGGTGGTGGTATCGGTACTCGTGGTCCTGGTGAAACAAAACTCGAAACTGAACGCCGTGCCATTCAGCGGCGCATTTCTCGATTGCAACAAGAAGTTAACCAGTTGCAAGCACATCGTTCCCGCTTACGCCAGCGCCGACAGCATCGGGAAGTTCCCTCAGTGGCTTTGGTTGGTTATACCAACGCCGGCAAATCCACCTTGTTGAATGCCCTAACTAATGCCGAAGTTTACACAGCAGACCAGCTCTTTGCCACTCTTGACCCCACTACACGGCGCTTGGTAATTCCCCATACGGAGACAGGTGAACCCCAAGAGATTCTACTGACAGATACAGTAGGATTTATACACGAATTGCCTGCTTCATTAATGGACGCTTTCCGCGCTACCTTGGAGGAAGTCACAGAAGCTGATGCTTTACTACATTTGGTCGATTTGTCTCATCCAGCTTGGTTGAGCCATATTCGCGCAGTTAGAGAAATCTTGGCCCAAATGCCAGTAACTCCAGGACCAGCATTGGTTGCTTTTAACAAGATAGATCAAGTCAATAGCGAAACCCTAGCTCTAGCTCGGGAAGAATTTCCTCTAGCAGTGTTTATTTCTGCTAGCGAGCGCTTAGGATTAGAAACCCTCCGCCATCGCTTAACCCAACTGATTCAATACGCTGTTGACTCTCGGTAAATACTAAAAAATAAAGTTTTGTGTTCTAGTTAAAATGCCGTAGTAAATATCACTACGGCATTTGCTATTAAAGGTAAAGAATATTTCTACTTCAATAGGACTTACGCACTCGTGACGAAAAACTAAGCCTTTGCGATTACTTCGCTTCGCTCGTAATGACGTAAAATCGTAGTCCTTGCGTAAGTCCTGTTCAATAAACTCAAGCTATCCCGTTCTCAATCCTAGTTAAAAATGATGACTACAGAACCTCAAATTTCAGTACAGCAAATAGAAGCAGTTCAACTTGCAAATATCGATGTTTTATCTTCTGAGTATCTACAAATAGATAACTTTTTAACATCAGATGAACATCAGCAGCTACTCAACTATGTTCTTGGAAAAGAAGCAGATTTTGTGTCTACCAGTACTTCCACTAACGCGATGAATTATCGTCAATCAATGGTACTCTACTCATTTCCTGAGTTCTCCCAATCGATTTTAAAGCGAATAGAAGCGATTGTACCTGATGTAATTACTAAATTAGGGCTATTGTCATTTCCTATAAGTTATATTGAAAGCCAACTAACCGCACATAATGATGGCAACTATTATAAAATTCATAATGATAATGGTAGTCCAGAAACTGTTCTTAGAGAAATCACTTACGTTTATTACTTTTATCGAGAACCTAAGCATTTCTCTGGTGGTGAATTGCTGATATACGATAGTCAAATTTCCCATAACTTTTATATAAATTCAGATTCCTTCAAAACAGTTGAGCCTCGTAATAACAGCATTGTCTTCTTCCTTAGCCGCTGTATGCACGAAGTCCTTCCTGTTAATTGCCCCTCTAAAGTTTTTGCAGATAGCCGCTTTACTATTAACGGCTGGGTTAATCGAAAAGCAAATTAAGTGTAAATACTATAAGTAGTTTGACTTTAAAAAAGTAATATATTTTCTTTGAAAGCAGAAAACAGAAAAATTTTACTCCACAATAAATCTTAGGTTAAATAAAGCTTACCTACTTAAATGAGTCTCTGAGTATTTAACTAGAAATGATTAAGCTATCTTTTTATAAGACATATCTTTGAAGATAAATTAATTAAGTTCAAAATAAATTCATCAAAAACAACAGCGAGATTTTACTGAGGTTTCAGAGTTGTATACTCACCGTGAAAATACCAAAATCTCAGCAATACACTATAACAAAACTAATATTTATTGCCCAATTAAATTTTAAATGAAGTTCTAGAATAACCGTAGACTGACTCAAATTTTTGTGCCAATTTATATTCAGAATTAGTTGTGCATCAAAACCAACTTTGAAAGATTTTAATACCCTCAAGCTACAACACAAAGGTTAAATCCGAATGTCTCAACCATATTCCAAGCAATTATTAGGTTATTTAACCTACTTCGTATCAGCATTAGCTGTGGTTACTGCTGGGCAAATACCCAAAGCAAATGCTGCCACTATGACTTTTTCAGCAACAGGAACTAACTCAAATTCAGGTGGAACTACTAACGCTCTGGGCGCAAAAGTTGTCTTTGATGACTCACTGATTAGTCAAGGTAAATTGCAAGTCACCTTAACTAATACAGGTCCAGGTGCTACAGTACCTTCTGATATTCTGACAGCCCTGTTCTGGGATATTACAGGGAATCCCACAGGTTTATCCTTGTCTTCAGCAATAGCTCCAAAAGTAGTTGCCGACAATGGTGCTAGCACTACAACTAATGTGGATCTTAAGAGTCTTGATGAATGGAAATTGCCAAATACTGGTAATGGCTCAGCAGCGCTCCCTGGGATAACTCAAAACTACGGTATAGGTACTGCTGGCTTGGGTATTTTCCAAGGGGGTGGGGGACAGCAATTCAATTACGGTATTATCAGTGGTTACGATAGTCCAAATCCAGCCGTAGCAGGGGGGACGTTCGTCAAAGATTCTGCCACATTTGTTTTATCAGGTCTGTCTACTAACTTTAACATCCAAAACATTAACAACGTTCGTTTCCAGTACGGTACGGCTTTGAATGAGCCTAGTATTACAAAAAACCAAGGTACTTACTATACTTCACCACCACCTCCACCTCAACAAGTGCCTGAACCTGCTACAAATGCTGCTCTTGGTTTATTGGCAGTGAGCGCACTGAAAGTCTTGAAAAAAAAGGCGCTAGTACAAGTTTAAATTCTACTCTCTTACAGAGAGACACTATGAAGCACCGGATATAGGAGAGTCTTTAACATAAATTCATAACATGTTGAGCCACCTTATCCGGTGCATGTTGCTAAATTTTGGAAATAATCATCCATTAAGTTGATAAAACTAATTTTTTGAATAACTAATAATATAACAAGAATCCTGCTTGCCTTGGTACGTTGGAAAGAAGCAAGCTATACCTTTTACGGTTAGCTAATTCCATTGTTAGTAGCGGTTAATACTTAAGCATAATTTGAGAGCAGAGTAATCACCGTATAGTTGCTGAGGCTACAAGTATTTAAACTGGAATAATATCAGTTGATTAAGGAACCTGGTGCAAACATAACATTAGTCAAGAGTCTATAGCTAAAAGTCTATCGACTATTGACTAACCTTTATTTGTGCAGATCTGTTAGGGTACTTTTGAAATTTAACCCAAAATTTAATAAAGCAACTACAGCCAGTGCCAACGTTCTAAAATTAAGAATATTAAATCAAGTTGAGGACGTTATGGCAGCTAAAGTAGAAATTTATACCTGGAGGACTTGCCCATTTTGTATCCGGGCGAAAAATTTGCTGAATAATAAGGGAGTAAAATTTATCGAATACAGCATCGACGGAGATGAGACAGCGCGGGCTAAAATGGCTCAACGAGCACATGGAAGACGCTCTTTACCACAAATTTTTATCAATGACAATCATATTGGTGGTTGTGATGATATTCATGCTTTAGAAAGCCAAGGCAAGCTAGATGAGCTACTAACTTCTAGCAATAGTGTATAGAAGGACAAATTATTAGAATTACGCTTTTTGACAATAGAAGTAATTGTAAATCAGCTGAAACATCAGGGGATAATCTAAATTGAATAACGTTAATTTTCCTGGTGATTGAGGCAAAAAGCGTGAAACTAGCTTTTATCATTGATCCCATCCATCAGCTTGATCCATGCCATGATACTAGTGTTGCCCTAATGGAAGCAGCGCAAATACTAGGACACGAAGTTTGGGTAACGCAGGCCAATCTGCTGAGTGTAGTAGAGGGCAAAGCCTGGGCTATTTTACAGCGAATAGAACTTATACCAGTGCAGTTGGTTGAGGGACGCTATTTTGCAGTTAATCCTTGGTACAAGTTGAGCGACGCCCAACGTTCTTTAACTTGCCTAGAAACAATGGATGCTGTATTTATGCGGACAGATCCACCAGTCAACGATTCCTACCTCTATGCAACCTACATTTTGGATTACATCGACCAAAACAAAACCTTAGTAATTAACAGTCCAAAGGGTATCCGAGGTGCAAACGAAAAAATGTATGCCCTCCAATTTACCAATGTAATTCCAGAAACCATAGTGAGTGCTGATAAGCAGGTTATCAGGAAATTTGTGGAAGCAAAAGGGGCAACAGTTCTTAAACCATTAGGCAACAAAGCTGGGGAAGGGATTTTATTTTTACAATCAAGCGATCGCAATTTCAACTCCATTGTTGAACTTAGTACTTTTCAAGGACGAGTACCAGTTATGGTACAAACCTACTTACCAGAGGCAAAAGACGGAGATAAAAGAATTATCTTACTTAATGGCGAACCGATTGGTGCCCTCAATCGCCTGTCTAGTGGCAGTGACTTTCGCAATAATATGGCAGCTGGTGGTACAGTTGCTCAAACTGAAATTACCTCAAGAGAGCATGAAATTTGTAACCAAATAGCCGAAAACTTACGCCACGACGGTTTAATTTTTGTAGGTATTGACGTTATCGGCGGCTACCTTACCGAAGTCAACGTAACCAGTCCAACTGGAGTTCGCGAGATCGACAGATTAAATGGTACTAGCCTTGGTCGTCGTGTCCTGGTATGGGTTGAGCAGACTCTACAAAGTAAAAAATAAAAATTATTTACCTTTTCTAATTTCTTTGCCTTCTACCTAAGGGAAGCCTACACCTAGTGTAATGTTCCTAACACCCTCGCCAACTTAAATAAGCAAGTGCAGCCTTCGCTGGGTTAGTCTTCCCATTTTTAAGACAAATGCTAACAGGAGTAAAAAAGCAATGGTATTATTCAAAACCTCGATCCTCACAGTTTTGTCCCAAACGCACCAGAGGACATCTGAGTTCAAAAGACTCCTGCCCAAGTTCATGAGGTTTTGTTTTTAGTGTTGAAGAGTTTCGTCAGTGATTAGCTATATCAGCGATGAATCCGGAATTGCTGACTCCTGCCCTGAAGAAACTCAATACCCAGCAGTTTGTATACAGCGCTCAACCAGATCTGAAAATTCCATCTCAAATCCACAATTCTGGCACCACTTAATTTTTTGGTGGGGTACGCCGCCGTTGGAGAAAATCAGGAATATCTAATACAGGTTTTTCTTTTGGCTCTGCAATTGGTGTTGGAGGGCTAGCAGCAGGTGGCTGTGATACAGGACGCTTTGGTGGGGGTGCTGTAACTCTTGTATTCGCTACAGTTTGTTGTGGTGCTGCTTGTAGCTCACCTGTAAACCCAGTTGCAATTACAGTAATCCGTACTTCACCCTGAAGCCTGTCATCAATCACCGCACCAAAAATAATATTGGCGTTGGGATCAACCACTTCATAGATTGTTTCTGCGGCAGCGTTCACTTCATGCAGGGTAAGGTCACTACCACCAGTAATATTAAAAACAACTCCTCTGGCTCCTTCAATAGAACATTCTAATAAAGGTGAAGAAATGGCCGCGATCGCGGCTTCTCTGGCTCTTGATTTCCCAGAACTAACTCCTATTCCCATTAATGCTGATCCCGCATCTGCCATTACCGCTCTGACATCGGCAAAGTCAACGTTGACCAAACCAGGGATTGTGATGATGTCAGAAATACCTTGCACCCCTTGGCGCAGTACATCATCCGCATAGCGAAACGCTTCTTGCACAGGCGTTTGCTCCGGTATCACTTCCAAAAGTTTATTGTTAGGAATAATAATCAGCGTATCCACCCTACTTTTTAACCCTTCAATGCCTTGCTCTGCTTGACTAGTACGACGGCGTCCCTCGAATACGAATGGACGTGTCACAACACCTACAGTGAGAGCACCCATTTCTTTTGCTACTTCTGCAACAATTGGGGCTGCACCAGTTCCCGTGCCACCTCCCATACCAGCGGTAATAAATACCAAGTCAGCACCTTCCAAAGCTGTAGCAATTTCATCTCGTGATTCCTCAGCTGCCTTTTGGCCAATAGCAGGATTACCACCTGCACCTAAACCGCGAGTCAGTTTCTGCCCTATTTGTAACCGACTAGGAGCACCTGCTAGAGTTAAAGCTTGAGCATCAGTATTAATTGACCAAAACTCCACTCCACTGACATCTGACTCAATCATGCGGTTAACGGCATTACCACCACCGCCACCCACTCCAATCACTTTAATGTTGGCAACTCGACCCGGAACAATCTCGCCAATTCTGTTACTTTCAGCAGTAATCTTCTTACCATCATGATTTTGTCCGAAATTAAGCCCAGAGTGATTAAAAGGATTACTCGAGTTAACAGCCAGTGAGAATCCTGACTGTCCCACAGATTGGGAATTTTTGTAGGTAAGCCCTTGGTTATTATCAAGTGTCATTGGATTTGTGAAAGGTAGATAAACGACTTTTTCAGGTGTTATTCACCTAAGAGTCAACTATAGTGTGACACTGCCATAGATAATGACAGTGTTCTTTATTGTTCTCACTACTTCCAACCCTAACAGGATTGTCAGTGCAAAATTTCGCTACAGCATCAGCCAAGAAGGCAGCCGATCGTACAACTAGTTCTAGAGAAGTATACCTATATTTACTTAAAAATGATCTGTATAACCTCAACCAAATATTAATAGCTTCACTATTAGGCTGTCGATTTAGCTTGAGTTTTATTTGGCATTTCCAATGTTCTTCCTCTGTTATTACTAATGATTTAGATTGGTCACTAATTTTACAACTAACAGTATTGATTTTTTTTGCTTTTCTCGCCACTCTTAGAATGTTAATTTTGTATATTTTATAATTTTCCTCCAAAGAAAAATCCTGTAGATTGAAATTATTGGTAATACTAAATCTGGCTTCACGGCAAAGCTTTACGTGCTTAAATATACATTTACCTACAGTACAAGTAACTCTACACCCAAAATTACACTCAGATTGCACAATTTGTAAAGACGCGTTACGACGCGTCTTGTTTACTGCTTTCAGAATATGGTTAATGGGTTTCACTAATGGATATGGTCGCACCTTATTACACAAAATTTGCCCTCTACTTACCTATCTGTAGGTTTGGGTCAGAAAGAATTTGCTTGTGGATTTATACAACAACCCTAATTAATGAGCTGTTTGGTTCGCCTTAACGGAACATTGGTTGGACAAATATTCTACCCTATAGAAATCTGTACTGGTGTCGCTGCAATACACAGACGGGTTACAGTCAACAAAGAACAATGCTAACCTTCCAGAAGCAATGCTTACCGAAAATATGGCAAAATTCCTCGTTATGCCAAGGAACTTTTGCAACCTGTCTTTGGAATTATCCTCGACACACTATTGATAAGATTACTAAGCATTCATCTTACAGCAAGCTAAGATTTGGCTCTCTACACCAGTATGCTTGTTTTATAAGTTAGATATTAAAGAGAAACTCACCATTTTTTGTTTTACTATCTGGGTTAGGTTGAAAATTGCTTACGCAAAGAGCGTTTCCAGACTAGAAGACATCATTAGGTTTTCTAAAAGCTTGCACCCTATCATTAAATGTAGAGTAAAAACTGAGCTTCTCTTACTTAATTTAAAGGAAATTTTGTAAAAAATCCCTTAATTTTAGCCAGAAGTTAACGCCTATTTTAGTATTGAGTACTGAAAAACTAAAAAAATAATAAATATATTTAGTAGCATAAACTTCTTAAATTGCTAAGACTTTTGGATACATTAAGCCTGCTGGACCTTTCTAGGGAGTTCGAAGATTAACTTTAATTTTTTTTTGGTTCAATTGTACTAAGGGATTTTCAGGATTTTGAAGATCAATATATTCTATTTGGCTAGAATTTAATTTGCTGGGTAAATGGCGCATTTGAGCCAGGATCTTCATTTGTTCAGATAATTGAGAACTTGGTGGACCAAGATGGACATTGCCTAGTTCCGTTTTCAAAATTAAATTGGTTGGATCTTGGCAATCAATTTCCATTACTTTTACGTAACTTTGGCTCACTGATAGGTACAGTTGAGTCCAATAAGGTAGGTATTGCTCTGGCGACCCAATTACTTTAAGAGTGGGCAATTTTCCAGTAGGATTCAGTGATATATATTTTTCTAGAGGCATCCAAACTCCACTTGCATCTACTAAACCCATAGATACTTGTTTACTCATACCGTCTGTATTCCCACCTTTAGGAAGTTGAACAATCGCTACAGGTACTCTTTCCTTGATTTCAATAATTAATCCAGGCGGAAATAGACGACGAGTAACGCTCGCCTGTGCAATCATTGGTTGTCGCTTTAAAGAGTCAGCGATAATCGACGGTTGAATCCGCCATAAAGACTGGGGATAGGATAACATTAACAGTGACTGAATCGTCTCATCTGAGAGTAATTGGTTACCTGATTTCATTACAATTTGTTTGGGAGCATTTAGCACCCACATTGGTTGGATTGCCACCCAAAACAAACATCCTGCCAGACTACTAATAGCAAAGGTGCGCCAGAGAGCCTGAATAATTTTCATCTGTTGCTGTCTCCGTAATTTTCTACGGCGTTTGGCTAAATCCGTGCGGGAAACTGATAGTAGTCCAGCCATTTACACCTCTTTCTGATTTCAGTTCAAGTTGTTGTTACCCTCGGCTCGTTAAATAATTTCAGTAAACTATGTCGGGATCTTCTAAACTCTCTTCTCAATACTATTTTCAGTTTTTAGTAATCACTTTACAGCAAGTACACCAGGATTGTGGCGCCAGGAAGTTTCGATGAAAAGTTAGCGATGTCTATTGTAGACCGTATGTAAAATTTTATAGTAGCCTGACAGCCATTATTAGCCACAAAAGCTACATTGAATGACTTAAAAAATACAGTTATTTACGTATATTGAGCTTAAATATGGCATAGTACTTATACAGTTATAACTTGGGAGCGATAATTGTATCTTTGCAAGATCTGAATCATAGCAAAATTAAATATTTTGCCAAGGATCAAACCTGAGTGCTCCGAAGATAAACCAACATAGGAATAAAAATCAGCAAGAAAAATTTGTCTAAAAAACTTTATAATGCTTTGTTTGGCGGTTTTTGTGTCTAACTCAATCTTTAATTCAGTGCCATTTCTCTAAACATCTCCAAGTGTCATTTACAACAGACAGACATTTGAGTTTTTTGCATATAATTACAAAATATTAATTAAAATATAAATTTTTTACTATTTTTTGACAAAAACCAACTTAAGTGTTATGCATAGCATCTATGATGAAATTCTAAATCTAGACTAAATAGTAACTTTTTTTACACATAAACTCAGCATTAGGCTTTTTGCTACATCAAGTAGAAACTATAGATTGTCAAAAGCTTCACAGCAGCTGTAAAAAGGACAGATACACTTAACGTATAAGGAAGAACTGGCTCTCTACCATTCTACTGACTGCTACTTGCAGCGCTCCCGCTTTGAGATCTCTATCGTGTAAAACCTAATTGTGAATGAGTGAATTCCGCGCCTCTATATTATCTAAAGATTTTGCATAGCAAAAGATACAAAAAAAACCGCATCTAAATTTACATCTGCATCTACATGAGAACGACACTAAATTTGTCACGTTTTTATAAAGCATGTAACCCAAGCTACACACTAAATATGGGTGAAGTACTGGATAAGCAGTACTATATAGATTTCTCTGATGTACGTGGTTGCAAGATTGTTGAAGAATTACAACGTACTATCAGCCGTATTTCTCCAGATGAGCCAACCTGCCAATTATTTACGGGTCATATTGGTTGTGGTAAATCCACAGAGTTGCAACGTCTCAAAGCAGAGCTGGAAGTAGCAGGATTTCATGTAGTTTATTTTGAATCCAGCCAAGACTTAGATATGGCAGATATCGATATCAGTGATATTTTGCTGAGTGTAGCTCGTCAAGTCAGTGTCAGTTTAGAAGGGATCGGTGTAAAACTCAAACCTGGCTACTTTAACAATTTGTTTAAAGAAATCGGGGATTTTTTGCAGACCCCTATAGAGTTATCAGGACAAGCAGAATTATCCTTAGGCATTGCCAAAATTACTGCCAAAACTAAAGATAGTGCTCAGATGCGCAATCAATTGAGACAATATCTGGAGCCACGTACTAATAGTATTTTGCAAGCAATTAACGAGGAGATATTAGAAAAAGCTGTTGAACAGCTCAAGCAACGTGGTCAAAAAGGATTAGTAGTAATTGTAGATAACTTAGATCGGGTTGATATGCGGCCTGTAGCATCTGGGCGCACGCAACCAGAGTATCTTTTTATCGATCGAGGTGAGCAGTTACGCCGACTTAAATGCCACTTAGTATACACAATTCCCTTAGCCTTAATATTTTCTAATGAGTATGAAACTCTAAAAAATCGCTTAGGAGGAGGAATTGCGCCGAAAGTATTGCCGATGGTTTTAGTGCGGCAAAGAGATGGTGAAGACTATGAACCGGGGATGTCGCTATTGCGCCAGCTAGTCTTAGCAAGAGCTTTTCCAGAAATTCCCTGGAATGAGAGACCTTTATTAATTACAGATTTATTCGATCATCCAGACACCTTAGGTCGTATATGCCGTGTCAGTGGCGGTCATATTCGTAATTTATTAGGTTTGCTTTATAGTTGCTTACAACGCCAAGATCCGCCTTTCTCTAGAGAATGCTTAGAAGCCGTAATCAAGGACTACCGGGATGACCTGCTACTAGCTATTGATGAATACCAATGGAAATTACTGTTTGAAGTAGTCCAGCAGCAAAGTGTTAAAGGCGAGTCCGACTACCAGAGCTTACTGCGAAGTATGTATTTATTTGAATACCGCGATCCTCAAGGACGCTGGTTTGGCATTAGTCCAGCATTAGCAGAAACAGAAAAAGTCCTGACTTGGCAACAAAACAAATAACAATTCAAAATTGTTTTTGAAAAGGTTGCTATTTCATGAAAAGTTCCCCACTTTCTCTAACTCGGGTACTCTATGCCAGATGAAAAGAAGCAGCTACGCGTCTACAAGCAAGGCAAGTTTTTTAGCGTCTTTGATGAAAATAACCGCAGCACTTGCTATCTTTTGAGTTTTCGCAGAGCCACCCAACGCATTAGCTCCCCAGAATCTTAGCGGTGGCGCTCATGCCTCGCTACTGCCAGCCATCAACGTAGTGGCTTCTCTTGGAAACTGTTTGCAAAATGTAAAACCAAGTATCGGCAAGTATTCTGGTTGCTGCTTGATGTGTAATTTTTTATTCTTCCTTTCTCTAGCCCGGTTCTTACTTATGACAAAGTGGCAATTCACAGCAGCTATCGTCAATGAAAATCAGCATGCTCTGCAAAGGATGATTCGGGCAATCAAGCTCTCCAAAGGCCAATTTGCTTTGATTTTAGTCCGATGTAACTATGGGCAATTACGTGAGCAAATGTTGGGTAATCTCCGCTTACTCACCAAAGACATAAATATCCGGGAGATATTTCTTCAGCCATCAACGAATGCTTTACACACTCAAATAATCACAGAACTATTTTTAGATCATCCTGTGGTTGTTAAGGACACTATGCCATCGGCTGTGATGGTTTTTGGGCTAGAGTCTATTATCGCTCTTGATAATTTTCTGGCTGGTGCTAACCAAGCAAGAGATATCTATGCTGCTACTTTTCCTTTTCCATTAATTTTTTGGCTACAAGATGAAGTGGCATCAATGCTTTCTAGGTTAGCGCCCGATTTTAAAAGCTGGGCTGCAACTACAATTAAATTTGAATTAGCAAAAGAGTATTTAATTGCATTGATTCGGCAAGAAACAGAATCTTTGTTTGCTAGGGTTTTAGAAGCAGGTGCTGATAGATTTTTATCTAATGATGCACTTGATTTAGCTCCCAAGTCGCAAAATCGCCGTGAAATTGAGTCGGCTCGTAGTGATTTGTTGCGCTTATATGGTGTCAAACTAGATCCAGAATTAGAAGCAAGTTTAGAATTTGTCTTAGGGCGTGATGAATATGCTAACGATCAAGTTAATGATGCTTTAGTTCACTATCAAAGAAGCTTAGAACTTTGGCAGCAGGTGGGTTCAGAAGAGAGTGGATTTAGGGGTTTAGAAGAGAATTTAGAAGTATATTCCCCTCATCCGCCAATGTTGCCATCTCCACCACTTCTTCGGCAGGCAGTAGTTATATTTCACCTGGGACTTTGTTACCGTCGGATGGCAGATTTATACCAAGGTGCTGATAGCAAGTATTGGCAAGATGCTCTTTTGTGGTTTAGGAAATGTCTAGAAATTTTAGAGGAGGCACAACGACAAGACTTAGTTGCCAAATTTATATTACCTGCTTGCGAAATGCTGCAACGCTTACAAAATTGGGAAGAATTAGAAGAATTAGCCCAAAAGTCCTTGAGGTTGCACGAAACTTATGGTGATCCTGCTCAGGTTGCCCAGGATTATGGCTTTCTAGCAGATGTGGCAGCTTCTGAGTCAAATTGGATACTAGCCCATGAATTAGCGAATACGGCACTTTCTATTGCAGAACTGGCGACAGAAGTTTCACGCCGACAGGAAAGCTGGTATCTTTTGTTGCTGGCGCGTACACAACGTCATTTGGGTGAGTGGGAAGAAGCCATCAATAACTTAGAATGGGCAAGAGTGGTTTGTGAATTACAGTATGAACCATCGCTTTATTTAGAAATTTTAGAAGAGTTGCGATCGCTTTACTTTGTTGAGCGTCATAACTATACAGAAGCCTTTAGCCTAAAACAAGAAAAAATTCAAATAGAACATCAGTACGGCTTTCGCGCCTTCATTGGAGCCAGTCAATTGCAGCCACAACGCTACAGGATCAACCCGGTACTGGAGCCGCAAAAAATACCCTTTATTCCTGAGGAAGTGGCTCAGGAAATAGCTGCTTCTGGACGGCAACAAGATGTCAAGCGTTTGATTGAAAGAATTACTCGTGCCGACTACAAACTTACGGTAATTCATGGACCATCAGGTGTAGGTAAAAGTTCAATTCTCAAAGCTGGTTTAGTACCAGCTTTGAAAGGAAAAGTTATTGGTGAACGTATTCCTTTACTAATTGTTTTATCTGTTTATACAGATTGGGTCACAGCATTGGGGCGCAATGTTAATCAAGTAATGGCACAGACAGAAATGTCAGCTAATGTGGAAATTACCCCAACTATACTGATTGAAAAACTCCGTTTAGCCTCTGAACGCAATCATACAGTAATTATTATTTTTGACCAATTTGAAGAATTTTTCTTTATTAGTACCTCTCCTGAAAAAAAAGTCCAATTTTATAAGTTTTTTAGCGAATGTTTAAATATTCCTTATGTCAAAATAATTTTAGCTATTCGTGAAGATTATTTACATTATTTATTAGAGTTTGAGCGTTTAAGTAAAGAAAATAGTGATGGTTTATATGATTTAGGTGTAATTAACAAAAATATCTTAGATAAGGATATTCGCTACTACTTAGGAAATTTTGACCGTGATGATGCAATCAATATCATCCAGAGTCTGACTAAACGTTCACATTATGAAATAACTGATGAGTTAATTAACCAATTAGTAAAGGATTTAGCAGGAGAATTGGATAAAGTACATCCAATTGAGCTACAGATAGTTGGTGCTCAACTGCAAGCAGAAAATATTACTACGCTCGCACAATACAAGCTGTGTGGCAGCTCAGCAAAACTGGTTGAACGGTGGCTTGAGGAAGTTATCAAAGATTGTGGGCAGGAAAACGAAGAGCGTAGTTGGAAATTATTGTTGGAATTAACTGATGAAAAAGGCACAAGACCTTTAAAAACAAAAGCTGATTTAGCTGTTGCTCTAGGGAATAATTTTGCTGCAATATCTGATTTTGACTCGTCTTGGGAATTTATTTTAGAAATTTTGGTGGGGTCGGGATTAGTATTACGAGAGCCAGAAGAGTTAGGCGATCGCTACCAGCTCGTTCACGATTACTTAGTTGAACCGATTCGCCAAAAAAACAATTATGGCATGGTCGCTGAATTAGAAAAAGTCAGATTTGAAAAAGATAGAGCTGAAGTAGCGCAAAAGCTCTCTCAAGAGCAACTTAATTTGGTTTTGCAACGGCGACTGCGAGAAGCGCGCATAGCAGGCGGCGCACTGGCAATGATGGCCGGAGCAATAGCAGTATTATGGTGGCAAGCTGACTTACAGAGAAGAGCCGCAATTCGCCAAACTCTGAGAGCAGAACGTAGCGAAACTAATTTTAAAATCAGTGCTATTACTGCCGCAAGCGAGGCCCTGTTTGCGTCCAATAAAGAGTTTGATGCCCTATTAGAAAGTTTGCGGGCTTGGAAAAGATTAAAACAGGCAGATGGAGTGCAAGCAGAAACGAAAATGCGAGTGGTGACAGCCTTGCAACAAGCCGTTTATGGTATTAAAGAGCAAAATCGCTTAGAAGGGCACAGTGATATTGTCTGGGGTGTTACTTTCAGTCCTGATGGTCAGTTATTGGCTTCAGGCAGTACAGATAAGACGGTAAAACTGTGGCGTCCTGACGGGACTTTGCTACAAACTCTCAAAGGTCATAGCGATGCTGTCACTAGCGTGAGTTTTAGTCCTGATGGTCAAACATTAGCTTCTGCCAGCCTCGATAAAAGTGTGCAAATTTGGCACAAAAATGCAATTACAGGTGAATTTAACCCACAGCCATACACAACCCTTGAAGGGCATGGAGATTGGGTTTACAGTGTCAATTTCAGTCCTGACGGCGAATTGTTAGCGACTGGGAGTAAGGATGCGACCATTAAACTCTGGCGTAAGGATGGTAGTTTGGTCAAAGTCCTCAGGGGACATCAAGGATGGGTTAACTGGGTAACCTTCAGCCCTGATGGACAATTTATTGCCTCAGCTAGTGAAGATAAAACAGTAAAAATCTGGCGGCGAGATGGCTCTTTAGTAACCACCTTACAGGGACATCGGCAAGGTGTAACTGCTGTAGCTTTTAGCCCGAATGGTCAACTACTTGCATCTGGAGGTAGAGATAAAATAATCCAACTTTGGCGCAGAGAGCGCAATAGTAGTAAAAACAGCTTTAATTTTCGTCCTAGCAAAACCTTACAGCAGCATAACAATATAATTTGGAGCCTCAATTTCAGTTCTGATAGTCAACTTCTGGCATCCGGAAGTAATGATAATACTATTAATCTCTGGAGCACCACGGGCACCTTACTGAACACTTTTAAAGGACACAGTGATGCTGTTGCTAGCGTAGCTTTCAGCCCAGATAACAAACTTCTAGCATCAGCAAGTTATGACAAAAGCGTCAAATTGTGGCGTCTAGATGCTCCAATACTACCTATTCTCAAAGGGCATAAGAGTAGAGTTTTGAGCGTAGCTTGGAGTCCCGATGGTCAGATGCTAGCTTCTGGCAGTCGCGATCGCACAGTGAAACTCTGGCAGCGAGATACCAGAAGCAATGATATGAAAACCCGACTCTACAAGACTTTGCAGGGGCATCTCGATAAAGTCCCAAGTGTGAGTTTTGATCCCAAGGGTGAGATGCTGGCCTCAGCAAGTTATGACAAAACGGTGAAACTGTGGCGGCGTGATGGCACTTTATTGAAAACACTCCTTGGGCATAGCGATAGCGTCATGAGCGTGAGTTTCAGTTCCGATGGTGAGTTATTAGCCTCCGCCAGTAAAGATAAAACAGTAAAACTTTGGAACCGTGATGGTCGCTTGCTCACAACTTTGGTCGGGCATAATGGTTGGGTAAATAGCGTCAACTTTAGTCCCGATGGTCAGCTTTTAGCTTCTGCGAGTGACGATCAAACTATAAAACTGTGGCGGCGGGATGGTACCTTGCTAAAAACTTTCTCACCTCAAGATAGTTGGGTGTTAGGTGTGAGCTTTAGTCCCACTGACCAGTTGTTGGCTTCTGCCAGTTGGGACAACACCGTGAAGTTATGGCGGCGGGACGGTACGTTGTTAAAAACCTTGTTAAAAGGGTATAGCGACAGCGTTAACGCTGTCACTTTCAGCCCTAATGGTGAATTGCTTGCAGCTGCAAGTTGGGACCGTACAGTCAAACTCTGGAGCCGTGAGGGCAAACTGATTAAAACCCTCACTGGGCATCAGGGGGCAGTATTAAGTGTCAGTTTTAGTCCAGATGGTCAAACATTGGCTTCGGCTGGTGATGACAACACAATCATTCTGTGGAACTTAGATATTGATGATCTACTGCTGCGTGGTTGCAACTGGGTTGATGATTATCTCAAACACAACCCTAATGTTGACCAACGCGATCGCCTTCTTTGTGAGACTATTACCCACAAGCCCTAGTATTGCAGCAAAGAATTCCAAATTCGGCAATCATTTAATAATGAGTGTGAGGCGCGAAGAGTAATTTATTACTAACTCACCAGCTACAGGAGCGATCGCTGTTAACTACATTTTCACTACCATCACTATTGTCTTCGGTGGCATCTTGTAGCAATTGTGCTAAAAAGGCTTGCAACTTCATGCGCTCGATATAAGGCCAGCCACCCTCAGACTCAATATCTTTCAGTAATGAGTAAAGTTGCTGACGGTTATCAGGCAAAGTTTCTTGAAAATATCCATCGCGGATATCTCGGTGTAACTGCTCCAACTGCCTTAGTAGAGCCAAAAGAGCTATCGAATCTCCTTGGCAACTTTGTGCTACATCATTGACTGTAATTGCGATCATTTCTAATTTAGAAGTCAACTTCTCGGATTCCAAGCTTCTATCGTTGTTCATGCCAGCTTTTTCGTATAAATTAAGGTCTACTCAAATTTACCCAAGATTTTTGGCTTTCATTGGCTGCCAAGCGTGTAATAGCATTTCACTTTCAGCACTTTATAAATGGCTACTGAGGAAACCAACAAGTTGCTTGGTTCCAAAGTTGTAGTGACTGGCGTGACAAGAGTGCGTATTTTCAAAAGAATAGATTCAACTTCTCGTAGAGTCGGGGAAAATTTTTACTCTGCTGTCTCCTGATTGGCTTGTGTTAATTCTCTAGCATTGACTGCCCTTTCTCCGGCAGAGTATAGCCCGATTAATATCTCGATCCAAAACAATTGCGATCGCTTCTAAAACATAGCAGTAACCTTAAATAGAGCCTAGACCCGAGCTAAATGGGATCAAGGTATTCTTGGTTAAAACTAAAGTGCTTTGATTTTGAGTTTCAAAAAATCGTATGATCTGGCTGATTTACTTTTTAAAACAAAGGGCTGTATGTAGTGGGGACACATACATAATACAGAATGTCTTAGGCGATGCCACTTTTGCCATACGCTAGAGGAAAGTACGAAGAGAATCTCGCTCTTCGTGCCCTTAAAGGGTAAAGGCTTATGCCACTCTCTGTCTGGGCACACTCATCTATGCGCCCAGACTCTAACAGATGCTGACAATACTAAAACTGCTGGTTTTTGCCCTTATTGGGTCACACATCCAAAGCGGATGCGGTGTACTGGCAAGCCTGGGGTTTCATTCCCAGAATTAAACAGAGCGACACGTTTAACGTTTAGCAAAGATCAGTTTGAGCGGTGGTGATTCTAGCCTATCCTAGCCTGCGGCAAGCCGCGCTTCGCGGGTCTATGAGAATGCTAAAGGCGAACGGCAACCCCTTTAGGAACACTTAAAGGCAAACGCCTTAAATGCCCTCACACTAGGGCTGCTTCTCATCAGAGATCAAAACTTTGGTGCAGTTTTACAACGTTAGATATTAATTTTTGAAATTGAGGTTGACCATGAGGTATCGCGCTTTAATTGTTGCATTTTTGGCTTTGTGCCTGGGGCTAATAACTGCTTGTAGTGATGGACCATCTTCTAGCAGTAGAGATGTGCTCACGTACGAACAAATTCGCGGCACTGGCTTGGCTAACAAATGCCCCCAACTAGCAGAAACAAGCCGAGGTTCAATTCCCTTAAATTCTAGCCAGTCCTATACCATTAAAGAACTTTGCTTGGAACCAACTAATTTCTTCGTCAAAGAAGAACCCGCTAATAAACGGCAACAAGCAGAATTTGTTGCTGGCAAGTTGTTAACCAGGTATACCTCCACCATTGACCAAGTGCAAGGCGATCTGAAAATTAATCCAGACAATAGTCTGACATTTGAGGAAAAAGATGGTCTTGACTTCCAAGCCATCACTGTGCAGCTCCCTGGTGGTGAGCGAGTACCTTTCCTGTTCACAATCAAAAACTTAGTTGCTCAAACACAACCTGGTTTGAACAGTGTTAATACCTCCACAGATTTTGAAGGTACTTTCAAAGTACCTTCATATCGTGGTGCCGCCTTTTTAGATCCCAAAGGTCGGGGTGTGGTTACTGGCTATGATAATGCTGTGGCTCTCCCTGCTCAAGCAGATGATGAAGAACTTACCCGCACTAACGTTAAGCGCGCTGAAAGTCTTAGCGGTAAAATTTCCCTGCAAGTAGCAAAAATAGATAGTGCTAGTGGTGAAATTGCAGGTACTTTCGAGAGCGAACAGCCATCTGATACCGATTTAGGTGCTGGCGAACCTAAGGAAGTCAAGATTCGTGGTTTGTTCTACGCTCGGGTGGAACCATCTCAAGGCTAACTTCTCTTAAGTACCGCAATCAGCAAAAAATTCCATATGCATTAAGCTTGGAATGCAAAATTTAACTCACATACACCCCTGCATAAAGGGTGTATGTGTTTTTTTATAAGTAGAAAAAGAGATCTCTTACCCTTTATCTTTTGTATAAGCTTGCTTAAATAATTCAAATATTTTTACGATTTCTACAGGAATACCAGATTTGTAAAAGTAAAATTTTATACCTTTAATTTTCAGATCGCTATCAAGAATTAGTAAGGATGCTGAGGTATAGTCCAGAATAAATTGTCATTTTAATTTAGGCAATAAGTATTACTCATTTAATTTGCATTAAGCCAATTACTATTATAATTGCCAATAGAAAATTTACTGTTTTGAAGTTTAAATTCTTAGTTAATCATCATAAGTTATAACTCTATAAAATCATCTTCCTGGCTAATGGGTAGTTTAGAGTTCTATTTACTATAAATCACTGAATAATAGTAGATATCTAAGTAAGTTTAAGGCAATATATTTATTAATTTTAAAATTGCTATAAATTTCTGGTGATTAGTGCCGTATTTTTACTGATTACAAACTTTATTTAGTAATTAGCATTATTTTTATAAAAACACTTTCTTATTTAAGGCTTTAACTCATAATTAATAATATAAATTAGGTACAATCTCGGTTTCAAATTCAGTAATAAATTTTATATTTTGGCTGTATACAGTTTTTTAGCTCCAGGTAATACCAAAGCTAAATAGCTAACAAAATACTAGTTTCGCTTGTTTAAGCTCGGCTCGATTGCCAACCTACTATGGTTTTTTTAACAAATAAGATAGTTATGTGCCATAGGTTTTATTGGCTAATATAAGGTGATATTTACTTTGATATCGCTTAATCGCACCGTAGTTTACAAACGATTACTTAACGCTTTATTTGCTCTGCTTAATAAACGCGGTGCTATGCCTACCACAGTCACCAATGAACTGAAGCATGAAACTTGGCAGTTATTGCGAGAATATCAGCAATCCCGCTCAGAAACCGTTCGCAATCAACTGGTCAAACTTAATTTTGGACTAGTGAGAAGAGAAGCTCACTACTGGATGAATCAATGCCATGAAAACTACGAAGACTTGCTTCAAGTCGGTTGTTTAGGTCTAATTAGAGCTATCGAAAAATTTGAAATTTCTAAAGGATATGCCTTTAGTTCTTTTACTATTCCCTATATTCGTGGTGAAATTCAGCACTACTTGCGAGATAAAGGTGTCACGGTACGTATTCCCCGGCGCTACTTAGCGCTGCAACAGCAGGCAATAGGAGTTTCGCGTTCTTTGCGCGCACAATATAACCGTCAACCTACTGACTCTGAAGTAGCAGCAGCACTCGAAATTTCTCCTGATGAATGGCAAGAAATTAAATTAGCTTGGATTAATCGTGCACCTTTAAGCCTGGATCTACCAATACAAGATGGGGAAGAGGGTGCTACAAGCTTAGGAGAACTAGTTCCAGATCCCCACTACCGTAGTTTTCAACTAGCGCAAGAAGACCAAATTCGCTTACAACAGGCATTGGTGCAATTGGAACAGCGCACCCGTGAAGTTTTGGAATGCGTATTTTTACATGATTTGACACAAAAACAAGTAGCAGAACACTTAGGAATTAGTGTAGTTACGGTTTCTCGTAGGGTCAAGAAAGGATTAGATTTGTTGAAAAATCTCATGGGTGTGGTTGAAGATTAACCTCAATCAGCTCACTCCGCAGTTATGCTAGGCTTGCAGTGCTTAAAATAACCATTGCAATGCCAAAAATTAGGTTATAAAAGGAACAGACTTAGCCTTAAATACAAATTTTAGGCATGTTAATGTCCCAAACAAATTTTCCTATGGCTTTTGAGAACGGCTAATGGGCAGAAGAAATTCAACAATTGCAAGTGCAGCTATTTTAATTTTGGCGATCGCTGGTTGTAGCTCAGAAGAAACACCGCAAGCTAGTAATCCTAGTCCGACCGCGGCCAATCTTCCCCCAACTGCAACACCAGCAGCTAAGTCGCCGCCAGCTACTCAATCTTTTAATAATCCAGTAGTGCCTGGCAAAAAGGTATCAAAAGTTGCAGCGGCAACTTACAGCCCGTCGTCTAATTTGATTCAACCGACCAATACTACAGAGCGCTTAGTTTTGGTAGCAAAAGGGCGAACTGACCCGTTTGCACAAATTATAGGACAGACCATTTCTGGAATTCCCACCAATACTGCTAAACCTGTTCCTCAGTTACCTTCCTTGCCGATTGCTAAACCCGCGGTAGTAACCACAGTAGTAAAAGGACCAGTACGGAGTGCGGTAAAAGCAGCTAATTTAATTTCCCAAAAAACAAACATCAACAAAGGTGTAAATGCTCCTCCTAAGTTGACTCCCGTGTTACCTAAAGTTTTGCCTCCAGTTGTTCCTAGCCCAAATCTAGTATCTGTACTACCACAACCTCCACAACCTGAGTTAGCAAGATCAGTTCTTGTGACTGGTGTAGTTTTAATTGGTAAACAACTCCAGGCGATTATTAAAGTTCCAAATGAGCCGACGAGTCGCTATGTGCAGGCGGGACAGCGGCTGGCAAACGGTCTTTTGATTAAACGTATTGAAATGAATGAAGGCTCCAATCCTATTGTTATTGTGGAACAATACGGTATTGAAGTTGCCAGAATGGTAGGGGATAGTCCTACCAACTCAGCAACACCAAATACGAATTCTGGCAGAAATCCTGTTTCTTGGATAATGCCAACTCAAAATATTGTTGCTGTTGGAGCTTCATAACAATGGAGACTAAGGAAAAAATTGAATTTGCTGGCTTGCCATTAGCAGTCTATCGAGAGATAGCGGCTCATTTGCGTCAAATTGAAGGTTTAGAAGTGGGTTTAATTCCTCAGTCATCCCAACAATTTGATTATCATCAGAGTCAAATCGAAGGCTTGTGGATTAGCTGGGTATCGAATCATACATCAACAGGGCGGCAACTTGTTCAGCAAATTTTGGCTTACTACCAAAATCGCTATGGTATCTGAAGCTTGAGTTAATCTCAAGTAGCATGACTATACCTAAAGGTGAGATATTACCTATTCCTGCTGTGTCTCGCACTCAGGTTTAGTTCAATTTCAAAAATTTTGATACCTTTTGTCGAGATGTTTGCCACAGATAATTCCTCCAACTGCTCTAATTAACGAGGGCATTTGGGGGTATTTTAATATGCTTTAAAAATCCAGCGTTGCTGAAACAAGGGATAAAATTTTGGGATCAAGATCTCAAAACCGTCATTCTTTCCCTGTCTGTGTGGCTCTGCGTGATCATATAAACAACTAACAACTGACAAATAACAACTGGCACAAGCAGCACAGTTAAATTTAGCTAGTTTTGAAATGAAATCATTGTTTAAGATTATGCAATTGTAAATTGCTGAGGTAAACTTGCAAGCAAGTAATGCAAAATATTACTCAGCTGGTCTTCGGTCTGGGCATCACTCACAATGGAACATTGGCAATTTCTGATACAAAGACAGGGCGATCGCGCTTGGCATACCCTGGAATCGCCAAAAGTAGAAATTTTGGAGGGTCGGTATAGAGTTTTAGCTCGTTCTAACCGCCCTAATACAGATGTGGAAGTACGGGTAACTCACTCTTCTACCCAAGAAATACCACCAAAGCGGCGAGTTCAGAAGCGATCTCGTCGCACTAATTCAGAAGGTTTAATGGCGGTAATTCCCTATACTTATTTCAAACCGGGAATTTGGGAGTTGCAATGCTCTGGTGACTTGATGTCAGATATTCTCGGTAAATCTTGGCAGTACAATGCCTATCTGCGAGTTTTACCTCAGTATGCAGATGGGGAGGTAAAAACATCGGGAGATGGGGACAATGTAGAATCAGATTTATCCTATGACCTAGATACTATTTCTGATGGTGAGTTGGCATTTGCCGCCCCAGTAGAATCCACAACAGCACTAGAAACAACTGTTACCGAAAATTCCAAACTAGCAATTGTGGCTCACAGTAGCTCTACTACCACTAAAGCGCTAGTTGATGTTTTAGAAGAAGAGATTATCGATCAGCCTGTCAGCCCAGTATGGGTTAAAGGTGAGACGGCAGAGCAAATTTTACAAAATTTAATAGATTTAGCTTTACCTACTTCTGAACCCCTACTGGATGATGAAATGCTGGAAAATCCTCCAGCAACTCAGGCATTACCACCACTATTACTCAACCTAGATCGGGAAACTTATGTTGCTCAGTGGGGACAGGCGCTTACTATTAATGGGCGAGTAGAACTCCAACCAAAAGCGGATCTGGAAGTTGAGATACCTTACCTTGAAAGTCTTTATTCTCTAGAATTAAGACTTTCTCTGCGCTCACCTCTAGAATCAGAAATCTTGAACCAGGTGAGGCAACCCTTATCTAATGAGATACTGCCTTTTACTATCAAATCTTCAATTGATATTCCTGCTGACTGTGAATCTAAGTTAATTTTGGCGGATATTAGTTTGTATGGGTCACTTACTGATGTTGGTGAAGTAACACTATTAGCTAGCCATTCTTTCACAATTACAGCAGATGTCAGCGAATTACTGGCAATCAGAGCCGCAATAACATCGAATACACCAGAACTGGTGGATAACCAGAGCACAACAATGACCTCAGATACGCCTCAAGCACCTGAGTCATCGGGTATCCTCGATTTGTCACTTTTAAATTTAGTCAAAGCCGTCAAACCAGACCAGTCTCTGCTTCTGAGTCCATCGGAAAATAAATTCCTTCCACCACAAATTAAACCGCGATCGCGTAAAAAATCATTAGATAGCCATCGTGCGCTAGACTTGCCAAATATGCCACCGCTCCCAGTTAAGACGACTGCTACTGCGCTTTTGGCAGAATCTTCTACATTGGAGCCTACCACAGCAGAACTGGCTACACAGGAAGAGGGTTTAGAGAAGGTTGAAACTTTAGCCGCCATTGACATGGATCAACTTGTCATTAAAAATCGGCGAGTACCGATGATTAGCAGTACATTTCCATACTTAAAACCGTTAACTGACTTGCCAAGCGATGGCGAAGCAGTAAACAGTGATCTCTTAGATGCATCCGACGACTCTCATATTCCAGACAACTTAAAGGCGTTGGATATAAATTTAGGTGGGCTTGACAATACAAATGAATTGTTGATACGCAATTTACAATCTCAGGATAATTCTGTTATAGAAGTAACTGTCTCCCCTCGTTCAAAATTAATAGATGCCTATATTGCAGAAGTAGCTACTCCATCTAGTCCGGAGTTAATTGATGAGTCTGTTGCACCAACAGCTACCTCACCTAGTCCGGAATTAATTGATGAACCTGTTGCAACAACAGCTACTCCGCCTCATCCACAATTAATCGTAGAAGGAAACCCATACTCATCCCCGCTGATTACAAAATGGTTGCAGAATCAAGGATTCTCCTTACCTGAACCCATTCATCTGCAAGACCAAGACTACGATACTGATGTTGTAGCGCATCAGACAATTCCCAATCAGCAGGCTCGTGTTGCTCTTAATCCTGAAACTTCCTCTGTTGAACTACACTTGCCGTTAAACTTAGATGCTGAGATGGAGATACCAACAGATTGGTTGGCGATCGCTCAACAGGAGTTAGAGACAGCAGAAAATCTCTCAAAAGAATATTCCACTCCATCACTTCCAGAACCGCCACCCCCGCCTCCGCGTTATCCTAAGATACCGCTACCGAGGTTTGCGGAAGAAATTGTTGTAGATGATATATATATTGAACCTGAGGTAGACATACCTGAGAGTCTGACCGTGGAAGAGGAAGTACCAGCAGTACCGATTGTGGCAGAGCCATCGCGTTTACAACTGATGAATGCGGCAATTGTCGAACCATTACCAACTCCAAAACTGCATGTGCCAGAAGGCGAACTAATAGCAGGTACATCTGTGAGGGTGCGTGTGGAACTACCTCAGGTATCCTCAGAAGTTGCGATCAAGCTATGGATTGAAGATTGCCAAACGCGCTGGTTGATGGATGGTCCCCATTTGCTGAAAAATTTGCAGATGAATTCCTTGGGAGAGCTAGAAGTGACTACGCAATTACATGTTCCTTTTGGCTGCTTAGAAATGCGCGTTGAGGCGATCGCTCTTGATCCCCAGACCCAACAGGAAAGTCACAAAGTCACCATCACGCGAACTGTGATTCCTCCCGACTTGCCGACTTTACAGCTAGATGAACTTTTAGGTATTTAAACATCCCTAGCAACTGCTGCTGTGTTAAAAATCTTTAGAATTTAAAAATTGAGGCAGAATTTGCAGTAAGCTCATCTTGAATTGTAGTGTCATTTAACAGGAATATTTGCGATGTCAACTGCATTTTTGCCTTCTATCTTGGCATATTCCACTTTCTTGCCTTCTATCTTTGTTCCCATAATTGGTTGGGTTTTGCCAATTGCAATTTTCGCGTTTTTGTTTCTGTACATTGAACGTGAGGATGCTGTTTAATCGGATAATGCGTAATAAGTTCCTTCACTTTTTACCAATTACCCAGAGGCAATTATTTAGCTCCTTGTCTAGCTAATAAATACTTAAATACCGCCTATCTCAGTGAGACAGGCGGTTTTTTAATAATGTTGATTTCTAAACAAGTGCTAGAGAATCCACACTACTTATGCTATTGGGCTACAGCTAATATTAAAGCGATGAACCGATTCCGGCATAGGCTCCATAAAAGAAAATGCCTAAAACGGTAATTACACCTAATCCTGCGATCGTAGCGACGACCCACAGGGGAATTCTCCCACTTCCAGACACAGCTTTTCTCCTCCCTTAACAACAAATCAACACAAGTTCAATAAACAAATGATTAACAAAGATTTTGCCAGTTAGTTAAAGAAGTAACTGGAAAACAGAATACCCAGAACAAAAACCAGTAGTAGTCCCAGGTACAGTGAAGTCCGGTTTAGTTCAACCGGCTGATTATTGGGATTGGGCGTTCTTTCCATGAGTTGCTCCTAGCGTTGAATAAACTGCATTGCGGCGATCGCGCCCAAAAAGAAGACAGTTGGCACACCTAAAGTGTGAACTGCAAGCCATCTAACCGTAAAAATTGGATAGGTAACTGGTTGATTGATGTTATTGCCGCTAGTCATGATTTCAAACTACTTTCCGATATATTTTTCTACTTGCTGTTTAGCTTCAAAGCGATTGTTCACAATTGGCACTTCCTGCCGTACTTCTGTGAAATACTCATTTGGGCGGGGTGTGCCAAAAACATCATATGCCAGTCCGGTGCTGACGAATAACCAGCCGGCAATAAATAATGCTGGTATGGTGATGCTGTGAATTACCCAGTAACGAACGCTGGTAATAATGTCCGAAAACGGACGTTCTCCAGTGGTACCTGACATTTAATTTCCTACCTTCACAAAGACTGTTATTGAGTTTATTATCCTACAAAGTTTAGAAAGAGTTACAAGTTGCAACGTCGTTCTCAGAAATCTGGATAAATACATAAACCAATGTTGCCCTAAGCTGCCTCTGCTGGGGAAGCTGTTTCAGCTTTGGGGTTATATTTCAGCAATACGCCGCGATCGCCAATGATAAATCCCTTTTCTGGCTCTAAAAAAACAATTTTGTAAAAGTTAGCAGCAACTGTTTCCACATCCCGGTCTTTTTCCCAAGTTTTGCCACCATCTGCACTGTGCAGCAAATTACCACTACCTCCACTTACCCAAATGTCATTAGGTGTGCGATAGGCTAAATCCAGTAAACCCCAACTGGTGGATAATTCTGGATTTTGTGCTTCTTGCCACTCTTCTGGTTTTACTGGGTCGCTAAACTGCACCTGACCCCCTCGTGCTAGCATCCACATTTGCCCATTGTCAGCAAAGCCCATGTTCTCTACCCGGCGAGAACTATTGCGGTTGTGGGGTACCCAAGCATTTTGTCCTGGTTCCCAAGTAGAGTAAAAGCTACCTTTAGCCGAAACAGCAACGTATTTGCCGTCAGCAGAACGCTCTAGGTTACGCACTACACCAACTGCTGCTTCCACTTGGGCTTTCCAGTTTTTGCCGCCGTCTTTGGTTTGATATATCGCTCCCACATCAGTAGCCATCTCAGCTGCATTTGGTCCCAAAGCACTGATCCGAATAGGACTACCAGGTAATTTTTCACTCAGGGGAATGCGTGACCAAGAACGACCTTCATCAGTAGTATGCAGCAGCAAAGCAGGCTCTCCGACAATCCACCCTTCTTTACCAGCAAAACTAATAGAATCAAAGCGATACCTTGAATCATCCAGTGCTAGGGTTAAGGGTTTCCAAGTCTCACCACCATCATTAGTTTCTAAAATGGTGGCGTTGCTACCTACTAAGTAGCCATGCTGAGAATTATCAGTAAAAGCAATATCTAACAGCTTCGCTTCTGTGGGGACAGAAATGATTGCCCAAGGGTTATAGCTGGTAGAGGGGACTTTGCTACAACCTATACACATCAGGACAACTATCAACAAGGCAAATATTCGTTGCCAACTTTTTAAGATTGCGTGCATCAGTATTTCTTAGTTGTTTCTAAATTTGTGTACGGGTTCTTTAAAAGGTTTACCTTAAAGGCAACGGGCACTCTACGGACTGGAAAAAAGATCGCGGGTATTATTGTAAGCCGTAGAGACTGAGAAAAAACAAGAAGCCAAGCGCTAAAGCACCAAAAATCAAGATATTTTTTTGGGTTGGCGTCAAAGTGTTGACCCCTAAACCATAACCAAGATTTTCTCGAAAACCGGATACTTGTCCCGCAGGACCAATGTTAGTGAAAGCTTGTTTCTTTGCACTACACACCGGACAACGCCAAGTGAATGGCAGTTCTGCGAAAGATGTTCCTGAGGAAATGTCATGCTTGTCATCTCCCTTCTCAGGTTCATAAACGTAACCGCAGGCGCGACACTCGTAGCGGTCTAACTCTTGATTTTCAACAGTTTGTTCGCTTTGTTCGCTCATGGCTTAGGCCTCGCAGAGGGGCAAATATTAAATATACGTTAAAAATTATGACATAACTGTTAGACTTTTCTATCACAACTAAAAACGAATCAAATACCCTCAGCGCGTCTGTTTCCCAGATTTCAGAAAGGGCTAAAAGATATAATGTAAAAGAAAGTTACAGCGTTATTTACACCATAAGCGGTAGATATCAATTGTGTTTGTTCTCAGCGGTTACGAGTACCTTCTAGGCTTCTTAATTATCTGTAGCCTAGTGCCTGCCCTGGCGCTCTCAGCGTCCAAGCTTCTACGGCCTAGCGGCAAAAGTGCGGAACGGCGCACCACCTATGAATCAGGCATGGAACCCATCGGCGGAGCCTGGATTCAGTTCAACATTCGCTACTATATGTTTGCGCTGGTCTTTGTCGTCTTTGATGTGGAGACTGTGTTCTTGTATCCTTGGGCGGTTGCTTTCCACCGTCTAGGGCTATTGGCATTCATTGAAGCGCTAATTTTTATTGCAATTCTTGTAATCGCCTTAGTTTACGCATGGCGTAAAGGAGCTTTGGAATGGTCTTGAATTCTAACTTAAAAACCCAGGACAAAGAGCGAATCATCAACCCGATTGAGCGTCCCTCAGTCACTCAAGACCTTTCAGAAAACGTCATTCTGACTACGGTTGATGACCTTTACAACTGGGCGCGGCTTTCTAGTTTGTGGCCGTTGCTATTTGGTACGGCTTGCTGCTTTATTGAGTTTGCAGCTTTAATCGGCTCTCGCTTTGACTTTGACCGCTTTGGGCTAATTCCTCGTTCCAGCCCCCGCCAAGCTGATTTAATTATTACAGCTGGGACAATCACTATGAAGATGGCACCTCAACTCGTGCGTCTTTATGAACAAATGCCTGAGCCGAAGTATGTAATTGCAATGGGAGCTTGTACAATTACAGGCGGGATGTTCAGCGTTGATTCTCCTACTGCTGTGCGTGGAGTTGATAAACTCATTCCTGTAGATGTGTACTTGCCTGGTTGTCCGCCGCGTCCAGAAGCGATTATTGATGCAATCATTAAGCTGCGGAAGAAGATAGCTAACGATTCCATCCAAGAACGGGATCAAATCAAGCAAACCCACCGTTATTACAGCACAACTCATAACCTCAAGCCAGTAGAGGAAATTTTAACTGGTAAGTATTTGCAGTCAGATACTCGCTTTACACCACCGAAGGAATTGGCGGAAGCGATTGGTTTACCAGTTCCACCTGCTTTACTGACATCCCAGAAACAAAAGGAGGAAACAAACCGTGGCTGATGAAGAATCTAAGCCAGTACCAGCAGCGGAAGAATCTTTGGTAAAAGCCGGAAAAGTTTCCCAATGGTTGACTGAAAATGGCTTTGACCATGAGGTTTTGCCAGCAGATGTCAACGGGGTAGAGATAATTAAGGTAGAGCCAGATTTCTTACTACCTACCGCTACAGCCCTATATGCTTATGGGTTTAATTATCTCCAGTTTCAAGGTGGTGTTGACCTTGGCCCTGGACAAGACTTGGCGAGTGTATATCACTTGATTAAAGTAGGTGATAATAGCGATCGCCCCGAAGAAATCCGATTAAAAGTGTTCTTACCACGGGAAAACCCCAGAGTACCTTCAGTCTACTGGATTTGGAAAACCGCAGACTGGCAAGAACGCGAGTCTTATGATATGTTCGGCATTGTCTATGAAGGACACCCTAATCTGAAGCGGATTTTGATGCCAGAAGATTGGGTAGGTTGGCCTTTGCGCAAGGATTACATCTCGCCTGATTTCTACGAGTTGCAAGACGCTTATTAGACGGTGCTGAGTGCTGAGTTTCAGCAGTGAGTATTTTGATATCTCATCCCTAACCCTTCTCCGGCGGTGGAGGAGGGTATTGTTTTTAACGCAACGGCACGCGGCAGAGGGAAGAAAGAAGCGCTGATTTATACTGGACTTCCCCCATACAAATGTACTAAAATCTCTAAAAACTATACCAATTAAAGGTTTCAATTGTTGACTTAAAAAACTGTACCCATGTCTAAGCAATAGCCGTTTTGGTGATCGCGCAGAACATTGTAGATTCAATATAATTGGCGATCGCTTGAAGGCGTGAATGACCTACATGGCTACAGAAATTTTGCTCAACAATTTAAACCCATGCAATGATAGGCTTTTGAGCCTGTGTAGGTATATTTGCTGGGGGAAGTCCAGTTTATACTTCTGCAAGAATGGGCGATGATATTAAAAGTTAAAACTATATACTGCAATATCTCATGTCTGACAAACTATTAAAATCATTCCAGCAAGCTTATAAAAATTTGGAATTGTTACCACTCCTAGAGCAAAAAGAATTAGATCAATTTCGAGTGAATTATGGTGATGAAGTAATTGAAGAATTAGAGCAATTAGTTGAAGATAGCCCTAATGGTGATGGCAAGATTATCTTTACAGGACATCGGGGTTGTGGCAAGTCTACATTGCTGGCTGAATTTAGCCGGAGATTGCACGATCATTATTTTGTAGTTTTATTTTCTATCTCAGACACTATAGAAATGTCTGATGTTAACCACATCAACATTCTATTTGCGATCGCAGTTAATTTAATGTACGAGGCGGAAGCACGCCGAGTTGAAATTCCTAATTCTACTAAAAACGCTTTATATAACTGGTTTGCTACTCGTACTAAGACTGAAGAAATAAAAATTGGGGCGGAAGCATCCGGCGGTTTTGACTTGTTAAAGCTGATTAGTACGAAGTTAAAAGCTGATGCTGCTGTTCGTTATGAAATTAAACAAGAATTTGAGCGAAAAGTATCAGATTTAGTGGCTCGCATTAATGAAATCGCTGCGTTGATTCAGGTTGCCACTAAAAAAGATATTTTAGTACTTATTGATGATTTAGATAAACTAGAACTGAGTAGAGTTAATGATATTTATCGAGATAATATCAAAGCTCTATGCCTACCTAACTTTAGAATTATTTATACTATACCTATTGCTGTTTTACGAGACAAGTTTCTCAGACCACTTATTGAAACTGAAACTAATGACCAAGTTGTAGTTATGCCTGTCTTAAAGTTATTCGAGAAGGGGAAGAGTCGGCAGCCTAACTCACAGCCTCGCTCGGAAGCTCAAGACGTTTTGTGTGAAATATTAAAAAAGCGGATTGCAAATGAGCTTATACAACAAAAAACCGCAGAACAAATTGTTTTAAATAGCGGTGGTGTGCTGCGAGAGTTAATTAGAATTGCTAATGAATGTTGTCGAATTTGTCTGCGCTTAATCCGGCGAAAACCAGGACACCCGGTGATTATTGATGATGATATTTTAGATACAGCTATTAATAGCATTCGTAATGATTTTGCTGTTCCTTTAGGCAAGCTAGATTATGAAATATTGCACATTACTTATCAAAATTTTATTCCTGATGACCCCAAAGATCCAGAGTTTTTAGATTTACTGCATGGGCTTTATGTTTTGGAATACCGCAATCGTCAGAATTGGTACGATGTTCACCCGATTGTTGTAGAACTCTTGAAACAGCAAGGGTTAATATAATGGCAGCTAAAGAATTATTCGAGCCTGATGAAGAAAATCTGAATGCTTATGATGATTTAATTGTGAGTATTCAAGCTAAAGAACACGGTTTGAGCCTGCTAATAGCTGTTTGTGATGACCTAAATTTCCGAGAGCAAATAATTGCCCAGTACGAAGCAGAATTACAACCTGAATTTCATCCCTATCGAGTGGCTTTAGCGCGGGGTGAACCGAGTCTTAGATCTGCTATTGCTCAACTGGTAGAAAGTGAAGAAGATTTGCGTCAGGGAGGACAAGCAGTCATTACCGTAACGGGTGCAGAACAACTTTATTTTCTCAAACTTGGGAAGGAGCGATCGGAACAAGAGATTTTTTTTGGTTACTTACAATGGACAAGGGAAGCATTACGGGAGTTTCCTTTTGCGATCGTGCTGTGGGTAACTAATCAAATGTTAGTTAATTTGATTAAAAAAGCCCCTGATTTTTGGAGTTGGCGCAACGGTGTTTTCCGATTTGTGTCTAGAAAGAAAAATGCTGTTTCTAGCAATGAGTTAGAACCCATACGTTTTGCATTTACTGACAGCGAAGTATCGGAATTCGATGATGACAACCCTTATTTTTTGCCTATTGAAGACTTAAGAGAGTTAATTCAGCAGACAGAACAGCAGAGGGGCAAAAAAGATCCAAAGTTGGCTACATTATATTCAAGGATGGCAGATATTTATAAAGGTAGGTTAGATCAAGGAGAGTTTCAGGATTATAAAACAGAATTAGACTTAGCAATTGAGTATTTGCGTAAGGCTGTGGAACTGCAAAAAGAGTTAGGTTTAGAAAAAGACTTAGCCACTAGCCTGAACAATCTGGCATATCTCTACAAATCCCAAGGAAGATACAGCGAAGCTGAACCCTTGTACCTGCAAGCTTTGTCACTCAGGCGACGCTTGCTGGGTGAAGAACATCCAGATGTCGCTACTAGCCTCAACAATCTGGCTGTTCTCTACGAATCCCAAGGAAGATACAGCGAAGCTGAACCCCTGTATCTGCAAGCTTTAGAACTAACGCGACGCTTGCTAGGTGAACAACATCCACTCGTTGCTACTAGCCTGAACAATCTGGCTGGACTATACGAATCCCAAGGAAGATACAGCGAAGCTGAACCCCTGTACCTGCAAGCTTTGTCACTCAGCCAACGCTTGCTGGGTGAAGAACATCCAGATGTCGCTACTAGCCTCAACAATCTGGCGTTACTCTACTGTTCCCAAGGAAGATACAGCGAAGCTGAACCCCTGTACCTGCAAGCTTTGTCACTCAGCCGACGCTTGCTGGGTGAAAAACATCCAGATGTTGCACAAAGCCTGAACAATCTGGCGGGACTCTACGATTCCCAAGGCAGATACAGCGAAGCCGAACCCCTGTACCTGCAAGCTCTGTCACTCA
>NZ_MTAW01000051.1 GCF_002154725.1 Nostoc sp. 106C | reverse complement strand
ATCATTTTCATTATTCCTTGTGCGCGCAGATCATGGAGTCTCTTGCATAAGTCAATTTTTTGGACATTGAACTACAAATGCACACAAATAATCACCGATATTTATCTGTGTTTATCTGTGTACCCTACGGGAAGCCACTTCGTGTCTACATCTGTGGTTTTTTTATTCTTATTCGGATGTTTACAACAAGTTTAATTTTGACAAAAATCAGGCTAATGGATAGCAAAATATCATTTGGGACATTCTGGTAAACTTTTACCAGCGTAATTGCAATCAAAATAAATTAGAGCTTCCCTACTAGAAGTGAAATTTCCAGTTGTATTGTATGGGTTACTTTCTTGACTAGCCTCCCTTGACCAGATTTTCAAATAGTAATTACTGCTATCATCGCTAGACCATAATTCATAACGATAATCACCTCCTGCCCCTTCGCTATTTAAGTAGTCAGCTAGTGCTATATTTGATGTAGATAGACAGCTAAATACAGCCATAACAGGAACTACAGCTAGTTTTAGTATTTGGATTAATTTCATAAATGCTCAAGAAATTTACTTTCTCTAGCTTCATTCACAGGTGGATATTTTAAAATCAGTAATAATGTTGAATATTATGTGAGGATATTGCGAGGACGGTAAAAATTGTGATCTTTTCCTATCTAGACTCTAATTTTCTTGAACCAATAAAACTGATTTTACCTGTCGCTTGATTGGTTTTCTCAGAAGATTTAGCTTACCGTAAATAGTTTTGCCGTTGTAATAAAGTGAAGATGAACTTCCTCCATCCAGATTCATCGCTTTTTTGGCACCAAGGGTTTTCATGAAATCTGCTAGTTCTGGCAAGGACATCCCAGAATTAGCAAGACGGGAGATTGGTTTTTGAGCTACCATGACTAAAACAATGCTGCCATCATCAGTAATGCCTACAGCGCTTCTAGAATTAGGTTGATTGCTGCCAATTGCATCTTTTCCATTGGTTTTATCTACAAAGGCTTCTTGTTCTGAGGTAAGTTCTGGTAACAAGCCAGGCCCACCGCCTACAGCATCGAGTAACTGACACCCTGCTAATGGTGACTCACTATGCAGGGCAATATCATAGGTGATAGTTTCACCGCATTGATAGCGGCGGAATTCTGTACGATTGAAAATTTTACTGAGGTAAGGTTTTAAGTTGGGATTGTTCACCAGCCGTTCATTATCTTTGGGATCGGCGACTACACGGCCAGAAAGAACTACATGAGATGTAGATTTTTGATTAACTGGGTCAAAAAAGCCTGCGTTTAAGATTGCTTTCGCTTGATGTTTCTGGGCAAATTCTTCTACAGTATCCACTTTCGGTGATAGTGCAAGTGTTACCAAAAATCGGCTATCAGTGGGAATTGACAGGATATGAACTATGCTTTGTGGTAGAGTTCGCTGCTCGTAGCGGATGGTTTTTGGTGGTGAAGGTGCAACCGTTGGTACTACTGATATAGATGAATGTAACTTAAATAATAGCGGCATCCCCAAGCTCACTAGTGTCAAACCCATCAGCCAGATTTTTCTCACTTGTATACCCCAATCCTTGAGCTAGACGAATATTACGATCGCAAACGAGCAAAGTCTTGATCAGACTACATCTTAATATGGCGATCGCACCCCGATAGCACTTCTTCTAGTATTCAACTAAGACGCTTTCGGTTGATACCACAGGATCAGCTGCAACTTTGAGCAGTAGCTACCCCCCTCACTGATTTCTGGCTCATGTTCAGTTATCCAATCATAAATTTGTGCAGCTTTTGCCAATGCTACCTTTTCGGAACGATAAAGCTTAGGGCTAGGGCAAAAGGCTTTGCCATTGATGTGTATGGCTGCAATGTGCCAATAGTCGCCACCTTCACCCTCCGGTACAACTTCTAGAAATCCGTCACTGTAAGGCTCGATTATTCCTATGTTCATCTGCCAACCAATCACACTCTAAAAATATCTATCCTACAGTTGCAATTGGTGAATTGCCATCGTACTCGTTAGGTAAGCAGTAAATCAATTTTACAAATCAAGCAAGGTCTAGAGAAACTTAACGCACGCTATTTTAAGTAATTCTTCAGATATACTTCGCTCTGGCTACTTTTGTTCATTTTTGACAAAAGCTTAGTTAAGAAAATAGTCTTTTTAGCAGATGTGTGCACTGGAAAATGGTCATATATTTATAGCATACAGTTCAGAGCTATTACTTCACTAATAAAAGGAGCATTATTATATGCTTACCACCATCATTTTTTTTGCTAGTTACGCTGCTATTTCTACATTCTTTATCTCGACTATTGAATAACAAAACATAAGCTCCAATGTAGGAATTAGATTTGATTTTTGCAATACAAATAGGGGATTAGGATGGGCAATGCCCACCAGATGAGGGTTTTGGTGAGCCATGCTATCCCTTTCAATGTAGTTGCAATATCCCAAAAATAGAAAAATCAGGTTTTTGGGTCAAATGAATTTTTACGCTCGGCTTTTTTCCTTATAATCTAGAGAAAAACTAACGGACTAAATATCTAATTGACCATTACCTCAATCGTTACGTAGTTTTGCAGAACTAGGTGGGCATTGCCCACCCTACAATTGAAGTTCAAAAGGTCATTTTTTTTATTAAACCAGTTTCCTTTGTTAATCGCCTAAATAAATACCCAAGCCACGAGCAGTTTTCACTAAAGTATCTTCTGGATTGACAGCTCTATATTGAGCGATCGCCTCAGCAATTGGTACAGTCAGAACTTGGCGATTTTGCCAGGTTGTTATGAAGTCATATTTCTCTTCATCTATGAGATTTACTGCTGCTACACCAAAGGCAGCTGCTACTAATCGATCTAGTGGTGAAGCAGTTCCACCCCGTTGGATATGTCCTAAAACTGTGACTCTGGTTTCTGCACCAATGCGATCGCTAAGTTGATCGGCTAAATATTGCCCAATCCCACCATATCGAGATTCACCGAAACGATTTGTCATGGTGACAGATTCACCCTCTTGAGTCCGAACTGCCTCGGAAACAATAATTAAACAATAGTTTTTGCCTTGCTCTTGGCGCTGTTTAATTTGGTAGCAAATGTGCTCCATATTGTAGAGAATTTCTGGAATTAAAATCACATCTGCACCCCCAGCAATTCCCGCAGCTAGGGCAATGTGTCCTGCATCACGACCCATCACTTCTAAAATCATGACTCGACTGTGAGAAGCAGCGGTAAAATGCAACCTATCGAGTGCTTCTGTGGCAATATTTACTGCTGTATCAAAACCGATGGCATGTTCGGTAATGCCAATATCATTATCAATTGTTTTGGGTATCCCCACTAAATTGATACCGCCTTGTTGTGCCAAGCGGCGGAGAATAGCCAAGCTACCATCGCCACCAATCCCAATCAAAGCATCTAAACCTAGTTGATGATAGCCTGCAATAATTTCCTCTGAGCGATCGCATACACTACCATCAGGCATCGGAAAAGCAAAAGGATCGCCCTTGTTGGTGGTTCCTAACATTGTCCCACCAGAAGTTAACAACGGGTCAACTTGGTCAATTTCCAGTTTGGTGAATTGCGGTGGACGCGCCATTAATCCCACAGTTGCTTGACGAATTCCCAGTACTTCCCAACCTTTTCCACAAGCACAATGGACAACAGCTCTGATCGCTGCATTCAAACCAGAGCAATCTCCTCCACTGGTAAGAATGCCTATCCGCTTACCTTTTCCCATGTATAACTCCTATTTGATTTTTGAGAAAAACTCCGTACACATCTACCTCCTTTGTTTCCCTTCTTTTCCTGTGGTCTGTTTCTATGAGTACGTTCACGAATCAAATAGGATGGTGAAATATATTTATCAACAGATTACAGCGATTTTTAGGTGAATTAACTACATCTTTTTTTATCTCATGTATGGGTGCAAAAATATCAAGAATAACGCAAGATTATGTTCTAAATAAATAAGAACTACTGTGAACTTAAGTAAAGAAAATAGCCAAAAAATTTAGGGTAATTTTATATAGTGCGGTAAGCTATAAACTTTAACTGGCAAGGGTTTGAGGCTAATTAAGAGTTTAGCTAAGAAAGAAAACTTAATATCAATAGTGACTGCGAGACTCATAGCTAAAAGCGATCATAAAAGTTTTCGGTCTAGTGACTTTCAGCCAAGCGCATAAGTATCTGCGTTAATGTTCATTTGACCTAAAAAGCTAGCGCTCGGTGAACGGTAACGTTATACCAACTATATTTTTGGGAACCCTGATTCTTGAGTACAGTTTTCCCAGAGTAGGGTTGGTAGGTCATGAAAATTGCTCAGATTATTGACACATTAGGTATTTGGTGGAAGCAAAAGTTGAGGTTAGGTATTAAGCCTACCTTTTTGTGTTTGTTTGCGATCGCCCTTTGCCTGACGTTTGTGACCAATGCCTGTAGTATTGGGCAAAACCAATCTCTCAAACCACTTCGGGTGGGAATTACAAGCTGGGTAGGATTTGACATTGCACGCTATGCCGAACCCGCAGGAATCTTCAAGCAGCGGGGGCTAGAGGTTGAGTTGGTGCGGTTTGATAACCAGCAAGATTCCAGTCGGGCTGTGCTCCGTGGTGGGCTAGATGCAGCATTTGTTTCATTCTGGGATGTGATGCAAGTTGATCCAGGTAATGGTAAGCCTGTGGTGTTAATGACGACCAATATTTCTGCTGGAGCAGACGGAATTGTTGCAAAGCCAGAAATTAAATCTGTAGAAGATTTGCGCGGTAAAAAAGTAGGAGCAAAGTTAGGAACTGTCAACCATTTAATTTTACTGGAAGCTTTGAAAGCCCATAATATTAAACCTTCTGAAGTTCAGATTCGGGATTACTCCAATGATGTAGCAGCCCAAAAAATTAGGGCAGGTGAGATCGACGCTGCTGTACTGTGGGAACCGATGCTAGGGGAGACAGCGAAGAGTATCAAGGGTAATGTAATTCATACCACCAAGCAAGTGGATAGTCTGGTGATTGATATCTTGATGTCCAGTGACAGCATAGTAAAAACGAAAAAAGCAGAACTCAAGCAATTTCTACTGGCATGGTTTGACGTGATGCACGCTGTTGAAACGCAGCCGACAAAAGTATTTAACACAGTTGGGAAAAAACTGGGGCAAAGTGGTGAGTCTTTTGCCAGTGATTATGCTGGATTAAAAAAAGGTGATATTACTTTAAATCGGCGGATGTTTGCAGCCGATAGTCGTCTCAATTCAGCAAAGGCAGAAATTGTGCAACTGCTCCAAGCAGATCCGCGTCATGGTCGAGTGATTCGGCAAGATGTAGAGATTAATACCGCACTTGTCAATGAAGTCATGACAGGATGGAAGTCATGAGTCAGTCATCTAAAAATAATTTATCCCACCAACTACTGATAGGTTTTGGTATTTCTCTAGCAACCGTTGGCTTAACCACATTGGGATTCAACTACTTCTTGATTAAATCAAAGTTGGAGCAAGAGCTAGAACACCGTGCCCAATCGATTACCCAAGGGGTGGGGTTTTCCACGGAAGGATTAATCGAACTGGGGAATACGAGTATTATCAAGCGAGTGGTACAAAACTACGCCACACTCCCAACAGTAGTAGAAGTTGCGATCGTCAGTCCCAATGGACAAACCTTGGCTCGGAGTGGAGCAGAACTACAAAACCCGCCTTATGCTTCAATTCATCCAGAATTGGCACATATCCTCAAACAGGCTTCTGAAACGGGTTTGCAAAGAAGTTTCAGAACCACGATCAACGGTAGGCCAGCATTAGTGGAAATTTTGCCCTTTAGCAGTACACTGTTTGGTCTGGCAGACCAACGCGGGTTAGCGATCGCTATTCTCGATGTTAAAGAACTGCAACAGCAGGCTTGGCAAACCTTCTCTACCTCTACCCTGACTTTACTCATTGGGATGTCAGCAATTCTGGGACTGATGACAATGATGATTCAGCGATCTGTCTTACATCCACTCCAACGTTTGAATAAAGCTGTTACCGACAGTCAAAGCATTGACCATTTTGTCATGCCCAGTGGATTGCCAAATAACGAAATCCAATTCCTTGGACAGACAATTCAAGCTGCGGCTACAAGAGTAGAGGCATACCAGCAACTTGAACAAGAAGTGGCACAGCGAAAGCAAACCCAAGCTGCTTTACTAGAGTCAGAAGCACAGCTACGGCAGCAAGCCCAAGATTTGGAAAAAGCTATCCAAGACTTGCAACAGGCACAAACGCAAATTATCCAAAGTGAGAAAATGTCTGCTTTGGGCAATTTGGTGGCTGGTGTTGCCCACGAAATCAATAATCCAATCGGTTTTCTCAAAGGCAGCCTCAGTAACGCCAGTGAATACGTCCAAGATTTACTACAGCATTTACACCACTACCAGAAAGCCTATCCCGATCGATTATCTAATATTCAAGACCACGCAGAGGAGATTGACCTGGAGTTTTTAACTGAAGATTTGCCAAAACTGCTCCTGTCTATGAAAGGGGCAATAGAACGAGTTCAAAATATCAGCACCAGCTTACGGACGTTTTCTCGGTCGGACACAGAACACCCAGTGGAATTTAATCTGCATGAAGGACTCGATAGTACCCTACTCATCCTCAAATATCGCCTGAAAGCAAACGAGCGGCGTCCAGAGATTGAGGTAGTGCGGTTATATGACAATATTCCTGCGGTCACTTGTTTTTCTGGACAGCTTAATCAAGTGTTCATGAATATTCTGGCAAATGCGATCGATGCTTTGGATGAATCGCATCAAGGGCAAAGTTATGAATATCGCCAACAACATCCCAATCGAATTACGATCGCAACCGGACTAACAGAGAATAGAAAATCTGTTATCATTCGCATTCAAGATAATGGAATTGGCATGACAGAGGATGTGAAGCAGAAGATATTTGAGCATTTGTTTACGACCAAAGGAGTTGGCAAAGGAACTGGTTTGGGCTTAACCATCGCTCGTCAAGTGATAGTCGATAAACATCATGGGCATCTAGACTGTGTTTCCAGTCTCGGCAATGGCACAGAGTTCATCATTCAAATTCCTATTCAACATTCCCCTTCAACAATTCAACAAGCTGTGTGTCAAATGGCAGAGGCATAACCAGCCCGTTGCACACCGAACCATATAGGCATTGATTTGAAATAGTGTTATAAGCAGATCTTATTAACTCTATAAATCTTTTGATGTCAAGCCCTGTTGACACTTTGTAACAATACTGTTAAATTTAGTTACATAAGTTAACAAATAAAGAAAACGCGCTATGTACACAACCGTTAATGAAGAAGGCATTTTAAATAACTACGCAACTGAACCCCAAATGTATTACGCTGAGTACCCTGCAATTTGGGAACAACGCAAATACGCTCTCCAAGGTGCATTCGCTACATTACTCGTTATTACTATAGGTTTGGTTGCTTTCAGCGTTAGCTAAGATTTTTTGACTTCGGTATCGGTATCTCTCATCGTCATTTGGTTTTCTCCCCCTCACCTCAGCCGTTAAGCTGAGGTTTTTTTTGTTGGGTGGGATGAAATTCCCGCTTCGTTGCTGTTTAGCAACGAAGCGGAATTTATCAGATATGAGTAATAACAAGGCTTCTAGGTTTAGGGCTGTGAGTTACTTCAAATAAAACAATAATCCAATCCCCGCGATCGCTATGCCTACACCTGCGATCGCTCTGAGGCTCACTTTTTCACCCATCCCAATGGCGATGGGGATGACAAACAATGGACTAGTCTGCAACAGCGTGGAAGCTATTCCTACAGATGTGAATTTAATTGCTGTTTGCTGCAACCAAATTCCTAAGAAGGTTCCACAAAAGGCAGCAAAGAAACTTGCTAAAATTACTCGCCTAGATTGCCAGTAGGGATAGGTAAATCTCATCTGCTTGGGAGCGGAAAACCATGCCCACACCAAAATCGTCAACACCGCTGCACTTAACCGCAACAAAGCAGCCCATAAAGGGGAAATACTTGTATTCGCAAATGCTGCACGGGATAGGATAGAGCCTGCGGTATTTGTGATTGCAGCTAACAAACCGAAGCCGATTCCTGGCCATAGCTGCGTTGAATTGACCTCGCTTGTACCAGGAACTCGTTCTGTTACTACCCAAGCGACTCCCAAAATCGTTAGCAAAATTCCACACCAAGCGCTAACATTGAGCGTTTCTTGCAGAAAGATTGTAGCGGCGATCGCTGTCATTGGTGGGGAAAGAGTTCCCAAAAGTAAAACCCGTCGCGCCCCCAAGTAATTGATCGCAGCCAGGAAGGCTGTATCACCCCAACCAATACCCACAGCACCGCTGAGAAAAAGTAAGCATACAGGCAAAGCAGAAAGCTGCGGTGATAATTCGCCAGACACCAAAATCGTCAGTAGCAGAAGAGCGATCGCAATTATCCCTTTAATTAAGTTCAGCTGTATTGGCGGAATACGTTGCCCTAGAAGGCCGTACACCACCGAAGCTACAGCCCACAAACAGGCAGCAGCTAAAGCCGCCACTTCACCCTTCCCATCCGTAAATGAGAGAATTAAAAAATTATTAAAAATAATCTACACCCATGAAATAATGCCTGAAACTCTTTAATAATACACTACTTAATTTTCTAAAAATTAGCACTCAAAGGTTGCAAGTGCTAACTAATTACTGAATTTTAATACTTATGATATAAGCCGCAATTCTACTTTTTGTGGATGCAAGTTATATAAAATTAGGCTCATAATTATTGCCATCCAAACTCAAAATTTCATATAATTAATTAACAAGTCGGAGGACTGGAATGAAATACACTTTTGACCTTGTAGGAGTATCTCCAGTTTTACAGTTTTTTAATCATCAACAGCAGAATCTCAAAAAGCCTCAACACGAAGGTGTGGAATACTTAGGAACGCATATTTGTACATTAGATGCGTTCTTAGAATCTATAGAAACAGTTCCGGCCAAATCGGATTGGAACTTAGATCAAGTAGTAGACACCGTAATTCATTTTTGGTTAAATAACTCCGAAAGCATTAACTATTGGAAAAGACGTTTAACTGATGCAGGTAGAGATAATTTATTGGTAGCAAGAGTAGCAGATTTCACAGCTTTACAAGCTGAGTTTGAATCCCTCTTGGGCGAAAATTAACAAGAACAGTGAGCAGCAAAAATAGTCCTTTTGCATAAGCCGATGTTTTGGATATCAAACCACTGATAAACACCGATGCACACAGATAAATAGCGAGCATCCCACTTTTGCAAAATCTAACAATCTTCCGTCATTGCGAGGAGGAACGACGAAGCAATCTCCGCTATTACGATTCCTAGCCTACAGGAAGCCGCTTTGCGTCTACGTTCCTCACAATGACATATTAAATTTTATTCTTACCTCTTATAAATCTATCGGCATTAAAGGGTCATACCCACTATTCACTAGACTTCTTGCAAAAATCCGAATAAGAATAAAAAAACTACAGATAAACGCAGATGAACACAGATAAATATCGGTGTTTATCTGTGTTCATCTGCGGTTCGATATTCAAAAAATCGACTTATGCAAGAGACCCCATGAGCTGCGTTCACAAGGAACAATGAAAATCTTAATCCTTC
>NZ_MTAW01000050.1 GCF_002154725.1 Nostoc sp. 106C | reverse complement strand
ATTTGGCTGCTCACCGCATTGCTGAAGCTCATCTGCAAATCTATAAAATTTGTGAATTAGAAGATAAAGAATGTAATTTAAAGTAGTTGAAAAAATGACTCAAAATTCAATTTCTGCAAATAATCATTTATCAAATTCAGTCAATACTAAATCTGATCATTCTTCATTAGAATCAGATAAAATTCCACAAAATTTAGTTAATCCTAAATCTGATAACTACGAATTAGACGTAGACTCTGCGGATTGGGAATTAAGAATGGCAAAATTAGTTGGGTTAGAGGCAGAATCTGTATCTGCTGATGCCGAAGTATTAGAAGAATCAGCTAACTTACAGCCATCGCTATCTCAATCAGTAGAAGAGAAGACTGAACAATCACTCTCATCCAATCCCTTTGCTAAGCTCGGCTTGGTAGGTAGTGCTACTTTAGCTATAGTTTTATTTGCTGGCGGTTTTTTATCACAATTGATGAGTAGTTCTAATCAAAAGCCAAAAAACAATAATATTGTTTCTCCAGAAGTGCAATCGCCAACAAAAGAACAATCTAGAGAATCAGATTTAGAGGAAAAAGTAGAGACTCTAAAAACGAAATTAGCTCTGACTGAACAAGCAGAAGCTGTGAAACTAGCACAACAACAGTTAAGAACTGGAAAACTGAGAACAGTTCAGCAAAATTCACAGCTAGATACTTCTCGATATAGACAGACAGTAGTACAAAGAACACCAACACCGATGTCAACAGTTTATGTACCTCGGGTAGTTACAGTTGAGCGCATTGTTAGATCTCCCTATCCTCAACAACCTTTTGCTCAATCTTCACTACCACCTCAATCAATAATTAGCAATCCACAAACTCAACCTTTAGTAAATATAACTCCACCACCTACACCAAATCCCCTCCAAGATTGGCAAATGTTATCAAAGTTAGGTAGCTATGGACAGGTGGCTATTACTGATAAATCTAATGCGAATGTTAGGACTGTGGAAGAGGAAAACAATGACCAGGTAGAAGAACAGACAATAAATCCCAAGCCTGAACAAAGACCAAAGCAGCAAACTTCTAGAGTCGACCAAGTAGTGCAGCAGAGTCCAAAATCGATAGCAGTCGGAAGCCATGCCAAAGCTGTGCTAGCGACAGCTATATTTGGAGAAACGACTAAATCCACAAATAGCGACAAGCCTAATGTATTTGTAATACGCTTGAAAGAAGCGTTAAAAGCTGTGGATGGTGCGATCGCTGTTCCTGCGAATACTGAATTATTAGCTGAAATTAACTCTGTTTCTGACCAAGGCTTGGTACAGATGGATGTAGTCAAAGTTATCTTACAAGATCAAGGCAAACTAACAGAGAGGAGCTTACCGCAAAATGCGCTGATGATTCGTGCTCCCCAAGGTAAACCTTTGATAGCCAACCAATTTCCCAATAAAGGGTCATCTATTGCCAGTATGGATGTAGGGCTATTTGTTTTAGGTGGACTTGGTAAAGCAGCAGAGTTAGTTAATCGTACTGAATCCCAAGTTGTGACTACAAATGCTGGTGGTACTATCGTTAGCAATACCAACCCGCAACGCAACATCTTGGCTGGAGTGTTTGAAGGTGGTATGAATACTGTGGTTCCCCAAATTGCTCAACGCAATCAACAAGCAATCTCCCAAATGACTCAACGAACCAACGTTTGGTTTCTACCAGCCGGTACAGCAGTTGAAATCTATGTTAATCAAGTTATGCAGTTTTAGAGGTCACAAGTAGGAACGACATTTTAAGTATTAGTAAAGTGGCACACCTCGGTTATAAGCATCTAGGAAACTTGCATAGTCGTACTCAACTTGAGTTGCATAATCTAATGCAAAGTTGACAATCTCATTTTTGAACGTAGCCTTGTTCTCTCTCACCAGATCCGTTACTTCTTTGTCAACACTGTAGGGAACGATCGCATCATTATAATCCTTGTCAGAGATGGCATGGTTCTTAGCTACAACTTTTCCCGCATACCCCATTGCATCCATAAATTTTGATTTAGTTGAGAGCAAACTATAATCAAAGTTTTTTTGGTAAGGAGATTTCTCATGCAGCATGAACGAAATATTGTTTACCGTAGTGTAGCCAACTAAGGGATCAGTATTGGAAAGCATCGCTTTGTTGGCAATTGCCACTCTTCCTCCTTCATTGTTGTCATAGACAGAACTCGGTAACAAACCCGGAGATGCGATCGCAACAGCGCTACTAGTTTCTTGCTTCATCTCTAAAATGCGATCGTCGTCAGTTACGGAACTGGGGCCTTCAATGAGCAAAAAATATCGATATCTGCCAAGACTACCAATACCTGAACTCAATTTGAGGCGAATATCCTTGAGAGTGTAGTAACTGTTGATGTAGCGTTTGCTACTAGGAATTGAAGCGATATAGCTGCTCATGGCAGATGTAATATCTGAATAGGTACTGCTAGATAGAGGTTGGAGTTTGGAGGTTGTCTGCAAGACGCGATCGCCACTGCTATTGAGCAGCGTATACTTTCTTAAAAAGCTCGAACGGCTTTTGTTTGCAGCTGCTTGAATTAAATCCTGAACTACACCGTTGGTACTACTCGATTCTAAACGGTAAGACAATTCATCATTTGTTCCCTTAAAATCACTCATTTTGTTGAGGTAAGTATCTAGAAAATTGCGAACAACATCTTGAGCATCAGATGAGCTTAGTCGATCCTCTTTAGCTGCTAAAAGAATTGAGACTGCCATCCGCCGCAAGTCCCAAACGTAGGGGCCGAGATAACCTTCATCAAAATCAGTGGTATCAAATACATTGTTGCCATTGTTATCTCTTATTCCCCCAAGATTCTGCATATGCATATCTCCTTCTAGCCAAATGGCTCTTGTTGAAGAATTGACGAATGCTGAAGCTGGTAATGTCTGCATATCGCGATAAAAGATGTGCGCTGTCCCTCGATAAAAAGCGAAAGGACTAGCTGCCATCTTTTGCATTTTTGTTGCTAGTTCTTGAGGTAATTGAGCAGCAAATGGATGATTATATTGATAAATTTTATTTTCTAACCAATTTGGACGGGGGGTTGCAGCTTGAGCCGTAGTTGCAAATCCTAAAGTTAGAATGGCTGAAGTGACAATTATAAATAGTTGTTTTAACATACTAAAAAACTGAGGTTGTAAGTAAATTGATGTTTGCTAGATTACTGTAAAGGCAGACAATTATCCAACAACCATTTTTAACCTGTTTGAAGAACTGCAACTATTTGGTTATGGTTACAGGGTAGAGGTTAAACAACACGAAACCGATGTATCATAAAAATAGATTTACAAAAATCAACAATGATAGAACGCCCAATCAAAAAATCAGAACGTCAGTCCCAAGCAAATACTGACCAAAATTCAGAAAATTTGGATTCTGTGCTTCCTATTGAACCAAATACCAAAGGCTCAAAACCAAGCAGTAATCGCTCCTCTGGTAAAGGAAAAAAAGGATCTTTTGGTGATGAAAGCAAGCAGCAGGTTAATCCTGCATTGGCGCGTGGGCCGAAACCCGTTAAACCTAAAATCAATGTTCAAAAAAACTCTGAAACTGAATCAGAGCCTATCTCTGAAGAATCTCAAGATTAACATAATTACGGACAAGCTAAGGAGCTGTAACTACTGAAAATAGATAAGCTGAGAATCAATCAGTTTTTATCTGAGACCTACGAGTAGGCTATCACCTACTTGTAGGTCATTGATACCAAAAACATTGAAGTGTACGGTACTTTCTTGGTCAATGATTGTGTAGGCTTTGGTACTGAATGGTTAAATCAAGTTATTGAAGGAAAAGTTGAGTATCCTTTGATAGCTTATATAGGAAATTTACTTAGTCTTTTAGCTTAAAAATATTTAAGAAAACTAATATTTGGAAGTTAGAGGTTCTCCTCAAACTATGTAATTTTTGGATGCGAAAGCTGTGCAGTCTGGGAAACATTGAGCAATTTGCGTTACATACAACTTCATAAGCACAAATCCTATTTATCCTAGTTTCAACAAACTGAACAATACAGTAGTTTCCCTATTCAAATAAAATTAATTCTTTAGATAGAAGACGATACTAAATAGTAAGTTTATCATTGAAAGTAGATATCTCAATTACTAAATAGTAAGGAGAATCTTAGAACGTGAAGATCGCTGTCCAGTCAAGGGCGAAGCTTATAAAGTAGCAGCAGTCACTCAAGCACTAACTGGTAGAGACTTTCCTGCTAGTAAAGAGAAAATCCTCCAACAAATAAAAGGTCACGAAGAATTCACTCGACAAAAGACAAAACTATAGATTTACGATCGCTACTTGAACAAATAGGTCAAGGTCGGTTTGAAAGTATGCCAGAGTTAGTCGAAGTTATAAGTCAGAGTGTGAGAGAAGAAGAACCAGGAGCATAGTAAGCGGTAAAGTTGCGTCAAGCAAGTAGCTACTCGTTTAGTGAATTTTTAAAGTGCTGTGAATTAAACTCTTGTATGCAATCTAATTTTTGGCCATATCTTGGCGCAACAGAAATTTCTGTAGATTATGCCATTATTCTGGTTTCTGATTTCAATTTAGGGGCAAGCGCATTTTTTTATCCGGGTAAGAGCTTGCCCTTTTCATATGAAATACGCTGCTATTGCCACTCTCACTGCAAGTGATGCGATACTTGGAGTACTTTTGTAAAAACGTTAGCAGAAGCTATACCCATTGAGTGACAACGAGCAGCGGATTGATAATTTACAATGCAAAATAATTTAACTAATTGATAGTTAGATCCTGGCTGCCTCATCAAACTTCTAGGTCAATTGGCAGTGAAGTAATTTCATGCACACCAGCTGGAGATTATGACTAGAAAACTTGCATTGTGGTTACTGTGGGCTGGATTTATCGCCTATATTGTGTTTTTGGCACCGCCTCTGCACTTAGATGAAACCCTAGCGTTGTTGAAAAATATCTTTACTTTTAACTGGGCTGCGATCAATCCAATTATCCTTTCTTTATTTTCTCTGGTGGGTATTTGGCTATTAATTTATAGCGGTTTATTGTTTATTGATGGCAGGATGCAACGGATTTCTTTTTGGCCTTTTGCCATAGCATCAGTGGGTTCTGGTGTACTTGGTCTTTTGCCATATTTGGCTTTACGCGAACCTAATCAACAATTTTCTGGGCAAAAGGATGCTTTTTTGAATCTATTAGATTCTCGCCTTTACGGTATCATCTTGACTTTAAGCACAGTTGTCTTGCTTACTTATAGTTTTGCCTTCGGTGATTGGGGAGATTATGTGCAGCAATTCCAAAGCGATCGCTTTATCAATGGCATGAGTTTGGCATTTGGCCTGTTTTATCTTTTATTTCCTACTGTTGTTGGTGATGATATGGCTCGTCGCCGCTTCCCTAATGCCCAGGTATTTTTAGCAGTAGTATTTGTTCCCTTACTCGGTTCTGTTGCTTATCTTTGCCTGCGCCCGCCACTAATGTTATCAACTATTCGTGGACAATCGTTAGTTAATCAGTAAACAGCCGTTCGCAGGCGTCTTATCTCCCCCTACTCCCCTGCATTCATAGCGATGGGATATTTTTTATTTGAAAATCTCTTGAACTTGTGGCAAAAATCCGAATAGAAACAAAAAGAACCACAAATAAACACACAAAGAAATTGGAGCGGCTTGCCGCAGGCATCTGAACTTCAGTGTGAACACCGATATTTATCTGTATTCATCTGTGGTTGAATACAGATAAATATTTTCTGCCTTCATCCAGGTTTCCTCAACTGCTTCAGGAGTACCGCTACATTACAAGCGATATAACCAATTGCTAACGGAGATTGATCCTTTAAAAGCCATAGCATCCGCTCAAGAGTTTGTGGTAGAGTCGCACCATACACCCGCCACAGATAGTCCCGCAGTTGATGCAAAATGCGATCGCCTGCAATATCATCAGTACCAGGCCGCAGCAACCGATGAGTTCGCAGTATTTTAAAATAACGCATATTATTACTCTGCACTACCTGTTGAATCTCTTGAGCAGCGCGTTCTACCAACTCATCGGTAACTACTTTCATCACCAACGGTTGCAAGCTAAATGAGATTTCCCCCGTACCTATCCATTTTTCCAAAAGCGATCGCCTTTCTAAGGCGACAATTGCCTCTAACACTGTAGCCGGATCAACGGATATTAATAGATGAGTTTGCAATCGCGAGAAAGAGACAGGTTCTTGCCAGATTGCCAACCAGTAGAGAATATCTTGTTCTAAATCGGTAAGTTGCTCGAACTGTTGTTTGAGAATAACTCGCAAGCGATCGCCAATCACTAAAGTATTCTGAGCCAGAAATGCAGCCACATTTCCAGCAAACACCAATTGAATCAACGGTGTTACAAGTTTCAGTGCTAAGGGATTACCGCGATAAAGTTGAACTAAAGCTGATAGTCCTAGTTCTTTACTTGTAAATCCTCTTGATTGCAATAGTTCCAGCGCCTCTGTTTTTGACAAACCCTTGAGGTTTAAACAGCGAACTGTTTTTGTATCAATTTCAATCGCCTTTGGTTGTTCGCGACTGGTGAGCAGAATGCAACTTTGATGGCGATCGCGGCTGATTTTTTGGATAAATTGATTGTAATTGCTTAAATCTGCATCTAAGCCATCAAGTATTAGCAAATAGCGACGTTGTTGCAGATGGTGTAGGAGTTGTGCCGTTCCTTGTGGAATATCATGAACAACGTTGTTATCAAAGTTATTCAGCAAGCTATCCAGCAGAGAATTTAGGGATGGTGCAGAATGAAGCGATCGCCAAATTAAGCAATCAAATTTTGATTGAATGTGGTCTATTAAAGCAAGTGCTAGCGCAGTTTTCCCAATACCACCGATACCAACAATCATGACTAACTTACAGCCACCTGTAATCCATTGTTCTAACTGAGCTAATTCCTGGTTTCGCCCATAAAAACTTTCGACATCAGGCGCTTCATTCCAGTCAAGGTAAGGTGTAGGGATATCTGCAATATTTATAGAGTGTATATCAGAAGAATCTGCGATCGCTTCCCAATTAGTGATGCCAACAGCTTGACAGATAGCGATAAAAATTTCTTGCTGAATGCGATCGCCCTGCCAAAAACGCCGTAATGTAGCTCTAGAAGTATGAGCATCCTGCCACCAACGCGCCGTGCTGGTTTTCGTCCATCCAAGACGCAGCCGTGCTTTGTCTACAATTGCCAGTCCTACCGTTGATGCCCTAAGCGAGTTTGACATACATCTGTTGAGTAAGCAGATCACTTCTAATTTTGAGGCCTTGGTGATTGAGGGGATGATTTCTGTCTCACGCATAGACGCGTACTCCTTCGCAGAAGCAAGCTACGTGCAAAGCCGCAAAGAATCTAGCTTTGCCCTTGACTAAAAATCTTAATTCATCACACTAAATATTCAACGCTTCTAATTTTAGTCAATTAATTTACATTAAGATAATTTCAACTTAAGTCGATTGCGATCGCTCAAGTATATCTTTTTTTACTTGTCTTGCTTTTACACTCACTAATGCTTGCCAACTATTTGCATAGCCCCCAACTGATTCGCTAGGCTATTTATATTCTAATTATTCTGAGGCTTGCTATGTATGGATTTTGAAGGTAAAGCTACCGCGACAACTGCTACAGACAACATGGAATTGCCACCTGCTAATACTCGTAAGCCTTTAGTATTGCTGCGAGATGCTGAGGCTTTACTACGTCGCCCCACCGTGGAAACACTCGTACCGATTTTACCACCCAAGTTGAGCAACAAATTACAAACAGCCTCATCTTTAGCTGAGGAATCTTTAAAAGAACTAGCAGAAATTAACTTGGAAGAGATAGGTGACTTTGATCTGCGACCTGCAAGGATTCGTGTTGGTTTAAGCTTTGTTGGTTTTGGAGCTTTGATGATACTAATATTGTTGCTTCACTTGAAGACCTTAAATTTACAATTCAGTACAGTTGAGCAGATGCAGCAATTTTGGTATCAATATGTTTGGTTTGTCTGCTTGGGTGTAGCGGGGATGTTTATCTTAGGTCGAGAAGCAATGCGTCCGATCCGCAAACAGCGAAAATTACAAAGAGATAATATTTATAAGCAAAGATAATTTGCTTATTTTAATACTTTATAATGCCAAATGTGGCTAGGTATATAGACCTTTGGGGGCCATTTTATATGAATCATGACGCTTTTATTGTTAAACCAGGAGCGAAGATTTCTTTACAAAAGCAATACGACCCTGCATATAAGGCTGATTATCAGGACAAAACTGCTGCTGAAGGCAAATTACAAGCAGATATTCAAAGGCTAATATCTTACCAAGATATTCTCTACGCACAAAATACTTATGCGTTGCTGATTATTTTCCAAGCAATGGATGCTGCTGGTAAAGACAGTACAATTAAACATGTCATGTCAGGTGTCAATCCTCAAGGTTGTCAAGTTTTTAGTTTTAAAGGGCCAAGTGCAGAAGAATTAGACCATGACTACCTTTGGCGCTCAATGAAGGCTTTGCCAGAACGCGGCCGGATTGGGATATTTAACCGCTCATACTATGAAGAAGTATTAGTAGTGCGTGTGCATCCAGGTATTCTCCAAAACCAGCAACTTCCTCATTTTCCTAAGGGAAATGAAATATGGCAACAGCGTTTTGAGGAAATCAATAATTTTGAAAAATACTTAGTCAATAATGGTGTTATCATCCTCAAATTTTTTCTGAATGTTTCTAAATCAGAACAGAGAAAACGCTTTTTAGCGCGGATTGACTCACCTGAAAAACATTGGAAATTTTCTGCCAATGATATCCGAGAACGAGCTTTTTGGGATGATTATATGAGTGCTTATGAAGAAGCTTTTCGGCATACTAGCACTGAATGGGCACCTTGGTATATTATTCCTGCCGATCGCAAATGGTTTACACGCCTTGCAGTTGCTGATATTATCTGCACAAAATTAAAAGAATTGAATCTGAAATATCCCACTGTTACCGAAGAACATCAGCAGAAACTTTTGCAAGCAAAGCAAATGTTAGAAGAAGAAGATTAACTTGTTATACTAAATGTTTGGCGTGCCGTGCGGTATAACCGCGCCATTGCTTGTGACAGTTGGGTAATACCAATTCACGAAATTATTGATACAAATTACTTCCTCTGCTCCCTCTGCTAGCCTATATGTATCATTTTTAAAGTGAAATGGTATAAGTCCTGACCCAATCAAGAAAAAACTCTGGCTTTCAAAGTAGACGCGGTTTAGATTATATTTTTTCCCTTTAACTTGCAAGGTAATTTTTTCTCTCCATTACATAATGCAAGATGCGGCGATTTCGCGCCGCTGAAGCAGAATTATTCTGTAGAGTTATACGAGAGGCAATACGGTTCAGTTAAGGTGATAAGAGTTCTCATCTGTCGAAGAAAAACCAAGATTTGGGGATTCTCCCCCAAACCCCCGATTGGGGGACGCAACCGTCCCCCAAGCCCCCTCCAAAATAATTGTTCGGTTTTTTGTTTAGTAATTATTTGTGAACTTTGTTGTCAATGAATTTTCTTAACTGAACTGTATTGATACGAGAGGAGCGTTGTTTTGGAAGCTAGCTCAGGTAATAATAGAGTGACTAAGTAGAACGGTGTGGAAAAACAAAACTATGTTTTGAAAAATCAAATAGGCTTAAACCCTCTT
>NZ_MTAW01000185.1 GCF_002154725.1 Nostoc sp. 106C | reverse complement strand
TCTATATGCGTCTTTCTGCTGCCCAAGTGAGATATCAATTAATTCAGAAATTTGGTTATGCAGATGAAGAATTACCAACTTCAGAAACAATTCGCGTTAAGTTAAATAATGCGCGGATATCGCCTCAAACGGGTTGCCAAAATTCAACCTCAAAAAAAATTCCCCAAACCGACGCAATCTTTGAGCAATTAGCTATAGTTCATCAAGAGGCTTTGGATGACTCAAGCATTTTACGTTTAAGTTTAGATGCAAAAGCTCGTGTCAATATCGGCTCATTTGACCGTGGTGGTAGAAATCGAGCACCGACAAAAACCGATGACCATGACTTCCACCCTAAAACAAGCGTCACTCCTTATGGTATCTTCCTTCCAGGGCTTGACGAACTATTTTTATATTTTACAGAATCAAAAGTAACGAGTGATTTTATTGTTGATATTTTAGCAGATTTTTGGGAATCAGAAGGGGAGCGATTTCCAGAAATAAAGACTCTGCTTATTAATCAAGATAACGGAGGAGAGAATAACTCTCGGCGTACACAATTTATGAAGCGCATAGTTGAATTTTCTCAAAAATATCAACTGAACTTACGTTTCTGAGCTTACTACCCTCCCTATCACAGTAAATATAATCCGATTGAACGAACTTGGGCTGTACTAGAAAATTATTGGAACGGTAGCATCCTTGATGAAGTGGAAACAGCTTTAAATTTTGCTCATAACATGACATGGAATGGTAAACATCCTATTGTTAAACTAGTCACTAAAACTTATGAGCTAGGAGTTAGGTTAACTAAAGAAGCTATGGCAGAAATTGAGAAGCAAATTACGCGTTTGACTAGTTCCAGTCATGAAAATTTTCCAGATTTAGGGAAATGGTTTATTGATATTTGCTATGAAACAACATAATTAAAAAAATAATTTCTCAAGTTTTCTAACTCCGAGAATTAGTAATACTACATCATTAATTACCACTCTTTATCCAAGGAAAGTGGTAATTTCTCTTGTGTATTTGTGAGGGCAAGGGTTGCTAACAGCAACCCTTGCCCTCACCCACTGTAATGATTATCATTTTCATTAGCTGTATATTTTATTTCTTGGAAGTCCCCTATTCCACTGTGATGCTTTAACTACACTCACATCAGGATTTCTACCTTGTTCTTCACCAGTTTGAGAAAATGTTCTAACTACTACATCTTTATCAGCAATATAGTCAAGTCCTAAACGCCTAATTTCATCATTGAAACCCAGCATAAGAAATCTTGCTAAATTCTTATGTGCCCTAGTAGGTTCCACTTTGATAATCTCTCCATTTACCAGTTCATAGATACCAGAACCATCAGGGTACTGTTCTAAAAAATCCGCAAAAGTTAATTTTTGAACTGGGATTTTCATCATATTTATTCACAACTAATCCTTTGTCTTTAAAAGTTTCCTACGCAGGGAAACCCGGCTTCGAGAAAGTTTTCGCTGCGTTTACTCCGTGTGACTCTGCGTTTAAAAATTAATTGTCCCCTTCTCCGCTAGCAGAGAAAGGGGTACGTTTCTTAGAAAAACCAACCGTAAGAATGCAAACCCTTACCTAAAAGATTCACACCCAAATAGCAAACCCAAACAACAACAAAGCCACTAGCAGCTAAAATTGCTGGACGACGCCCTTGCCAACCGCGAGTAATTCTGGCGTGGAGGTAGGCGGCGAAAACTAACCAAGTGATTAATGCCCAGGTTTCTTTAGGGTCCCAACTCCAATAAGAACCCCAAGCCTCGTTAGCCCAAACAGCACCTGCAATAATACCAATTGTCAGTAAGGGAAATCCTAGCCCAATGATGCGATAGCTGATGTTATCTAGGGTTTCGGCAAGGCTAAGACGTTGAGGTGAAAGAGGTTCAGCAGATGTTACGGTTTGCGACTGAGGGGCAGTTACTAAATTCAAAACTGCGGTTTTACCATTACCGTTGCTATTGCTTTCATAGCGAACAAAGCCATTATTTTCGACCGCTGATACTTGTGGTTGAGAAACTAACTCACCTGCTTTGTGCAACTTATAGCCATTGCTGCGGTAGCCACCAGTACCGACAGAACTGCCTTGTAGTTGGATATTTTGACCGCGAGTGACGATCAAAAAAGCGATCGCTAGCAAGGAACCCACCATCAAAGCAGCATAACTCAACATCATCACGCTGACGTGCATCATCAGCCAATTTGACTTGAGTGCTGGTACTAAAGGTTCTGCTGCTTGCATTGCTGATGGTAGCGTCAGGGTAGCAAAAGCGGCAATCCCCATTGCCACAGGGGCAGTTACCACTCCCACTAAGCGGCTGCGGCTAGAATTTTCAGCAATCAGATGAATAGTGGTAATTCCCCAAGTTAAGAAAAATAGTGATTCATACAAATTGCTCAGTGGAAAATACCCAGCTTCTATCCATCTTGCCCCTAATAAGGTGGCTATGCACAAATTTGCGATCGCCATTCCAGCTGTCCCCAAGGCTGCAATGACCGGCAGATTCGGAAAAGCTGCCCCTACCCAATACACCAGCATGGTGAAGAATAAGACGGCAAAAGAGGCATTGTCCAGCCAGTTCTGGAGTACAACCAGATTCATAAAGTGTTCTCCCCAGTAGATTCTTTAAAAATATTAATTCTGACTGTTCTGATCCTATCTGCTTAGAGGTTATTGGGTCATAGGTTTTTATCAAGTTAAGAGTCAATTGTCATTTGTCCTCTCTTACAAAGTTCTGTTCGTCAGAGACGTTGGCGTTCGCGCAGCGTCTCCCTTAGGAGAAGCCATCGGAGGAAACCTCCGCTCAACGCCAGTTCTTTCAAGTCGGGAAACCCTTTCGGCAGTTCCTCCTGGGGGAACCCCCAAGATCGGACTGCCTCACCACACGACTGGCTCGACTTTGCGCTTTGTCCTTTGTTATTTATTTCCCTGCACCCCTACTTGCTTTTCCTCCTTGTCTCCCTCATCCCCTCTTATGAACGGTCAACTTTTTTGAGTGCGAAAAAAATGTCATAGCGAGTACTGCGACTGTCGCTGACGGCTGTTGTCACGCCAATAGAACGTGTTGCTGCTAACCAAGTTTGTTGATTGGGAAACAAGATTGGTAGGGGAAAATTTTTCGCCGTCCGTTCGACATCTAGGAAAAATTGACCATTTGTCGGATTGGGTTCCGAGGGTACTGTTTGTTGGAAAGGAATTGTGCTGGCTAGGGTATTACTAGGTTTAGGAACAATTTTATCGGCGAGCGGCGCACCCACTAGCAAGAAAGCAATATCTCCATCTAACCAGCCGTGGGTAGCTGCTAAGGTGCCATAGGGCCCCACCCAGTTGACAACCGATTTCCCTGCTACCAATCCCGGTTGGATCTGGAATTGGTATTGAGTTTTCATAACTTCATCAAGCTGTTTTAAGGATGTTTCAGCTAAGGTGCGATCGCTTGCCTGTACCATAAACAGTAACCCAGCCCTAAAGTCTGCTGTTGAGACATCTTTTGGCGTATTGGGAATTATTGATAAAGAAAACTCGCCTTTCATCCACTGGAGTAAATCTCGATCTAAATCTAGATTTGTCAGGGATTTCACACCACCTCGTAGCTGTTCTGCTGTGATTGGCGACAGGGGATTTCCTTGGGATGTTAAAACATAGTCTCCCCACAAGCGCTGTAAATTCCCGCCAGAAAGCATCATTAAGGTTTCGGCTGGCACTAGGCTTTGCATTCTCCCAGCTTTATTTTCCACCGCCAGCACTCGCTGGCTATTCGGGTTGAGCCAAGAAACACCTTTTAAACGTATGCCTTGCGGCTCTAAGTTAATTGTTCCCGCCAAGCCTTGATTATTCTGAAGTTGAGCTAAAACTTGGGCGGGTAATTGGCGATTGGGTGCAGCCGCAGCTATCCTAGCAGCTGTTGGCACATTCACATAAAACTGAGCAAAAGGTTGGTAATTAGCAATTTTGGGAAAATTCTCAGCAAAACCCCCTGTTGTTGCTAAGGAAGTTTTATTTTTATAGGCATCAATCGCTCGTTCTGTGGCTTTGGGATTATCAGTAATAACTAAGAACTGCCCATCTAATAATGTTGCTGAGATATTTTCCCCTGCTTGCCCATCGGTTTGTTTGATAGCAAAACCTTGATATGTGCGGTCAATCCATTTGCTTTGTTTTAAGGTTTTGGGGTTTGCCAACAGGCTTTTGGCTTGTTCTAGGTTTTTTACTGGCAGAACCATTACCATCGACTGCTGACTACTAGCAGCATCTGCATTCGTAGAAACTGGTTTGGGTGCAGGTTGACTGGCTTGAGGTGCGAGAATTGCCAGCGTAACTTCATTACCTACCCAAGGTTGAATATCTTTCTGGAAGTCATAACCATTACTAGTTAGAAAGCGATCGCGCAATTTTATTAAATTTCTATCCAACTCTGCTTGGGTTTGTTTTGTCCCATACTCCTGCAATTGCTGCCATTGTTTAGGATCTGTGGTTACAGAAACCGCAAACAGGGCATCCTGAGGAATAATAGTTGCTCCTATTGGCAAATCTCTGGAAAATGGTTGCCCCTGAGTTAATAACCAGTATGCTGTGCTCCCCAGACCTATCAATAATCCAGCAGCAGAGAGTGTCAGCACCAGAGATGGTTTCTTTGTTTTTTTCATCGGAACAGAAACAACAGGCAGTGCCATTGAAACCTACACCTCATACTTACGAATTCATTACTTGATTGGTCAAGTCAACCAAAAGTTTTCCCATGCTCTAGGGCAGCCAATTACATTAATTTATCCACCCTAGATATTGATGCTCCTTTGGTCATCAACTTTCCCAACTATTTCAAAAGCTTTATTTTTGTGGTTAATCACCTTTGGTAACACACTTTAGTTTATTTCGCAGGACAAGGTGGAAAATTCTCCAGAGCAAATTCGTTATCCAAGCGATCTGAGGATATAACTAACTTGACAAAGCTGCAAGTCATCAGTATGGCTATATTAGTTCATCTAACTTAGCTGTTGCTTTTACTGTGCCAGAAGGCGATCACTACTGTGGCATGAAGTAAAAATTTGAAAAATTGGATACTAGCTTAAAGCACAAATTTAGTTACATTGCATTGCTTTATTTCAAACAGTATTCCTCATTTTCAATGATAAGTAGCTAATTTTTGTTGGATAAAGCAAAAATATTAACAATTACGTTGAAATCCACGAGCTTTAGGTTTAATAATCCTTAAATTGACAGGTTTTGTACTGAATAAAGGCACTAATTTCCTCAGCTTCAATACAGTTATTGTTAATTTTTGTTATTTATTTAAAATTTATAAAAACAGTTATAAATCACCTAAAAGCTACAGTCTCACATTTCTTTCTGCCTTGTGCCATCAGGTATGTGCCTGTAGTAGCCAATTACAAACTAAATTTTCGCCATCTTGCTATTGTATCTTCAGCGAAAAGGCCAGAAAAAGAATCTTTAGTTTTAGCTTTTTAGGGATTACTAGAACTTAGCTGCATAGGACCCAAGTATTTAGTTAAATAAGGCGAGAAAACTTCATATATTAATGTCAAAGGCTGTCCATGATGCCAAAACAAATAGTGACGACCCCAAAATGGCCCGCTCACCTCAAAACCAGACTCTAAACCAGGTGAGCAACCACAGTAAATGCCTTGGACATCCCGATATAACTCAGTGCGCAGACGCGCTAAACTAGCCCAAATCGGTAATGAACGGTTTTGCAAATACTCATCTACATGGCTGGCTTCCCACCAAGAAGTAGCATATGCCAATCTCTGACCAGAAGCAGTGCGCAGCCAAACCTGTCGCCGCAATCGTGGGCCGGGGACAGCTTGAATTAAATCGGGAGCAGCATCTGAGTCCATGCCAATTAATGACATATCAATTACATCCACTTCCGTTGGCTCACCTGTGAGCAATTCTAAGTGACGTGTTGGTGAGCCATCGCCCAAAAGTAGCATTTGCCAAGTTGGTGCCAGTTGAGAGTGGGGCAAACTTTGCTTGATTACATCCTCCCCACCTTGCCAAATCGGAGTCAGACGATACCATGCTGCTGGCAGTGTTAAATTGTTTGTCGGCTTAAAAATAGCAGTCAATGTTCTTTACAAAAGTTCACTTATTTCTATGAAAGCATAAAAAACTAGTATTAAATATAGATTCCAAAGCTAAAAGTCAATGATCTTAGGTTTTGCAACCATTAACCATTGACTTTTAACTGACTATTCACTAAAAAATGCGGATGGCGAGACTCGAACTCGCAAGGCAAAGCCACACGCACCTCAAGCGTGCGCGTATACCAATTCCGCCACATCCGCACGGGTTTTATCACTGAATTAAGAATATAGCATAAATTTTCTGCCAGCGGATATCAGACGGACAGAAATATAGTCACTTCAGGAGTGATATTAAAAGGGGTATAGCCAACGTGGGATGCACGGTACGCTTGCAACAACCTAGTTTGGGTGAATGCAAGAGACGAACAGTAGCAATATTGTTAATCTAGTTAAACCCCGTAGGCACTCTCAGCCAAATCCTACCCTTTGGGAAGCTGCCCGGAGGGCTTATACCCTCTTCTTGGGATGAGGTTAGGGAATCTCCTGTCATAATTTGAAATAAGGCGGAAAGCATTGTTGCAAGTTGAATGGGAGAGAATGTCAATCTACTGGTACAGATATCGAAGCTAAAAAATGAAGTTTGACAAAATATTAATTGCCAATCGGGGAGAAATCGCCCTTCGTATTCTCCGCGCCTGTGAAGAAATGGGAATTGTGACAGTTGCCGTTCACTCCACTGTTGACCGTAATGCTCTACATGTGCAACTTGCCGATGAAGCGGTTTGCATTGGCGAACCTGCCAGCAGTAAAAGTTATTTGAATATTCCCAATATCATTGCTGCCGCCTTGACGCGTAATGCCAGCGCTATTCATCCTGGATATGGCTTCCTAGCAGAAAATGCCCGGTTTGCCGAAATATGTGCCGACCATCATATTGCCTTTATTGGCCCCACCCCCGAAGCTATACGCTTGATGGGCGATAAATCCACTGCCAAAGAAACCATGCAAAAGGCTGGGGTACCTACAGTACCAGGTAGTGATGGTTTGGTAGAGTCTGAGCAAGAAGGATTAGCATTTGCCAAAGATATTGGCTATCCAGTCATGATCAAAGCCACAGCTGGTGGCGGTGGACGGGGTATGCGTCTAGTGACTTGTGAGAGCGAATTCGTCAAACTTTTCCTAGCAGCTCAAGGAGAAGCAGGTGCTGCCTTTGGTAATTCTGGCGTTTATATAGAAAAATTTATTGAGCGTCCACGCCATATTGAATTTCAAATTTTGGCAGATAATTACGGCAACGTCATCCATTTAGGCGAACGGGATTGCTCGATTCAACGACGCAATCAAAAGCTTTTAGAAGAAGCTCCCAGCCCCGCTCTCGACTCAGATCTGCGAGATAAAATGGGCCAAGCTGCCGTGAAAGCTGCCCAGTTTATTAACTACAGTGGGGCAGGGACTATCGAATTTCTTTTGGATAGATCCGGTAAATTCTACTTTATGGAAATGAACACCCGGATTCAAGTTGAGCATCCCGTGACAGAGATGATTACTGGAGTAGACTTGGTGGCTGAACAAATCCGGGTTGCCCAAGGGGAAAGACTCAAGTTGACTCAAGACCAAGTAATTTTACAAGGTCATGCTATTGAATGCCGGATTAACGCCGAAGACCCCGACCACGACTTTCGCCCTTCTCCTGGACGAATCAGTGGTTATCTCCCACCTGGTGGTCCTGGTGTACGCATTGATTCCCATGTCTACACCGATTACCAAATACCTCCTTATTACGATTCCCTAATTGGTAAGTTAATTGTTTGGGGAGCTGATCGTCCTACTGCTATTAACCGGATGAAACGAGCGTTACGGGAGTGCGCAATTACTGGACTGCCTACGACTATTGGGTTTCATCAAAGAATTATGGAAACGCCTCAGTTTTTGCAGGGTAATGTGTACACCAATTTCGTGCAGGAGTTAAATAGCCAAGGGTAGTACTCAAGAATTAGGGAATAGAGGCTAGGAGGACACAAGGGATAAAAGCTCTATACCTGATGCCCCATTCCCTAACTCACACGAGACAACATAGTCAGTAAGCCTTGCTGACCCAACAGAATTTCTCGTAGCAAACTGAAAATCCCAACCCAAATAATTGGGGTAATATCTACTCCACCTATGGGTGGTACAAGTTTTCGCAGCAGTACTAAAAAAGGTTCAGTTGGCCAAGCTATCAAATTCAAGGGAAACCGATTCAGATCCACTTGCGGATACCAAGTGAGAATGATGCGAAAAATAAACAAAAATATCATCAATCCCAATACAGGATTGAGAATCCAAGTAGTCAGGTTAACAGCAGTCATTGGTTTGAAGTACTATCTGTGAACGCAGAAAAAACCTAAGCGACATTCAAAAATTTTTAAGCTTTGTTAAGCACTCTCTATAATTTTAACCAAATGCTGTCACTTCCTTTCTGGGATCGAAAAGCAAATACGCTAAGGCAGTTAACCTAATCATTTGTGAGGGCAGTGGTCATTTTGTAGCTCATGATTAAAGGCTTCTCAAGGAAGTGATACACCATTAGAATTATGATGAAGTGTGTAAAAAAAGGTTGAGAACTATGACACCTGCTTTAGCAAATTTTCTTTGGAGTCTGTTTTGGGGTGCTGTGATTGTCGTTATTCCTGCGACAGTTGGTTTGATTTTCATAAGCCAAAAAGATAAAATTCAGCGTTCATAATGTTTGCGGGAGTCAGTTTGACTCTTAAAAACGATTGTCTGTTAGCTATCTATCTAATTGCAGCAAGCGCCGCAATTCCTCTTACAGGAGACAAGGTATACTTAGCTGACAGACAAAAAAATTTTAGCTTTCGGTGGACAGCTTCAAAGCTTCTTTACCAGTTGCTTTGAAGCTTCAATATATTTATTGTGCCTGTTTAGAGTAGTGATTTTAATTGTGACTCGCTAACATAGATTTGATATTGGGAAAACAGCAATGATAAATTTTGGGCTGAACTCAGCCAGTATTCTGGCTCAGGTAAATTTTGGAACGAACTCAGCCAGTATTCTAGGAATTTTCCTGGCTGTGGCTGGGGCAGCACTGTATTTTTTGCGGACTGTGCGTCCAGAACTGTCACGAGATCAAGATATCTTTTTTGCGGCAGTAGGCTTACTTTGTGGCTTTATTTTGATCTTCCAAGGTTGGCGACTAGACCCAATTTTGCAATTTGGTCAGCTGCTTTTAGTCGGCACAACCGTGTTTTTTGCAGTTGAAAGTATTCGCTTGCGTAGTATCGCTACCCAGCAAGCCAAGCGCAACACTCCAATTGTGGATGAAGACCGTCCAGTGAGCAACAACTATTCTTATAATAAGCGGCGGGGATATCAGGCTGAGGTGGATGACGATTTAGATCCATTGCCTTATGAAGAAGAGGAACGCCCTGTACGTCCCCGAATTCGTGCTAGCAGGGAGGAGCGTTCATCTCGTGACGATTACTATGAGGAACAACCACCTCGTCGTTCAGAACGTCGCAACATTAATGACAGGCAGGACGCAGGAGATAAAAGTCGTCGCCGTACTTCTGGACGTTCTGTGAGTCGTCCCTCAGATAGGTTGGAACAAGAAGATTGGGGTTCTGCTTCTAGAGAGGTTGATGATTGGGATAGTTCGGGAGGAGAAACGAGAAAACCTTCTCGTCGTGGCAATAACGGACCGCAGCGACCAGAAAGTCGTGATGAGGATGTCACCCCCAGACCAAGAAGGCGTCGTCCAGCTAGTGACTCAACTTCCCGCAGAGAGCGTGAGGATGATGAGGCGATACCAACTGATTACGTAGAATACAAACCGCTTGAACGACCAGATGAAAATTCTGATAATTCAACCAATTTTGATGATATTTAAAACAGTCAGGGGCGATGGAAAATAGTTGAGGTGAAAAAATTTACACCAGTATTTTGGCTCCAAAGACCGATTCATTGGAGCCTAGTTTTTAGCTTGGCAACTGTGCTTGTGTCTTGTAATTCCAGTGATATTCCGATTGGTCCTACTTCCCTCAACAGCCGTTACACGGAAGAACAACCGACTTTGAGTGGAAATGGGCGCTTTTTAGCGTTTGTGTCCAATCGTAATGGTAGTCACCAAATTTTGGTATATGACTTAGAGAGGCAAAGTTTTATTGGCACCCCAGGCTTAAACCGGCCGGAGACAATTGCCGAAAGTCCTAGCTTGAGCTACACAGGACGTTACATTGCTTATCTAACTAGCGACCAAGGCAGACCAGTGGTAGCACTTTACGATCGCGCTACGCAACAGTCACAAATTCTCACCCCAATTTATCGTGGCTGGGTAAGAAAACCAGGTATTAGCCCAGACGGGCGTTATGTTGTATTTGAAACCGCTAGCCGCGGTCAGTGGGACATTGAAGTTCTAGACCGGGGGCCAAATATAGAGTTAGATATTCCCAATGGTGCAACCATCGCTCCACCACCCACAGCACCATAAGTAAAAATCAGAAAAAATTGTGAGTTATTAGTTACTAGACTATTTACGATTTACTAATGACTAATGACTAACATATGAAAAAATCTATTTTTATATCTGTAATTGCCTGCTCCGGTTTGTTGACTGGGTGTTTTGGCTATCCCCGCCTTGTGAGTTATCCTTTCGATCCAGGAGGTCGCAGCCTCAACAGTTTAGCGTCAGAATTAAACCCCCAAATTGCTGGCAGATATATTATTTTTACTACTGACAGACGAGGTAGCCAAGATGTTTACTTGTTTGATCGGATAACTGCTAATTTGGTTGATTTACCAGGTTTAAATACTTTAGATACGATCGCTTCTCATCCTAGTATTTCTGAGGATGGTCGTTATGTAGTTTTTGCAGCCAGCCGACAAGGGCGATCAGCTATCTTTCTCTACGACCGAGAAACACGCCAATCGCGGAATTTAACTGCTAATTTGCAAGCAGAAGTCCGCAATCCCACGATTAGCGCTGATGGTACTAGGATTGCCTTTGAATCAACTAATAATGGTCAGTGGGATATCTTAGTCTATGACCGTTTTGGACGACCATTAAATATACCTCAAGATCCACGTTGAGGAAGTCAAAAGTTAAGGGTCTATAGTCATTTGTCCTCTCTTACAAAGTTGAGGCAGTTCCTTTAAGCGGGGGAACCCCGCTTAAAGGAACTGCCGTCTGAGCGGAGGTTTCCGACGCAGGGCGACACGCCACTCCCCCCAAAGGGGAACCCCCGCACGGGGGTGGCTCAGGAACGCAGTGGCTCGACTTTGCGCTTTGTCATTGGTTATTAGTTATTTCTTTGGGTTTTTGCGTCCCCCTACCCTGCGGGAACGACTTCATCGAACGGGTGAGCCACTTTGCTTATGCCAGGAAACTCGTTCACCGCAAGTGGCTCACCTTGTTTTCCTTCCCTTGCCCTAATCTCCAGATCTAATTACTTCTTCCACAGATTCAATGAGCGATCGCACTTGTTGAGTACCTTCGGAAGATTCAAAGGAAAGTGGAAATTTACCTTTAGTTATCATCCGCAAACCGAGGGGTGCCAAACTGAGCAATCCTCGAAGATCTCGAAAATAATTACCAACGACGTGTAAACCAAATTTACGTTCATCAATCCAGCCTCCTTCTTTCACCAACTCGATTAATACTTTACGGTGACGAATTGAGCGACCATCGCTAGCTTGTTTGTGTGTGAGAATTTCTTGTTTAATTTTGGTAATTTGCTCTAGTGGTGCTACATCCATTGGACAAACTGAATCACAGTATAAACAACGGGTACAACCCCAAACTCCTTTAGTCCCTTCGTTATAATCTTCTAACCGTTTTTCAGTTTCTTGGTCGCGGGAGTCTGCTACCATCCGGTAAGCTTTGGCCAAGGCATGAGGACCCACAAAATCGGTATTTACTTCACGAGCATTGCACTCAGAGTAGCAGGCTCCACACATAATACAATTACCAGTTTGATCGAGCCGCGATCGCTCTTGTGGCGTTTGTAAAAATTCTCTTTCTGGAACTTGTCGTGCTGCCGTACTCACATACGGAGTCACCGCCTCTAAATTATTCCAGAAACTGCTCATATCCACTACCAAATCCTTAATTACAGGCATATTGCCTAGAGGTGCGATCGTGATTTCTGGAAGAGCATTTACCTCACGCGCTGGCGATGGAGTCTTTTGTAATCTGGCAATTTCACTGCCAACATTTTCCTTACAAGCTAAAGCAGATCGCCCATTAATTCGCATAGCGCAGCTGCCACAAATTGTGTTGCGACAATTTTTACGATACGCTAAAGTGCCATCTTGCTCCCATTTAATGCGATTGAGACAATCAAGGATTGTATTGCCAGATTCTACCTCCAAAAGGTAAGTTTGCACAATAGGAGAGGAATTTTGTTGTTGTCGAATGACCTTGAAAAGAATTTCCATTACCACCAACCAAAATTTTGAAATTTTCCTACCTACCTGAACAATCTGAATTCCAGGCAAGTCACTCCGAAAAATGAGATATACTTTTGTTGCTCTTTATTTCAGCTAGCTGTTAATAGGCTGATGACTAAAGTCCTACCGATTCTAGTACAGCGTTGCAAGAATAGAGTAATACCCAAAAATAGCTCAAAATCCTAAAATATAAGGTTTTTGTAGTCGCCCTAAAGGTAGCTTCTCCTAAGGTATTTTAATAATCACTCTTCGGGTGGCTTCCCTGAGAATATTTTGAATTCTACACAGCAGTACTACTTTCAGCATAACCATTAAAATTTTAGTTGTATGAGTAACGCAGGCAATAGTTGTCTGCTGCTATTGACCCAACATCAAAAAATTATTGCTGCTTTACATTTAATTGACCTGTTTGGCAGTATAGGTAAGAAATAGTTAGCCAGATATGAACTGGTCAAAATTCCCTCCATAGCTCAAATAAATCTATTAAATCCACCTTAGGGTAGCAATGTATCTTGATGTCAACAAAAATCAAGACTTCCCTGGAAGGATAGCGCAAACGGTTATAAATTGGGAACTTTTTGTTTATATAGAAGTGTTAAACCGATAATTAACATCTTGTACTGGCAATAATGCAATAGACAGATGTAGAAAAACTAATTCTTCCCAAAGACAGACGTAAATAATACTCTATCTAGTGTTTGTCTGTTGGCTATCAAGAGAGAGCTAAATCCCTATGACTTTTTGTCTCCTCTCAATCAAGCACATCTTCGATTTAACTCTCTTGTCAAAACTGGCGGTCTAAATTAGAGTAACTTTTAGAAAAGTACTGCTAGAATACTCATCACCGCAATCAAGCGCAAGAAAAATCCTCATTGGTTTTTACTTACCAGAGCTAGGATATTTAAATAAAAATTTACTAGCAACTTTAATTCTAAATAAAACAACAATTTTGCTATTATTAGTCCATGCTAGTATTTAATATAAAATTACGAAGTAACAAAACCAGTATCAAGAGCCGTACAAGCGCGGCTACTACTGCTTCGTTTATTTCGTAATGTAGAGACAAAAAAATTCACGTCTCTACTATCAGGGCAAAAGGGTGTATGCCTGTATGACCATTTTCAAATCTCATGCTGTCTGAAGCTTAAGAGTAATAGTAGGGTAAACCCTATAACTCAACGGCAACAAAGGCAAGCACTGAAAGTGGAAAACCTGCAATTTCTTGGTCTAGGACTTATTTGCAGTAGAACCCACATAATTTGTAAAGGTGGCTTAAAGTTACACCACTACAGTAGTGCCAAAAGAAAAATTAATTTCATTTTCTTTGGCGAATCATGGTTAAAAGTGACGCAAAATCACCGAAATTAATGCCTGTGATCACCATGACCTCTAATTTTTTGTGGGCAACCATAATAGAGGCGCTTGGGCTTACCCATAGCAACAGGAATTTACCCACAGCTTAGTGACCAGAGTAGCTCTGTGCAGAAGCTAAAAAGCTAAATCCTGGCACAAGACAAGATAGTTTATTAGTTTGGAGAAAGTAAGGAAATTTTGAGCATAATGAGTGAAACTGCAACCGCACCATTAACCGGAAAAGCATTGCTTGCTAAAGTAAAAGAGCTTTCCAATTTACCGCGTCGAGAAAGAGCAAAGCAGTGCGGCTATTACACGGTCACTAAGAATAATCAAGTTCGTGTCAATCTCACTGATTTTTATGACGCTTTGCTATCGGCTAGAGGAATTCCTCTTAGTCCAGAAGCACCAAAAGATGGCCGGGGTCGTGAACCGACATATCGAGTTAGCGTCCATCAAAATGGTCAAATTGTTATTGGTGCTACATACACCAAAGCAATGGGCTTAAAGCCAGGTGATGAATTTGAAATTAGGCTGGGATACAAGCACATTCACTTGATTCAACTCGGTGAAAGTGACAAGAAATTAACCCAGCCAGATTTAGATGACGACGAAGTGGATGATGAAGATTTAGAAGACGACGAAGAGTAAGTTGTTTTAATGATAGGGATAGGTTGAAGGCTAATGCTTGATAACTTATCTCTACCAATACAACAAACTGACACAGTCGAAAAATACGATTAGGCCTCTTGCATAAGTCACTAATTTTAGTAGAGTCTTGATTAAGAATCAAGAAATCTATTGTTGCAAGAAGTTAGTCGTGTTTTTTGTGCCTATTTTAATAACATTCTTAGAGCCATCAGCCAACGCCCTACTGGTATTTCTCAAAAATGCACCAGTATTAGTTGTAGTGATGGCTTTTTTTATTGCCTGGGTAGGCTGCTGGTTGCCGCTAGCATTAGTAGTAGCGATCGCACTCAAATGGCAACCAGGTAAAAGTTTGCAACCTGAGCAAAAGTTACCCTTATTATTGCCCCTTTATCTATTAGCCCCGTTGATTTTTTGGGGAATTAATTGGCTAGGATTAAGATCTTTGTCTGATTACGGCTTTGTTGGTAATATTTCAATTTTCAGTTCTTTGCTCTTAGGTTTGAGCTTGGGAGTACTGAACATAGCTATTGTGTTTAGCTTTCAATTATGGCTGGGTTGGTGCCAATGGCAACAGTCGAATAACGAGTTAATACTACCCAACTTGCTACCAATTTTATTGATAGCGCTATTAGTGGGTGCCATAGAAGAATTAATTTTTCGGGGTTTCTTATTTACTGAATTAAATCGCGAATACCCAGTTTGGTTAGCCGCAGTAATTTCTAGCTTAATTTTTGCCCTGCTGCACCTAGTTTGGGAACAACGTGAAACCATCCCCCAACTCCCTGGACTATGGCTGATGGGAATGGTATTGGTGTTGGCCAGGTTTACCGATCGCGAGAATTTGGGTATAGCTTGGGGATTACATGCAGGATGGGTATGGGCGATCGCCACTTTAGACACAGCACAAGTAATTACTTCTACAGGTAAAGTATCTGAGTGGTTTACGGGCAAGAACAAAAAACCTTTAGCTGGTTTAGCCGGAATTGTCTGTGTTTTGCTGGCTGGGGCGATTCTCTGGTTATTTCTTCAATTCGTAAAGCTGGGTGATTGATAATACAGTATATAAAATAGCAAGAGCAGCAGGGGGCATACTCAATCTATCGCCGCAGATAGTCAGTCGATCAAACGACCAAATAAAAGCTAGCCGGTGCGTTAGCTCGCTTCACCGACTTGAGGCAAAGGATATTCAATAACATCTTGATTTCTGAAATCGTAACTTTTATTAACAACAGTAAAAAAATCTCAATACCCATAAAGTAAACTATTTTAGTTTGAATTTTTAGACTACTCACTGGGAACAATAAAACTACCAAATCTATTCAGATGGATACGTAGTTCATCATGGGCCTTGATTTTACAGTAGCCATCCCCACTTACAATGGGGCAAACCGTTTACCCAGAGTACTCGAAAAATTACGAACCCAAACTGGTGTAGAAAACCTGAAATGGGAAATTTTGATTGTTGACAATAATAGTACAGATGGCGTTGCAAAACTTATTCAAGAATACCAGCTGCAATGGTATCACCCGTTCCCATTAAAATATTTCTTGGAGACTCAACAAGGAGCAGCCTTTGCTAGAAGCAAAGCAATTCAGGAAGCAAAGAGTGAAATTATCGGTTTCCTAGATGATGACAATTTGCCTGCGCCTAATTGGATTATCGAAGCTTATAAATTTGCTTTAAATAATCCACAAGTTGGAGCTTATGCTAGCAAAATTAGTGGTGCTTTTGAAGTAGAACCACCAGGAAATATTAAGCCACTTTTACTTTACTTAGCAATTACCGAAAGAGGTGAACAGCCCCATTTATATTTACCTTTTCGACAGGGATTTCCTCCAACGGCAGGCTTAGTTGTTCGCCGTCAAGCATGGAAATATCATGTGCCATCATCTCCTTTTCTAATTGGTAGAATTGGTTCTTCTATGTTAGGTAGTGAAGATGCTGAAGCATTATTTTATATTCAAAAAGCTGGATGGGAAATTTGGTATAATCCCAGTATGGAAGTAGAGCATCTGATTCCTGCTTGGCGGCTAGAAAAAGATTATTTAATTTCTTTAATGCGTGGTGTTGGTTTAGCTCGTTTTCATTTAAGGATGTTACTTATGAAAAATTGGCAACGTCCTTTAGCCTTTTTTATATATCTTCTAAATGATACAGCTAAACTCATATTACACTTTATCCGTTATTACAAAATAATTAATAGCGATATTGTTGCAGCTTGTGAGATGGAAAGACTGCTCGCTACTTTAGTTAGTCCTTTTTATTTATGGCATATAAAAATTAGCAGATTTTTGAAAATAAGTTCTACCGCTTCCTTTAAGCAAAATGGAATTCAAGATCGTTGAAAGCATTGCTCTGTAAAACTTTCAATCCAGAGAATATGTTCTCATTGATAACCCGTGCCTTATAAGGCTCCTCTTTAATATAGATTTTATTAGCATAAAAGGATATACAGAGTCTGAAAATATACTGATGATGCTGTTATCCTTAGTAGATTAATATATAAATTATCTTTGATAATACTCAATATATTTTACATACAGTATGACTACTATATCTGTAGTTATTCCAGTTTTTAATGGAGAAAAAACCATTAAGGAAACAATTAGTTCAGTTCTTAATCAAACATTCTCTCAATTTGAATTAATATTGATTAATGCAAGTTCTACAGATGCAACATTAGAAGTTATATCTAAAATTCAAGATGAAAGGATAAAGATATTTTCTTATCCTAAAGCTAATGTAGCTGTTAATCGTAATCGAGGTTTTTCTCATTCGATTGGCGAATTTGTTAGTTTTCTAGATGCTGATGATCTTTGGACACCTGATAAGCTAGAAGCACAATACAAAGCGTTACTAGAAAATCCTAATGCTGCCGTAGCTTATAGCTGGACTGATTGCATAGATGAAACAGGTAAATTTTTACGTCCATGTAGAACAGTCGCGGTAACAGGCAATGTATATCCACATCTTTTATTAGACGATTTTATCGGCAATGGCTCCAATGTCATGATTCGGAGACAGGAATTTATTGAGATTGGCGGTTTTGATGAATTACTAACTAATGCTCAAGACTCAGATTTGTGGTTAAGATTAGCTGCACACTATCAATTCGTAGTGGTACCTAAATCGCAAATCTTATATCGAATCTCAGCTAATTCAATGTCTGCTGATGTTTACAAAATGGAAAAAGCATGTTTACAAGTGATTAAACGTACTTTTAAACAAACTCCCTCATCCCTACAATACCTTAAGCCATACTGCCTAGCAAACACTTATAAAACTCTACTTTATAGAACACTTGAAGGAAAACCAGAACGGAAGAAAGGTTGGATAGCTGCTAAATTCCTGATTCAGGCTATTATAACTGATCCCTCTATACTTTTCAAAAAGGTGATATTTAAAGCTTTATTAAAACTGGCAACAATTACTATCTTACCTGATAAATGCGCTCATTTGTTGTTGGCTAAAATCCCTTGTCTTAATAACACAAGTACTTTACTGGGATATATGAAAACAGATCCATTTTTAATCAAAAATTAGTATGTTTTTCAAGAATATGCCGTTAATTTCTATAGTGCTTCCAGTTTATAATGGGGAAAAAACAATTGCTGAAACTATTAATTCTGTTTTAAATCAAACTTTTGTGAATTGGGAGCTAATCATCATTAATGATGGCTCTCAAGATTCTACTTTAGATATTATTAAAGAAATTGAATTCACTGATTCCCGGTTACGCATATTCTCTTATCCAAATGCTGGTCTAGCTGCTAGTCGTAACCGGGGTATAGCATTATCTTTAGGTGAGTATATTTCTTTTATTGATGCTGACGATCTATGGACATCAGATAAATTGAAATCTCAGTTAATTGCACTACAAGAATATCCAAATGCTTCCATAGCTTATAGCTGGACAGATTATATTGATGCAGATGGTAAGTTTGTGAAATCTGGGGGGCATACTACAGACACAGGTGATGTTTATCAAAAACTTTTACTATGGAATTTTATAGAAAATGGTTCTAATCCTTTAATTCGTAAAGAAGTTTTCACCATAGTTGGTAGTTTTGATGAATCACTTACCGCAGCTGAAGATTGGGATATGTGGTTGCGTTTAGCAGCTCAATATGAATTTGTAGTAGTCCCAAAAGTACAAATATTATATAGACTATCTACAAATTCCATGTCTGCTAATCTTAAAAGACAAGAAATTACTTGCTTAGTAGTAATAAACAAAGCTTTTGCTACTCCAAGAGCCGAATCTTTAGGATATTTAAAAAAATATACTTTGTCTAATATTTATAAATACCTAACTTTTAAATCTCTAGAAACACCTCCAGATAAAGTACACCGTTGGATATCTACCGTATTTCTTTGGAAGTGTGTGCGATATAATCCTGCTGTAATAAAACAGAAAAAAATTATTTTAATAGCGATTTTTAAAATAGTTTTTCCTTTTCTGTATTACCATTTAAAGCGTAATTTAAAATTTAAAACTTAGCTATATTAAATATTTTTTATAAAAACAATAGCAAAACTATAATATCTATATAACTCATACTTTTAGATTATTGGGACTACGATGATAACAGTAAAATATTGAATAATAAGGAATAATCACAGTGATTCAGCAAGTTACCTATCAAGGTCAAATTTTAGCCATAATTGTTCCCAGATATTTTGATGAAATGGGCATTCATTTCTTCACATCCAATGACCTTTCTCAACAGTTAGCCTATATGCACCATCCGGCGAAAACAGTTATTCAGCCTCATGTTCACAATCCTGTAAATAGAAACGTACAATACACTCAAGAAGTTCTGTTTATCAAAAAGGGTAAGCTCCGTGTAGACTTTTACAACGAGCAACAGCAATACTTGGACAGCAGAATTTTAGAAACAGGCGACACCATACTTTTAGTAACGGGAGGGCATGGCTTTGAAGTTCTTGAAGAAATTGAGATGCTTGAAGTCAAGCAAGGTCCTTATGTAGGAGAGCAAGATAAAACCCGATTTGTCGGTATTACCGCAGAGCAAACTAAAGTAGTTGAGTTGAGTAACTGATGAATCCTATTCCAGTAAATGAGCCATTACTAGATGGTAACGAGAAAAAATATTTATTAGAGTGTATTGATACTGGCTGGATTTCTTCAGAAGGACCTTTTATTAAACAATTTGAAGAGCAATTTGCTACAAAAGTAGGCCGAAAATATGGCATTGCTGTTAGCAATGGTTCTGTGGCTTTGGATGTGGCAGTTGCAGCATTAGAAATTGGTTTTGGAGATGAGGTAATTCTTCCTACCTTTACGATAATTTCCTGTGCATCTGCCATTGTTCGCGCTGGTGCAATACCAGTGGTGGTAGATTGTGACCCCCAGACTTGGAATATGGATGTCAGCCAGATTGAGGCAAAAATCACACCTAGAACAAAAGCTATCATGGTCGTCCATATATATGGATTGCCTGTAGATATCAAAGCAGTACTAGTATTGGCTGAAAAATATGGACTGCATATCATTGAAGATGCTGCTGAGATGCATGGTCAGATGTATCAAGGACATCCGTGTGGGAGCTTTGGAGCTATCAGTACCTTTAGTTTTTACCCTAACAAACACATTACAACTGGTGAGGGTGGAATGGTACTCACTAATGATGAAAAATTGGCGAACAGATGCCGTAGTTTACGTAATTTGTGCTTTCAAGCTCAAAAACGGTTTGTGCATGAAGAATTAGGCTGGAACTTTAGGATGACAAATTTACAAGCCGCTATTGGCATTGCACAGTTAGAACGGCTTGATGAGTTTGTGGCTCGCAAACGTCACATCGGGAAGCGATATACAGAACTTTTACTAAATATTCCTGGTTTGGAGTTACCTATATGCCAAACTGATTATGCCGAGAATATTTATTGGGTATATGGCCTGGTATTGAACGATCGTGTACCTTTTGATGCAGAATATGTGATGCATCGTTTGAGTACTTATCAAATTGGCACACGACCTTTTTTCTGGTGTATGCATGAACAACCTGTTTTTCAAAATATGGGTTTATTTAAAGATGTGTTTTGTCCTGTAGCAGAGAGAATCGCTCGCCGTGGTTTTTATATTCCTAGTGGAATGGCATTGACAGATGAGCAGATGGAGCAGGTAGCAAGAGCAATCAGAGAAATTTTTACATAAAGAGAATATTTAAAGAAATTAGTGCTTATTTCTTCTGAATTCTGTTTCAAACTTAGAGCTTAAGATTATGAATGTATTTGCTAATTATGCCCGCTACTACGACTTGCTCTACCGCGATAAAGACTATATAGGAGAAGTTCACTTTATTCGTCGACTAATTAACACCTATGCACCCGAGGCATTAACTATCTTAGAACTAGGGTGTGGCACAGCTAAACATGCAGTTCTTTTAGCTGAAGAGGGTTATCAAATTAACGGAGTAGATTTTAGCCAGGAGATGTTGCTAAAAGCTGAAAGTCGTATTTGTCAACTCCCTAATAAACTAGCCTCTAATTTGAAACTTTTTCACGGAGATATTCGCCAAGTTAGGTTGAATCAAACCTTTGATGTTGCCTTATCTTTATTTCATGTTATCAGCTACCAAACAACCAACGAAGATTTATTAGCAACTTTTGCTACAGTCAAACAACATTTAAAGCCTAGGGGAATTTTCATCTTTGATATTTGGTACGGGCCTGCTGTACTGACTGAACCACCAGAGATTCGTATCAAACGACTAGAAGATTCAGAAATTTATGTTACTAGAATTGCTGAACCTGAAATGTATCCCAATGACAATTTGGTAGATGTTAACTATCAGATATTTATTCAAGATAAAAATAGCGGTACTACCGAAGAGATTAGAGAGACTCATCGAATGCGTTACTTATTTAAAACTGAATTAGAATTATTATTAAATAATACAGGTTTAAAGATAATTGATCATATGGAATGGATGTCAGGTAAACCACTAAATATTAACACGTGGGGTAGCGTTTTTATTGTCGAGAGTTTTTAAAGGATTAAAACATTTATCTGGATAATAAAAACTATGAAAAAGAAAAAATTATTACTAGTAAGTCCCTTCCCTAACGATGATGATTTGTACCCTCATGTAAAACATTTGATAAATGAACTGTCTGGAAATTATGAAATTGATTACTTTTATGGACATGAACGTGGAATATGGACAGAACAACTTAATAGCAAACTCAAAAATGGCGACTATAAACCACTAATCAATATCATAAAAGATTTCATAAGTTTATATATAAAAAGCATTCAAGATTCATACGATATTATATTAGCTATAGATAATTTTTTATATGTTATCTCATCTTGGTTTTTTCTAGAAAAAACCATTTTATGGAGTCATGATTTTGTTGGCTATGATGAGGTAAAAAATAAACATTTAATTCAATCTATCATATCTAATTTAACTAGAAAAAGGCTCAGTAAAAATCAGAAATTAATAATTCAAGATACAGAAAGATTGCATGTATTCTTAAGAAGTATTAATTATGAAGGTATTCCAGAAGATATTTTCTTTTTGCCCGTATCATTACCACCTGTAAAACTGCCAGAAAAAATAAGTATTGAATCTCAACTTCCTGTACTTATGCAAAGTGGTACTATTGCTAGTTGGCGATATAGTAACGAGTTAATAAAATGTTATCAAAAAAGTTATAAAAAATTTAATTTATTTATTCAAGGTTTTGTATCAGAAGAGATAGAAAGATTGCTGAAAAAATTAGAAATTTCACCCCTTATTAACTCTTCTAGAGTGTCGCCAGATCAATTGTCAGAAATAATTAAGCTATGTGATATTGGTTTTATTGGCTATGCTATTGGAGATGTAAATCATTACTACATATCAAGCGCATCAGGTCAACTTGTAGAGTTTATTAGATGTGGCAAGCCAGTAATTGTTAGAAGTAAAACTAATTTACAGCACTATGTAGAAGAAAATAAAATAGGAGTAGCTATAAAAAATATTGATGAGTTAGTTCCTGCTATTTATAAAATACAAACTAATTATCAAGAATATTCATCCAACTGTACTAAAATTTTTCAAAAATCATTTAATATAAAAACTTATATTGAAAAACTTCTTCTTTTTCTAGAAGGAAAATAAGAATATAAAAAAGCTATAAAAATTAGGCTATATCATCAATTAAGCCAGATAACGACAACTGCACGATAAATTGCAAAGAGAAAGTTCTTTACTCGTTTATTGTGGTATGCCATAATTGCTCGCTATTGTTTGAGTTTAGCAAAGAAGTTTCACATTCCTTTGTCGGGCTTGATTATAGATATTCAGTAATTTGAAATAATCTGTTCGCGTAGCCTGCCATAAGTAATGGATAAAGATTTAAATGCATCTGATACTGTTGAATAAATTAGTATACTTTGTACCTTAGGCTCTGGCATAAGTTACATAAGTGCGTAGACAAGCAATAATAGTCCAGCTTGCTTAAAATAGAAAATAAACAACAATTTGGGTGTATTGTATAAGTTTTGTGAAGCAGATAAAAGGGGTAGGGAAATCCGCATTTCGGAATGGGGGTAAACAATCCTCTCAAGCAGTGCGATCGCACTGACTATGCCCTTAAAATCCTCAATAAGCGACTTTTATCTAAAAATAGGTTATGTTAGAACAAGGTACAATCAGTATTCATACTGAGAATATTTTCCCCATTATTAAGAAGTCTCTCTACTCAGATCACCAAATCTTCTTACGGGAACTCGTATCCAACGCTGTAGATGCCATCCAAAAACTAAAAATGGTATCCCGTGCTGGGGATTATGCCGGAGACATCGGCGAACCAGAAATCGAAATTTCCATAGATAAAAGCAAAAAGACCCTCTCCATCTCCGACAATGGTATCGGGATGACCGCAGAGGAGGTTAAAAAATACATTAATCAGGTTGCTTTCTCTAGTGCCGAAGAGTTTATTCACAAATATCAAAGCAAATCAGACCAACCAATTATCGGTCACTTCGGTCTTGGCTTCTATTCCTCCTTCATGGTGGCCCAAAAAGTCGAAATTGATACTCTTTCCTACCAAGAAGGAGCGCAGGCAGTACATTGGTCTTGTGATGGTTCCCCAGAGTTTACTTTAGAAGAATCATCCCGGACAACTCGCGGCACCACCATTACCCTGACTCTGCAAGCGGAAGAAGAAGAATATTTAGAGTCAGCACGTATTAAGACTCTTGTTAAGACATATTGCGACTTCATGCCAGTGCCCATCAAACTGGAAGGTGAAGTCTTAAATCAGCAAAAAGCACCTTGGCGAGAATCTCCTAGTAACCTGAGCAAAGAAGATTATTTAGAATTTTACCGCTATCTCTATCCTTTTCAGGAAGAGCCATTACTTTGGGTGCATCTAAATACAGACTATCCCTTCATTATTAATGGGATTCTATATTTTCCCAAAATGAAGCCCGATGTGGATGTTACGAAAGGGCAGATTAAGCTATTTTGCAATCAAGTTTTTGTCAGCGACAATTGCGAAGAAATTATCCCACAATTTCTCATGCCGATGCGGGGAGTAATTGATAGCACCGATATTCCTCTGAATGTTTCGCGGAGTGCACTGCAAGGCGATCGCACTGTCCGTAAAATCGGCGACTACATTGCCAAAAAAGTAGGCGATCGCCTTAAAGAACTTTACCGTGATAACCGCGAACAATACATTAGTGCCTGGAAAGACCTTGGCACTTTCGTGAAATTTGGTGTTCTCAACGACGAAAAGTTCAAAAAACAAGTCGAAGACATCATCATTTTCCGCAGCACCGCCAAAGTTGCAGAAAAAGCTGCTGCCACTCCAGCTGTTGAGGTACAGTCTTCAGAAGGAGATGTTTGGCAAGATGTTACTTCTCCCTCTCTCAGCACTCAAAACTCAGAACTCAGTACTCCTTACACCACCCTCAAAGAATATTTAGAACGCAACAAAGAACGTCACGAAAACAAGGTTTTCTACTGTACAGATGAAGCATCACAAGCTACCTACGTAGAATTACATAAAAATCAAGGCTTAGAAGTCCTATTTATGGACTCCTTCATCGATACTCACTTCATCAACTTCTTAGAACGGGAATATAAGGATGTCAAATTTACACGCGTAGACTCCGACTTGGATAATACGCTGTTGGATCAAGATAAAGCTGGGGAAATTGTCGACCCAACAACTAACAAAACTAAGAGTGAGGTAATCAAAGAGTTATTTGAGAAAGCCCTCAACAAACCTAGACTCAATATCCGCACTGAAGCTTTGAAATCGGATAATCCCCAAGGTACACCACCTGCAATGGTACTATTACCAGAAATACTCCGTCGTCTGCGGGAAATGAACGCGATGATGCAGCAGCAAACCACAGAGTTTCCTGAAGACCATATTTTGCTAGTGAATACTGCTCACCCCCTGATTCAAAATCTTGCAAATCTCAGTCAAGGAAGTATTATCCAAGGTGATGGTCTATCTCCCACAACCCAATTGGTGAACATGATTTGCCAACACGTCTATGATTTAGCATTAATGTCGCAGAAAGGCTTTGACGGTGAAGGAATGAAATCCTTTGTGGAGCGTTCAAATGAGGTACTCACCAAGCTAACAGAGCAAGTGAGCAATTAACATCGTCAATTATGCCTTGTCCCGAATCTTGCATCAGGCAACTGAAAGTTGTGATTACACAGATAAAACCTTTTGGGCGAGTTTGAAACCCTTGATTGTTCATCGCCAAAGCCAGGTGTTTTGCAAGGAAACCAAGTATTCGACAATTACTTACCCAAATCTTCGCGCCAAAGCCCCTAGAATAGAAAGGTTGTACTGAATTATAAATTTGGAGATAGTTGCTATGTCTCGTCGCTGTGAACTAACTGGTAAGAAAGCAAATAACGCCTTTGCAATTTCTCACTCTCATCGCCGTACTAAGCGCCTACAGCAGGCAAATCTGCAAGAAAAGCGCGTTTGGTGGGCAGAGGGAAATCGCTGGGTCAGACTTAAGCTGTCTACTAAAGCAATCAAAACCTTAGCAACCAAAGGTTTGGCAGCAATGGCAAAAGAAGCTGGGCTTAACTTAAATCATTACTAATACCAATTTCCGCAAATAGCGCCACATCTCCAACCTTTGAATAAGAGATATTCTTTGAGTATCTCAAAAGCAGGGGCTTGAAAGCCCGCAATCGAAAAGTGAAATGGTATCAGCTTCTGAAAAAAGCAATGGCTCTCGACCCTAATACCTAGATTTTATCTAAGTCTGAGCATACTTAGAGTACTCCAAGTAAAAAAATGCCCAATTGTCATTGCGAGCGAAACGGAGTGTAGCGAAGCAATCTCAAACTCTGTGATTGCTTCATTCCGCTTTGCTTCATTCGCAATGACAGGTTTTGGATCATTTATTGTTTGGAACACTCTTACTCTGCCTCCCCAAATTGGGGAGGTTTTTAATTGCTTAATATTTTTAGCGGCTGACTGATAGTTTTCTATAAACAGGTGGGTAATATAAGCTTACTCTCCTAACAACATCTTCATGAAGTTGCTTGCAGATGGATAGATTTCTACAAAGTTAGTGTGAAGTTACAGCTTTACTTTCCATATATGGCCATGAATTAAATAATTTTAGAAAAATCCGTATTTTCCGGTTAATAAAGCAAAGTTGACCCATGATATAAATCAAAATCAATTAGATTTTTTGTGTTGCTGCTGCATTTACTACTTCTTAAAGTATGGTAAGTAGCTACATAAATAAAACCAGCAATTTTCCCTATAAAATTGCTCAATAATAATAATTAGCAACAGCTAAAAAGTTTAATAAAACCGTAATAACTACTTGACAGGAAAGCAGCTATGACTCGAAAACGCCAGCTAGTCAAGGCAATAACAAAAGTCTTTAAAATATTTACTTCTCAGTGCTTCTCTAAAATTAAGAAGCAAATTATTTGGTTGCTTCGGGCTGTTTTTACTACCAGAAGAAAGCGCGGAACGGTCAATGCTGGTTTTGTGTTGCCAACGGTGGCAATGGTAGCATTAGTAGTTGTGCTGCTGACTACTGCAATTTTATTTCGGTCATTTGAAAGATCTAAAAATGCTAGCAACGTTCGAGTGAATGAAATTGTTCTAAGAGCAGCCGCACCAGCTCTTGATCGCGCAAAAGCTAAATTAGACAAACTTTTTCAAGACCCGAGATTACCACGTTCAACGCCCTCAGACTTCTCATTGAGCCAAGTTATCGATAATAATATTTCCGAATTTACATTTGGTGACGAGACGCAATTAAAATTAGTGAAGGATATCGATGGTGATAATTCTATTGCTGACGATGAAACTCTAATATCAGCCTGGAAATATCCTGTTGATACTGATAATGATGGTAAGTTTGATAGCTTTACTCTTTACGGCATTTACTTTCGGACTCCTACTAGTACTAGACCAAGAAGTACCCTAGAAGCAAGAGCGCAACCAATGGACGAAGGCGCTACAGCTGGTAAATGTGCAAGTAATGTTGCTACTAGTGCTGATTTAGTCGGTAGTCAGGGTTGGTATAAAGTCGGTAGTAAGCTCAAAAGAAGCCTTTTCGTATATACAACTACAGTACCTATCACAGATCTAACGGGAGTAGATAACACTAGTAATAAGTATGAAAAATTTACAGGTAATAAAGGCTTTTCATCTTTAGAGTATCAGCAAGACCGGGAGCGTCTTCCACTCACCAACAACGCAGTAATCTACGAGAACGACTTAGAAATTACACCTGGAGCCGGTTTATATATTAACGGACGCATATTTACTAATGGTAATTTGCTGACGAGAATGAAAACATATGACGATGGAATTTGGTTTTATCAAGTCAGCAGCCCATATTCTTGTTATTACACCCAGGAAAACAGCAAAATTGTTATTGCTGGTAATGTAATCAATAGTCGCGTAAATGAAACTGCAAAGATAGACGGAGAAGCTAAAGTCAGGGTAGATCTTTTTAAAGATGTTCGGCCCTATCAGCCAAATTATGGTGATCAAACGGCTGATTATTTTAGTGACACAAATAAAACAGTAACCGTCTACGGAAATACAGCAGCCTATAACGATGCGGCTTATGCTCAACGAATTGCCCGCTTAGTACAAGCAACAAATGCTCTTTATCCAGCTACAACTCCCCCAGATTCTTCTCTTCCCGATGAAGTTAAAGAGGGAATTAAGAAGGCTAGGACAGCTGAGCCAACTCTCTCAGCATCGAAAGCACAAGATCAACAGCTAACAATTTACTTTAAAAAGCGGACACGACGTGTTCCTTATGCAGAGGTGGGTGTTGGTGAGAATGCACTGAAACAACCTACTAATACAGGAACAACTTATAACTACACAAGCACTAATCCGTTTCCAACTGGTGGCGACTCTGGTAACTCTTTGCGTCCAGTAGATGAATGGGTTTTCCCCTTTGATCCCACTGATGGTAAAACTGAAACTAATTTTGCCAAGATAGCGATGAAAGCGCAGAGTACTGCAAATAAGCTTTACCTGCCAGCAACAGACCCAAATACCCTGAAGACCTTAACCACAACGCAAGAAAAACTGATTGGCGATCGCGTTTTAGTAGGCAATAACCTACCTCAATATTGGTACAACGGCACCACATTTGTTAGTTCAGAAACAGGACAGACTATTTCCACCAAGGAATGGGATGACACTACTAATCCTCGTAAGCGCTTCTCTCAAGCTAACTTACTAGACGATCTGGGGGTTACAGAACGAGATGGCTTCTGGGAAAAGGCAGCATCACAAGAACCTACAGGCCCTCTAGATGTAGTCGGGGGTTTAAGAGTCGTTACTGGTGCAGGAATTTACTTGCCTGATAATCGTACTCCTACCAGCACCACCACTGATTTTACAGCCGATCTTGCCGTAACAGATAAAGTCTGGCCAGATAGTATGGCGATGGGTGTTACCAAACCCACCAGTGATACTACTAGTGAGGCTGGCTTACCCCATGCTGAGACACCCTACTTAAAAATGCGGGCTACAGCAGTTTATCACTATCAAGATTCATCCTACGATCCTAATACCCCAGGCACTTATCAAACCCCCATTGCCTGTGTCAGTAGCTACTACGATCCTACTAATAGCACTACAGCAAAAAATAAGGAAGGGTTGCCAGATTTTTCTCCATTCCCCGCTTCTGGTAGAGCTTTAACAGGACTATCTACAATTGCTGCTGGTAATGGAGGGAACTCTAATAATGGTGTTGTCTACTCAGCGTCGTCCCTGTCAACAACAGGTTATGAAGCAGCATTGAACTACCAAGCTGCATTGAAATACCCCAATGGACGCTTGGTAAATCAACCACTTAAGGATGCTTTGACAAAAATTGCAGCAAGTCAAAATCTCAGTCTTTCTGAGCAATCAGCAGTTGATTCTGCGATGTGCGCCTTGAAAATCTTGGATGGGACTCTTACTACTACTGATATTGATGATGGTGCTATTCCGCATGGCGCTATTATGGAAACTGCTTTTCTGGATGCTAGACAGGTAAAAGCAATCGATAAGCCAGACTCTTCAAGCACCACAAAATACAACTTGGATGTGGAATTGCGTCAGCCTTTAGAAATTCGTGCCACCATCGTGAATCTGGATTTACTACGAAGAAAATCTAAAACTGGAGGAGAGTTTCTATTTCCAAATAGTGGCATTATTTATGCAACTCGTGACGATGCACTACCAGATGCCAGCGATACTGACCCAATTGTAAGTACCGCAGACTTCAAGCTAGATCCTACTCGACGACCTAACGGCATTATGCTGATTAACGGTAGTGACTTGAGTCGTAACGCTACTTATAAGCCAGAAGAAAAGGGTTTAATCTTGGCATCTAACCTGCCTGTGTATGTCAAAGGTAATTTTAATCTACACTCCAAAGAAGAATTTACACAGGCTTTAAATCCCGACCCTAATTATTTATGGGATAACTTCTATACTCGTAACACTCTTGATCCCAACTTTGCTTGCCGCAAAGATCAGTTTACTACTTGCGGCACAGGCGAAACTTGGCGGCCAGCAACGGTTCTGGCTGATGCGATTACTATTCTGTCTGGTGCTTTCCAAGAAGGCTATCGGGATCAGGGCGACTATGCCCTGAGAAACAACTACGATACGGTTGATAATGTCGGTAATCCTGTTTTTCTTCCTAACTTTGATGCTGATGGTGACGGGTCTTTAGGAAATGTCAGTGAATCTGACTTTGGCTTTGATCTCAATGGTAACGGTAATACGACTGACACTAGTGTTGCAGAAGCTACTCAGATAACTGCCTCGGCTGCTGCTAAAATCAATGGCTTTTGGGATAACAACTTTGTCACTAGCCACGACTTTCAAGACGATCAATACTCTGCCAATACATCAACTCCCACAGGTAGTTCTTACTTCAACAACTTTGTGACCCCAATTCAGCGCCGGGTAGGGGTAGGGGGAGTTGTTAATTTTTCTGAGTATGTCATGGAAATCTGCCGTAAACGAATAGTAACAGCTTGCAAACCAAGTGATTGGGTAATTAGTGGTGCGGGTACTACTAGTCAACCTGCGACGTTAGAAGCGGATCGCATTTATCCTCGTCGGGTTGCTTTCAAGAGGGATGGAAACCATAAATTGATATTAGATAATAATCAACCTATTCCTCTGGGTATTAACAGTTCGGGAGCACAAGATGAATTTCCGTATAGCACCTTCAGTACTAAGCAACCCCGTAAACAACCTAACACTCTCTGGTTTAAAACTGATAACGCAGGAGCATCCAGTTATGATCCTCAGTATCCTCTGTCAATCCTGACTCCTAGTAGTTTCACAGGAACTAGAGCAACAGAACAACCGCTGTTAGTACCAGTATTACAAATTCACTACCCAATAGCGATCACAAACTTTACAGGGCCGGAGACTGGTAACGGAAATGATGTAAGAAATCGGTCTAACACTAATTGGTTGCAAAATGCCACAGCCACAGAAACAAATTTAGTAATCGCGCAAGGTGATACCCCAAGCCGTCCAAACGAATTTGGTGGTGGTTTAGAAAACTTTGTACGCTATCTAGAACGTTGGGAAACAAGTGCAGGTAATTACATAAATCATAAAGCTAGTGGCTCTTTTATTGAATTTAAGCGCAGTTCTTATGCCACAGCGCCTTGGCAAGTAATTACTTCTAATAGCGGTGGCAGCACAAATTTTGGATACCCCCAAGGTTATCAATCTACCGTCAATAAAGATAGTAATGGTACAGACACAGTAGGTACTGCACCTTTCTACACACCATCTAGCCGTTCTTGGGGTTATGATGTCGCCTTACTGACTCAGTTGCCTGATTTGTTCTCTCAGCGGTTTACAGCACCAACACTTAACCCTCCCAATGAGTTTTATCGGGAAGTGCCACGAGATGACAACTGGGTGAAAACTTTGTTATGTGCTGCTCAATATGATGACCCAAGTGACAGCATTACTGTTGGCTACAACAACGCTGCTACTAATTATGGCACTAATTACAAATACGCCGTTAGCTCAGACCAACGTCCTAGCTGCCCTTGATAAAACCTACCTAAATTGCTGAATTATGATTCATCACAAACAGCAACAAGCATCTGCATCTAGCCAATCGGGGTTCACCATCGTCGAGTCTTTGGTAGCTATTTTAGTTGCTTCTCTTTTACTGGCAGCGATCGCACCTGTAATTGTCTTATCTGTGGCAACAAGAGTGCAAGCAAAGCGCATTGAGTCGGCTACTGACGCTGCCAAAACTTACCTCGATGGTGTCCGATCTGGAGTAATTACTGCTCCTAGTTCTCCAATTACAGACGGCACAACCATAGCTGACTATGCTCCTCCTACTGTAGGAACTTTAACCTGTGGTACTAAAACTAGTCCCTGTACTGCCCCTGCAACTAATTTATACTGTGTCTCTGTTGATGGTAATGACTGTACCACCACTAATATCAACAATTTTGTGATTCAAGCGATTCGCTTTAACAAAGCCACTGTGACTACTGGCGGAACCACTACTAATATTACTGATCCTGCCAAGGGCTACCAGTTAGGCATACGTGTTTACAGAGCAAGTGGCTTTAGCAGCGACGGCGGGAACTTGAAAAAAGCACCTAGTAAACAACCGACTTTCACTGGGGGAACAGGCGATCGCAAAGCGCCATTAATAGAAATGACAACAGAAGTATCAACAGGAGCCACATTTAGTGATTTCTGCGAGCGTTTAAAAGTAACTAATCCTCAATCTACATGTTCTTAGTTGTCTTTCTGTTAATCAATCTCAATGCTAAATATCCGCAATTTCAAGGAGAAAATATAGCATCATGAGACCTATAAAATGGCTGTTAACTAATCAGCTAAAGTACTCTGGTGTAAGGCAAAAATTAAACGGTTTTACTCTCATAGAGTTACTTGTAGCCATGATCATAGCTGTCCTTGTAATTACACCTTTACTAGGATTTATGGTCAATATTCTCGACAACGATCGCAAAGAGCAAGCCAAAGCAAATACTGAGCAAGAAATTAAAGAATCACTTGACTACATTGCTAGGGATATGCAGCAGGCAGTCTACATTTATGATGCTGATGGTATAGCTGCGATTAGGAGCCAACTACCTAAGTACACACAAAAAGATCAATATTTTCCTGTTCTTGTCTTCTGGAAGCGGCAGTTTGTTTCTGGCGGGCTTACCGTTGCTAGCGGAACAGATGATACTTTCGTTTACTCATTAGTTGCCTATTATTTGATTAAAGATAATAACTCAACATGGTCTCAGGCAGCTAGAATTGGGAGATTTCAAATCAGCAATGGTTATGGGCAAACTGACACAGATAGAGAAGACACTAGAGATCCTGGTTTTAAGATGTTTGATCTCAGTAATGAAGGAGATCTTAAGAGCAAGATGAATCAATGGGTAAAGACAAATGAAACTTATACTCAAGATATTTTAGCTCTAGTTGATTACGTCGATCAAACTACCATAGATACTACAACAAACCCAGAACCTGTATGCTCTACTGGACAGTTAGTACCAAAATTCTCTGGTACTGGAGATGCTGTAGCTACGGATAATGTTAAAACCCGTGGCTTTTACGTCTGTGTAGATTCAGCTAATACTGTAGCAGAAGTTTATCTACGTGGTAATTCTCTAGCTCGTCTTCAAACAACCAACCTAAATTTTGATCAGAGCAATCAGAGTAGAAAAATTTATTTTCCACAAGCAAGCATACGAGTTCAAGGACGCGGATTTGTATTTACTAAATAGGCAATTGCTTATAAGTAAATATCTGCTAGTAATGCTAATGACTATCAATTAATGATAGTTAGGCAATTAGCAATTTTCATCCATATGCTTAGAAATTTAATTTATTGAGCTAATGAAGATCGGCCTACTATGTATAGCCTAGTTTGAGGAAAAATGTTACATCAAAATCCTTTTAAGATATTGACAGAAAAACCGGAACGCTCTTTCTCTCTTTGCCAACAAACTGCTGGGTTTACTCTGATTGAGCTTTTAGTAGTGATATTAATAATTGGAGTTTTGGCAGCGATTGCCGCTCCTGGTTGGCTTGGCTTTGTCAACAGACAACGGGTAAATAAGGCTAACGATATAGTTGTAGCAGCACTTCAAGAAGCGCAAAGAGAAGCTAAAAAACGAAAACTTGGTTATAGCGTTAGCTTTAGAACTGATAATAACATTCCCCAAATTGCCATTTATCCTAAAGATATAGATCCTAGTAGTTTCTGGCGGACTTTGGGTGAAGATTTAGGGCTTAAAGCAGGTCAAATAGTATTAGGGACAAACCTCACTGATACAAATACTACTACTAGCACTAGTTCTGTATCCTATGCCTCCACTACCCCAACGACAATTACCTTTGACTACACGGGTGCTTTGGATCTGCTAGTAAAGACTAAAACTAGCGGTTTAACATCTGTACAGAATAATAAAATTGGTAACAAAGGCTTAATTGTAGCGGTAGCTGTAGCAAAACCTGGCGCTCCTACTCAAGCTACTGAGATGAAGCGATGTGTGATTGTTAAAACTTTATTAGGTTCAATAAAAACAGGAAAAGATACGGAATGTGACTAGAAATTTTAGTACTAAAACTACTTAATAAATTCAGTCTATTCAGGTTAGTAAATTCAGTAAATCAACGGTAACGTGAATCTGCACCTAAAGTTAAAAATTGATTTATAAGTCTAATTTTTTACTAAACTCAATAAAAATGTACCTTGATTTTACTGTAGCCATACCAACTTACAACGGTGCAAGTCGATTACCTGAATTGCTGGAACGTCTGCAAAATCAACTCTACACTGAACATCTTTCATGGGAGATTATTGTTGTAGACAACAACAGCACAGACAACACAGCAGAAGTTATTCAAAGCTATCAAGAAAATTGGCAATCTCCCTTTCCTTTAAAATATTGCTTTGAACCAAAACAAGGAGCAGCATATGCGAGAAAGAGAGCAGTACAAGAAGCCAAAGGTAAATTGATCGGTTTTCTAGATGATGATAACTATCCACTATCAAACTGGGTTGCAGCGGCTTATGCTTTTAGTCAAAACTATCCGAAAGCAGGAGCTTACGGTAGTCAAATTCATCCGCAATGGGAAGTTGAACCACCAGAAAATTTTCAGCGTATCGCTCCATTTTTAGCAATTACAAAACGAGGTGATTTGCCCTTAATATATAAAGCCTCGAAAAAATTATTACCACCATCTGCTGGACTTGTTGTTCGTCGGGAAGCTTGGTTAGAAAGCGTACCTAATAATTGTATTTTAACTGGTCGAATTCCTGGTAATATGCTTACCAGTGAAGATTTAGAAATGTTGTCTTACATCCAAAAAACTGGATGGGAAATTTGGTACAACCCAGAGATGGAGATATATCACCAAATTCCATACTGGCGTTTACAAAAGGATTACTTAATTCCATTTTTTAAAGGTATTGGACTTAGCCGTTATGTTACTCGGATGTTATCTGTAAAAACTTGTGCTAAACCAATAGCCTTTTTTGCTTACATAATTAACGATATACGTAAAATTTTATTGCACTTACTCAAATATAGGTCACAAGTTAAAAGTGAGTTGGTGGCAGCTTGTGAAATGCAACTATTTTTGAGTAGTTTAATTAGCCCCTTTTATCTTTGGCAAAAGGGATATTTTAATAAATAAGTAGATAAGCGAAAGAATTTAAAACTATTTCATTGCGCTAGGCGATTCTAAAGGTTAATTCGTACCCTTACGAAGAACAGGGCTGTTTCATTCGTAATGGTATGTATTTTGTCAATATGATTGGGGATAAATATCAGAGCAAGAGTCATAAATTGGGGACCATTTTGATGCCTAATATGGAATGCCTTGCTTGTTTTTTATCTCCTGAATTCTTGCGTTTGCGAACCTTTTAGGGGATGAAACAGCCCTGCTACGGAGAGGGAGCAAGCTACGCATAACTTCTGTGACGCTTTACAGAACATAGCGCAAGATTTTTAGGTAATTTACATTTTGTTATATAGTTAGGTTTATTGCACTTACCTAACTTATGACATTAATTATTGCTGTTTAAAGTACATAATTTTTAATTTCAGTGATTAGTACATTAGTAAATTTTAAAATACTAGTTAATGTAAAAGTTATTTTGAAAAATCGCTCTAGTAGTGGCTTCACTCTGCTAGAGATGTTAGTGGTTATTTTACTAATTGGCATATTGGGAGCAATTGCAGTACCTAGCTGGGTGTCTTTTGTAAACATTCGCTCTCTTAACACTGCCCAAGATGAATTTTATCGCGCTATGCGCCAAGCACAAAGCCAGGCTAAAAAACATAAATTGACTTGGCAAGCTAGCTTTCGCGAACATAATGGTACTGTGCAATGGACAGTTCATCAAGCACAAGCCGGAAAATTTATTCCTGATGCTGTTATAAACAATGACCAAATATGGTCTACTGTACACCCAAGTGTTTATATTGATATAGAAAGAAACAAAAAAGGTAAATACGAGACAACTTTACGAAAACAAACTTCCCCGCAGGTTTGGCGAGTTATTTTTAACTATCAAGGTTGTCCTATCTATGAAGTTGGAGATGAGTGTACCAAGACTTCTTTAAGGACGCTAGGACAAATAACTCTCTACAGTAAAAACAATGTTAACGTTAAACGTTGCATCTATGTTTCTACAATTTTAGGAGCAACGAGAACGGGAAAAGAGCATTCTCGCAACAACGAAAATGACAAGTATTGCTATTAGAATGTTTTATAGTTGGCTATTAAAGGTAGTGCGTGCTGAAATCACTAGACAGCTTTAAACAGCACCTGATTATTTTTACTCGCTATCCAGAACCAGGGAAGACGAAAACCCGACTAATACCTGCTTTAGGTGATTTTGGTGCTGCTAATTTTCAAAAGCAGATGACCGAATATACAATATTTCAGGCTAAAGAATTGCAAAAAGTAACTGGCATATCTTTTGAAGTGCGGTTTGCAGGTGGAAATTTACAACTAATGCAAGATTGGTTGGGGTTGGCTTTGGTTTACAAGTCTCAAGGTGAAGGGGATTTAGGTGAGCGAATGAGGCGATCGCTTGAGGATGCCTTTCAATCTGGTATGGAACAAGTAATAATTATCGGCACAGATTGTCCAGGAGTCAATTCTCAGCTTTTAGCCAGCGCTTTTGAGCAACTATGCACCTGTGTTCTTGTCATTGGCCCAGCACTGGACGGTGGTTATTACTTGATTGGTTTGCGTCACCTGATTGCGGACTTATTCGTTAATATCGATTGGGGAACTCATCAAGTACTGCAACAAACTGTAGATATAGCTTACAAACTTGATCTATCACATGTTTACTTGCCTTTATTGAGTGACGTTGACTATCCAGAGGATTTGCCAATCTGGGAACAAACTCTAAACAGCGAAGTTGGCAACTGGAGAAATGAGTCATATCAGGGTTAGATGATGGAGAAGTTGAATACAACTTTCCTTGATTTGACAGTATTTTACAATACTAAGTAACTTCTGAGGACACTTAGGATTACAGATGCTACCGTGGTGTAGATTCATTCCCAAAGGCAGAATACTTCTGGCTGCTAGGACTTGACAACAGTAGTTAGTTTTCATTTGATCTTGGGACGGAATGGGTAATCGAGCGCCATCATTCTGTAATTTTGTTGCATCTGCCTTTTGTTGCTATACAACAAGTAGGGTTATGGGAACAATATTCAAGTAACTTTATATAGGACAATCACTCTGACTTATCAAAATACCGAACAACTATGGTGAACCGTTTTGCTTCTGTGAATGCTGCCCTCACATTAAAGGTAGTGGGCATAGTATTAATTTTGTCCTTTTTGTTAGATTTTTTGCTGCTGTTGTTACCCTTCCAACCAACTGATCGAGCATGGCAAATCAATCTGGCAACCAGTCTTGTAGATCGGGGAATTGTCCCTTTGGTAGGTTTGGGAATGCTATTTGCTGCCTATGGAATTGAAAATGCTAGTGATGGCGATCGCGCTCCCACTCTAGATGTGAGATTTCCAGTGCTGGTACTCTCAAGTATCTTAGGGTTGTTGTTCTTGCTAATTTTTCCACTGCATCTTAATAATGTGAATCAAGCTAAGAATCAAGCACTTAATCAGATTACCCAAGAGGCAGATCAGGCAGAAAATCAACTAAACAGTCGCTTCTCCCAATTACAAGCACAACTGAATACTGAACAAGGAAAAGCTCAACTAGATCAGCTGCGAAACCAGACCAAAGCTCAGTTGACTGAGATACTTAAAGACGAGCAGAAATATAAGCAAGCACTTGAAAGCCCTCAAATACCCCCAACTGTAAAAGATGTACTCAAGAAAGCTAAAGCAGATCCGAAAGTGCTTGACAAAGCCATTGAACAACAAACAGATATTCAGGCGCTACGCAATCAACAATTAAGCCAAGTCCGCCAGCGTAGGGACGATGCTGAAAAACAAGCTAAAGACAACGCTTGGAAATCTGGACTGCGAACTGGTATTAGCAGTTTGCTGTTATCAATTGGTTACATAATCATCGGCTGGACAGGATTAAAAGGTATGGGTGCTTTACAAGGTGGTGGAGGCCGCAAAACTCCTGCACCACGTTAGAAAATTTTTAATGGCAGTAAGACAGATCAAATATTTTTTTGACCTTCCGGGTGAATCCTACGGAGACGCTGTGCTAGAACCAGTCCCCATCGTTAGGAGAATTGCCAGAACGGGGGCTGGAATCACAGTTCATACTGCCACTTGAGGATTTTGGAGCCACTGTGTTGGTGTTAGCGTCGTGGTAGCGACCTAGGGGAGCCACTACGCTTTTACAGGTTTCTCGGCTTGTAGGCACCAGAGAGCCTTCCCACAAGGTAGTAAGTGTCTGTTGAGGTTCCCTGCGTTATAGCAAGTGGCATGATTTTATATTGGTTAAATCAAGCTACCAACAATTAACCGCTATGTAGCTTGACAAAATTAAAATATTTTTACTTAGAGTTTAGAATGTTCTCAATTTATATACTGACATATAACGAAGAATTAGATATTGCTGCTTGCATAGAGTCAGCGATGCTATCGGATGAAATTATTGTTGTAGATTCATGCAGTAGCGATCGCACTGTAGAAATTGCCAATCGCTATCCTATCCGCATCGTTCAACACCCTTTTGAAAGCCACGGACGCCAACGTACTTGGATGCTAGAATCCATTCCCCCCAAGCATGAATGGGTTTATATTCTAGAAGCCGATGAGCGCATGACACCAGAACTGTTTGCAGAATGCGAACAAGCAATTCAGCATCCAGAATACATCGGTTATTACGTTGCTGAACGTGTCATGTTTATGAATCGTTGGATTCGCTACAGTACCCAATATCCGCGTTACCAGATGCGCCTTTTTCGTCATGGTAAAGTTTGGTTTACAGATTATGGTCATACAGAGCGAGAAGTTTGTAACGGTACAACCAGCTTTTTAACAGAAACTTACCCTCATTACACTTGTAGCAAGGGCTTGAGCCGTTGGATTGAAAAGCATAACCGCTACTCGACAGATGAAGCCGCAGAAACATTGCTTCAAATTCAACAAGGTAGTGTTAACTGGCGAGATTTATTCTTTGGGAAGTCAGAGGTGGAAAGACGCCGCGCTTTGAAAGACTTATCTTTGCGTTTACCTGCCAGACCGATTGTACGCTTCTTGTATATGTATTTTTTATTAGGTGGCTTTTTAGATGGACGTGCTGGGATGGCTTGGTGTACATTACAGGCATTCTATGAATATTTAATTTTACTCAAAGTTTGGGAAATGAAGCACATACCCGTAACCAGCTTAGATACACAAACATCTTTTCGAGAAAAAAATACACAGGCTGATGTAGCCTGAGTTCATCTTCGGTTTAAAGACTATGCCAATTTGCTAGCTGTAAGTGGTTTTACTCACCAATAAGATTTACCTAAAAAATTTTGTAAGACATCTTGCACATATTCTTGAGATTTCCAAGTCCAAGGATATGGCTGAGGATGTTCTTCGCATTATGTTAAATTAATATTTATATATAGATTTATTAGAAAGATTTCTCTTGCTTGGCTGAGAGATATTAAAAGGAAAAACCGTTCTTTATACTGTTTGACAATAGTTTTATAACTATGAGCCGCTTTTGATTACGCGCGGTAAGATTAGTAATAACCAGGTGACTTGCAACAATTATTTACAAATCTTACAAAGAAAAGTAACATCATCTGAGACAAACCAGCCTTGATTTTAATAGGTAGTTATACCAGATCTATATGAGGTTGCGTTTTATTGACTCAGAGGCTAAAGCCTCTGGCTCACGAACCTAGATACAGAGCGGCCTTCCGCATTGCTGGGGTCGTTAGGCTAATTAGGCGCAAGTTTATCAAGAAGTGGTCTAACCTAATAATCCAGAAAAGCACCGGATTTTCGGCAACGAAAAGGTATTTTTGTAACTGTGGCTAAGCTGCTAGTAGAGACAGCTGCTTGCAGTAACTTGTGCTTTAACTAGTGTCTCCTTGAGTTAACGAAGATGTTGGTATGAATACTGATAACAAAAGCTCCACTAGCTTAAAAAAGGAGAATAGGGACTTGGTAATTAATCGTCTAAAACAGGACTTAAAAAATGACCTGATCGCTGGTTTGTTGGTAGTAATTCCACTAGCAACTACGATCTGGCTAACTATTACCATTGCTAATTGGGTAATCAACTTTCTTACCCAAATTCCCAAACAACTGAATCCCTTTGAGGGGCTGCATCCTATACTAGTAAATATACTGAATTTAGGAGTCGGATTAGCTGTACCACTGCTGAGTATTCTATTGATTGGTTTGATGGCTCGAAATATTGTGGGGCGCTGGTTATTAAATTTTGGCGAACAGGTATTGCAGGCGATTCCTTTAGCTGGACAGGTATACAAAACCCTGAAACAGCTTTTAGAAACACTCCTCAAAGATTCTCCTGGCAAATTTCGTCGCGTAATTTTGCTAGAGTATCCCAGGCGAGGAGTATGGGCGATCGCCTTTGTCACAGGCATCATCAGCAATGAAATTCAAGCCCAGATGTCTCGTCCTATGTTGAGCGTTTTTATACCAACGACCCCGAATCCCACTACAGGATGGTATGCAATAGTTCCTGAAGATGAGGTAGTGAATCTGTCATTGTCGATAGAAGACGCTTTTAAGATAGTAGTCTCTGGTGGCATTGTCGCCCCCAATACATCCCTAGCAACCCTAACAGTCTCTCAAAAGGAAGTACCAAACCTAGAAACAAAGTCAGAAATCATTCCGCTGGTAGAAAATTCAAATCTCTCGGACAAAGTTACAAGCAAATAGATAATATAGTTGTCTGACCATGCGAAAATCTACTGACTTCTAACTTCATTCTTTCTACTTTTATCAGTCTTTAATTCATTCCAACTTTACTTTTATGCAAGACCGTAAACCCCAGCAACTTGCTCGTGAACTAGCGCTGTTAAGCCTCAGCCAGTTGCCAGTCAATCCTAAGAAACTGACAGAAGAACATCTGCCCAAATTAGTACTAGCAGCAGTACGCACCCTCAGATCAGAAGTCCAGGATACCTTGGATAATGCAGCTGGTGAACTACAACGCAGTCACGATCGCATCTTAAGCAGTCAAACTCGTGCTTCCGACATCAATACTGCTAGAACAATGCTGCAAGAAGCGATCTCATACACACAAACAGCAATCAATAAATTAGGTGCAGCAGTAGAGTTCCCTGAACTAATTCAGCTAGCAAATCAAGACAAGACAGTCAGCAAATATGCTATTCAAATTGTCAAGATAGTCAGCGAACAACGAACTATTGTTGATGAACAAATTACCGCTGCTCTAGTAGATTGGCAAGTTGCTCGCCTCGCCCAAATCGATCGGGATATTCTGCGAATTGCTGTGGCAGAAATGCTGTTTTTAGACTTGCCAGATAGTGTAGCCATCAATGAAGCTGTAGAACTAGCCAAACGCTACAGTGGCGACGAAGGTCATCGGTTTATTAATGGCGTTCTGCGCCGAGTCACAGAGCAAAAAAAGACAGCATAGCGTTTTATAGAAACCAAAGCGACCTTTATGAGTGCTAAGTTTTGAGTTAAGAGTGAGAAGTGAGGAGTGAGGAAATCCTGGGGGTTTTCACACCAAAAAACAGACAGGAGTTAAATTAAACTCATAACTCATAACTCATACTTACATCACAACTAATATCACTAGCTGCAATGGTTTTTAATTGGTTCCGCCGTCAATATAACGATTCCTCCGAGATTCCCGCCCAACAACAGCAACAAGAAACTCCTCCTGTACCAGAACCCCAACCAGAACCAGCCGAAACGTCAACGCCAACAGCAGAAACTACACCAGAGACAACGGCAGATTTATTAGCTTTTGCAAAGGCCGCTTATAAAAATATCCAACAAAAACAGCAATCCCAAGCAGTTGAACAGGAGCCAGCAGAAGCTGAAATTGAAACTGTACAATCACCAGCATCGGCAGAATTAGATGCAACTGTTAGTCAAACAATTACAGAAGAATCTGCTGAAGTTACAGAAAATCTACCAAGCTTAGAAATCGATGCAACTGTTGCTCCAACAACTCCTGAGGAATTATCAAGTACAGAAGAAGAAAGTACAGCTACTTCTGCAATAGCAGAAATTGCCGAAACAACAGATGTCGCCAGCCCAGAATTAGCGCCGAATGCGGTAGAAACAGCAGCCACTGAATCTATTAGTACCCCAGAGCTAGCACAGCCAACAGCATCAGCAAACTTATCCTTCTTAGAACGGGCGGCGGCGGAACGGCAAGCAAAGCAGGAAAGGCTAATAGCCAATGCCATTGAAGTACCAGAACCTGAGATAGTACAGCCATTAGCTACTACCTCAACTAGCGTCACGCCGGAGACAACACAAGAATTTACTGGACTGGCCTTTGATGAAGGATTTGTCTGGTCAACAGAAATCTTAGCAGCCCAAGGTAGGCGTCCAGAGGATATTTCTATTGAAGAAATTACCTGGCTGAAAAAGTTACGGCAGGGCTTAGACAAAACCCGTCGGAGTATACTCAACCAGCTCAAGGCAATTGTGGGTCAGGGACCTCTCAACCAAGCTGCGGTAGGGGAGATTGAAGCTTTGCTCCTCCAAGCTGATGTAGGTGTGGAAGCAACAGATTTAATTATCAATGCCCTACAAAAAAAATTGCGGGATGAAGTTACGCCTCCAGAAGAAGCGATCGCTTACCTCAAACAAATTCTGCGGGATATGCTGGATAATCCAGTACAGAAAAACTACAAACCGACTTTTGCCCCAGAAAAGGAAACACTCAATATTTGGTTGATCACTGGTGTTAATGGTGCGGGTAAAACTACTACTATCGGTAAAATCGCTCATCTCGCACAAAGATCGGGTTATAAATGCTTGATTGGTGCGGCAGATACTTTCCGTGCCGCAGCGGTAGAACAAGTGAAGGTCTGGGGTACTAGAAGTGGTGTAGAAGTAATTTCCAATCCCGGTAAAAATACAGATCCAGCCGCAGTGGTGTTTGATGCGATCGCTGCTGCTCAAGCTAGAGAAACTGAATTACTCTTAGTTGATACCGCAGGGCGATTGCAAAACAAGAAAAACTTAATGGACGAACTCACGAAAATTCGTCGGATTATTGACAAAAAAGCCCCTAATGCCAAAATAGAGTCACTCTTGGTTCTAGACTCCACTTTAGGTCAAAATGGATTGCGCCAAGCTGAAGTCTTCTCGCAAGCGGCCCAACTCAGTGGCGTGGTATTAACTAAGCTCGATGGCACTGCTAAAGGCGGTGTTGCTCTTGCTGTCGTACAGCAGCTAGGTTTACCAATTCGCTTTATCGGTGCTGGTGAAGGAATTGAAGACCTACGTCCCTTTTCTAGTTACGAGTTTGTCGAAGCACTCTTAAGTGGCTGATTTAAAATTTTGCAGTTAAGATTTTTCTTTGGAAACTAATAAATTTGGGACTTACGGCTCTGGTGCGATCGCTTAAATTTACTACTAGTGAATTACTGAAAAAAGCGTAAGTCCCAAAGTCATTAGTTTGTTATAAAATTTGCACTACCTTTGCTAAAATTCTACTCTAATGGGGGGTTCCTAAATCTAGGATTACAGTATAGTTGCAGCGCAAAAAACTCTGTAGACTCTGATGTAGTGCTCTTTTTAAAGTCAGACAGATCTAAGCAACTTTATTCTCTATAGAGTTTCTTACAAATTACCACTGGGTTAGTTACCAGGTAACTCCCAAGAAAGGTATGCATAAGTACCCAGTAGCAATAGATTGTTGCCAGTAACCTGTAGAAACTCCTAAGTGTATTATCAGTCTCTACTGTTTATAGAATCCATAAATATTCTCTGCGCAAACTTTAAAAATGTAAAATATGTTTGTTAAACTACAAAATTCTCCATAAGCTCTAATTGTCAAAATCTGAGGTAGGTGTATTCTCCATGAGCTGCTTAGGTGTAGCCCGCCGTAGGCATCGCTCGTTGAACAACTTTTCTTCCATCAAATAGCCGCATTACCTTGACATCTTTTTAGCCTAGAAGCTGAATGGCATTTGCTTTGCTCTCAAGCTTTTAAGAGACCCTCAAACCCCTAGGAGCTTTGACCCCTCACCCCCAATAATGATGCTGGCAACGTAATATATTATTTTCCGCCCAAAGCATTTTTCTGTCGAAAGACATATAACTAAGTAATTTAGTGATGAGAGAATCAAAATTCTGCTAGGGTCTGCCGAAAATGGCTAATTTTAACCCTGAGTTTCTGAAGAAGAATATAGTACTTAAAATTGCTAACTTTAGTAAGAAATATAATAACCAAATGCAATACTTATATAATTCACTGCCTACGTCTTTCTACTCTTGCTAAAATGACAAATCTTGTCCCAATATGGTTTAGCAATGCCAAATCCAAAAGATTTATCAGTAATCTCAAGTTTGTCTCTTTTAAAATGCAATAGTACCTGTGCTTGTGTCTCAACTGCCCTCTCAACCCACTGACAGTAATAGTAGTGCTGCAACTGATGTAACTCCAGTCGTAGCGCTGAAAGAACTCGTGTCAAGGCTGCACCGGGAACAGAACAAAATTCAGGATTTGTTAAGTTCTTTAGGATTTGCCCTTAGAAGCTTCAATAATTTGAATCAATTTTTGGAGTTGATTCCGCTGATGGCAACCAGAGTTACAGATGGGGACGGCAGCGCCCTATTTCTGTACAAACCTAACGGTCAAGTCAGATTAGAACAACTACACTGGCAAGATAGTGGTCAGCGTCGGAATATTCGTAAAGCCCTAGAAACCGCTACTAGTCAAATCACCCTTGTGCCAAATACTGCCCCTCTAGCAACCGCCACGGGGATTTTGGACGATCAAATGCATCGTTATTTGGGGCCAGATGTGCAAATCTTTGGCACGGCTATTTTGGTAAAACATACAGAACGCGGATGGCTGTATGTTTTAAGCCGCGATCCAGAATATAGCTGGACAGAAACTCGACAAAAGTTAGTCCGGTTAGTAGCAGATCAAACCGCAGTAGCGATTGAAAACGATGAACTAGCAGTCGAACTGAGGAAAAAAGAACGCCTAGATCAAGAACTAGAAATTGGTGCAGAAATTCAACGGCGACTTCTACCACGTCAATGTCCGATCGTTCCAGGTGCGGTCTTAGCTGCACGCTGTAAACCTGCTAATCGTGTTGGTGGAGACTACTACGACTTTATTCCCACCAATCAAAATCAGATTCAGCTAAACCCCAAAACTGGTTTAGAAACTGGAACTTTGGGTTTAGTGATTGGGGATGTCATGGGTAAAGGTGTTCCCGCCGGTCTGATTATGACGATGATGCGGGGAATGTTACGGGGAGAAGTATTGCATGGTAATTCTCCCTCAAAGATTTTGCAAAACTTAAATCGAGTCATGTATGCGGATTTAGAAAATTCTCACCGCTTTGTGACGTTATTTTACTCAGAATATAATCCTTTAACGCGAGTTTTATCTTACAGTAACGCTGCACATAACCCTCCTTTGTGGTGGCACGCAGCAACAAAAACTGTAACCAGGTTAGACACTCTGGGAATGCTAATTGGTTTAGATGCTAATAGTCAATATGAAGATGCCCAGGCACAATTAGAACCTGGGGATACAGTTATTTACTATACAGATGGCTTAACTGATGCCGCAGCAGCGGGTGGCGATCGCTTCGACGAAGAAAACTTTGTTGCTTGTTTCAGTGCTGCTTGTAGATATTGTGATGGACCAGAAGAGATTGTAGAATACCTGTTTGACCAAGTGCAGCAATTCATCGGTGATGAGAAACAAAACACCGATGATATGACATTAGTAGTTTTACAAATTGAATAGTTCTTCGTCATTAGTCATTAGTCAAAAACTAATGACCAATGACTAATGAGCAATGACCAATATCAAAACACAATTGTCCAACCTTGCTTGCGGGAATCTTCTTTGGTATAGGAAACACCATCAATCTTGATTCCTTTGTGATCAAGTAGGGTAATAATGCCGCCATTATTATCTAATTGAATACCGTCTTTACCTAAAGGGACTTTGATAACCTCGCCTGGATTAATAGTGCCACTGAGGCGCTGTTTGCGCTTGAGGCGATCGGCAATTGCCCAACCACTCAAATCAACTTTATCGGGTGAGGTATTAATTAAAGTCACAGTTTCTTTACCAACATCATCACCAGCCGGATTTACCAAAGCTGCAATAATGCGGACTGCTGCTGTTGCCGCAATTGGCGTAATTTCATCTATTCTGTTACCAGTATTGTCATCGGTATGGAACGATTGGGACTGGAAGGCTAAAAAGATTCCTACCCATTGATTCCGCGCTGGATAATGAATTAGCAGTCCGCCATCTTGCCAAACACCATTATCTTTTTGGAATTGACCGGCATTACCCTGGTTAAAGTGGATGTCATGAATACCGTTACCAGGAAGAAAACCAAAATACTTGTCCTTCACATCTGCTTCTGGACCCCACCTTTCACCAAAAGGATAGAGTACTGCTTCTGGTGAAGCGATCGCCCGCCCAATGTATAATTCCAGCAACTCGTTGAGGTCGTTGTCTGGTCCGGGAACGTTGTAAGGCAATGGCTTCATCTGCTTTGGATCGAATAAATTCCCCCGAATGTAGTCTAAAGCGACTCCTCCTGGTTTACTCGGCAACTCATTAAAGCCAAAATTTAACTCTTGTAGTTCCTTTGTGATGGGGTGAGAGAAGTTTTCGTCAATTAAGTACAGTAATTCGGAAGGACTTTCTTGTGATTTAACATTGATGGCAATGCGATATTTATTCTTCTTATCGTCAGTTACCAGAACTTGATAATGGGGAGATGAGCCTTCACCAAGCTTGCGATCTACCACTTGGCATTTTAGAACCCCATAATTTTTCAATGGCATCTGTATTCTCCTAAATTTCTCTGTAGACAAAGCTGGTCTAATATTTTACTTACTTTGTTTATAGATAATTTAAATAAAAGTTAAACTATCTAGATGAATCAGCTATCATGTTCAATCTTGGCTAAGTATTGTGAGATACAGTAGTAGCCTGTTGGGTAGTTTTTTTCTGTAAGCAATCAGTGATAAATCAGCCCTAGCCAATGGGGGTAACCGCAAGAATCTGCGATCGCTAATGGGGAATTGCGATAAGTATGGAATACCCAATTGGCTGTAGCTTTTAGATTTTCCTTGCGACGTTTATCTTCGCCAAACGCTTCAAAAGCCAGACTCCACCAAGCATTGTCGTGAACTGCCAAATTAGTGATTTCTACACTACAACCGTTATCGATAGGTTCGTTAGCTGCAACGGCTTGTACGGAAAAATCAGCGAAAACTTGAAAAAGCTGCGAATAGCGAACTTTCTGCACAGTTATCCATGAGGGATTACCTAAAACTATTGCAGGCTGAAAACTTTCATCTTGGGAATCTTCACACAGCCATTTGCCCCATTTTTCTGCTTTACCAGTGACTAATTCTCCAAAATCCATTACATCTAGTTCTGCTTGGCGCCATTTAACTTCTAGCCTTCCCTGTCGTAGTTTGATTCCCAGATAATCACATCCTGGCGAGTAGAGATAAACATCTTCCCGTGCTTCTGGTGATTTTAATGGGTCAATCAGACAATTTGCACAAAACCAAACTTGAATATTGTCTGGGAACTTGCCAGGATAAAACCAGCGCAATTCATTACTGATCAACATAAATTCGTTGATTAACTTTAGTTATTTAATAGCGTCCCTGTTGATGGGACAATGAGAAACTGTGCCTGCCTTGTTTTGCTTCCAGTCCAAAGGAATTTATAAAAATGTGGAAACGAATTGCATTCATGTTGCTATTGGTATTGAGCTTTAGCCTAAGTAACCCTGGTGTAGCAGCTGCGGCGGGACTCAAAAGCTTTGTAAACACTACTAATGGCTATGAGTTCTCATATCCTAACGGCTGGTTGCAAGTTAAAGTTGCCAACGGTCCTGATGTAGTGTTTCATGATTTGATTGAAATCAGTGAAAATGTCTCAGTAGTAATTAGTCCTGTTCCAGAAGGTGAAACTTTGGCAAAACTGGGGACACCAACAGAAGTAGGATATAAGTTGGGTAAGGCCGCTCTGGCTCCCCCTGACTCAGGTCGTTCAGCTGAATTAGTCAATGCTTTTGAACGGGAATCTGATGGTAAGACATACTACATCCTAGAGTATGCGGTTAAACTACCCAATCAGCAACAGCGACACAATATCGCTAGCGTCGCCGTCAGCCGTGGTAAACTTTTTACTTTTAATGCCTCAATTCCAGAAAGACGTTGGCAGAAAGTTAAACCTGCTATGGAAGAGGTTGTAAATTCATTTTTAGTTTATTAATTGATAATGGGGAATGGGTAAAGATTAATAGTTAATTTTTAATTCCTCTTTCCCCCTCTTTTTCTACTTTGATATGGTTATTCCACCGTTTGTACTTGCTTCTGCTTCACCAGCGCGACGCCGCTTACTACAAACTGTTGGCATTGAACCAATAGTTTGCCCTAGCGATTTTGATGAATCGCAAATCCAATTAAACGATCCTAGTCAATTGGTGCAAACTCTTTCGCAGCGCAAAGCGGAAACTGTAGTTCCGCAGTTTGAATCAGCTTTGATTATGGGTTGCGATTCAGTTTTGGCTGTTAATGGTGAGATTCACGGTAAACCTGCCAACGCTCAAGAAGCGATCGCCCGTTGGCAGATTATGCAAGGTAAATTTGGCGACCTTTACACAGGCCATACCTTGATTGACCTGGCGCAAAACCGCAGTGTGGTGAAGTGTCAGGTGACTAGGGTTTACTTTGCCCAAATGAGCGATCGCGACATTCAAGCTTATGTGGCTACAGGTGAACCTCTCAAATGTGCTGGTGCTTTTGCGCTTGAAGGTTTTGGTAGTTTATTTGTAGAAAAAATTGCAGGTTGTCACAGCAACGTTATTGGTCTAAGTTTACCTTTGCTGCGCCACATGCTAGCAGAACTAGGATACAACGTCGTTGATTTTTGGCCTTAGTCAAAAGTCAATGGTTAATAACTAAACTGCCTAGTATGCAGTACTGCTTCTCCATGATCTGGAATCCAAGCTAGCCACTCGTCTTCCGCAACCTGACACAATAACAGTGCTTCCTCAAAACTAAAAGGATTAGGAAGTTGCAACAGTTTCACCCAGGTAGAAGCGGCAAACTTCTGTGATGGCTCTTGGGCGTAAGACTTGCTGGTAATATCCAGATTCCGCCTTCTGAGTTGCACTGCAAAATCTGGTCTTTCAGAATCTAGTTTCATAGCTAATGGACTAATATCAAATTTATTCTGTAACTAAGGATACAAAATAAATAATACTGTTGAAAAGCAACCGTTTTATAACTTTACGTTGGATGGGTGTAAGTGTTTGCTTATGTTGCAACCTAGAACAGCTAGGGCGCGGCTAGTTGTAGACTGGCAACTAGACCATATTCCCCAGCTACAATATGTCATTTACTTCTACTCCCTCACTGCGTGAGCAACAACATCCTCTAATTCGTCAGCTGGCTGATTGTATTGAGACAGCTTGGCATCAGCATTTGGATTTGTCGCCTTACAATTTACCTGCGGAATTGGGGTATGTGGAAGGCAGACTTGAGGGTGAAAAACTGACCATTGAAAACCGCTGCTATCAGACACCCCAGTTCCGCAAAATGCACTTAGAACTGGCAAAGGTGGGAAATATGCTAGATATTTTGCATTGCGTCATGTTTCCTCGCCCAGAATATAACCTACCGATGTTTGGTTGCGATTTAGTGGGCGGTAGGGGTCAAATTAGCGCGGCGATCGCAGATCTTTCACCTGTGAGTTTAGATCGCACCTTACCCGAATCTTATACTTCGGCGCTGTCAGCTTTAAAAGGGGTAAACTTCTCCCAACCTCGTGAATTGCCAGAATGGGGACATATCTTTTCTGATTTTTGCATCTTTATTCGCCCCAGTTCTCCAGAAGAAGAAACGCTGTTTCTCTCCCGCGTACAGGAATTTTTAACAGTTCATTATCAGCAAGCGATCGCCTCTAGTCCCGTTTCACCGGAACGAGTGCCGCAAATTCTGGCTGGACAACGCAACTATTGCACCCAACAGCAGCAAAATGACAAAACCCGTCGCGTACTCGAAAAAGCTTTCGGCCCAGTTTGGGCAGAAAATTATATGACCACAGTTTTGTTTGATCTTCCAGATTAATCTCTACTGACATACAGAGAAAGTTTTTTCAGACGGGGAAGATAGCAAAGACAAACAGAGACTTTTTCAAAAATTCGCCCTTATCCCTCCAAAGTTCTGAGCGCTGAAAGTCGGCGCTTAGACTTCTGTGTTTTTCTCCCTTTCCTGCGCATATTCTCATCTGTAGGTTCTGTTACGTTTTCCAGAAACTGATGAATGTAGAATTCATTTAACCAAAGTTTGATGGAGTGAGTCAAAACCAGCAGAGAGGCTAAGTCTTTGGAGTGGATATCTAAAGACACTTGGTTGTCTTGTGGATATGGATATAAGTCAAAAACTCTGCTTATAAGTTAACCAGAAAGTTAAGGAAAAAGAGATGTTAGGACTTCTCTGTTTGATAGATATTTTTTAGTTGATCGATGTTTCACTGAAAGTCAACTCACTTTCGTAACTAAATTGGGTTCACCAATGCAAACAGCTGAATTTCATATTCTCTTTTACTTTTGTAACTAAATACAGTCCCTGCCATCAATCTGTGGAATTATTTCTGAGCAGATGTAACCTTGAACCCCAAAAAACTTGTTTATGTTATAGACAACTGGCAGATTCTAGTTTGCGATATTTGCCGTTGTTAATTTCAAGGTAATCAACTCTTTCAGACTACCCACAGTTAGGTGCAGCTAGAAATATTCATTCAATCAACAAAGTTCTTTTGCTAGCATCATCACCAGCAAAAAGTTTGTAAGTGCAAAGGCAACATTTTTACGAGACTTCACCTTCATAAGATTGATGTCGATAATGTTACCTTTGCTAATACCAATTCCAGGAAAAAATGAGACAGATGCGTAGGTTGGGGAGCCACTCACGTGGGCGGGTTTCCCGACTTGAGTGAAGTGGCGTTTGAACTCAGTGAAACCCAACAATTACAAAACTTTGAAGTGTTGGGTTTCGTTCCTCAACCCAACCTACATCCACATCATATTTTTTGTGAAATGGTATAAGCTCCACGGCATCACTTCAGTTGATTAAAGCATCTATCTAGTGGAGTAAAACTACTAAAAACTAAAAATTTTTGCACTTACAATACGCTTTCACCATCACAGGCTATGTCAAAGACATCTGCCGTAAAAGTGTCTACGCAATTGTCATCCTCTCATACTTAATTCAGTTCACTAATAACTGTATGAGAAGCTGGCTGTTTACTAAAAACTCTGTTTGACTAGTGCAGCAAGGCAAAAACTACTATCCAGTTGAAAACTCTAAAAAACTGTCTATATAAGCTTTCTTTCTGCCTACTAAATTCTGCCTTTTAACACTAGTCAAACTGCGCATAAGTCGCTTTTTTCAATCAGCACAACTCAGATAAATGGGCAATATATCATGTCAAGGGTGACTGAGAAGCCACAGTTAAGGGAGCAGCAAGTTGATCAACCTAAAGTTTGGTGGAGCATTGCTGTAGCCCTACCAATAGTAATCGCTGTCGGCGTTTTAGGTACAGCCAAAGTCGAGCAGTTGAAAAAGTTAGCTTCGTCCGTACCCATTAGGCCAATGACCAACAATATCACTGCTGTGGGGCATTTGGAACCACGTGGAGAAGTAATTAAGTTGTCTGCGCCAATGGCGGGGATGCAAGCGTCGTCGCGAGTTCAACAACTCTTGATTAGAGAAGGCGACAAGGTAAAACAAGGTCAAGTACTTGCGATTTTGGATAACCACGATACTCAAACAGCTGCACTAGAAGAAGCAAAAGCAAAACTGCAAGAATCTCGTGCCAATTTAGCACAAGTAAGAGCTGGCTCACCAAGAGATATTCAAGCCCAAACATCTGTAATTGCTCGATTAGAAGCTCAGTTACGTGGAGAAAGGGATGCACAGCAAGCAACCATCGCTCGAATCGCAGCCCAACTAAGTGGCGAAAAACTCGCTCAACAAGCAATGGTTAATCGCTTAGAAGCGGAACTGGGAGGACAAAAAGATACTTTAAGAGCCACACTGACACGAATACAAGCTGAACAGCGTAATACCCAAGTCGATGCTCAACGCTATGACATGTTGTATAGAGAAGGTGCAATTTCTCAACAGGAGCGAGATAGAAGGCGCTTAAGCGCAATCACTAGCAATCAACAGGTTGTAGAAAGTCAAGCTACTCTCAAGCAGACTATTGCAACTATTAAACAGCAAATTGCTGAAGCTAGAGCTAATCAAGTCAAAACCTTATCCACTTTACAACAGCAGCTGATTGAAGCCAGAGTTAACCGCGATAAAACAGTAGCAACTTTGCAAAGGCAAATCGACGAAGAAAAAGCTAAACTCAACAGACTTCTAGAAGTTCGCCCCACTGATGTGCAAATGGCACAAGCGCAAGTCAGCAATGCGATCGCAATGGTGAGAAAAGCGGAAGCAGAACTCAAATTGAGCTATGTTCTAGCCCCAATTAATGGTGAGATTTTAAAAATTCACACCAAGTCAGGAGAAGCCATCAATCAAATGGGAATTGCTGAAATTGGGCAAACCGATCAAATGTTCGTCATCGCTGAAGTAGCTGAAGACAGTATTGGTAGAGTGCGTCTCGGTCAAAATGCCACTGTTAGTAGTGACAATGGAGCCTTTACCAGCGAATTAAGGGGAACAGTTACTGAAATTGGTAGAAAAATTGGCAAAAAAGATGTGCTGAATACAGATCCAGCCGCAGATGTTGATGCCAGAGTTGTAGAAGTGAAAATTGCTCTGACTCCAGAAGATAGCTCAAAAGTTGCAGGCTTAACCTACGCAAAGGTTGTAGTTGAAATTAATAACTAAGCAATTCAAAATTCCAAATAACTAGCCTTGTTTTAGCAAGCTAATGAGTTACTAACTGTATCCAAAATAAACTTGGAAAAATTTAGCAATTTCAAGCTCATACCAACAGCTTTTAATATCAAACTTTATTACTAATCTTTATGTGGTCTTGGTTGAGATTGCTAGAAAATCATTTTGATTAAAATTTTTACTCTATAATCCAAAACCTCAAGTGTGAAATTGGTATTAGTAATGATAAATGAATTAATTGCTGGGATTTTTCAACCCCATAAGCTCAATAAAAAAATACCTTTATCCTGGCTACAACTAACAAGAGAAAGAACTCGCTTAGCCGTGGCTTTGGCAGGGATTGGCTTTGCCGATATTTTGATGTTTATGCAATTAGGTTTCCGAGATGCTTTGTATTTTAGTAACGTTCGTTTTCATAGTAGCTTGCAGGGCGACATTATTTTAATTAATAGTCAATCTAATGCTGTCCTATCAATGAAAAGTTTTTCCCAACGGAGATTATATAAAGCTTTAGATTTACCAACAGTACAATCAGTACATGGAATATATCTGGACTATACAAGCTGGAAAAATCCTGAAACAGGCCGTCCTCGTAGCATTCTAGTATTTGGATTTAATCCTGAAGTCAACTTATTTAACTTACCTGGAGTTCAAGAAAATTTAGAGCAACTGAAACTGCCTGATGTAGTGTTATATGACCGTTCTTCTAGGGTAGAGTATGGGCCAATTGCTGCTAATTTTGACCAAGGCAAAACTGTGACAGCAGAAGTACGGCGGCGACGAATAAAAGTAGGAGGACTATTTACTTTAGGTGCATCATTTGGGGCTGACGGTAACCTAATTACTAGTGATATCAACTTCTTACGAATATTCAATAATCGTCAGCGAGGTTTAATTGATATTGGAGTTATTAAATTAAAGCCAGGAGCAAACGCTACTACTGTCACTCAAGACTTAAGAAATTATTTACCTAAAGAAATCAATGTTTTAACTAAGCAAGAATTCATCGACTTTGAACGAAATTACTGGGCTAGTAGTACCGCTATTGGATTTATTTTTACTTTAGGTACAATTATGGGTTTCATCGTAGGAACTGTAATTGTTTATCAAATACTTTATACAGAAGTAGCCGATCATTTGGCGGAGTATGCTACTTTGAAAGCCATAGGATATACACAAAATTATTTATTAAAAGTAATCTTACAAGAGGCATTAATATTAGCAGTAATCGGCTATATGCCTGGATTCACTTTTGCTTTATTTATGTATAAGACTGCCAGAGATGCAACACTATTACCAGTATTTATGAGCCTTGGACGAGCAGTAACAGTGTTGATTTTAACTATGGTAATGTGCTTTATTTCTGGCGCAATAGCTGTGCGGAAATTACGTTCAGCAGATCCGGCAGATATATTTTAGTTAATAACAAACGAAAAATTATTAATTATTATTTTTTAAATTAAAAATGATTATAAATGCTCAATACTTATTAAGATTCATATTTTATAATTAATAATTGACAACCTGTTTTTAGTACTAAATTTCCGTTCTTGGACTGCTAACATCTAGCTATTTAACTTATGATGAAAAAAGAACCTGTAATTGCTATTAAAAATCTCAATCACTACTATGGTAGAGGCGCACTTAAAAGACAAATTTTATTTAACATTAACCTAGAAATTTTCCCTGGAGAAATTGTGATCATGACCGGACCATCTGGTTCAGGTAAAACAACATTACTGAGCTTAATTGGTGGTTTACGGTCTGTACAAGAAGGTAGTTTAAAATTTTTAGATAGAGAATTATTTGGTGCTAGCCAAAACCAATTAGTGCAAGTTCGGCGCAAAATTGGTTATATTTTTCAAGCTCATAATTTGTTGGGTTTTTTAACAGCCAGACAAAACGTGCAAATGGCGGTAGAGTTAAATGATGAGATTGCACAAAGTGAAGCAATCGCTAAATCAGAAGCAATGCTTGGGGCTGTTGGCTTAACCGAAAGAATTAATTACTATCCAGATAATCTTTCTGGAGGTCAAAAACAAAGAATTGCGATCGCTCGGGCTTTGGTGAATCATCCCCCACTAGTACTAGCAGACGAACCTACAGCAGCTTTAGACAAACAATCTGGACGTGATGTTGTAGAAATAATGCAGAGTCTTGCCATAGATCAAGGAACGTCTATTTTGTTGGTAACCCATGACAACCGGATTTTGGATATAGCCGATCGCATTGTAGAAATGGAAGATGGCCTTTTAACGCGTGATTCTCAAGCTATGGTTAACAGTTACGATTCTGGTGTGAAGAATCATAACTCAGAAAAACGATAGAACTGCACCCTAAAACCCTAATAATTATTTAGCAGAACCTGATTGTTTGAATATCGACTGCTGTAAATTTTTTGGGGAGTTAGGTTGACGACTAGTACGGAATGTAACATTTACACCTTCGTTTGACTGCTCCAGTACTAAAAGAGGAGTAGGCTTAGCCTTTTGATCCCAGTGCATGTGGGCAACGCGCCCTTGAATTGTCGGTTGCCAGGTATCTTCATCTTCTGTGGGGCTTAAGTAAGTTTCAATACAGTCAATAATTTGGCTAATAGTTGCAGAAGTCGCTTGCGTTGGTAACTTCATTAACCGAATTTGAATGCGAAATAGTACTCGCTTGGCAATGTTTGCCCCACTGCCAGTTTCGTACTCTACATCAAAAATTTCATCTACCTGCCGTCCGCTATTGCTGGCAATCCCTACTTGTCCCTGTTGGGATTGATTTGGACGCAGAGCTTGCGAAATTTTATCTTTGACTTTGATTTTCATTTGATTAACGATCGCAAAATGAAATACCTCCTCAGACATCCGCATCCGCAAGTAATCCAAGTTAAAGTCCCGTGAGTTAACCAAATCGGGATTAGTTTCCATTTTGCGAATTGTATCCAGCGCTAACTTAAACTTTTTCTCTAGCTCCCGCGCCCGAAATTGTTCAAACTTGAGTTTTTTCTCTAGCTGAGTCATCAAAACTCTGCCATAAACAACCACAACAATCAAGGCTAAAGCTAGTCCTCCAGAGCCTAAAACTAATAAAGGCGGTGTTTCTGGAGTACTTGCTGGTACTTCATGGGATGCCTTTTTAGGCAGTTGGGCAACAAACATCGAAGTTGACATGGTGAGCAAATAGAAAAACTTTATTTCTAATGTTTAGGATGCCCAAATTTTGCATCTCATTTTGCGGTATTATTACTGTTTTTTACAGCTTTTGCGAAATAGTATATGTACACACACCTTAGCCTCTCTGGTGAAGGTTTTATAAATCCCTTGCCTGTGTCTCAAGCTGACTCAAGTTGCTGGAACAATATTCGGCTGATTGCTACAGATATGGATGGGACTTTAACCAGCAAAGGAAAATTTACAACTAAATTGCTGCAAGCTTTAGAAAATTTAGCAGCAGCAGAAATTAAAGTAATAATTGTTACAGGGCGTTCTGCTGGGTGGGTGAGTGGACTAAGTAGTTTAATGCCTGTGGTAGGTGCTATAGCAGAAAACGGAGGCCTATTTTATCTGTCTGGGAGCAATCAACCAGTAGCCTTAACTCCCATTGCCGACTTAGATAGTCATCGTCAGCATTTAGCAACGGTTTTTGGGCAATTACAAACTAAATTTCCGCAACTCCAAGAATCCGCCGATAATCGTTTTCGCATCACCGACTGGACTTTTGACGTAGCTTCATTAACTACTACTGAACTACAAACTCTAGGTCATCTGTGTCAAGAAATGGGATGGGGATTTACTTACAGTAATGTGCAATGCCACATTAAACCCCAAACTCAAGATAAGGCTATTGGATTATTGCAGATATTGCAGGAATACTGGCCTGAATATTCCACAGAACAGGTTGTCACAGTGGGCGATAGCCCTAATGATGAAAGTTTATTTGATCGGCGTTATTTTCTGATGTCTGTAGGTGTAGCAAATGTGTTGGAGTATGCAAATCAGTTACAGCATCAGCCAGCTTATGTTACTTCTGCTAGTGAAGGTGAGGGATTTTGTGAGTTATCTAATTATCTTTTGCAATGTCGACCTATACAACCCACAGACATAATTTCGTAGTCATACCATTTTAGATTTTGGATTTTGCGAAAAGTTGAGCCAGTGCGTTGCGGTGAATCCAGCCCTGAAGGCGGGAAACCCGCCGTAGGGGACTGGTGAACCCGGAGGGAGGTTCCCTCCGTTATAGCAACTGGCCTTGTGTGGGCGGGTTTCCCGACTTGAGCAAACTTTTCAAGACAGCCATTCACGCCAGGTTTTGGCACAACCAAGGATGAAAATATTAATCCTTCTTTCTGCCTCCTGCCCCCTGCCTCCTGCCTTATTTTCAAGCTAGATTTTGGATTGGAAATTGCCTTCTGTGTCCGGTTTTCCTGAATTCATCTGTTGCAATCAATTTTTAAATTGGTATCAGAACTTCAGTCTGCAAGTATAAATTCTATATTAGTCATTAATCATTAGTAAACAATTAGATCCCCAACTTTTTTGAAATTTGAAAAGTCGGGGATCTGGAAGGAGCAAATTTTCACATATCATCTAGGATTGCTATTGTGTAGCAAACAAGAAAAATAAATTTTTGCTGTTTGCCCCTACGATCGCTCACAGATCAGAAGAAGGTTCTAATAACTGAACAGTCGCCTGTGCTGCTGGGACCTTAATTATCACTTTTTTGTTAAAAGTCAGTCCGGTTTCACCTTTGTCAATGAGAATTGTGTCCCCAGAAATAAAGGTGTTCTCCAGTAACTTAGTGGCGATGGGGTTTTCTATTTCGCGCTGAATTGCTCGTTTCAAGGGACGTGCGCCATAAACAGGGTCATAGCCTGTTTCCACTAGGTAGTCACAAGCAGATGCAGAAATATCAAAGAAGATTTTTTGCTCTTTGAGCAGATTTTCGACGCGCTTAAGTTGAATGCGGATAATATGTCGCATTTCTGAACGACTAAGAGTATGGAAGATAACAGTTTCATCCACACGGTTGAGAAATTCTGGGCGGAAGTGCGATCGCAACGCTTCTGTTACCCGATTTTGCATCATGTCATACTTGGAGTCATCACCAGATATATCGAGGATGTGTTCACTACCGATGTTACTGGTCATCACAATCACAGTGTTCCGAAAATCGACTGTTCTGCCTTGAGAGTCAGTAATTCTACCATCATCTAAGACTTGCAATAAAATATTGAATACATCTGGGTGAGCTTTCTCCACTTCATCCAATAGGACTACAGAGTAGGGATGACGGCGAACTACCTCGGAAAGTTGACCTCCTTCTTCATAGCCAACATAGCCTGGAGGCGCGCCTACCAGTCGAGAAACCGAGTGTTTTTCCATATACTCGGACATATCCAAGCGCACTAAGGCATCATCAGAATCAAAGAGAAACTGAGCTAGAGCACGAGCTAGCTCGGTTTTACCTACACCCGTAGGCCCCATGAACAAAAATGAACCGATAGGACGGTTAGGATCTTTCATGCCAGCCCTAGCACGACGAATAGCCGCCGCTACTGCTATTACCGCTTCTTGTTGCCCAATAACTCGTTGATGCAAATGATGCTCTAGTTGTAGCAATTTTTGCCGTTCCGATTCCATCAGGCGATTTACAGGAATCCCTGTCCACTTGGCGACGATTTCCGCGATATCAGCTTCTGTTACTTGTTCTCGCAGCAGAGTAGAACCTGTACTTTGAATTTTTAAAAGTTGTGCTTCTTTGGCTTCGCGATCGCGCTGTACTCCCTCCAATTTGCCATACTTCAATTGAGCAGCTTTATTTAAATCGTAGGCACGTTCCGCCTGCTCTATTTGCACTCGCAGCGCATCTTCTTCTTTCTTTAAAGCACTGATAGCCTCTAACAGTTGCTTTTCACCTTGCCATTGCCCATTTAAATCTTGTTGTTTTTCAGTTAAATTAGCGATTTCTTCTTCAATGCGCTGCAATCGCTCTCTTGTTGGTGCGGCAACTTTGTCTTCCCCAGCTAATGATAGCTTTTCCATTTCTAGCTGCATCAGGCGGCGGTCAATGGTTTCCAGTTCCGCAGGTTTAGAGGTAATCTCCATTTTCAGCTGTGCCGCGGCCTCATCCACTAAGTCAATGGCTTTATCTGGTAAAAAGCGATCAGAAATATAACGCGCTGACAGCGTTGCTGCGGCTACTAATGCTGAATCAGAAATTTTGACGTTGTGATGAACTTCGTAACGTTCTTTTAGACCTCGGAGAATGGAAATCGTATTTTCTACACTAGGTTGATCCACAAATACTTGCTGAAAACGACGTTCTAGGGCAGCGTCTTTCTCAATGTGTTTGCGGAACTCATCTAAGGTAGTAGCGCCAATACAGCGCAATTCTCCCCGCGCCAGCATGGGTTTTAGCAGATTCCCTGCATCCATTGCTCCTTGCTGATTGGAACCAGTACCAACAACAGTGTGTAGTTCGTCGATAAACAAAACTATTTGACCGTTTGATTCAGTAACTTCCCGGAGAACAGCTTTGAGACGGTCTTCAAATTCACCTCTGTATTTAGCACCAGCAATTAAACTACCAATATCTAAAGAGATCAACTGGCGGTTTTTCAGAGATTCGGGAACATCACCATTCACCATGCGTTGCGCTAAAGCTTCCGCGATCGCTGTCTTACCGACCCCAGGTTCGCCAATTAATACAGGGTTATTTTTGCTACGACGAGATAGTACCTGAATTACCCTGCGAATTTCATCATCTCGCCCAATTACCGGGTCAAGCTTGCCCGCTTTAGCCTGTTCTGTCAAGTCTCTACCAAATTTTTGCAGAGCTTCATAGCGAGACTCTGGATTTTGATCTGTCACTTTTTGGCTACCGCGTACAGTTTTGGTTGCAGCCTCTAGCTTACTATTATCTACATTCAAACCTTTGAGGAGCCGCCGCCCAATCCGGTCATCCTCAGCAAAGGCCAGGAGTATATGTTCCACGGAGATGAAAGAATCTTTCATCCGCACTCTATTTTCTTCGGCGCGATCGAGCAGAACGTCTAAACTCCGACCAAGATAGAGCTGATCGCTTTTCCCAACTTTTGGCTGACGTTGGGTAAACGCTTCGAGTTGCTGTTGCAAGCGCAGCGGATCAACTTCAGATCTCGCAAGAATACGTATTGCTAGGCTAGTAGGTTCTTCTAAAAGGGCAATAATTAAATGTTCTACGTCAAGCTGCTGTTGTTGATAGGCACGGACTATATCCTGAGATTTTACAATCGCTTCCCAGGCTTTATCAGTAAATTTATTGGGATCTGTAGGTTGCATCTTTAAAATTTTTGAGTTGAGATTTCAGATTTTACAGCCATTGGAAGGGTTCTCTGGCTCGTACTAAATGGCGTGATTTTATTGTATAAATTGGCAATTGGGGAGGAATAAATACATAAAAAGCCCAATATATAGCAATGCGCTTATTGCCTTAGCCTAGAATAAAAACTGTGCTGGTTCATAGTTCATACTTCATAAATAGTTTTTACTCCCCAATTAAATATCCAAACATTATTGGCATGTATTCGCGTGTATCTGTAGTTGCAATTTAAACTTAGTAATTGATTTTAGTGCAACGCATTAGCTATTTTGTGACATCGTCCTATAAGTCATGCTATCGCATACAGTGTAGGCTTTTCACCAAGTCTAGCTCTTGCTTTGAATACTCAGTGAGCCATGAGAAGCCATTAACAGCGAATTGGTTAAACAATTTAAAGATGAACTTGTTAACGGATAAATTTTCCAGTTCTAGATAGATGACATGGAAATCGCTTAATAAAAAGCTATTTATGGTTGACTCTGATTGATACCCAGTAAATTGGCTTTTTTGAGAGTACTAAGTAATAGAAAATACTTCTCAATTATTGTGAGCGATCGCAATGCCTGAGTCACCCAGTCTATTGACTGAAAATCAGATGAAGGAGGAAAATTAACTTTTAGCCGCAGGCATTGCTTCGCACTCAACTGTTTTACCTGAATTATTTCAAGATGATTACTGAGTCACCAATTTTTGTGATTCCTGTTTCGTCTCTATTGCTTGAGTACCCAATTGAATCAGTTCAATCTTATATCCGTCCGGATCTTCCACAAATGCAATTACCGTAGAACCGTGTTTCATTGGTCCTGGTTCCCGCACTACCTTACCGCCACGATTTCTGATTTCTGCACAGGTGGCATAGATATCATCAACACCAATGGCAATATGACCATAGGCATTACCTAATTCGTACTTTTCTACCCCCCAGTTGTAAGTTAGCTCTAAGACTGTATGATCGCTTTCGTCACCATAGCCAACAAAAGCTAGAGTGAATTTTCCATCTGGATAATCTTTTCGACGCAATAATTTCATTCCCAGGACATCAGTGTAGAATTTCAAGGACTCTTCAAGATTGCCCACCCGTAGCATTGTATGAAGTAAGCGCATCATTAACTCCTAATAGGTTCTTTACCGATTTTAATTTGGGAGTGGTGATACAGACTTGCAACTGGGAAATGAAAGGACAAGGAAGCAGGGGAGCATAGGGGGAAGAAATGCTTGACCCTTGACTCTTGACAAATGCAAAATTGCAAATCAGTTGACGCAATGAGTTGAAATATTCTTGAATCTCAGCCTACAGCGTCCCTTAAAAGCCTATGCTAGCGATTGGGTTAAGCCACTGTACTGTATGCGAGCAACTCTAAGAACGCAGTTCTACAAAGGAAACAAAGGATAAATCACACATGAGTACAATTCAAGATTCTGCCATTGAGGCGATTGTTGCCCGTGAAATTCTCGACTCGCGGGGTAGACCTACAGTTGAAGCAGAAGTACATTTGCTCAACGGTGCTGTGGGACTGGCACAGGTTCCCAGTGGTGCCTCTACTGGCACTTTTGAGGCCCACGAACTGCGGGATAAAGATAAAGGCCGTTACGGAGGTAAGGGAGTACTCAAAGCGGTACAAAACGTCAAAGAGGTAATTGCTCCCAAGTTATTAAATTTAGATGCCCTTAACCAGGAATTGCTAGACCGCACGATGATTGCTTTGGATGGTTCTGCAAACAAATCTCATTTGGGGGCAAATGCGATTTTGGCGGTTTCTTTAGCAGCAGCCAAAGCCGGTGCAGAATCTTTAGGACTTCCCTTATATCGCTACTTGGGTGGGCCTTTAGCAAATTTGTTGCCAGTGCCGTTGATGAACGTGATTAACGGTGGTGCCCACGCAGCTAATAACGTAGATTTTCAAGAGTTTATGATTGTCCCAGTTGGGGCATCTTCCTTCCAAGAAGCATTGCGCTGGGGTGCAGAAGTATTTGCTACCCTGAGCGAGGTATTACATGAGAAGGGTTTACTAACTGGTGTGGGAGACGAAGGCGGCTTTGCCCCTAACTTGGAGTCCAATCAGGTAGCTTTAGAATTACTCGTTGCTGCCATTGAACAGGCTGGTTATCAGCCAGGGGAACAAGTGGCTTTAGCTTTGGATGTGGCAGCTAGTGAGTTTTACAAGGATGGACAGTATGTTTACGATGGTAAACCCCACGCCCCGACAGAATTTGTTAATTATTTAGCGCAGTTAGTTGACCAATATCCCATTGTTTCGATTGAAGATGGCTTGCACGAGGAAGATTGGGAAAATTGGCAATTGCTCACCCAAAAGCTTGGTTCGCGGGTGCAGTTGGTAGGCGATGACTTATTTGTGACTAACGTCGACCGCCTGCAAAAAGGAATTGCGCAAAAGGCTGGCAACGCCATTTTGATTAAACTCAATCAAATTGGTTCTTTGACTGAAACTTTGGAAACAATTGATTTAGCGACTCGCAGTAGTTTCCGCTCAGTCATTAGCCATCGTTCTGGTGAAACTGAAGACACAACGATCGCGGATTTAGCTGTAGCTACCCGTGCCGGTCAAATTAAAACTGGTTCTTTATGCCGTAGTGAACGGGTGGCAAAATACAATCGCTTGCTACGCATTGAGCATGAACTAGGCGATCGCGCCCTTTATGCTGGCGCAGTGGGTTTAGGACCGAAGTAAATACTGAGTAGTAAGTACTAAGTGCTGAGCGAAAAAATTACTTAGGACTCAGCACTCAGTCCTGATTATGGATAAAATCCCAATTTGGGCAACCCCAAGGTTTCATCCCAACCCATCATGAGATTTAAACACTGAATTGCTTGACCCGCTTGCCCTTTAATTAAGTTGTCGATTACTGACATGACAATTATTCGACCAGTACGCGGGTCAACTTCTATACCAATGTAGCAAAGATTACTGCCGCTAGCCCACTTTGTTTGGGGGTAAATGCCACTTTCACAGACTTTCACCCAAGGCGAGTTACGGTAAAAAGCATTGTAAATTGTCACCATATCATCTCGCACGAGACCGGGATCGCGCAGTGTGGCATATACAGTTGCTAAAATTCCCCGCACCATCGGAATCAGATGCGGTGTAAATTGGATGGTGACTTCGTGTCCGGCGAGATCGCTACAAACCTGCTCAATTTCTGGGGTATGACGATGACGGGCAACTCCGTATGCAGCGAGGGAGTTGTCTGCCTCAGCTAAGAGCATATTAATTTTAGCTTGTCGTCCCCCGCCAGATGTACCAGATTTAGCATCGATAATGGCAGTTTCAGGCACAATTAGACCCTGTTTCAAGAGTGGTGAAAGAGCTAAAAGACTGGCTGTGGGATAGCAGCCGGGACAGCCGACAAGCTGCGCTTCGGTAATGCGATCGCGGTAAAGTTCTGGTAATCCGTATACTGCTGTAGCCGCAGTTGTTTGATCGCTTCTCTCTGTGCCATACCAAGTGGTATAGGTTGCCAAATCATTAAATCGATAATCGGCACTGAGATCTAGTACCTTACATCCTTTTTCGATAAGTTTTGGAGTGATTTGGCAAGCCAGACCATTTGGTAGAGAAAGAAACACTGCTTCACAGCGCTGGGCGATAATTTCTGCATCTACCGCCTCTATTGGCAGGTTAACTGCATGAGCCAGATGGGGATAGAGATCCGCAAAGGATTTTCCCGCACTGCTCTCACCGCCTAAATAAACTAGTTCGACTTCTGGATGATCCATCAGTAGTCGTACTAACTGCACTCCGCCATAGCCTGACGCGCCAATAATCCCAACGGGTACGCGTCCATTTTTGCCCATGATGATCAAATCCTTATCTGTTTTTGTTTAATTAGTTCTTAGCTATCAAAATATCAGCGACCAGACGCGCAACGCACAATTAGCCACGGACTTGAGCCGAGGTATTGGTGGCTTTGCACTTAATAGCGATGAGATTCTATGCTCTCACCAAAAGTAAGTTTTTTAGCTTTTTCTTCCCAAGGACAGGAGTAGTAACTGTTCACAGACTTAAGTAAATAGGAAATCAAACATTGTGAAACTACCATATTCAGGCAATCCCAAACCTTTTAAAGCAGGAAGTTTGCAAGTATACTCTTGCTCTTGATGCTTTGCTGTCACACTTGAGTAATAAACCTCAATTTTAAAGCAGAAATTTTTGCCATGTTATCAAATCATTGCTAGTGTACTTCTCTGCCTTATAAAGGAGCTACAATCTAAAAGAAGAAATTGTTAAAAAAATTTACTTTTGGTAGCTGGAAATACTCTGTGTCAAAGCCTAAGACTAAACGGCAGTCGCAAGCCACTCCCCTAAACTCTAGCGACCAGAGCGCTGGGGTGGCTCCTCAAGTAGAGAAAGCCTTTCACCAGTCGCCTGAATCGAAAAACATTGCCGCAGCGTCGGCTCAGAACGGCGCTAGCTCATCTTTTAAGTTTGATTCCATTGACGCGGCTCTAGCAGATTTGAAAGCTGGTCGTGTGATCGTCGTGGTAGATGACGAAAATCGAGAAAATGAAGGAGACCTGATTTGTGCTGCCCAATTTGCCACACCCGACATGATAAATTTCATGGCAGTGGAAGCAAGAGGGCTAATCTGTCTGGCGATGACAGGCGATCGCCTAGATGAACTAGACTTACCATTAATGGTGAGCAATATTACAGACACTAACCAGACAGCTTTTACCGTCAGTATTGACGCTGGACCACATTTGGGTGTAAGTACTGGGATCTCAGCCGAAGACCGTGCTCGTACTATCCAGGTGACTCTCAATCCAGCGACAAAGCCTTTAGATTTACGTCGTCCTGGACATATTTTCCCGATTCGAGCTAAAGCTGGAGGCGTACTCAAACGCGCCGGACATACAGAAGCGGCTGTAGACTTATCTCGATTAGCAGGGTTATATCCGGCTGGGGTAATTTGCGAAATTCAAAACCCTGATGGTTCAATGGCGCGATTGCCCCAGTTAATCGAGTATGCTCAAAGTCACAATCTCAAAATTATTAGTATTGCTGATTTAATCAGTTATCGTCTCCAGCACGATCGCTTAGTTACTCGCGAAAGCATTGCCGATTTACCCACCCAGTTCGGTCACTTTAAAATCTACGCTTACCGCCATACCCTAGATAATTCTGAACACGTTGCGATTGTCAAGGGCGATCCCGCTAGCTTCAAAGATGAAGAAGTTATGGTGCGGATGCATTCAGAATGCTTAACTGGTGATGCTTTGGGTTCTTTACGCTGCGATTGTCGGATGCAGCTGCAAGCAGCACTGAAAATGATTGAGAGTGCTGGCCAAGGTGTCGTAGTCTACCTACGTCAAGAAGGACGGGGAATTGGGTTGATTAACAAGCTAAAAGCCTATTCCTTACAAGATATGGGTTTGGATACAGTGGAGGCGAATGAGCGTTTGGGATTCGCTGCTGACCTACGAGATTATGGTATGGGCGCACAAATGCTCATGGACTTGGGTGTGAAAAAGATTCGCCTGATTACGAATAATCCCCGCAAAATTGCCGGAGTCAAGGGCTATAGTTTGGAAGTAGTCGATCGCGTGCCGTTGTTGATTGAAGCCAATGACTACAATTCCTATTACTTAGCAACCAAGGCGAAAAAGCTAGGTCATATGCTTCTGCAAACGTATTTAGTAACAGTAGCTATTCACTGGCAAGATGATCCCCAATCGGTAACGCAACGCTATGAACGCTTAGAAAAAATACGGCATTTAGCGAAAACTCACGACTTATTGCTACAAGAAGAAGCGCGGCCATTAGCGATCGCTTTATTTGACAAGCCTTCCTTAACAGTACACTTGGGTTTTGACCAACCGAAAGTAGCTGCTTGTGATTGGTATCAGCAGACAGGTCATCCTTACCTACAAGCAATCTTTCAAATTCTCGACCAACTAGCAACTTTGCCTTACATCCAAAAGCTAGAATTTCTGATTTCTGCTGGTAGCGATCCCCTAAGTAATTTGCAAGTCCAACTAGATCGGCAGACTTTTGGGGTTGATACACTACCTTCGGCAATTTGCGATCGCCTAGAAACTCAGCAAATCTATAGTTTTAGCAAATAATCAAATAATTTTTCTTTTAAATCTCACATCAAGATGCCAAGTTATCTGAAAACCTTAGCGTCTTTATGTGAGATTTTTATCTGTGTGCCCTATTAATTGGTGTTAGCTGACGATAGCTATGAAGTAAATCGAAGAACTTGTTAAAATCAAAACTTATGGGATCAATTCTTTGACCTGAGCGGTCTACGGCTCGATGAGTAGTGATGCGATCCTCTGGAACTTGACTTTGAGCGATTAACCAAGCCAGAGAATGATATTGAGCCTCGGTGTAACCACTATGGCTTTGTACGTGGTTATCTCCCCAAGCCTCTGGTGGTGTTTCTAAAGAAACGTGATAAGCAAAGTTATTGACAGACGGTGGCAAATTAGGGTTAGTCTTCACAGTTTCAGAACCATTAGGCCCATCAAATACCGAGTTACCTGCACCAAAGGCACGCTTTTCTGGTGGGATAAGATAAACTACCGTCCCATCTCGCTTAATTAACGTGTGATAACTCGCTTGGATATTTTCATTATCATGAGGGGTTTGAAAAAAATTAATCGCACTAGACGCAGAATTACTAGTTTCATGTAGTACTACAATAGGCTGATTGCGTAGAGATACGCCATTAATATCTTTGGCATACCTATCACCGTAATTGCTTGGATCTACGGGTGTGATTTCATACTGAGGCTTGTATCTGGCAAAGGCCTCAGTAGTGCTGTACAGTGCTAGAGGCTGACTCTTTTTGACTTGCGATTTGGGAACACTCGGAGATTTGCTACTCAGATTTTTTGCTGATTGTAATTGCGCCTTCGGATACTCACTCCAGGCTATAACCTCTGGAATCGATGTTGCTGTATTTTTTGCAATTTTTGCTGATTTCCCGGCAAACAGCGCCAAAATTAGAGTGGCGAACAATAGAAAAATTAGCATGACTTTAGTCGCCCATTCTCTAAATCTCATTTTTTTATACTTACTAAAACAGCTAATAGTAATTTTAATATCTTGATATTACTGAAAAATAGGCTACTGGTATACTTGTCAAACCTCAGTAATTTTGTTAAGCTAGCCCTCTATCTCTACAATTATGCTGATGTCTGCTTTGTACATAAATTATCGTCAAGCAGCATCGCCAACCTATTTAATGTATTTAAAAATCTAAGATAAAGTATCTATGGATTTAGCTCCCCGACTTCTTAAAGAAGTCGGGGAGCTAAATGAAGAGCAAATTATTTAGATATTATTTGATTGGCAATACATAAGTTTTGACGTTGCCAAAACTATAAACCATCCCACTGAAATTCAGCTAACATTAATAAGCATAAAGCCATAAAAGCGCCAGTACTGAGAAACTGCCAGGGGGCGATATAAGGCAGAATAAAAATTAATAGGAGGTGAAGCATCCCTGTAAAAACTAGGGCACGCGATCGCACTCCTAACCCAGTACAAATATATCCAACTGTACTTAAACCTAGCCACAATGGGCATAGATTTAATAAGATATTAGCCCAGCCTAAGTAAATACTTAAATTCGTTAAAAGCACTCCCAATAACATTAGGATTACCCAGCAAAATAGCACCCATTTAACTTGTCTTACCTTTACCCAGTAACTAGTCCAACTGACCATTGCTATGGTGCCGATACCACTAAGTATTGACCATAAGGTAGCTTGTAAACTCCAACTAATTGGCAAAAATTGAGCGGTCATAAATATTGGTAAAAGTAGCAAACTCCAAAGGATGCAAGCTTGATCGACACGAGTATAAAAAGTTGAGTAAAGTGGAATTTTACCTATTTGCCAGTTTACATACCAAAGCCCTTCTAGTTCTTGAATTGCTTGAGTTGGCTGTTTGCGGCATAAAGGCGGTTGTGAATAATTAAAAAATGTCATTTTTATTTTTATAACAACAAAGAATTAATATTATTTCCTATGTAAAATCATTTAGCTCTTAATCTAATCTCTCTTTGGTGATAAATTTAGCTATGTTATATTCTCTATTCGGTTGTAGATCTGTAATTTGGTTTACAATTCTCAAGACAAATAAACCCGCCTGAAAAACATGTCTTCAGTGGAATAATTATTAAATTTTTATGACAATTTCATTTCTTTTTTTGTAGTTTTACAACCTAATACTATTTCACAAAAAATATGATGTAGGTTGGGTTGAGGAACGAAACCCAACATTCCAAAGTCTTTTAATTGTTGGGTTTCACTCAGTTCAAACGCCACTTCACTCAAGTCGGGAAACCCGCCCACGTGAGTGGCTCACCAACCTACGTGTCTCATTTTTTGCTGGAATTGGTATAACAAGTGTAGGTTTAGATTTTTTAACAAAAAAGTAATTATTGTATGCCAAATTTATTTGGAGATTGAGTAATATTTATTGATAATTCTTAACCACTTATAGACTATTACCCATTTAATGAAGTGGCAGTTGCTCAATTAAGAAAAATGCTAGGGCCGCACTACCTAAAGGAACAGTCAAATTATCAATACCTAAAAATGAAAAAGCTTCTAAAGCAGTAGCTACCACTGCCACTACTAAGGCTACTACCCAAGTTTGCCAAATATTCCCTTGGACACCGAGCAAAACTAAACTACTGACTAGATAACTAACAAGGGTCATTGTTAAAGAACCTTCCCAGCTTTTTTGTGACCCAAGAACTTTATACTTATGTTTGCCAAAGCGCTGACCAATTAAAGCTGCTAGTCCATCTCCCCAAGTCATCACCAAAATTCCCAATGCTGCGTACTGGGGTTGTTGCAAGTACCAGAAGCTGGCAACTAGAATACCGAAACTGACAGAGTAAAAAAATGTTCCGAAACTTTGACGACCGACACTATTAATACCAGGGAGAATCGGAAAGCGATATGACAATAAGGTGACCGCGCTGGCTAAAATTGAAGCTGTAATGCCTATACTTGCAGGAATATTTAACCACCAAGCAAGCATTATCACATTGCCAGTGCCAATATGAACTATCTTGCGGACAATTTCTGGGTCTTTATGGGCGAAGCGATTAACTCCCCAGGCGATCGCTAAAATGAATAACACCCAAACCGCAACGATCGCAATTTGTAGCCATAAAGGAGAAATCGAGTCTAAAGCAGGAAATTTACTCACCAAAAATACTAATAGAAAGAAAATTTAGGACCTTATTACTACTTTATTAGATTTAGTTACTGCTATGAAACTATTATTGATTTGGCTGATTCGGGGCTACCGAATGTTTATCTCGCCACTATTTCCGCCAACTTGCCGCTTTCAGCCGACTTGTTCGATGTATACCATGCAAGCAATTGAAAGATTTGGCCCTTGGCGCGGTACGTGGATGGGAATTCGGCGCATTTTGCGCTGTCATCCATTTCATCCTGGTGGTTACGATCCAGTACCAGAGGTAATTGAAAAAACAAAAGATTGCTGCTAATTGTAAATAGCATTTGTTCGCTCAACTTTGGAAACCAAAGCAGTGCTGCTTCACAAATTTAAAATCCAAAATAGGAATGAGACCTTATCATCAGATATCAATCTTCGAGTGTGGTGAACCGTTAGTAGAGATTCCTTTAAAACTATTTGCTGTAGAATCTCCCCATCCTTATGAAAAACTGGGTGCGCCTTATGGAGCACATTCTCCTTATTATCTGCGGCAAAGTGTGGTTGAAAATTTAATCCAAGCTCAAAATTACCTGCAATTGCTGCATCCTAATTGGTACATCCAAATTTTTGATGCTTATCGCCCGGTGGCTGTGCAGCAGTTTATGGTAGATTACAGCTTTACCCAAGCCCTAAACCAGAGAGGACTGATTGCGGCGGAGTTATCGCCAACTCAGCGCCAAGAAATTTGGGAATTGATTTATCAAATTTGGGCTGCACCTAGCTTAGATGAAAAAACTCCCCCGCCTCATAGTACAGGTGCAGCAGTGGATGTAACGCTGGTAAACGATCGAGGACAAATCGTGGATATGGGTTCGCTAATTGATGAATTATCCGAGCGATCGCTTCCTGATTACTATGCCAACAGTGAGTATCCAGAAGCACAACAGTATCATACTCACCGCCAGTTATTGCGGGATGTAATGGTAAAAGTCGGATTTCAACGCAACCCCAGAGAGTGGTGGCATTTTTCTTTTGGGGATCAAATGTGGGCTTGGTTGAATAATCAATCGAGTTCAGATAATTGCTTCACTGCTCGCTATGGGCGTCTTAAGATATAAGCCTGATATTAATTCAGCTTCATAGTCAAATACCTTCGGTGCTTCCCTATAATTTTCATCAATCTGGAAATTACCCTCAGCCATTGGCTATGTTGGGATGGCATAAGGGAATAATTTATTATGAGCATTAAGTGGGCTGAAGATCATATCCACTGAGGAGGTTGTTTGAAAAAGCGTTCATTTGGGTTAATAGCGATTGTTTGTTACAAAGCTTTTACTGCCTCATTATTGATGGTTACTGCTATAGCTTTATTATTTGCCTTAAAAAATTATCAATATCTTGAGGATTTTTCGGACGATTATGTTTTAGAAGGTAAAGCAAGAATTATTAATTGGCTTGTCGAAAAGATGCTTAATTTTAATCCTAAAACATTAGCATTCAGTGGTATTGGAGCAGGAATCTATTCTATTGTGACTGCAATTGAAGCTATTGGTTTATGGTACGAAAAGCGCTGGGCACATATTCTAGTATTAGTACTAGTAGGTATTAGTATTCCTCCAGAAATTTATGAGTTAATTCGGGGTTTATCTCCTATTAAATTAATTGTATTTTTGGCTAATGTAGGAGTATTCTGGTATTTGTTACGTAATTTTCCTAAGCATAAACACTAATTCTTTTAGTGTTTAAGACAAGATAAATTTGCATCATTTATTGTCACAATTATTTTTGCAAAAGTGCGATCGCACAATGCATAACTTTAATTTCATTAACAATACGCTCTAATTCTGTGAATAGGGTAGTTTGTTCGCGAACGGCTTTTAACGTGGGAGTTACAGTGTTGGGATGTATGGCAATTTCTGATATCCGCGCAGTATGTAGCTGTTCAATTTCGTTGTGGATTGCTTCAAGATAATTATCCAGTTCTGGTAATGGTTGCGGTGGCTGTTGGTTTTGCAATGCATCTGCTAAGTTTTCTAAAACTGGGATAATGGCATTAGCAAGTTGCTTGAGTTCAGTAAATTGGTACTCACCGCTAAATTCCCGCAGATGTTCGGCTAAAGTGGTCACAGAACTGAAAAAGGCACGAATGTAAATCATCAGCGTCATTACAGGTTCGACTTCTCCCTGAACGTGACGGGGTTCGCCAAATAACCGTTGAGCAGCAGCCTCAGCGTTGGCGTTTTCTAGTGCGGCTTGATGTCGTAGTCTATTAATAGAATCAGCAGCATCTTGTCGAGAATTAAGATAATTAGCGATGACCTGCTGAAAGTAGACGAGATTTGCTCGCATTGTTTTTTCTAGTTGTGTGGGGAGTTGCTGTCGCTCCCAACGAGGGAAAAGTAGATAGCTACCAAGCAGTGCTAACAGTCCCCCAGCTAGGCTATCAACGATCCGCAATACTCCAATCTTCCAGCCACCTGTACTAATAACGTTAAGTAACAGAATAATGACGGGAGTCAGCAGAATGGTGAATATGCTGTAGCTTAACGGTCGCACTGACATAGCAGCAAATATGAGCAGCAAAATACAAACTGCGATCGCCATTGGATTCTTAATGAGCACGACTAGAGCAATACCGATAATTCCACCCAAGAAAGTACCGAGAACGCGTTGTACTGTTGTCTGCGAGGTTCCGCCAAAATTGGGCTTAAGTGCAACTACAGCAGTTAGCGTTACCCAATAGCCTCTAGGTAGTTGCAATACTGAGGCGACTAGTTCTGCAATGGTTGTAATTAAGGCTAAACGTAACGCATGACGAAACAGCACTGAATCAAAAGTCAGGTTATCCCGCAACGTGTCGATGAATGAAAAACCCTCTGGCTGCGCTGGGGGAGAAATTTCTCGCCAAATCTGACTGCGCCGTTTTCCCGTACTTAAATCTGAAACAATTTCAGCATCGGTATGAATTTGTTGTGTCAGCTTTGTCAGACTGGTGACAATCTTCCTCAAGTTAACTAAATCAGAATATTCATCAGTGTGGATATCGCTTGTTTGATTAAAAACTTGACTACGCAATATTTCCCATTGATGTTCTAATGCTTCAATCGTTCGATCTAAATTTCCCAGGTGAACTGAGCTTTTACTTTTGGTAATTCCTTCTGATAAACTTTGCAGCGCAATTGCCAACTCTGCCATTACTTGCCAAATTTCTCTCTGCAACCCAGAAAATAACGGGCGTTGCGATGCGATCGCCAAAAGTTCAACCTCTGCCACAACAGAATTAATTATTTGGTTGGCATCCTCAATTAAAATTAGTAACTGATTTCCCCGCAAATTCATGGCTCTTTGTCCAGTCCAGACAGATGCCCAAGTGGTACGAGCAGAAGTTAAATCCTGTGTTACGGTATCCTGAGCTTGCAAAAATTTCTGTGCCCAATCTTGAAGATCCTCTGGATTTAATACTCTCTGGCTTGCCAATTCCACAAATTTACTCAATGACAGATAACAGTTAGCAACTGCTTGCATGACAGGGATGTAAGGACGTATCACCCACAACCCTAATGACAGAGCCATTGCCCATATTCCTCCAGCCAGACATAGCAAGCATTGCAGCAGCACCGTAGATAAATCGGGAAATGAAGCGAATCTAGCCAGCGAGACAACAAACATAATCGAAATAACCAAGCTGACAGAAGCAGCTACACTGCTATACAGCCCTGCTAAACCTGCGATAAATATCACAATGAATGTTGTGGGAAGCGCTAACCAAAGGGTGCTGCTAACTAAATTTGCTAACAGTAACGCTACAGTTACCCCTATAGTTGCTGCCATCATCGCAGTGGCTTTCTGACGGTAGGCTCCGCCCACATCCACCATACTCACGAACATCGCCGCCATCACCGCGATCGCACTTGCAGCACCATTACCTGTAAGAATTCCGACTGCAACCGGACCACCCAGTGCCAAGAGAGTCCGCAATCCGTTGGCAAATGCTGGCTTACCTGGCTTGAGTTGAAACTGCTGTAACAGCCAACTAAGAGAACCTTGATCTGTAGATGGCATTATTTAGGCTGGGGATTATTTAAAAAAAGTATAGAGCGATCGCTTCTTCAAGAATTGTAGCTAGATGTAACTGTGCAGCGAATAGTTATTGTCAATCGCTCGACCTCAAAGCCTGATTATTCCAGTTCTGAACTCGAAGCTTGCACTTCGGAACACGAATTGTCGAGTTAAAAAGGCGATCGTTTGACTTCCGAACTCGAAGCTTGCACCTCGGAACACCAATTGTCGAGTTAAAAAGGCGATCGTTTGACTTCAAAGCCTCACCATTGGACTTCGAAACACGAATTGTCGAGTTAAAAAGGCGATCGCTTGACTTCCGAACACCATCGTTCAAGTTCGGAACTTGGAAGTTGCTGCTTGGAACCTGAATTGTCGAACAAAAAGAGCGATCGCTGAAGCTCGGAACTCGAAACTTGCACTTCGGAACCCAGTTGTCGAGTAAAAAGTGCGATCGTTCAAGTTCTGAATTCTTTGGAACTTTTAATCTTTATAAACCTCCCCACGAACACCCACTCTGATTACAGTAATCAACAAAACATCATCATAAATTTCATAAACAACTCGATAATTACCTACTCTAATTCGGTAAGTATTCTCTTCACCTTTTAACTTTTTAACTCCACTAGGACGCGGTTCTGTGGCTAATGCATCTATTTTAGGTTGTATACGGTCTTGTAAATCTTGAGAGAGGTTTCTAAACATCTTTCTTGCACTAGGAGAGAATTCTACTTTGTAAGTCACAATTACGCTACGTCCTGTTTTCTCTCTTCGGCAATTTCTTTTTTGATTTCTTCCCAAGAGATAGTACCGTTAAGGCGTATCTCTTCTCTAGATTCCTTAACAGCTTTCAAATCTTCCTCATCCTCTTCATCTTCGATTCTTTGAAGTAGTGCATAAATTTCATCTAGGGTACTGTCATAAGCTTGATGTAAGAGTACGTTGATAGATTGGATTAATTCTTCGCGTTCTTGGTCGGTTTTCATTTTCAATACCTCTTAAGGTTTAATCATTTTTAATTTTAAATTCTCATAATTGGGTAATATATTTGAGTTCAAAAAACTCAGCTAAAGCTTCTAAAGTCGCAACATCAAATCTAGAAACCTGATGACGATGTAGTGTCTTGCAGCTTTCTAAGGTTCATCTCGTCTGGCAAAATAACTACACAGGAGCGTGTCTTTTTAATTTCAGTGCCAATAGTAGGATCGAGATTCACCAGGAACATATCAAAACGCTTGACTACCATTCCCATTCAACCCGATCCCAGTTTGTTGTATTAACGTCATCTAGGAGAACATCATTCTGTCGTTTTGCCATTGCTGCAAAAGCTTCGTCCCAGCCAACCCGTAATTTTGTTGCTGGACGAATAATTAAGCGATCGCCATGCACCTCAATTTCAACCTCTGTATGAATACCACTTTGCTCTAGCAGACGTTTGGGTATACGAATACCTTGAGAATTGCCGATTTTAACTATTCTGATTCTAATAGCTGCGCCCATGTTCAAGTCACTTGGGAAATGATAATGATATTGATTAAATGGTAGACACAGGTTGATAAATTCTCAAGTTTAGCTAAACAGCTATCTAATGCTTGAGTTGTGTAGTAACTATTAACTTTTACAATCACACTAGAGGTTTGGTTTCAAACGCTCTACCGTAGTTTTAGGCTGTGTCAACAACTGAACTACTTATACTTCTATACCAGTGAGAACCTTATAAGTAGTACGTGCTTTTTCTAATACATCATCATATGTAAGGACTTGTAAGTTGCCTCGAAACAAATTATTTCTTTGATTCAGTCTATTTCTACCTTTATCACTTAAATCACTAGATCTTCCAATAACTACAAAACCTAGTGGTTTTGTAATCCCTGGTAGACTTTCCCTAGCATAAGGATGGTTACGTTCTATCCAGGCCAACCAATCTAAAACTTGTTGTTCTGCATGAATAAGATAATGAGAAGGATCTCCATTCTTATTAAAAAGTGGGAGACTGCTCGCTTCAATTTCCATCACATCAACCAATCCTGAAGAACGTTGAAGGGCATAGTCCATTTCATATTCTGCTCCTAACTTGTACTTCGGTATTACATTTCGGTATTCCAATCCTAATAGAATAGGATTTTGTGTAAGATATGATTGTAATTCATATTCATTACGCTCTTTCTTGTTAAGCAAAAATTCTAATTGTTTAATAGCTCTTTCTAAAGAAGTAATAAATTTTTTGACTTCACTTAGTTTACTAATTTCTTTTTGAATCGATGAGCGTATGATTATCAATTCTGCTGCGTATATTGGTTCAGTTAAGCTAATTTTTTCAAGAAAATCAGACTCTTCTATTATATAAGATCGAGATTTCGTTAGTATATATCTTTGCCTGCTACCCTCTCCATCAGGCATTGTAAATCCTTGAGTCATCATATCTTTGTAATACTCGGCAAGTTTTTCAGCAAGCTCATCTGTATTTGGATAAACTGGGACTTCATGTATGTGGGCTAAAGCTAAAGTATTACAGATACTATCATCTATCTCTTCAGAAGAATCACCTTCAATTATTAGGTCTAGCAAATGACTTATTTGAAGTTCTCCACGTCGGACATTAAAAGAATATCCAATTATGTGAAATATTGGTTGTCCATCATTCAGATCATAAATAAGCTCTCTCGTTGCTCGCATACATCCATCTTGAGTGTTCCATCGGGCTTGCTGTTGTTCATGCTCGTCATAAAAATGCTTTTGAATTTGATTTATGTAGTCAGAAACAGCTTTATCTTTTTCTGTAAGCTGCCTACCAACAGTAGTAAATGGAATATCAATAAATTCCATGTTTTTCCATCTATCAATCCTAGCCATTTGACTATAACCTCAAAACTGTAGCGTCAAACCCTTATGCAGACTAGAACCTCATGTGTAAATAATTCTGTGCAATTACTTATGTAAAGATCGTAAACACTTCCTACCATGACACATAGAAATTTTGGCGTTGCTGATTGATGAGATGATTTTTGCCTCACGCAAAGGCGCAAAGAATCTACTTTAATCTGTGCCCAGAATTCTCAATTCATCCCGCAAATATGCAACACCGAAATTTTTAATATAGTACAAGACTTAGTAAGACACAAGGAAATAAAAACAACAATGACAATACGTTTCTGTCCTGAACTGTGATACGTCAGGTTTTTCTCGCCCTCTGAATTTTTGAGGACATACTACATAAAAATTTGCTTACCTCAGTGACTCAGCAAAAATTTCTGGTGAAAAAACTGATCTGGTTGGAGAAGAAACCAGGATAATGAAGCATAATTAACCTTTATAGCTTTTAGTTACCAGCCACAGGCAAAACGCTGAAATGCTGAATACTCAAAGCTTTCGATTCAACTTAACTACTTGGCTATGAATCCAGAACAAGTCAAAAGTTCTCTTAATATTTCGCCAGCGATACGTGTAGGAGTACTGGGTTTCGGCGGACTCGGACAAGCAGCCGCCAAGGTACTTGCTGGCAAACGGGAAATGATTTTAGTAGCAGTGGCAGATCAAAAGGGCTTCGCTTATGCTGCTGAAGGTTTAAATGTTAAAGAATGCATTGCAACCTACCAATCTCAAGGTTCGGTGGGTTATTTAGAACCGGTTGGTACTTTAACTAATCACAGTATTCAAGATTTAATTGATACTCAACAACCCGTAGACGGGTATTTTCTGGCTTTACCCAATTTACCCAACGACTTTATTCCCTCTGTCGCCAAGCAGTTTATCGCTGCTGGTTGGCAAGGGGTGCTGGTAGATGCAATTAAGCGCACCAGTGCAGTAGAACAACTCCTGGCGATGAAAGAGGAACTGCAAGCAGCCGGAATTACCTACATGACAGGATGTGGCGCGACACCTGGATTATTAACAGCCGCAGCCGCTTTAGCAGCCCAAAGCTATGCTGAAATTCACAAAGTTGAAATTACCTTTGGGGTAGGAATTGCTAACTGGGAAGCTTACCGCGCCACAGTTAGAGAAGATATTGGCCATATGCCTGGTTATTCAGTGGAAGCTGCGAAGGCGATGAGTGACGCGGAAGTAGAAGCACTACTAGATAAAACTAACGGCGTGCTTACTTTAGAAAATATGGAACACGCCGATGATGTGATGCTAGAGTTTGCCGGAATTTGCGATCGCGATCGCGTTACTGTTGGTGGTGTTGTGGATACGCGCAATCCTAAAAAGCCACTGAGTACAAACGTTAAGGTTACAGGACGTACCTTTGAAGGTAAAATTTCTACTCATACCTTTACTTTGGGAGATGAAACCAGTATGGCAGCCAATGTCTGCGGTCCTGCGTTTGGTTATCTCAAAGCCGGTAAGCAATTGCACCAACGCAGTATCTATGGAATTTTTACTGCTGCCGAAATTATGCCTCAATTTGTGAAGTAATGGGCTAGGGAATAGAGGTTAGAGACTATAGCGCTTCTCGCTTGATGGCAATACTGTTGGAACCTCACTCCACATTTGCGTTAGCAAATGTTCTCCTGTACACACAGATCGGAAAAATCCCCAACCTGTGCGTGAAAACCCCTGAGGCTGTAAGCGTTGGGCTAATTATACAAAGCCTGCCAACCCAGGTTACAACAGTTTTTTTTGCATTTAGCCCACGCAGGTGGGCTTTGTTTGTATAGCCCTAGGCTTCTAGCCTCAGGGCGATGGGAATTAAAGGGGTAGAGTAAAAGCATAGTGTACACAACTGAGAAACGCTATATTCTTTGACTTCTGTGGGTAAGAACTTTGCTTTCAACTCTTACACTTTTTGTTCTGTCACTAAGGTGAGACTTGTCCATTCACCTTTATCACTGTAGCTGCGAACCATTCTTTGGCGAAGATTTGGCTGAATTAACCAACCCACTTCTAGGATAAAACTTTGACGTAAATTAACTTTTAGTGGAGAAGTGGCAGAAGCACCATTAGGTAGAAGCAATACTTGCATCTGCTTGTGCGGATCTTGATCGAAGTGGATGATGGACCCTTTAATAGTTGCACTGGAGGTAATTGTGTGTTTGCCATAAGAAAGACTTTGAACAAATCGCCCAGCATCATCAAGTTCTAATTTCAAGGTTGTTGAGACAATATTAGGCGATCGCAAATCTGTATATATTGTTATTGCTTCACCTCGCCATTCTCCCAACAAGTCTTTTACTTGTAAAGTTGGGCTTTCTGCGGCTTCAGTACCAGCTAAATGTTCTCGAATTAGGGTGAGTTGATCTAGTTGACCGTTTTTATCAAACAGTTGTACCAGACGCAAACGGTAATTTTCATGAATCAAACCCAGTTCCGCCCCAAATTCAGTAAATGGTGCTAGTTGAATTGAACCTTGAGAAAATGCGCCATTTTCAAAAAACAAAGTACTCTTAGACAAAGAACTGTATTCCAGAACTAAATCTTCTTGTCCCTGACGGCGAACAATCTGACGAATTGTCTGGTTATTATTCAACCCTTGTAAAGAGACGACACTTTTGATATCTTGCAGTAGTTCACCTTGGGGCGAGAAACGGGTGAATGAACCTTGCCATTCACCAAGATTTTGCAGCAACCGTTCCCATTGAGATGTCATAGCAATTTTGTCCTTTGTCCTTTGTCCTTTGGCATTTGTCATTGGTCATTTGTCATCTGTCATCTGTCATTTGAATAACCATTGACCGCCTATTGCCTCTTGACCCTTGACTGTTGACTAATGACTAACTTCTAGCAAAACGCCGGACAGCAAATAAACTCCCCATTAATCCTACAGCTGCACCAAAGCTTAAGAGAATTAAGGGTAATAATAAGATTTGTACGGGAGTGAGTTGTAAACCTTTAGTAATAAATTGAACAAACTCAGGCTGGTTGGCTAGCAGGTTTCCGAGAAACTGTTGAATTAGAGAAATCAAACTCCAAGCGATCGCACCCCCAATTATGCCAAAAGTTATACCTTGCAAAATAAAGGGTAAGTAAATCCAAGCAGTAGTTGCACCTACTAGCTGCATGATTTCTATTTCTTGTCGTCGCGCCATCACAATCAAGCGAATTGTAATACTAGTGACAGCGATCGCAGTTAAGGTGAGGAGGATGGTAATTGTCAAAGTAATCCAGTTTAGACCTTGGTGTAACTGGGCGATGCGTTTAACTGCTTCATCGACATACTGCACCGTACTCACTCCCGGTAACTTAGCCAACTGCGTCGCTAAATTCGGCACAACTTCTGAGTTCCGGGCTTTTACCTTGATTTCATCAACTAGAGGATTTTCTCCTAGCTGCTGGTTAGCACCTTCAATATCAGAAATTCTTAGTTCTTTAACTAACTTACTCCAAGCTTGCTCTTTGGTAATTGTTTGCGTTGCTGCCACCTCTGGCATATTTGTTACCAGTGCTTCAATGGTTGTGGCTGGTGTACCAGAATCAAGATAAACTGAGACTTCCATTTGACTACCAAACTGGTAAAGAAGCTTTTCCACTTGCCAGGAAGTTTGCAAACTCATACCAAATAAAAATAGCAATACCGTTACAGTACTAACAGCCGCCCAATTCATCCAACCTCCACGCAGCAAGCCAAGGAAAGTTTCTTTGAGTAGGTAGTCAAGTTTATTTAAAAATTTCAACACACATTATGACTCCGATATACGAGTTTCGCGCCTAAATGCAATATCTGGTGAGAGTTTAGCATTGCTAAACTCCTACTAATTGGCGCGATATCAGATCACATTTATACTCGACGGTGGAGAGTTTGGGTATTTTGTGTTTTTTACCGCAGAGTCCGCAGGATTCCACCCCCAACGAGATTGATAGAATTAAAGTAGTAGGAATTTTCACAATCTAGCCATAAGGAATCATGCCCTCCGAAATTGCTGTCGAGAAAAAAAAGTTAAAAAATCCTCCTTTGGAACTGCACTATTTAGGCGATCGCGTTTTACGTCAACCAGCAAAGCGCATTACTAAAGTAGATGATGAACTGCGCCAACTAGTACGCGAAATGCTGCAAACTATGTACAGCAAAGATGGCATTGGTTTAGCTGCGCCCCAAGTAGGAGTTCATAAACAACTAATAGTCATTGACCTTGAACCAGATAATCCAGTCAATCCACCCCTGGTATTGATCAACCCGACAATTAAACAGGTGAGCAAGGAAATCTGCGTTGCACAAGAAGGATGTTTAAGCATTCCCAACGTTTACATGGATGTAAAGCGCCCGGAAGTGGTGGAAATTGCCTATAAAGATGAATATGGTCGTCCTAAGACATTAAAAGCTAATGACTTACTCGGACGCTGCATTCAGCACGAAATGGATCACCTCAATGGCGTGGTATTTGTAGACCGCGTGGATAATTCCTTGACTTTGGCCCAGGAACTATCTAAAAATGGCTTCTCGTATCAAGCGGTGAAACCTGTAGCATAGGGTGGTCTAGTAGTGTATTTAACTCCAAAAAGCGGTTTATTTCTAGGCGGTTCTTGTGTAACCGCGATCGCGGCTGTCGGTTCAATTTTTGAACTCAGTTACGGACAACCAGATTTAGGCGTCCCACTCACGACAATTATCCTAGTATTGAGCATTCCACTCACAGGATTATTTTTCTTTGCCGCAGTGAGGGACGCAAGGGATAACATTAAATAAGCATCAGGTACATAAAAAGGTAAAAGAAAGAAGGACAAATTACAAAATTCATCCTTTTGCCTTTTACCTTTTACTTTTTCTTAAGCTTTGAGTAACCGTACCTGTGCTGCTATCAATCCTGTCAGTTTAATAATACTCATTGGTATTCGACGCCTGGAATAATAGCTTTGTAGTTCACTTCCATTCTCCCTGTAAAGTGAAAGCAGCCCAGTAAAATGGTGCAGCAAATTCTTGATGTTGCCACATTTCTAGCTGTGCAGCACGCAATGCAGCAGCAGGTGGTAAAGTTTCTTTTAACATTTTTTGGTAGAACCTCTTCATCAATTCTGATGTACCTCGATCGGATACACTCCACAAACTAACTAAAACTCGCGGACTACCTGCATACATAAAGCCTCTTGTTAAGCCAACTAATCCTTCTCCTTTGACTTCCTCGCCTAATCCGGTTTCACAAGCACTTAACACAACCAATTCTGCCGACAAGTTGAGGTTAAAGACATCGTGAAGTCGCAAAAAGCCATTTTGTGGCTGTCCCTTGTTATTAAATAGCGATAGCACTACTCCAGATAATTCTGGATGAGTACTATTGAGTATGCCATGAGTAGCAAAATGTACAATTTTAAATTTACTTAATTCGGAACTAATCACAAATTGCCGACTAGCAGTAAAGTCAAAAGCTTGTGTTCGTAAATCGTCAGGAACTAAGGTCAAAATTTGTTGGGCTTCTTCGCGGGTAAAAGGTAAACGGTCAAAAGAAACACTACTATCTCTAGCAGCTCTTGCCAAAGTAATACTATCTGCATCACCTCGATTCATTGCTGAGGGAGAAACTTGAGAGACAATACCCTTAAGCCGCTCATCGTTACTAGCAAAAATCGGATCGGCAATGACAGCTAAGGTTTTAGGTGCAGCTTGTCTTCCTTGAAGTTCTTTTCGCAATACAGCCAAGGTAGTAGCTGAGGGTAAATTGACTATCTCGTGTTTTACCAATAAAGGTACTAATTTTGATTCCTCTCCTTTGCCAGTATCTAGAGTGAGCAAGGCGGCAAATGGTACATACTGCAAAGCCCCATCACTAATAATAATTAAACGTTTATTCCCCAATTGCCCAGCTACTGGTTGTAGTAGCATCTCGCTTAATTCTGTGAAGACTGCGGCTTTGCTTGATCCACTATTAGCTTCAGTACCTCTTCTACGCGAGCTTAATTTATAGATAGGGTTTTGTAATAGTTGATAGAACTTTTTAGCTGTGGCTTCGATAGTAGTGCTTTTAGGTAGTTCATAACTGCTCATGCTATTCTTAGTCACTGCCCAAAGATAGCTACGTTGTTCTCCCAAAGAGTATTGCAACAGCATAGTATTGTCATCAAGGAGCTGCTGCTGTTCTACCAATGTTAAGGGTTTTGGTTGAGTCAGTGAGGCATAGCGGGGACTACTGGCGCGAATTCTTGCTTGGATTTCTTGATACTGTGCTAGTAAAGCTTGATTTTCTGTTTCTAAAGCTTGCACTTGTGCTTCGCTGTATTTGCCGTTGAATTGAATGCGGCGTTTTTCTAGGGCATCTAATTTTTGCTTAATTGTACGTTCTGCCTCAAGCAACTTTGGATCTACGCCTTGACGAATATCTGCATGAGCCTCTGTTAGCAGTTCTAATAGACTACGCGCCCGAGAACGTTCGCTAGCTTGCAAAGCTAAGGCGTCATAGCCTTGAGATGGTTGTTTTTTGTGCAACTGCATCAACAAATCAATGTAGAACTTGTAAACAATTTGCTGGGAAGCAAAGTAGGAAGTTCGCAATTCTGGGCTAGCAACTTTAGTACGTAAATCTTCAATAATTGCGATCGCAGTTTCAATTTGGGTTACAGCTTGTTTAAGATTACCTCGGTTATTTTCCAGGTAAGCCATGTTGCTGAGGATGGTAACTTCTAAATCTTTATCGCCCACTGCTCTTGTTAAAGGCAGCGCTTGGTTGTAATAAGAGAGTGCTTTGGGCTTGTCTCCCAAATCATCGTAGTTTGCGCCAATACTAGTAAGGGTAGAGGCTTCCCCACCTTTATCGCCTACTGCTTGTCTTAAAGTAAGTGCTTGGTTGTGGAATGCCAGCGCCTTCTGCTTGTCTCCCAAATAGGAATAGACTGCACCGATATTGCTAAGAGTAGTAGCTTCTCCAGCTTTATTACCTACCTGCTTTTTTAAAGGCAGTGCCTGATTAAATAACTCTAGAGCCTTTTGCTTATCTCCTAAATCGTAGTAGACTTTACCGATATTGCTGAGAATAGTACCTTCCCCAGCTTTGTCTTTTACTGCTCGCATGATGACTAGTACTTGGTTATAGTACTCTAGTGCTTTTTGCCTAGCTCCCAACTCATCGTAGACTTTGCCGATATTGTTGAAAGTAATAGCTTCTCCACTTTTGTCGCCTAATGCTTGTCTTAAAGTGAGTGCTTGATTATACAAATCCAGCGCCTTCTGTTTCTCTCCCAAATCCGAGTAGACTACGCCAATGTTACTGAGTGTGGAACCTTCTCCACGTTTATTACCTACTAGACGAAAAAGAGGCAGTGCTTGGTTATACAAATCCAGCGCTTTCTGCTTCTCGCCAAAATCATCGTAAACTGTGGCTATATTAGTCAGAGTGACAGCTTCCCCACCTTTATCGCCTACTGCTCGTCTTAAAGTGAGTGCTTGGTTATAAAAATCCAGCGCCTTCTGTTTCTCTCCCAAATCCGAATAGACTACGCCAATGTTGCTGAGGATGTTGCCTTCGCCAGCTTTGTCACCCATCATCCTTCTTAAAGACAGAGTTTGATTGTAAAACTCTAGTGCTTTTTGGTTATCCCCTAAATCGTTGTAGATAGAGCCGATATGGTTAAGTGTGGTAGCTTCCCCAGCTTTTTCACCCAATACCCGATGAAGAGATAGAGATTGGTTAAAGTATGAAAGTGCCTTCTGCTTATCTCCTAAATCGTCATAGATTTTACCAATATTACTGAGTGTGATGGCTTCCCGTCCTCGATCTTTTGCCATCCTTGTGAGGGGTAGCGCCTGGTTGTACAGTTCTAGTGCCTTTTGCGGATCTCCCAAATCTGAGTAAGCTACGCCCATGTCAATGAGAGTTGTGGCTTCCCCTATCTTGTGACCTGCTTGTTGCCAAAGCTTCAGCGCTTCTTGCCATTTCTTAATTGCTTGTCGCAGTGATTCTGCTGTCCCTTGTCGATAAAGTTTCGACCCCTCTGCTAAAACTCGTTTAGCAGCAGCAAGATTATCTGGTGTACTGATTTGTTTTAACTGGGCTATTTTCACTAAGTTTTGCCCAGGTGCAGCTAGAGTTGGTACTGATACCAAAATACTGGTAACTACAGCGAGGCTAGGATAGCTGAATAATCTTTGAAAAGGCTGTTGCCTCTGCTTACATACCTGAGTTTTTGTCATAACAGCCCCTTTAGTCTGCAATTTTCTTCTAATTGCTACTGTTCCCTGAACTCTTAGGAGATTAACAGGTTTTGCAACTGTACTTAACTGTTTGTAATTACTAAGGATTTTTGAGCCTGATTAGTATGCATAATTAGAGCGATCACTTATCCTGACAAACAGCGCTCGCTTCTAAAATATAAGAATGCTGTCAACTTCTACTCAACTATTACGAATTTCCCAAGGACAACTTAATTTACTAGAACGTTGTCCTCGTCAGTTTCAACATACCTACTTAGAAAACCTCAATTCTCCTTCAGATCCAGAACAGGAAGAACGGCAAACTTTAGGTAGTCGTTTTCACTTGCTGATGCAGCAGCGAGAAATGGGTTTGCCAATTCAGAGTTTTTTGCAAGCAGATACCCAACTACAAACCTGGATGTCAGCTTTTGCCAATGCTGCACCAGAAATTTTAGCTCCTGCGACTGATAATCAAACTTTTCGGGAAAGCGAACACTACCGCACCCTGCAAGTGCAAAACTATTTGCTTACTGTTGTCTATGATTTATTAATTGCCGATAACCAAAAAGCCCAAATTCTCGACTGGAAAACTTATCCTAAACCACCACATAAAAGCAAGTTAGAACAGAACTGGCAAACACGTCTTTATCTCTATGTTTTGGCAGAGACTAGCGAATACTTGCCAGAAAATATTTCGATGACTTATTGGTTTGTCCAGTCTGAAGGCAAACCAAAAAATATTAAATTTATTTACAACGCTGCTCAACACCAGCGCACAGCAAATGAACTTAATGAACTTTTAAGCGATTTAACTTATTGGCTGGAACGTTATCAACAAAAAGAGCAATTTCCCCAACTACCATTAGGTAAGAAAGCTTGCAATTATTGTCAATTTGCCACACGCTGCGATCGCACACAAGCAACCGAACACCAGAGCGATATCTACGACGGGCTACACCTACGCAACTCCCTGCCCAATCTCGCCAATATAGAAGAAGTATCACTTTGAAGAAAAGGCGATGGGACGTAAAGAAATAACATATGACAAATAACAAATAACTACTATGACAAATATTGATGACATGGACACAGTTTATGTCCGTGAACTAGGAATTGATGACATAGCTCCGGTTTACCACTTAGGAGAAGAGCTATTTACCAGCGATTTATATCCTTATTTATATAGAACGTGGGACGAATGGGAGGTGATTGGACTTTACAACACAGATCCCGAATATTGCTTAGTAGCTGAAATAGATGGCGAACTTGCCGGATTTATTTTAGGAACTATTATTACTAAAGCATCTTGGACTTACGGATACATTCTGTGGCTAGGAGTTAATCCGCAGTTTCAGCGTCGAGGAATAGCAGATAAGTTAGTTGATAAAGTCGTCGCCCGCATGATTGAAGACGGGGCGCGATTTATGCTGGTAGACACCGATCCCACCAATACCTCAGCAGTTAAGTTTTTCAACCGCAAAGGTTTTGGCAATACCCGCCAGCACATTTTCTTATCGATGAATCTCAGCAAGCACCCATACTATGGCAGACTGATTGATTATGAACATCAAAAAGCTGAAAGAGCAGGTTATAGGCGATCTCGTCCTGCTGCTATTCGCACCCGTAAACCTGAGGGATTTTCTAACGAAGTAGTCCTTAATCCCCTAGTACATGAACCTCAGGTAGATTTGATCGTCAATGATGAATAGTCATTTGTCCTTCGTCATTAGTTATTTCCTCCTTGTCCCCCCCACACTCCCCACCCTCCTCACACTCCTCATCTCCTTTCTCTAAAAAATGCAGTGGACTCTAGCCGCAACTGAACAACCACCAGAGTGGTTTATCCAAGCAGTGAAAAAGTATACTCCTGCATCAAGTGGGCTTTATGCAGCACAATTATTATGGCAACGGGGTATTCAAGATCAATCTCAATTAGAAGGTTTCGTCAACTATAAAACTTATCAACCAGCTAGCCCCTTTGAGTTTGGGGAAGAAATGCATCTAGCCGTCGCACGCTTGCAACAAGCACGCAATGCTGGTGAGAAAATTGCTATTTGGGGAGACTTTGATGCCGACGGAATTACCTCTACATCTGTGCTATGGGATGGTTTGGGGCAATTTTTTGGGCAAAACGCGCAGTTAAGTTATTACATTCCCAATCGCCTGAAAGAATCTCACGGACTTAATAATTCAGGTATTGATAACTTAGCAAAACAGGGTTTTACATTAATTGTCACCTGCGACACTGGCAGCACTAATATTGATGAAATTATTTATGCTCAAAAGCTAGGCATTGATGTCATAGTTACAGACCATCACACCTTACCGACAGAACGTCCACCAGTTACAGCAATTATTAACCCCCGCAATTTACCTAATGAACATCCACTATTTAATCTTTCTGGGGTGGCGGTAGCTTACAAGTTGGTAGAAGCACTTTATCAAACCCTGCCTGATGTACCAAAACATCCCTTAGAAGATTTATTAGATTTAGTGGCTGTCGGGTTAATTGCCGATTTGGTGCAGTTAAGCGGAGATTGTCGCTATTTAGCGCAATTGGGAATTCAACGTCTACAGGAAGATTTTAAACAACCACCCACAGCACGACGACGACCGGGGGTAGGCAGATTATTAGAACTATGCCAGAAAAGTGGCGATCGCCCTACAGATATTTCCTTTGGTTTGGGGCCGCGCATCAATGCAGTTAGCCGTATTCAAGGTGATGCTAGTTTTTGCGTAGAATTACTTACAAGCCGCGATGTTAAACGTTGTAACGAACTCGCAGAAGATACAGAACTAGCCAACGCCCGGCGTAAGTCTTTGCAGAAAGATGTGCAAACGCAAGTAGCACAAAAGCTTACTCAATTAGATTTATCTACCACAAGTGCGATCGTCCTAGCAGATGCTCAATGGCCTGTAGGCGTGCTGGGCTTAGTTGCTGGACAAGTAGCACAAGAAACAGGTCGCCCCACCATACTTTTGAGTACAGAAGTAGCCGAGGAAGCAAGGGGAAATGAGGAAGAATTAACTCCTTCATCTTCTAACTCAGCACTCAGCACTCAGCACTCAGCACTCTCACTAGCCCGTGGTTCTGCCCGTTCAGTGAATTCTGTTGATTTATACCAATTAGTTAAAGACCAAGCACATCTGTTGCATCGCTTTGGTGGGCATCCCTTTGCCGCTGGGTTGAGTATGCCAGTGGAAAATATTCCCTTATTTTCAGAAGCGATTAACCAAAGGTTGCGGCAATCCTTGAGTGGTAAAACGCTAACGCCTACGGTTCAAGCAGACATAGCGGTAACAGTTGTAGATTTAGGCAAAGATTTATTTTTGGAACTTAAAGTATTAGAACCTTGCGGTATGGGTAATCCCGTTCCGAAATTATTGATTCAAAACTGCTGGTTTGAAAATGCTTGGCATCGCAATCAACAAGATTCCCAAGGGAAAAAAGTACAGTACATCAAAACCGATTTTGATATCAGGGATGATTCCACGAGAAATGCTTTTCCAGGTATCTGGTGGGGACATTACAAAGATGAATTACCCATTGGTAGATGTGATTGTATAGCCGAGTTGGACTACAACACCTTTAAAAAACGCTACGAAATTAGATTAATCGCCGTTCGGCCCAGTGCTAACTCACTACTCACCACTCAGCACTCAGAACTTATCTTCGATTGGCGCAACCAAGAACACTCAGAACTAAAAACTCAAAACGCAGCACTGATTATCGAAGAATGTCCCAATAACTGGGATGATTTAAGGACTTGGTGGAAGCGATCGCTATACAATAATCAAAAACTTGCGATCGCCTGGACTAAACCCCACCAGCAACCACCCAATCAAATTTGGCTGACTCTGGTGGGAATTGCCAAATATCTCAGTCGCACCAATCAACTAGTTACCCGCGTCCAACTTTTAGACAAACTGGGTATTGGCGACCAAACCTTACTGATGGGAATCAGAGCATTAAAATATTTAGGATTCACCCTTCAACGCCAAGACAATTATTTGCGAATTAGCCAAGAACCCAAAAATGCCTCCCAAACTCAAGCTGAAGCTGCTGTTGCCAAATTTTTAGCTGCTGTGCGCGAAGAACAATTTCAACGAGAGTATTTTGCTGAAGTACCTTTGTCTACGATTGTGGCGATGGTTAATACTCAATAGTTCGCTTTAGACTTTATATCAAGTCCGGTTGAATACTTGTCATTGCGACCGTAGGGAAGCAATCCCAACAACCTTGCGATTGCGTCGTTTCACTCCGTTCTACTCGCTGCGGACATATTAAGCGTGATTGACAGGACATGATATTACATGACTAAACGGCGATTGCCATACCATTGACTCAAATCATGCTCAATTCCTTCAAGGATTGCGATCGCATCCATTATTGATTTTGCATCAACACCTAAGCCAGCAAACACTGACTCTATCCGTTGTTGATACTTCTGTGGACAAAGCGTAAAGCTATTGGCAACTGCCACCGCGCCTTTCTCATTCAATAGGTACTCTTCATTGAGTGCAAATAATACCTGATTCATACAAGCTACGCTGCGGAAACAGCAACCTGCGGCATAGGCAACATCACCACGTGCAATTGCTTTTTGGGCAACTAACAGTGAAAAACTAATTTCCCAGGCAAAAGTATTAATAGTTGCTTGTTTAAGCCCAATAGGATAAGGATTCGTCTTAGCCTTTAAAGCGTCTAAAACGCCACCCGGATCGTGAAGTGGTAGACAAATGGCAACTTCCCCCATATAAATAGAGGACACAAAGCCGTGTGGATGTCCTGGTTGGTAATCAATAGTAATTTGCCCAGCATGGCAATCAGCAATGACACGATCAACCTGAATCAGATCGCGGTAGAGAAAATCTACAGATACACCTTCTATATGTAGCCAACCACCGCCATTAATCCATTTTCCCCATTCACCAATTGCAGTGATTAGATTTGCGCGATGGTTGTCGTCAACTTCAGAGGCGAGGTGGTTGAGAGCAATTAGATCGAGCGGATTCTCTGGGTTGTAATAAATTCCCAGATCCACATCTGACTTCTGTGTATGGTTGCCTCGTGCCCTTGAACCACCTAGAGTAATAGCTGCAATCCCCTGAATTGACTGCAAACGATCGACAACGCGGTGGATGAAGTGTGGTAATTGCTGGTTCATAAGTAGTCAGAAACTATTATAGGACTTACGCAAAAGTCACGGAATTACGTCATTACGAGCGTTCGACGAAGTCGTTCCCGTTCGGCAAAGCCGTTCTCGAAGAGTAGGGTAGCGATGTAATCGCCCGAAATTCTGGGATTACTTCCCTACACTATGTTCCGGTCGCAATGACAAATTTTGCTTGCGTAAGTCCTGTATTTAAGTCCTGTATTAATTACACAACGTCATTGCGCTAAGCGTAAAGCCTTCTCCTAGCAAAGATGCTGCGCGTAGCTTGCTTCCCCTTCGGGGTACGGCATAGCTTCGCTTAGCGCCTTTGGCGTTCCCACAGGGTAGCCATGCCCGAAAGGCTTTATGGAGCGAAGCGGTCGTCAGCGGGTTGCCGTTCGGCTTAACCGTTACCGCAGGCTAGGGTAGCAATCGCAAGGCTTGGGATCGCTTCCCTCCGATCGCAATGACGGTTATTGAAACGGACATGATATGAGGCTATCTTATATAAGTTTTTTTCTCGCTTTTTGGCAAGAATTCTAAGTGCAGGATGCCTAAACTGTCTTTTTGCTTTGTTTAAGTTAGCAAAAGTATTGATTTGAGCAACCCCAATTTTGGTTACATTCAACTCCTGATCTGGGAATCCTGAAAGAAACTAACATTCACCTGGAGGATAGCTACTGCTGCGAAACCACGCATCTAGCTAGCAAATTATGTATAGCAAAATACCGCTACGAGTCATTTTTATTCTATCCACACTACTCCAGGTGATTACGGCTGTAGGACTAACCGGATATTTCTCCTTCCGTAATGGACAAAAGGCAGTAAACGAAGTCGCCACCCAACTCCGGGATGAGGTAACGGAACGGGTTAAGGAAAGGCTGCTACTCTATGTGGAAACACCCCATCTGATCAATCGGCTGAGTGCAAATGCCTTTGAGTTAGGACAGTTAGATACTCAAAATACCCAGTATAAGCAGAAGTATTTCTGGCAGCAGATCCGTACCTTTCCAGTTATTACCTACAACTTTTACGGTAGCGTTTCAGGAGAATATTTAGGAGCAAGACGCTTACCAAATGGTGACTTGCAGGGAATTGAACGCAATCAGTCTACAGGATACAACCAGTACTTTGCTACCAATGCACAGGGCGATCGCACAGGTCTAATCGAAGCTTTGCCGAATTTCGATGCGCGACAACGCCCTTGGTATAAGCAGGCAGTTCAGGCAGGTAAACCTACATGGAGTACAATCTATCGCGACTTTAGTACAGGGGGACTGGCGATTACAGCAGCCCAACCTATCTATGACAACCAAGGAAAACTCAAGGGTGTCCTGGGTAGCGATTTTATTTTCTCCCAGGTGAATGCATTTCTGCAAAGCCTCAAGATTGGCGCATCCGGTCAAACGTTCATTATGGAACGTTCTGGAATGCTAGTTGCCACATCTACGCCCGATCCAACCTACCAAATTACTACTAAGCAGACGCAACGGATTAAAGCTTCTGAAAGTCAAAATTATCTACTCCAGCAGAGTGCTAAACATTTACAGCAAAGGTTCGGCAATTTTACACAAATTCACAAAAGCCAACCATTAGACTTTGATATTCAGGGAGAGCGGCAATTTCTCCAGGTTACGCCATTACAGGATGGCAGAGGATTGGATTGGTTGATTGTGGTTGTTATGCCGGAAGCCGATTTCATGGAGCGCATTCAGGCAAATACTCGGATTACGGTGATGCTGTGCCTGCTGTCGCTGATCGTTGCCACGGTGCTGGGACTGCAAACATCCCTCTGGATTGTCAAGCCGATTCAGCGTTTGAATACCGCAGCCAAGGGGCTAGCAGATGGATGCTGGGAGCAAGAGCTACCAATTGAGAGGTCTGATGAGATTGGGGAACTGGCTGAATCGTTCACCTGCATGGCGAAACAGTTAAAAGAATTGTTTGACACTCTAGAACAAAAAGTACGCGATCGCACCCAGACACTTGCCAAAATCAACGGGGAATTGAAAAACAGAAATGCGCTGATCCGTCAAGTCTTTGGGCGATACCTCAGTGATGAGATTGTTAGCAATCTCTTAGAAAATCCCCTGGGGCTAGAGTTGGGCGGGACGCGACGTAAAATCACCATCCTGATTTCAGATCTGCGCGGCTTCACTGCTACAGCCGAACGGTTATCTCCAGAGCAAGTGATCGCCATCCTCAACTTTTACCTGGAATATATGGCAGATGTAATTACAAGCTACGAAGGTACAATCGATGAGTTCATGGGGGATGGGATTCTGACCTTATTTGGTGCCCCCACCGTCAGAGCAAACGACACAGAACGGGCAGTTGCTTGTGCGATCGCCATGCAACAGGCAATGATTCCCGTCAACCAGCAGATGCAAGAATGGGGCTTCCCCGAATTAGAGATGGGCATTGGCATTCATACAGGTGAGGTTGTCGTCGGCAACATCGGCTCAGAAAAACGGACAAAGTATGGTGTCGTCGGCAGCCACATTAACCTTGCCTACCGCATTGAGGCGTGCAGCGTCGGCGGACAAATTATTATCTCGGAAGATGTGTTGTCTGAAGTGCGGGACATCGTGCAGGTAGATGGACAGCAAAAGGTGCAGATGAAGGGAGTCAAAGATCCGATTAACCTTTATGAAATTAGCGGCATTGCGGGAGAGCATAATTTATTTCTCTCCAAATCAGAAGAACAATTCCTCGATTTGCCAGAGCCTATTTCACTCCAGTACGTCACCTTAGAAAGCAAACACGTAGGCGATCACTGGTATGACGCAGAGATCGTCAAACTCTCCTGTCGCGAAGCCCTAATTCAGCAGCATAACCTTGACGGAGAATTGCCAGCCCCTTTGACGAATTTGAAGCTGATTCTGCTGAATAAAAATCTGCCCCAAGAAGCCGGCGAAGATGTCTATACCAAAGTGCTGGAAAAACCCGCACCAGAGGGCAGCTTCTACATCCGCTTTACAGGGCTTCCTCCATCTGTGCGGACAATGCTCGATCATCTCTACAATGCGATTTCTCTGGAGTTGAAAAGGCAGTTAGAAACCGCATTGTAGGGTGGGCAATGCCCACCGGCTCCGGGTTTTGATGGGCATTGCTAAGATGAACTGCAAATTCCATTCGCCCGGACTTCAGTAAGCAGCACTATGATCAAAGTACGAGATAAACGCTAATCAGATCATGCTACAGTACGATCCGCTAGACTGCTTACCTTCCGCCGAGGATTTGCCGGACTCTGACGATACCCCTGTGGATAACGAATTACAAGATTTGATTCCCGGTTTACTCAAAGCCATACTAGCTTTTGTCTGGGCAGATCGTATGGACTGGTTCTTTGGCGTTGATATGGGGATTTATTACGATCCCGATCAGCCGGCGATCGCACCAGATGGGTTTTTGAGCTTGGGTGTTGAACGAATTATTGATGAAAATCTGCGTTTAGCTTATCTTCTTTGGGAAGAACAGCGCGTACCAATTATGGCATTGGAGGTGATTTCTCATCAACCAGGCGCGGAATACAACACCAAGAGAAAAATTTATACTCAACTAGAAGTCTTATATTATGTCATTTATAGTCCTCATCGGCAGAGAAAACGCACTTTAGAAGTGTATCGCTTGGTTGATGGCAAGTATCAATTACAGCTAGGAAATCCTGTTTGGCTTCCGGAAGTAGGATTAGGGATTGGTAGTGAAATCGGGACATATCAAGGCATTACCCGCGAGTGGCTTTACTGGTACAACGAGCAAGGTAAGCGATTATTAGCACCAGAAGAACGAGTGCAACAAGCAGAACAACGCGCTCAATTGCTAGCAGAACGTCTGAGATCGCTTGGTGTAGATTCAGATTCTTTGGTTTAGAATGTGCTTCGGGCTGAATTGCGGCAGATGCAAGCTAGGATAACCAAGACACAAGTCTAAAAAACTGGTGAATGAGTATTAAAAACTCGCCGACGAGTATCAAAGACTCTCGCACGAGTATTAAAGACTCGCCGACGAGTATCAAAGACTCGCCGACGAGTATTAAAGACTCTCGCACGAGTATCAAAGACTCGCTCACGAGTATTAAAGACTCTCGCGCGAGTATCAAAGACTCGCCGACGAGTATCAAAGACTCCCCGACGAGTATCAAAGACTCTCGCACGAGTATTAAAGACTCTCGCACGAGTATCAAAGACTCTCGCGCGAGTATCAAAGACTCGCCGACGAGTATTAAAGGCTGATTAATAGAGTTAAAAGCCTCATTAATGAGCATTCAAGACTTAGGGACGAGTTAGCTTAACGCAAAATTGGCGATCGCTCACAACACAATCGAGTTGAATTAGGCTGAAATGAGATACTTTGTAGGGGCACGGCATCCATAATGTTTCGGTGCATCACATAATTTTATCGGTGCCGTGCCCCTACTACGACGTATTGCTTTCTTAATTACGAATTAAATCTTGCACTCTCACTACCATTTGCCTAACTTCCTCAGCATCAGGCGATTGGATACGCTGCAATATCTCCAAAGCTAGCTGCAAATAATATAGTGCTTGATTATAATTATGCTGTTGTTCTGCTATGCGTCCTAAATAAGACAACGTTATTGCTTGACTTTGGACATTACCAATTTTTTTAATGGCAAGGGATTGCTGAAAAAGCGCGATCGCTTCTTCTATTTCTCTGTTATTACCTTTGAGACACATTAATTTGTACAACGTCGCCGCCTTGCCTTGTAGATTGCCGACTTGTTCATTGAAAGAAATAGATTGTTTATAAAGGGCAATGGCTTCACTGATTTCTCCCTTATCAGCTTTAATGCCCCCTAGATTGTGCAATGTTGCTGCTTGATCTCTGACATTGCCGATTTGTTTGTTGATGGCAAGGGATTGTTCATAAAGGTCAATTGCTTGGCTGATGTCTCCGTTATCAGCTTTGAGCGTCCCCAGTTGGTGTAAGTTTGCTGCCTTGCCTTTTAGATTGCCGATTTGTTCATTGATGGCAAGGGATTTTTCATTAAGGGCAATTGCTTGACTGATTTCTCCGTTATCAGCTTTGAGCATTCCCAGTTGACTTAAGGTTGTCGCAATACCAGGTAGATATCCGATTTGTTCATTGATGGCAAGAGATTGTTCATGAAGAGCAATTGCTTGGCTGATGTCTCCCTTATCAGCTTTGATTATCCCCAGTAGGCTTAAGGTTGCTGCAATACCAGGTAGATATCCGATTTGTCTTTTGAGAGTAAGAGATTAGACCTCTTGCATGAATCAAGAAAAAAGAGCAAGTTCATAGTTAATCAGTCC
>NZ_MTAW01000070.1 GCF_002154725.1 Nostoc sp. 106C | reverse complement strand
GCATACGCCTTGTGAGCTTTCTTACCACACCCCCCACTTTTAAAACATCCTCTAAGTACTGGAGAACTTTGCTTTGAAGATTTGTTAGGGAAAACACAACCAGTAAAGCCTGATGCACTCGCAAATCTATTTAAGTTAATAGCTAATCAAGTGAAATGTGTAGTTTTAAATGCTTGTTATTCAGAAGTTCAGGCAAAAGCCATTGCTAAACATATACCGTTTGTTATTGGCATGAATCAATCTATTGGAGATAAGGCAGCAATTGGATTTGCTGTAGGCTTTTACAAAGCATTAGGAGCAGGTCGCTCATTTAAAGATGCTTATGAATTTGCTTGTGTAGAAATACAATTGGCGGGAATTCCTGAATATTCTACACCCACTCTTTTAGAAAAAGAAAAGTTAAAGGAGGTTGACAATAATTAGATTGTTTTATCTATTAGCAGTACTGACCTTTTCTCTCAAAGATTTGCACAATCTTTTCCTGGTGTTAGAAACATTCAATCATTCAATTCATCTAGCGAAGTGATTCCAAGGTTATCTAAATTGCTGGCAGACCCTTTAACCTTTAAAAAAGATAGCGGCAAAAATAACCCAATCTGGTGGTATAGAGGTTACAGAAATCTTCAAATAGAATCATTTGAGCATTTGGAGAATAATATTGTTCTTATCAATGAACAAGAGTTACAAATTAAGCAAGTCATAGCTGTGAATACTCGTGATTACTATCAATGTTTTATATATATTGAAACATTTCCAATGGAGCCTAGCGGTCTTTACAACTGGGAGAAACGTGAAATCCAGCGTATGATTGAACAATATGGATACTATAATGAAGAATTTGGAGTTTATCAAAGAGAGTTTTTTGTTACAAGATCTGAATATGATGATGGTGCCGCCACTATTAATGGAAAACTTGTAGAATTGGATTGGAGAGCAACTGAGCTAAGAGTAAGATATTTATCTCCCTATAATCTAATTATAGCTGCTTCTGAGAGTCCGATAAACAATCCATCATTCGATAATTTTTTTGAAAAAATAATGAATAACATTCTAGGAGGTAATGCAAACATAGAAGATTTAAATCGAGCAGTTCTTGAATTGCCAAAACGATCAAATATCTAAATCTTTTGCTAATCTCAACTCCTTTGATTGGGATAATATAATTCAGTACGGTTCAGTTAAGGAGAATCGTAGGTTGGGTTGAGGTTTTTGGCTGTCACTGAACCGTATTGTAGTATAATTAAGTATTACCTTAGTGTATTTCTAGAAGTTACAGGATTAAACTGCTGCCACAATCCTAAACGCTTATTTTTGGCATTGGCTTCTGCGATTAAAAATTGAGTTTTGCTTTCCTCGCAGTAATATAAAGAATCTCGCTCGACAACAGCGTTACCCTCTTCAACTAAACGGAGATTTACTGAGCGATTATCTACATAGACTTCACCCAGTGTCCGCTCACTCCTATCTTGATCTACGCTTCTGATCACTACCGGACTCCCAGATGGTAGCAGTTGTTTGAGTTTTTTGATGCCTGCTGAAACATACTGCTGTTTAGTTTCCTTAGGTATATCAATACAAACTAATTTAACTGTAGCTGTTTGACCAGTATCATCTTTAATACGAATTGTATTGCTATCTGATATACCAACTACTGTAGCTAGCACTAACATTAACTGTATTAAAGCCATTTGTTTTTAAGTATTATTTTATGCTTTGGTCTTGATTCTATCTAAGTAATTAGCAGGTAATTGTGAGTTAAATCACAAGCTGTTGTTAAGCAGCAAAACTAACTGAGCTAGCATTTCTGTTACATAAATCGCAACAATACCAACTTTCAGTTTTGCTCTCAGCGATACTGAGATTAACTTCATCTATCCTGAGGTTTAAATTATGCCAATCTCGATTAAATTACCTAATAAATCTGCTTTAGTGATGAGTGCGCTGCTAGGAAGTGTGATTTTTACCAGTTGCGCTTCTGTTCCGCAACAATCAAAACAGCAATTATCACAAAGTACAGGCGAACGCGCCCTCAATCAAGAAGCACTTGCTAATAGTACTGGGAGTGTTGCGCAAAAATCTGAAGCAGCACCAGTACCTCAATCCCGTCCGCAACTGATTAAAAAAGCAACAATAACTGTAATTGTTAACTCTGTAGATCAGAGTATCGATGCAGTCTCCAAAATTATCAATAACAAACAAGGTGATTTAATTGGGTTAAATGAACGTCAACCCACGAGAGAAAACACACGTCATACTGCATCTATAACGCTGCGGATACCGCAGAACCAACTAGACTCAACTCTCGATGAACTGGCTAAATTGGGTACAGTAGGAAATCGCAATATCACAGCGGAAGATGTCAGCAATCAGTTGGTAGATTTCCAAGCTAGATTAACCAATCTGCGCAGAACAGAAGCCAATTTGCAAAAAATTATGGATCGCTCTGGTTCTGTGAGAGATGTATTAAGTGTTGCTCAAGAACTTAGTAATGTGCGGCAATCAATTGAGCAAATAAATGCCCAACTGAAAAACTTACAAAACCAAGTTGCATACTCTACTATTACATTGAACCTAGAAGCAGCAGTTTCTAGCAGTAGTCCACAACGAGGTTTAGGTTCACAAATTCAAGAAACTTGGAATAACTCTAGCCACTCTGTTGGAGAGTTCACCGTTGGCTTACTCAAATTGGCTATTTGGTTAATGGTTTACAGCCCTTATTTTTTGGTTTTGGCTGCTGCTATTTATGGCTTGAACCGTTGGCGGCGCAATTCCCAGCCTGTAAGGACAACACCACCAGCAGAGAATTATGATGGATGAAAAGATGAAAAAATTATATTTTCTGAGTTTTGGTTACTGATAGTAAAACTAGTACCGCTGTGCGGAATTCAACATTTAAAATTATGGCTACGGAGTAGATAAAATTTTAATATGTGACAGCCTATTGTTTGAGATGGCTGAAACAGTCTTTTGGATTGTAGAGACTTTGCATCTAAAGTTTCTGCAATCTTAAATGCTGGGGAAGCTTTCAATTAGGCATCAATTAAAAATAAGTAGTGCGAGCATCTTGCTCGCGCGGGCTTTCCGGCCCGTACTACAAATATTAAATTGTTCAACTTATTTTTACACGACTCCTTAGCTAATAGATTGGGAAATTACACACTAGTAGTTACTCAGTATCATATTGTAATTATTAAGATTGTACCAATTAACACGAAATAATCAGGCGCAGGAATGCCAAGATCAAAATAAGGACGCCCAATGCTATTGAAAGTACTATGCCTGAAATACACCAATCAATTGCTCAGCACTACCACGAACGGACTAAATATAACCCTGAAACGCTAGCCTCGAAAAGCCAGAGGTTAGATTGGGCTAAGCAACCAGTACCGTTCAAAGAGTACAGAATTGGCTCGTCTTTCGACCTTAAACCCTACCTTCAAGAAAATTCCGCGGCTTCTGTTGATAGTGCAGATGCTCAATGGTGGCAGAGACTTTCACGGCTGTTGTTTCGTAGTTATGGGCTGACAGCGAGAATGCCTTCGATGGGCAGTGCGGTATATTTACGATCTGCCCCCAGTGCTGGTGGGTTATATCCGGCTGAGGTTTATATCGTTTCTAGAGGGACGCAGTTGTTACCAGCTGGGTTATATAACTACCAATGTCGGACTCATTCCCTAATGCAGTATTGGGAAAACGACGTTTGGCAAGCTTTACAAGCAGCTTGTTTTTGGCATCCGTCCCTAGAAAGTACGCAATTGGCAATTGTCATCACTGCGGTATTCTATCGTTCTGCTTGGCGCTATGAAGATCGGGCTTACCGCCGCATTTTTTTGGATACAGGACACCTATTAGGTAATATCGAGTTAGCGGCGGCGATTAATGATTATCGTCCCCACTTAATCGGCGGCTTTATTGATGAAGCTGTCAACGATCTACTTTATATCGAGCCGCAACAAGAGGGAGCGATCGCAGTTTTGCCTTTGGCAGACTTGTTAGATATCAAACAAAATTTACCACTGGGACGAACGGCTTTACCTTCTGCCACCGAAACCGATTACCCGATCATCCCTGATGGCGAACTGCTGAAATATTTTCATCGCCACACGCAGATCCAATCTGGTACAACTGGCAAACTCAATTTACCAGAGGTAAAACAAGATAGATCCTTAGAGGATAAATACAACTTCCCTTTCTGTCTGAAAATTCCTACTGCTACAACACCCATCAACTGGGGAGAACATTTGGTAGAACTGGACGACACCATGCACAAGCGCCGTTCTACCCGTGCTTATAGTGGTGAAGATTTGACCTTTGATGAACTCAAAGCCTTACTTGATTTCACTTACCAACCGCAAAATTACATTTACCAAAATTTAGATCGTTCTCCAGACTACTTTGACCTAAATTTGATCGAAACATTTATTGCGGTTTGCGGAGTCAAAGGATTGGAAACAGGGTGTTACTATTACGCACCTAAAGCGCAAGAATTGCGACAAATTCGCTTTAAAAACTTCCGCAGAGAGTTACACTTCCTCTGCTTAGGGCAAGATTTAGGGCGAGATGCTGCCGCAGTACTATTCCATACAGCAGATCTGAAATCTGCGATCGCTCAATATGGCGATCGCGTTTACCGATATTTACACATGGATGCCGGACATTTAGGGCAAAGGCTGAATTTAGCAGCGACTCAACTCAATTTGGGCGTCAGCGGTATTGGTGGCTTTTTTGACGATCAAGTAAATGAAGTTTTGGGTATTCCTATAGATGAAGCAGTTCTCTACATCACTACTTTGGGACGACCGAGATAGAAGAAAACACTTAGGACACAAAGATTTTTTGTGTCCTTTGCGCTCTTTTTGATTCGTTTTTTGATTTAAAGCTCTAAAGGCGAATCTACAATTTTCATCCCACCCCGTTGCGGATTAATTCCCTAACCTTAACCAGCAAAGAAGACATTGCGATCGCGTTGCGGATCAGTTCGCAAATATCCCGTTACAGGAGCACTGTAGATAGTTGTATCTGGCTAAATGCTGAACAAGGAAGCGGTATAATATCTCTTGACCTTGGACTAAACCAGTTTTTGACAGCAACTTTGTTACAATAAGACCGCTGCCAGTTATAGCCAAGCGTAGCAAGAACTGGTGACGATTCAGCCCCTGTAAACGCTTCAGTTCATGAAATCAAAGCTTTGAAGCAAAATACTGCCAAGCAGCCTAGGAGTCCAAGAACCTTAGTAGAGCTTGAGGAAAAGTTTGTTTAGCGATCGCACATATTACGCAACACTCGCAATTGTAGTTTCTTGAAGCCTCTGTTTGCATTAGTTATATTGCAAAAATTGTATAAATTATGTTGCAAACAGTAACCGTATTCTCTTAAAAGGTCTGTTGGCGGAGTATTATTTTTCTTAAGCAATATTATACGCACTATTATTCAGTTCAATGTGGTGAAGATTTGCAGCAACAAATCAGTATCTCAATCAGCTCGTTACTCTGAAGCATCTTTTGACAAAACAACTCATTAATTCACAGATGAGCTTTACTGAATTTCAGATAGCATAGCCAAGGTTCACAGGAGAGTACCTAAATTAAGTCAAAAGTTTGAGTATTTTAATAAGAAAAATTTTGCCTTCTGACCAGTGATACCATTACCTGAAAATGAAATTCAACGGCTGGAATTACTTCATCAATATCAAATTTTAGATACACCACCAGAAGAAATTTTTGATGAACTTACTCAGTTGGCTGCAGATCTGTTTGACATGCCAATGGCAATTATTAGTTTAGTCGATGCTGAGCGAGAATGGTTTAAGTCCAAAATTGGCATTAATCAAACAGAAATTCCTCGTAGTGTTTCTTTTGGTGCCTACACGATTCTTGAAAGCGAAATATTAATCATTCCAGATACCTTATCCGATGAGCGATTTGCAGCAAATCCTCTGGTGATTTCAGAACCTTATTGCCGTTGCTATGCAGGAGTTCCCCTAATTACTGTAAGCGGCTTTGCTATGGGTAGTCTTTGTGTATTTGATTCTGTTCCTCGTGATTTCAGCGATAAGGAAAAAGCAATATTACAAAAATTAGCCCGACAAATCATCAAATATTTAGATTTCAATCGAAAAAAAAATATTTATGAAAGCCAAAATAATTTTAATTTACTTTTTTTAAATCATCCTAATCCTATGTGGGTGATTGATTGCCATAATCTGAAGTTTTTAGATGTCAACGACGCTGCTGTTATCCATTATGGCTATTCTCGATCAGAGTTCTTGCAAATGTGCGTAACTGACCTGATAATCTCAGAAAATGTGCCTATTTTAGAACAAAATTGTGAGCAGAAAAATAGTAATACAAACTGCTCTAGAGAATGGAAGCACCTCCGCAAAGATGGGCAGATTATTGATGTTGAAGTTGTTGCCCATTCGATAGAATATACTAGTTATAATGCTTGTTTAGAAGTTATTAGAGATATTACCAATCACAAACAAAAAGAACAAACCCTGCATAATAGCGAAGCTAGACTACGGGCAATTTCAGAAGCAATTCCTATTCCATTATTAATTTCCCGTCTATCTGATAGTCTAATTTTATATGCAAATCAAAAGTTTATAGAAACATTTTTATCAACTTCAGAAGATTTAATTAATTGTCGGCAAGCTTACGATTTTTATTACAACAGATCTGATAGAGAAATAATATTAGCAGAGCTTGCCCAACATGGCTATCTTCATAACTATGAAATGCAACTAAAAAGAGCAAATAGCACTTCATTCTGGGCAATTGCTTCATTTCAGTTTTTAACATTTAACGGAGAAGCTGCTATTTTAACAGTTTTGTATGACATCACCGAACGCAAAAATGCAGAAACAAGTCTCCAAGAGCAAAATGAATTTCTCCAGAATATCTTTGAGAGTATTCCGTTAATGATTGCACTCATCGATGTCAACGGTAAACTGCAATGGGTAAACCAAGAGTGGGAACGTACTTTAGGTTGGAATCTTCAAGATTTGCAAACTTGCGATATTTTGCAAGCTTTATATCCTGACCCAGAAGACCAGCAATATGCGGTTAATTTTATTCAGTCTGCACAACGAATTTGGGGTGACTTTAGAACTCAAACTCAAGAAGGTCGTGTCATTGATACCTCTTGGACTAATGTTCACCTAGCAAATGGGCAAATCATCGGTATCGGGCAAAATATTACAGAACGCAAGCAAACTGAACGAGCTTTAAAAACTCAGCTAGAACGGGAACAGTTGATGCGAACCGTTACTGGGCGAATTCGTCAATCTTTAAATCTCCAAGATATTCTCGATGCTACCGTAAAAGAAGTACGAGATTTACTTCAGGTTGATCGGGTGATAGTTTTGCGGTTTGCTTCAGATATGAGCGCTACAGTTGTAGCGGAATCAGTGGTTAATGGCTGGACAGCTTCGATAGATGCACAGATAGTAGATACCTGTTTTCAAACAGGTGGAGGTAAGGAGTATTATCAAGGTCATAAAAGAGCGATCGCTAACATTTACCAAGCTGGACTAACTGAATGTCACATTAACCTATTAGAACAGTTTGAAGTAAAAGCAAATTTAGTAGTACCTATTCTTTTACAAGTAAGTGAAGAAAATCTTAGCTCTGGTCTGTGGGGTTTATTAATCGCACACCAATGTTCTCGGACTCGGGAGTGGGAGGAAAATCAATTAGATTTACTCGATCAACTATCGGTGCCAATAGCGATCGCTATTCAACAATCTAGCATCCTTCAACAAGCCCAAATCGAAATTGCCCAAAGACAGATAGCTGAAGCGGAATTAAGAAATGCACTAGCAGAAAAAGAAGTTTTGTTAAAAGAGATTCATCATCGAGTTAAAAATAACTTGCAAATTGTCTCTAGTTTGTTGCAACTCCAGTCCCAAACCCTCAGCGATCCTGAAGTTATCAAAGTGCTGAGAGACAGTCAAAATCGGATTGATTCAATCTCACTAATTCACAGAAATTTATACACTGCTCCCAATATTGGGCAACTTGATATTGCTGACTATATCCAGAATTTAGCAACAAGTTTATTAATTTCTTATCAAGTATCGCCTGCTGAGATTGGTTTAGAAACTTATATAGATTCTGTAAACTTGAATGTTGACCAAGCCATTGCCTGTGGCTTAATTATCAACGAATTAATCTCAAATGCTCTCAAACATGCTTTTCCGAACCAAGAAGTAGGCAGTATTATTATTAGATTATGCAATCTCGGTGATAGTATTGAAATGACTATTCGAGATAATGGTATTGGGTTCTCGAATGAGATTAATTGGAAAGATACTAATTCATTAGGCCTTTCGTTAGTTTATGACTTAGTTACAGAACAACTAGAAGGAACAATTATTTTAGAAACTCATCACGAAACAGTTTTCAAAATTAAGTTTCCCCAGTTAACTTTACAGTAGTAAACATCAAATGGTTCAGGTGAGGGTTTTAGTTGTAGAAGATGAAGTGATTGTGGCCAGAACTATTGCTAGCCAACTTAATCAACTAGGTTATATTGTAACGGGTACAGCTTCTTCAGGAAAAGTTGCCATTGCCAAGGCGCTAGAAACTAAACCAGAAATAGTGTTGATGGATATTATCCTGAAAGGAGATATGGATGGTATTGCTGCTGCTAGTTATATTCGTGAGCAATTAGATATTCCCGTAATTTTTCTTACAGCTTACGGTGATGCTAATACTTTAGAACGGGCAAAAATTACTCAACCTTTTGGATATATTGTTAAACCCTTTACGATCAAAGATTTACAAATAGCGATAGAAATAGCTCTGTTAAAATATCGGTTTGAATATGAGCTACGGGAAAATCGAGATCAATTAGAAACCCTTTTAAATTCGATGAGCGATGCTGTGATTGCCACAGATGAGCAAGGAATTGTCACATTTATGAATCCGGCATCTGAAGCCTTGACAGGCTGGTATAGAGAAGAAGCTTTAGGAACTGAGGTGTCGAAAGTTTTTAATCTTGTCGATGAAGTTACAAATTCTATAATAGAAAACCCTGTAACCAAAGTGCTGCGAGAGCATAATGTTGTTTATTTAGGAGATTACATTTCTTTAATTTCCAAAGATGGTAGAAGGGTACCAATTGGCGATAGTGCTTCACCACTAATGCGACGACCAGATCAAGTAAGTGGTGCTGTAGTTGTTTTCTGGGATATGAGTGAAAGGCGTCAAACAGAATTGCTCAAGCAAGCCTTAGAAAAAGAGCAAGAAGTCAACCGTCTGAAGTCTTTATTTATCTCTACTGTTTCTCATGAATTTCGCAATCCCCTGACTGTAATTCAAACTGCAATTGAGCTAATTGAAATTCAGGGAGCAAATTTGCCAGCTGCAAAAAAAACAACTTATATCAAGCGAATTCAAAGTGCTGTACAAACCATGAAACACCTCATGGAAGATGTACTATTTATGGGTCGTTCTGAGGCTGGAAAACTTGGATTTAATCCGGCTCCTATCAACCTAGACATATTCTGTAGAGATCTAATTGAAGAATTTTCTCTTATTGAAAGTAACTTGTATGAATTTGTATTTACCTCTAATTGTGAGATTACCGAAGTTTGGATGGATGAACGCCTCTTACATTACATGCTAGGAAACCTACTTTCAAACGCAGTCAAGTATTCTCCTAAAGGTGGAACAATTAAACTTGATCTCAGATACGATCCTGTTGAGGGCGCAGTCACTTTTCAGATTCAAGATCAAGGCATTGGTATTCCAGAAACAGACCAGAGCCGCCTTTTTGAATCATTCTATCGAGCTTCAAACGTTAAATTAATTCAGGGTAACGGCCTGGGTTTAGTCATTGTCAAAAGGTGTGTCGAAGCCCACAATGGTCAAATCAGTGTTGCTAGCCAAGTAGGAATCGGTACGATTTTTACAATAATTTTGCCCCTAACTTCAGAATTTTCTACTACTGAAAATGATGAATGAAAATGGCATTTGTCATTTGTCATTAGCCCTCTTGCATAAGTCAATATTTTGAATATCAAACCACAGATAAACACCGATAAACACAGATAAATATCGGTGTTCATCTGTGTTCATCTGTGGTTCCTTTTTTGCTGATTAGCATTTTTGTAAGAAGTCTATTGGTCAATACAGTTCAGTTAAGAAAATTCATTGGCAACAAAGTTCACAAATAATTACTAAACAAAAAACCGAACAAT
>NZ_MTAW01000082.1 GCF_002154725.1 Nostoc sp. 106C | reverse complement strand
TTAAACTTAGTGTACCTAAATATGTAAAGTTTTGTATCAGCATTCAACATTTCTGATATTTTTATATATTCCATTTTGTATATACCATGTTATAGATACACTCCTGACTCTTCAAAGACTAAATTGAGTAAGTAAGAGGATACAGGAGTATAAGAACTCATGCCAGATAAAGAAAGGTTAGAGGAACATATATTATCACAGGCAGCAGAAAACCGACTATCCAACGAGCTAGACGAAGTAGAAAACATAAATGTAGCTGTACAAACCGATCTACTTAAAATAGTTCAGGGACAGGTAGATGAAGTTTCCCTAACTGGTCAAGGTCTGGTGTTCCAAAAAGACATCCGTGTACAGGAAATAAAAGTCAAAACAGATAGCGTTGCTGTCAATCCTTTAAGTGCTATTTTGGGTCAAATAGAACTAAATGAGCCAGTAAATGCTATTGCTCGAATTGTGATGACACTAGCAGATATTAATCAAGCTTTGTCCTCAGATTTAATTCGCAATCAGTCACAAAAGTGGGATTTAAATGTTGATGGTGAAATTGTGAGTTTTAATCTGCAAGAAATTCAAGTATCTCTACCAGGTAGCGGTACAATAGAATTTAAAGGAAAATTCTTGCTGAATGAAATGAACAACAATCGCTTGATAGGTTTTACAGCGAGAATTAAGCCATTCACCCATTCGCAACCATTGCTATTAGAGAGTTTTTACTGTACCCAGGGAGATGGCCTGTCAGTAAACCTCATGGCAGCATTCATGCAAAAGATTAAAGAAATGCTGCAATTACCATATTTTGAATGGCAAGATATGCTATTAAGCATCAAAGATATGAAAGTAAATCAAGACAATATAATTATGCTAGTGAGAGCACATGTTAAGCAAATACCATCTACAGATGGGATGCTTTCTCCTCAATAAAAATAAACCTAATAAACAAGGTTTTTTCACTATTAGTGTTGTAAATTTCTTCAAGCTATACCATTTCCAAATTACAAATATGCAAGAGTATGATGTTGTGATTATTGGTGCAGGACATAACGGTTTAGTATGTGCTGCTTATTTACTGAAAGCTGGCTATAGTGTCCTGCTACTAGAAAAGCGTTCTGTTCCGGGTGGCGCAGCTACGACTGAGGAATGCTTACCACAAGAAGCACCTGGATTTAAATTTAATTTGTGTGCTATCGATCACGAATTTATTCATCTGGGGCCAGTTGTTGAAGAATTAGAACTGGAAAAATACGGTTTAGAATATCTAGAATGCGATCCAGTCGTTTTTTGCCCCCATCCCGATGGCAAATATTTTTTAGCGCACAAATCTCTAGAAAAAACATGTGCAGAAATTGCTCGATACAATGAACGTGATGCTAAAAAATATGCCGAATTTACAGACTACTGGCAACGAGCACTAGGTGCAATGATTCCTATGTTTAATGCTCCACCAAAGTCAATTATAGATATCCTGGGCAACTACGATATTACAAAACTGAAAGATTTATTTTCAGTCATTGGTTCTCCTAATAAAACGCTGGACTTTATTCGCACCATGTTAACCAGCGCTGAAGATTTACTTAATGAGTGGTTTGATGAAGAATTTCTCAAAGCACCCCTAGCAAGGCTAGCAGCGGAACTCGGCGCGCCACCATCACAAAAAACCATAGCTATTGGTGCAATTATGATGGCAATGCGGCACAATCCTGGGATGGCAAGACCTCGCGGCGGGACTGGCGCACTTGTCAAAGCTTTGGTGAATTTAGTTACAAGTAAAGGCGGCGTAATTCTTACAGATCAACATGTGGAAAAAGTGTTGATTGATGATAAAAAAGCAGTAGGTGTACGGGTTGGGGGCGGCACAGAATATCGAGCTAAATACGGCGTTATTTCTAATATCGATGCCAAGCGGTTATTCTTACAAATGACTGACAAAAGTGATATTGATGCAGTCGATCCAGATTTATGGGAAAGACTAGAACGCCGCATCGTTAATAACAACGAAACTATTCTCAAAATAGATTTGGCTTTAAACGAGCCGCTGCATTTTCCCTACCACGCACATAAAGATGAATACCTAATTGGCTCTATCTTAATTGCGGATTCAGTTACTCACGTTGAACAAGCTCATAGTAAATGTACTTTAGGAGAAATTCCTGATTCTGATCCATCAATGTATGTAGTAATGCCCAGTGCCCTAGACCCAACTTTGGCACCACCAGGCAAACATACTGTGTGGATTGAGTTTTTCGCGCCCTATCAAATTGCAGGTGCAGAAGGAACAGGTTTAAAAGGTACAGGTTGGACAGATGAATTAAAAAATAAAGTTGCAGATAGGGTTGTTGATAAATTAGCGACCTATGCACCGAATGTGAAAAATGCAACTATAGCCCGTCGCGTGGAAAGTCCAGCAGAACTAGGAGAAAGATTAGGTTCGTACAAAGGGAATTATTACCACGTTGATATGTCGCTCGATCAGATGGTATTTTTCCGCCCATTGCCAGAAATAGCGAACTACAAAACCCCAATAGATAATCTATTTTTGACTGGTGCAGGAACCCATCCAGGTGGTTCAATCTCTGGTATGCCAGGGCGCAACTGTGCGCGGGTGTTTTTACAAACAAAACATCCTATCGCCCAAACTTTAAAGGATGCGAGAGATTCAATTAAGTCTACTGTTGGTTCGGTGTTTGGAATTACTTAAACTTTGTTTTGTACAGTAATTACTGTCTGGAGTGTGTCTTACCTAGCATTGATTAATTTGCTAGATAAGGCACATTTTTTTGTTCAAATTAAGTAGATAAAATTATAAACAACAGAAATAATAGTTTAGCTACTCGGGACAATGCATAATTGATTCAGCTACATTACAACTCCAGTTACCAACGACCCTAAGCAAGATGTATAACGCTCTTTAATCACTCTCGCGAGATAAAAATCTACAACCCTTATTATGCCGTACTTTTATAAATTTAGGCGTAGGTTGGGTTGAGGAACGAAACCCAACATCCTTAAACCTTGATCTAGTTGGGTTTCACTGCGTTCAAACGCCACTTCACTCAAGTCGGGAAACCCGCCCACATGAGTGGCTCCCCAACCTACTAGCGCGGCAAGTCTAAAATGTTGGGTTGAATCATCAGAGACTATTTTTATTGTTTGGGATTTTCTAGATTTTTTGAACCCAACGTTTTACGGTTGACGCGCTACTACATTTATTTTCTCTGCCCAAAGTGACGGAAGAGCGATAAATTCGTTACCGTTTAATGATGACCTTGCTTCCCCTAAAAATTGAGGAGCATCGCAACTTGTTGACAGAATAAGCGAGTGCTTTTTAGCAACAAAAAACCCCAGCAATTTGAGCCGAGGCGAGAAGGAGAAATTCAAATAATATGATGGGAGATTCCGATACCGATAATAAAAAATTTAAAATACACTTAAGGCAAGCCAAATTAGAGCAGTGACCTTCTACGCCTCCTATGCCGAACGTGCAAAAGCTAAATCGCGTATTAGCTGAGTTCTGGAGAATAGGTAAGCGTTTACAGAATTTATTTCTTCACTGCTGAGTGCTTGTATGCTATCAAGCTCTCTCAACAACTGTTTGACTAAATCTGGATCGCTGAGTCCAACAAGAGTACTGGTCTGAGTTTGTTCAACTACAGACCAAAGTTGACGCAATATTTTTGAGTTTACAAGACATACCTTCATGACAACCACTCCAACTCTTGTGAATCCAACACAGTGTTGTGAAGAATCTAAAGAAAATCTTAAATTATAAATCTAAAGAAAATCTTAAATCTTACAAAACTTAAATATTTAGATGAATATCTAAATGTCACAGAGAAGAGAAGTTGTGCGATCGCTTGCAGTTGTGTAGTTTTCGATTGGTTTGCCAGGATGGGATAAACGTCACTTCTGGGCACAAGGGGCGATCGCTTTCATAATTTAGGTTATTGCTCTGCTTAGGATTGTCTGATTTTTTGCTTTGCGGCCTGTCTAAGTATGCGTGGAATGCAGCCTAGTCTTGCGTAAAGGGCGACTATTTTGAGAAATGGTTATGAGGCATGAGCCGCTTTGGCAAACCTGTGATACCAATTCCCGAAAATCCTGATACAAATAAATTTTTCGTAGGATTTTAGCATTGCTAAACCCGGAAGCGCGTATTTGTATCATTAATTAAGGTGAAATGGTATGAGGCGAGATTTTGCTTAACTATCACTTTTATCTATCGTTTTAAAAAGAAAGAGTATTTGCTCCTATCTTTGGGTCAGCGTACATTGAAACTCATCAGGTTAAATCCAAACTGAAACGACCCAAACAGGTGCAACATGGATAACGGGAAAAAAGTATTATCAAACAATGTTGATGCCAAAGCCATTCAAAATCCCAATATTGTAGAGATACAACAATCAGCAGATCAAACCGCCTCAACAGAAAATTGGACTCGCGGACAGCGCCTGGCCGACAAATTAGCTTCTCATGTGGGTTCTTGGAAATTTCTGATTTGCCAAAGTACTGTTTTGGCAGGGTGGGTTGGGATGAACTTAATGCCTGGGGTTCCCCACTGGGATGAGTCACCCTTCATCATGCTCAACCTAGTATTTTCATTTGCTTCAGCCTACACAGCTCCCATCGTTTTGATGAGTCAGAATCGTCAGTCTGATACCGATCGCAGAAATGCTGAAATTGACCACCAAGTGAATCTGAGAGCTGGACAAAATATTGAACTGCTCCATGAAAAGTTCGATGCATTACACACTCAACAGCTAAACGAACTGACTCAAATCATCAAAGAGCAGCAACGAGTTCTCGCTGAACTGAAAGTAAATTTAGCGCCTGAATCTAAACAGATTAAAGACATTAAAGTCAGCCTAGTACCAGGCTTGCATATCCAAACTAACAGCAAATTTGTCAAGGAAACTTCCAGTAATAAACCTTTTATTGTTGATCAACCAATCGGAGATAATAACAAAGTTGTTGAGAAGCTAAATCGTCGCTAAGATTTAGCCACAGTACTTTTTTCATTGCGGCGATCGCATAAGAGCCTGATTATTATATTACTCGATGCATTTCTAGCTTAGGCTCTATACTCTTTGACTCTCAGTCAAAACCATCTTTGAAGCATTTTGATCAAAAACAATATTTGCATTAATTCCGCAAGTTCACAGAACCCAAGTGGAACCTACCCGTTGAATTGAAAATGCCATACTTTCATAACTAAATAGCAATCTACTAAGCATTTGCAGACATCAACCAACGTTACTTAGACAGCAGCAGCGATCAGATTGAGGATAGATAGAAATGAACGAACTCTTCATTGCCATTTCCACCGGAATTACAGCTTTTACAGCTACAAACTTGGATGATTTAGTCATCCTGACACTATTATTCTCTCAGGTGAATGCAACTTTCCGTCGTCGGCACATCGTAATTGGTCAGTACTTGGGCTTTTGTACTCTGGTAATTGCCAGCCTAGTTGGTTTTCTGGGAGGCTTGGTATTGCCTTCTAGTTGGATTGGACTTTTAGGTTTGGTGCCTATAACTATTGGGATAAATCGTTTGCTCAATCCAGACAACGATTCATCGTCAGATACCCAATTAGAAAGCGACTTTTCTCATTCTTCTGCCTTAGCTAGTTTTCTGTCTCCCCAGGCTTATAGTGTGGCAGCTATTACTATCGCCAATGGCAGTGATAATGTCGGTATTTATATGCCATTATTTGCTAATACTGCCCTCTCTAGTTTGCTGGTGATCGTGGGAGTGTTTCTATTACTAGTTGGGGTTTGGTGCTACGTGACATACAAGCTGACTTGCCAAGTTGCGATCGCCAATTTACTAACTCGCTACGGCAACAATCTTGTTCCCTTTGTATTGATAGGCTTAGGTGTGTTTATTATCATAGACAGCGCCTCACTCACTCCAATTGCCTTAGCAGTTAGCTGTCTATGCTTGGTGGCACTTATCAAAACCATTCAAAATTCCAAATTCAAAACTGAAAGTTTGTAATCGTTAAAAAAGATGAAAGTTTTCCCAATTTCTCTTGTGGTGTTAGTGCTTGTAATCAACTTAGTAGTTGCTAGCCCTTCTTGGGCAGATAGCTCATCTTCTTTAATGAGCAATACTGACTATTTTGAAGTAGGTCAAAAAGTTATTTGGCTTTACAAGCCTCGCGCTGATTCTACTGATGTCCAAAGAATTCCCGCCGAGATAGTCAAGTTAGGCACCAAGCAAGTACAAATTAAGGTGCCTAAACACAACAACGAATTTGTCAATCGCTGGGTGAATCGAAACAGACTTGAGAATTTTCCCAAGATTAAAGAGTCATTATTCAACTAAATGCGAGTCAAGCAAGCTACAGAACTATCTTAAGAAAGGCAGAAGGTAGAAGGGAATATAATTTTTATGCGTTCTGAGACAACGCCTTAACAGTCTTTCTAAAGACTACCTGGGACGGTTTTAGCGCCAGTTACATGAACTATAGCAATCCGATTTGATTCATGAACACTTATCTAGATAGGAAATAGGGTTATAGAAGATTAAGGTGCAAAAAAAATTTTCAAAATAAAATAGGAATCCTATATATTTCTGGACTTTAGAGATTGACTCAAAAATTCATCATTTTTATTTATTAAATTAACAACAAAGACTGTTTGTTTTTATTAAAGCAACTTAATTAAACTAAAGTTATAAAATACGGAGTGAGATTCACTATTACCTACAATTTTTCTACGCTAATAAATCAACAGAAATCTTTAGAGAAGCATCAGCCTTGCGATAGTTCTGCCTTAATAGTCTCTCACTCTAACGTATTCAGTAACTTCCAACTTCCTCATCATGTTTTTTATTAACAAGCAATACCAATCTCAAGCAAAGAAGAAAAATATGCAGTTTCTCAAAATTGTTCTTGTCGCGCTGGTGTTTATTGTGAACCTGGCGATTGCCCAGCCTTCTTGGGCTGGCAAGGATTTTACCAAGGGGGCTGACTATGCTGAGGTAACTCAAGCACTTAATCAGCTTTTAACTGTGAAGGATACACCTGACCAGGCTGGCTATACACCTGAGCAATTTCAGCAACGACTGGCACAGTTGCAATCTCAAAAATATATCATAGAAACAGCCAGGAAGCGGGCGCAGTGCCGCAATGAAACGGGAAGAACATTGGCTGTCTATGCTAATAAACCGAAAAAATATCCAACTCAACTCTACTTCTTAGCAGCAGGGCAAATCACGGATGATGATTGGGATTGCGATGGTATTTACTTACCCGCAGGTACTCAGGTAGTTTTCAGTCCTGGTACTCAAGTACAAGAACTAACTGAACCAATTGCTGTTAAGTTTGTTGATGGTACACAGTCGATAGCTAGAACCAATGCAGCAACTGGTGCGATTGAATTGAATGTTGAACCTGCTAAAGTATTCAAGACTGGTGAAAGCAACTGGTTACTCCCGACGTTATCTCAAGCAGATATCGATAGACAAATTCCCAGTCCCCAACTCATTGACTAATCTTTTTTAGATATAGCGATTTTCGAGCGATTTTCGTTACTAAACCACAGATGGACACAGATAAACACCGATTATTTGTGTCCATCTGTTCTTTTAAAAAGAATCCCTAGTTGCGTTGCAAGGAAGTTGCACATTAATGCCTTCTGAAAGCCTTGTAAATCAAGAAATTTTAACAAAGTAATCAAATTTTTCTTACTTGCACCCAATTATCGAGAACTGGCTATGAAGCAATACGGTTCAGTTAAGGTGATAAGAGTTCTCATCTGTCGAACAAAAACCAAGATTTGGGGAATTCTCCCCCAATCCCCCGATTGGGGGACGGTTGCGTCCCCCAAGCCCCCTCCAAAATAATTGTTCGGTTTTTTGTTTAGTAATTATTTGTGAACTTTGTTGTCAATGAATTTTTTTAACTGAACTGTATTGGGCTATGAAGTCTTGACTACGAAAGTTTTATGTCATTTTGCGGAATCTCAAGTAACTGAGGAGTATAAACAAAAGCAAGTAGTTAAATATACACTTGCTGGAGAAATTGCTATGCGCGATCGCTTAAAATACTTCTCATTAGTAGCTGTCATACTTCCCCTGCTGTGCTTATTTTCCTTACCCGCCATACCCTCTCCACTGACAGCACCAGCGCAAACGCCTCAAGATCGCAAAGCTGAAGCTGTACGACTTTATAACTTAGGTTTGCAACAATTCGATCAAGGACAGTATCCCGAAGCTTTAAAGTCCTATGAGCAAGCTTTAGCGATCCTCCGAGAAATCAAATATCGCCAAGGTGAAGCAGTAATTTTAAATGAAATTAGTGCGGTTTACCGCAAATTAGGGCAATATCCCAAAGCTATAGAAATTCTGGAACAAGCTTTAGTCATTGTTAAACAAACAGGCGATCGCGCTGGAGAAGGTGGAATTATTAACAATATTGGCTTGGTTTACCGTTATTTAGGGCAGTATACCAAGGCGTTAGATTACTTTCAGCGAGCTTTAGCTATTACCAAGGAAGTTGACAACAAAGCACAGCAAGCATCAATCCTCAGCAATATTGGGTCAGTATACGACAGACGAGGACAGTATGCTCAAGCATTGGAGTTATTTCAGCAAGCTTTAGCCATTCATCAAGAAGTTGGTAATAAACCTGAGCAAGCAACAGTTTTCAACGATATTGGGTCAGTTTATCAAAGCTTGGGAGACTATACCAAAGCTTTGAATTTTTATCAGCAAGCCTACGCCATTCGCAAAGAACTTGGCCTTAAAGCTGATGAAGGAATCAGCCTCAACAATATTGGCTCAATTTATCAAGATTTGGCACAGTATCCTAAAGCTTTGGAATTCTATCAGCAAGCTTTAGCTATTAGTAAACAAATTGGTGATACAGCACAGCAAGGAACAACTCTTAACAATATTGGATTAGTTTATGGCAGTTTGGCAGAGTATGCCAAAGCATTGGATTTTTATCAGCAAGCTTTAGCGATTGATAAAAAAATTGGTAACAAAGCTGGAGAAGGGGTAGTTCTTAACAATATTGGTGCTGTTTACCGCAACTTAGGAGAGTATGCTAAATCATTGGATTTCCTTCAGCAAGCTTTAGTAATTCGCAAGCAAATTGGTGACAAAGCTGGGGAAGGCGGAAATATTGCCAATATTGGAGAAATTTATCGCAACTTAGGCCAACATAGTCAAGCACTGCAATACTACCAGCAAGCTTTAGCTATTCAAAAGCAAATTGGTGATAAGGCGGGTGAAGGAACAACTCGCAATAATATTGGCGAAGCTTACCGAGAATTAAAAGAGTATGAAAAAGCCTTAGAGTATCTTCAGCCAGCTTTAGGACTACGCAAACAAATCGGTGACAAGTCAGGAGAAGGACAGACTCTTAATAATATTGGCGAACTTTACCGTAATTTAGAAAAGTACGATCGCGCCTTGGAGTACTTTCAACAATCTTTAGCGATCAACAAACAAATTGGCGACAAAGCTGCGGAAGCAGGAAATGTCAACAATATTGGAGAAGTTTACCGTAACTTAGGACAGGATGCCAAAGCCTTAGAATACTTTCAGCAAGCTTTAGCCATTGTTAGAAAAATTGGCGACAAGGTAGGAGAAGCGAAAACTCTCAACAATATTGGGTTAATTTATAATCATCAAGGTAAATATCCTGAAGCTGAGAAAACTCTGTTTACTGCTGTCGAAATTTGGGAATCTTTACGACCTGGATTAACTGATGCTCAGAAAATCTCATTGTTTGAAAACCAGACAATTACCTATCGTTCGCTACAACAATGTTTAATTGCTCAGAATAAAATTAATTCTGCATTAGAAGTAGCCGATCGCGCTAGAGCCAGAGCCTTTGTTGAGTTATTAGCCTCGAAGCAATTAGAGAAACCAAATGCTCAATTAAATATCAAACCCTTAAAACTCCAAGAAATTCAAAATATTGCCAAACTAGAAAATTCTACGCTTGTGCAATACTCAACGTTAGACGATAAATTACTTTACATTTGGGTAGTCAAGCCTACAGGGGCAATTTCTTTTGAGCAAGTTAAGCTGGAAAAACTTCTAAAATCTTCGCTACAAGACCTTGTGATTAACAGCCGCAGAGGTATAGGTGCAAGGGGTAGAAGTGACTCTGCTGAATCTATATCTGGCGATAAGCAAAATACAGGTAATCAAAAATCACAATTAAATAAACTCTATGAAATACTAGTTAAACCGATCGCTCAATATCTTCCTAAAAATCCTAACGCTCGTGTTATCTTCATTCCTCAAGAATCCTTGTTTCTCATACCGTTCCCCGCATTACAAGATGAGCAAGGCAAATATTTAATCGATAAACATACTATCTTGACTGCACCAGCAATTCAAGTTTTGGATCTCACCCGCAAACAGAGACAAAACCTTAACCAGTCTGCAAAAGATGTGTTGATAGTTGGTAATCCTACCATGCCGAGGCTTCCCATTAATAATGAACAGTTACCATCGCTACCAGGTGCGGAAGAAGAAGCAATTAAGATTGCAGAGTTATTCAAAACACCAGCAATTACAGGTAACAAAGCCACCGAGACAGCGATGGTAGAGAAGATGAAGCAAGCCAACATTGTTCACTTTGCTACCCACGGCTTACTTGATGATTTTAAAGGATTGGGTGTACCAGGTGCGATCGCACTAGCTCCTGGTGGTAAAGATGATGGTTTGCTGACATCTAGTGAAATTCTTGACATGAAACTCAAGGCGCAACTGGTTGTGCTCAGTGCTTGTAACACTGGAGGTGGTAATATTACAGGCGATGGTGTGATTGGCTTATCACGCTCTTTAATTACCGCTGGAGTTAAGAGTGTGATTGTCTCGCTTTGGTCTGTACCCGACAATTCCACAGCATTGTTGATGACTGAGTTTTATCGCCATCTCCAACATAATTCTGATAAAGCGGCGGCGCTACGACAAGCAATGCTGACTACGAGACAACAGTATAGCAATCCTGTTGACTGGGCTGCATTTACGCTCATAGGTGAAGCAGAGTGAACAATACCAAATATCACAGAAAAAAACTCATGAAACGCATCACTAAATTAGCAACTTTTGCTGTTGTCGGCTTTGCTATATCTATACAAATCGTATCTGCTCAACCGAATACCAAGCCACCAGCCGATCCGCGTATTAAAGATGCACTTGATAAACTTGGCGCTAAATATGAAATAATTTCTGATGGAGATTTTAAATTATTAGTAGAAACCGAAAATAAAAGAAGCCAAGTAGTATTTATTGAATCTAAAACCGAGAAACTCGGCAACTTAGAAATTCGCTATATTTCATCTCCAGGTTATGTATCGAAGGGTCCATTTTCAACAGAGATTGCCAACAAGCTATTACAAAATAGTGGTTTAAATAAAATAGCTGCCTGGCAATTGTTTACAAAAGATCAGACGCATATGGCTGTATTTACCGCCAAGATAGCAGTAAATAGCGATCCTGAAACTATTAAAAATACTATGTTGGCTGTGGGATATGGTGCAGATGCCATCGAAAAAGAATTAACAGGTAAGGATGAATTGTAACCGTCCAGAGACAATTAAATGAAGTTAAAAAAGTTAATCATGTAGCGGGATTAGGGGCGGCTCGAGTGGGGTAGCTGTCGCAAACATTTTTTGAATCAGTAAAATTGAAGCATTGATGCGATCGCACTCTTGAGAAGATGCAATGTCTGCGGCGGGCTACGCTTAGGCAAAGCAATGGGCATCATTCACCATGAATGATGCCGACTTGTTGCTCGTTACGCCGTCTGTGTAGAAGCCGCTTTTGAGTCTGCGGTCGATTTTAACCGAGTATATAGTGGCTTTACGAATGCGTAGGCGTAGCCCGCCGCAGGCATCGCTTGTGCGCACCCCGCCTATCATCTCGTATTCCCGGCTATCTTTGCCATATTTAAACACTACACCACTGACTAAGCGTTCTGAAGTTTTCTGAATAGTCTTTTCAAGGGTTTTCATTTCTGCCTTTGCCGAGTCAATGTCCGACCACTTATCAAACCACAAATAAATACAGCTAAATACAGCAAAAAGTAGAGTAAAGGTTTCGTATCGGGAGCATCCCACTTTTTTACAGATTCCGTCATTGCGAGCGAAGCGAAGCAATCGCATAGTATTGAGCTAAAAACGAGTCCATGCGATTGCTTCGTCGTTCCTCCTCTCTCCGAGACGCTACGCGAACGCAATGACAGTTTTATTTTTTTATTATCAAAGACTAAAAACTGGGATGTACCCTTCGTATCTTCCTGTGGTAAGAATTTTTCAACTCAATTAATCACAGAAAAATCACATAACCAAGCATGAAAATCAAAGCCCCATGCCCAATTTTTAAAACAAATTGACACCAATAAATCTCGGTATGTACCTGCATAAATTTGTGGTTACTTTTAGTCTTATTCATTTATTTGCAAGCAGTCTAGTAGATTGTGCTTCTAAGCCTATAGGTTATTCAAGTAAAAACCGCTGTATCTTTTGAATTTTGGATTTTGAATTCTGTGTAGCAGTACTAGCTGCTCTAAGTGAAATATCTACCTTAGCTTAGGGAAAATCTGTTTTATAATCTGCAAAGACCTAAATAATTATTTATTTACCTGTAGCGGTTAACAGCTATCTCTATTAGAAGCTGTACCTAGGCTTTAATGCAGTCACGTTGAGGAATGCACAATGTCAAATAGCTCAGGCCTGTATATTTTACTAGTCAGCGTTCATGGGTTAATTCGGAGTCACAATTTAGAATTAGGACGAGATGCTGATACAGGCGGACAAACGAAATATGTGCTAGAACTCGCTCAAGCCTTAGCTGAAAACCCACAAGTAGAACGCGTAGACCTAGTTACCCGTTTAGTCAACGATCCAAAAGTTAGCCCTGACTACGCCAAACCTGTAGAAGTTATTTCTGACAAAGCTCAAATTATTCGCCTTAACTGCGGTCCGCGTCGCTATCTGCGCAAAGAAGTTCTGTGGCCGCATTTGGATAACTTTGCTGATGAGTTACTCAGACACCTGCGCCAAATTGGTAAATTACCTCATGTAATTCATACCCATTACGCTGATGCGGGATATGTAGGTTGTCGGGTTTCTGGCTGGTTAGGTATCCCACTTGTGCATACAGGTCACTCCCTGGGACGTGTGAAGCAACAACGATTGTTAGAACAGGGAACGAAACCGGAAGTTATTGAAAACTATTTTCATATCAATACAAGAATTGAAGCAGAAGAAACCACACTGGCTAGTGCAGCATTAATTATTGCTAGTACCCATCAAGAAGTAACACAGCAGTATGGCATTTACGACCACTATCAACCGCAACGGATGGTTGTAATTGCTCCTGGGGTAGCACTGGAACGCTTTTATCCAGTTCCCCAAAATTGGCAGGAACCGCCTATATATAAGGATTTGCAGCGATTTCTTAAACACCCGCAAAAGCCGATGATTATGGCGATTTCCCGCCCGGCGATGCGTAAAAATGTTGGTACTTTGGTCAAAGCCTATGGCGAAGATCCACAGTTGCGTCACTTGGCAAACCTAGTCCTCGTCTTAGGAAACCGAGATGACATCACCACGATGGAATCAGGGCCGCGTCAGGTTCTCACAGAAATCTTCCAGTTAATAGACCGCTACGACCTTTACGGTTACATCGCTTATCCTAAACACCACACCGCTGATGAAGTGCCAGAACTCTATCGATTGCTGGCAAAAACACGAGGAGTATTTATCAATCCGGCATTAACTGAGCCATTTGGTTTGACTTTAATTGAAGCTACAGCTTGCGGTGTACCAATTATTGCCACATCCGATGGTGGGCCGCGAGATATATTGGCGGTTTGTGACAATGGTCTATTAATCGATCCCCTCGATATTAAACAGATTCAGGATGCTTTGCGAACAGCGCTGACCGATACCGAACAATGGCAACGTTGGTCTAGCAATGGTTTAAGTAGGGTACGAGAAAATTTCTCTTGGGATACCCATGTCGAACGCTACCTAGAATATGTGCGTCAGCTCCCACAACGACGAGTCCAATCTATGCTTAGTCCCCTGCGGCAAGGGCCAGCAAGCAACATAACTGATTGGAACATACCTGATAAAAACCGCTTACCAACCGCAGATCGTTTCCTTGTTTGCGAAATTGATAATACCCTATTAGGTGACCCAGATGCACTGCAAGGATTAATCGAGCGATTGCATAATGAAGGTCACACCACAGGAGTAGGAATTGCTACCGGGCGCAATCTAGATAGTTCCTTAGAGATGTTAGAAGAATATCGGTTTCCAATGCCAGATTTGCTAATTGTCTCGACAGGTAGCGAAATTTACTATGGTCCTCAAGTAATTCCGGATATGAATTGGCAAAGACACATCAGTTATCGTTGGCAACCAGACGCAGTAAGGCAAGTAATGGAGGAACTACCAGGAGTAACGTTGCAACCTCCAGAAACCCAAGGTAAGTTCAAGATTAGCTACTTTATCGATGAAGAAAAATCCGTGGGTTTCCGAGAAATCATGCGTCATTTGCGACGGCATCGGCTCCACGTTAAAGGTATTTATAGTCACAATATGTATCTAGATTTATTACCGATTCGGGCTTCTAAAGGAGACGCAATTCGTTATTGTGCTTTGAAGTGGGGATTACCAATTAAACGGTTTTTAGTCGCAGGTTCATCAGGTAATGACGAATCGATGCTGGCTGGTAATACGCTAGCTGTGGTTGTTGGTAACTACAGCCAAGAAATTGAAAAATTGCGCAACTATCCACAAGTTTATTTTGCTCAAGGGCATTATGCTTGGGGCATTTTGGAAGCACTCGATCACTACGACTTTTTTGGGACTTTATCTCAAACGGATTTTGAAATGAACGCACATGTCGATACGGAAACGCAAAGACGTAGTGAGGCAATTACAGAAGGAGTCTTATCCTCTTAAAAATAGATTTCGTTGTACGGCGATATGCTGTGCAACGATGAAATATTTCCAAATTAATCTAATATCAGTGCGTTCTTCTGAAAGTGTCGGTTGAGTTTCACTACGGTGCAAACAGCGATCGCGCTAGTACTATGTTAGGTCGTAGCTGTTCGCTGAGTGCGACAATATACCAAAAATCTGCAAATTGCATAGTGAGAATTCGGGGAGAGAGCGATTGTATTTAACTTATGGCAAGCTATTCAACTAAGATTGCTATATTGCTTATGAAGTCGTTTTAAGCGAAGTTCAGGAAGCGAGATTAGCTTGTAGTCTAATCATTCACATCACGGTATTAGATCGAACAAGTCAATCTAAGCTAAATCTGCGTTGAAGTTATCTGTGAAATGTCCAGACTATAGTAAGAGCTATATATAAGTGAGCATAGGACTATCCACGAAATCTGTTAAATTCTTAATTCTTATGTAGTAGCATGTCTTAAAAAAGACTGATATAACTGGGAAAGCTACGCAAACAATCTAAGTCTACCATTGGCTTTTACCCTATGTATCTCAAGACGGTCTTCATTCGCTTTTACAAATCCTTCAATGACGATTTCCTGAGAAAACAGGATAACAGAGTGAAGCCTAAACCTTGGGAACTGATAGGTACTGTTTTCTACCCATACATTGAAGTTTCCATCGAACCTAAAATTACAACAATTGTTGGTGCCAATGAATCTGGAAAGTCTCACTTGTTAAGTGCTATTGAAAAGGCTATATCTGGCAAAGATATTGAGCGAAGTGATTTCTGCCGCTATTCTCCTTTTTTCACAGTTAAACAGAATGAATTAAAATATCCTGATTTTGGTTCTGAATGGGCTGGACTCTCTAAGACTGAACAAGACAGCTTAAGAGAAATTATTACAGGAATTCATCGCAATGCTAATCTTGAGCGATTTTTCATATTCCGCAACAATGTTAATAATTTAACGATTTATCTACCAGAACAAGGAAATTACACACCGTACCCAATTAATGAAAAACAGGGCATTGAATTACACAAATTACTTCCTAGAACGTTTAGAATTGAGTCTAGCATTGCGCTTCCTTCAAGTGTACCCATTAAAAAATTAGTTCAGTTGGGTCAAGAGAACTATGTGGGTGGTAGAAAATTTGAACTCCTGGATCGAGAACAAAGAAGCAAAATAGTAGATGCACTTGATGTTTTTAGTGATAATCCAGAATTAATTACTAAGGTTCGCCTTCTTTGGGGTGAAAATAGGGAAGAGATTGACTCTGAAGCAGTTAAGTCAATTAAATCAATTATTTCCGAACTTGATGAAGTTAGTTATAGTGAAAAAGAGAAAAAAATAAGGGAGAAAAGATTCAATTTGGCTTACAAGTTAATTTGCAAAATTGCCCAAGTTGATATTAATGCTCTACTTGATTTAGCTAAAGCCATTAAAAATGAAATGCAAGGTTATGCAAATGGAATTATTGAAGATATAAATCGTAAATTAGCCACAAATTTAAATTTTCCCAATTATTGGGTTCAAGATCGCAACTTTTGTTTAAAAGTTATGGCGAGAGACTATGACTTAGTTTTTACCATAAGCGATAGGACAGGAACCGAATATTCATTTGATGAGAGAAGCCAAGGATTACAATACTTTCTCAGTTATTACATTGAGTACCGATCTCATGAACCCCATCCCAATAAAACTGAGATACTATTGATGGACGAACCAGATGCTTACCTTTCTAGTCAAGCCCAACAAGACTTACTCAGAGTCTTTGACTTGTTTGCAAATCCTCAACCAGGCTCACATATAACCCATCCAATTCAGGTAGTCTACGTAACTCACTCTCCTTTTTTAATTGATAAGAACCATTCTGAGCGTATTCGGGTCTTGCAAAAGGGAAATGAAGATGAAGGAACACGTGTAGTCAAAGATTTTGCCATAAACCGTTATGAACCTCTAAGGTCTTCAATTGGCCCTCATATCGGTGAAACAGTTTTTATTGGAAATTGTAATTTAATGGTCGAAGGTATTGGTGATCAAATTCTTATTGCCGGAGCGGCAACATATCTTCGAGCCAATGGTGTATCTAATTTAGAAACTTTAGATTTAAACCAAATTACGATTGTTGATTCAGGGGGAGCTACACAAATTCCCTATATGGTCTATTTAGCTTGTGGAAGGCATGTTGATGAAATCGCAGCTATTGTTCTCTTGGATAGTGATCAGAGTGGCAATGATGCTAAGAAGCAATTATTAGGTAAAGGAGGCCAACATAAAAGGCCTTTACTTAAAGAAAAGTTTATTCTTCAACTTGCTGATCTAAAAGAGCAATTCTGTTTGGTAGCTGACAATGTAACAGCACAAATTGAAATAGAAGATATTATTCCCTTGCCAATTTGCATACAAGCAACAAAGCTTTATTTGCAAGAGTTTCTTCAAGTAGAGGAAACGGAGCTTTTATTCCTGAATGAAGATTTAATATCAAGTAATATTGCTGATCAAACTGTTCTTGATGCTATAGAACAAACTCTAAAAGACTTTCCTGAGAAAAATTTAAAAATTAGTAAGGCTGGCTTTGCTCGGAACGTTATTCGAGTAGTGAATGAGTGGTCACGGAAACGAAATTTGCTGAATGGACGTGAAATCGATGCACTTCAATTTTTTGAGCAAAACTTCAAAATTTTATTTAAGAAGTTGAACATCATGCAGCGCAGTGCCCAGCAGAAATTAACTAGAGAAAGATTATCTCAAAAGATAGAGCGTCTAAAGAAGGGCTTTATTGCTCGTCATCCTATTTCTGCAAAACGTGAGGATGGAGTTATTCTGTTTGATGATATAGAGGGAATTTTAGAGAGCAATATAGAGAATGAATCAATTAAAGAAATTGAAGCAGTTAAGAACGAAATCCAAAATTTGCGTCGTGATTACAAGCTTGATATTGATATGAATAAAATGATTGACGACTATACTGGATTTCAAATGGGCTTACAAAGAATTAAGTATGCAGGACTTTTAGCTAGCCAAGAAGAAACTTCCGATGAGGCTCATATAGATAAGTCAGCCTCATCAGAAGAACTTCCAGATGAGACCCAAATAGATAAGTTTGTTGTGGATGAGCAACCACAAGTAGTTAGTGAACCAGTACCTACTACCTCTGAGGTAGAAACTACTGAAGTTTCTGATAACTCTGCAAATTCTAATAAAACAAGAAAGCCTAGACGACGCCAAGAGAAAAGAGCATAGGCTGTCTCCAACTTGCTCAAAAGCTGCCAAAATATCTTCTGGTAAGGGGGCGTTAAAGTCTTCTGATACTACGAAACGTCCTCGCTCCTGCCCTAGACTATCGCGTCGTTTCAAAGCGAAACGGAACTAATTTTGCGATAAGTTTAATCAAATTCATAGTTCCAGTCTGCTAATTTCTACATTATTTGTAAGGTCAAGCTGACAGGCTAATCTTGCACCGAGATTGTTGGGAGCTAATGTTTCTAGCATTTCCTGTTCATCTAGTTGAGGGAGAGGAATGTCACCAATTACCTCAACTAAGCAAGTTCCGCAAATACCAGTTCGACAACCAAACAATACAGGTGAATTATGAATTGTCAGATGTTCAGATAAATTTTGATGAGGTTGTAGATTGATGGGAGGATAATCAGTTCCGGGAAAGGATATCTTGCAAAGGTCAGACATAATCAATTCATCAATTAACCCACAGGGAGACGAATTTAAAATTTTTACCACGAAACAACCCGCGATCGCTCAATTTGAAATTGGGCATTACCAGCAGTATCATCAAGGAAAGTGTCTTTAGCGAGTATCAAAAAGACCGTCTTTTAAATAAGAAAGATCAGGCACATAATTCGCACATTGTCAGTACTGCGGATTTTACCAATGCCTAATCTCTTTTATTTACTGACTTTATTGTTTCATCAAACATCAACATTTATCTGTTCTATCTGTCTAGCAGCTTTATCCCAAAGCTTTGCTGAGGTTTCATCTTGCCAATGAGTTCTCAAATTTTCTGCTTTTTTGTGACATATTCGTTCTAACAGTTCTAAGATTGCTGATAATGTCAATTGATCGAGTAATCTTTCTAAAATCTCCATATATTCTTTTTGCATGATATTTATCTCCTTAACGTCCACTGATATCTTCTGACAAAAGCCATGTAAATGACTTTTGTTTTAGCAAATATATAAATTAAGATTTGTATCAATTGCTAGCAATATTCTACTAGCTTATACATACAGTTTAGCTTGTTTGTAATACTCTATTCATTTGTAGCAAATCTCTGTAAATCCTCACTTTGATGCTGGTTGAAACGTTGAAAAGCCTTTTGTTGAGTCGCCAAATATTGAGAAATTGAATTAGTTCCCATGAGTGACATTTCTCGATTTCGTTGCCAAAGATAATCGAGTCTTTCCACATATACTTTATAAGATGCCATTGCTTCTTGATGTGTTAAAAAACTGCGCTGTAACCCTTCGGACTCCTCGGTAAAACAGCGACGCATCATTTCTTTAGCATCCAGATCGCTCATAGAAAAAATTGGCGATCGCAACACACGATAAATTTTGCTATACAGCGCTGGATCGTACCAAAAAATCCCGTTAATCGCCGCCGAAAAGTGAAAGTGATCGCGCTGACATCCTACCAGTCCAAGATTAGCAACTAATCGCTCAAATGCAGTTGGTGGAGCAAGGCAAGTAACAACATCGTGAGATAGAATTGTCGAACTATTGAAGTGAAAGCTTTCATCCAGAAAGTGATAGTAAGATATTTTGGCAGGAATCGGAGCAGTATCTGGATGGGGATGTTTCTGATAATAATTACTGAGTTTATGCTGTACTAATTTGCCATTTAGTGTCCGCACTCCTCGGACTGTGAAATACTGACAAGCTAAAAAGGTGTTATTCGCAGAAATTAGCCCGAAGTATTGAAGTTGAATTTTTTTCCACCAAGTTTTTAGGGCGTTAGTGTCAGCATAAACCATCGTTTCGGTAAACGGGCCGCGCATGGGGTAAGTAAAGATGAGTTCCCCAAATAATGCTTGCTCAACCTGTTTAGCAATTGTGCGGAATGCGTTAATGTGCGCCCTTTCTTGAGAGGATTCTAGATCTAAAGTATCGCAGATTAAGCGGAAGTCTTCTTGAGCGTAAAGTCCGGCTGCACTGGTTTGATTGAAATAGATAGTTGCAATCTCGGCGGAAACAATTTGTGAGTAGTATGCTACCCAGTAAAGTTGATTTAAAATTACACGTTGATGTTCGCTGGACTGTTGCCATAAAGCTGTACCGTAGAGTAGGGAAAATTCTTCTGGATTCCAATACTCGTTTTGACAATCTTCATAGCGGAACTTGGCGGTCGCTTCATCCATTAAAGCAGTATGATCCTGCTGTTTGTTGCGGGTGTGGTTAATTTGTAATTTGCGATAAGTTGTTGGACTATCTGATAGTTGGTGAATAGTATTTTTCATAAAGAATATCTATAAATCGGTGAGCTAGTAGCAAGGCTTTTTGAAAATGGTGCAAGATGTAAACTAGAAGATAAACACAAATCAAAAAACTTACCTAAATTCGTTATGAGTCTTTTTTGTCTAGTTCACGGTGCATTTCAAGGCGCTTGGTGTTGGGATTTGTTAATTCCTTATTTAGAAGCGCAAGGTCACAAAACAGTAGCAATGGATTTGCCAATTGAAGATGCATCTGCAAGTTCATCGCAATTTACAGATGTAGTACTTCAAGCGCTGCCAAAAACCGATGATGATATTGTGCTGGTTGGTCATTCTATGGCTGGTACTGTTATTCCCCTCGTTGCAGAAGCTCATCAAGTACGCCAACTTGTATTCCTGACTGCGCTGATTCCATACCCAGGAATTAGTACACTCGATCAATTTTCTCATAATCTCGATGCTGATAGCCTTAAAACACTAAATTACGAACCAAAAGAGTTAAGTCAACTGAAAGAATTCGATGATGAACCTGATATGTTTAATCCAGTTTCTGTTGGTAAAGACTTTTCTGATGAAGCAGTATTAATTGAACTTTTCTATCATGATTGCCAACCGGATGTAATGCGCTGGGCACTTTCAAAGAGTCGTTCGCAGCAATCAATGGCATATATTTATGAGGTCAATCCCTTGAATTCTTTACCAAATGTAGAATGTAAATATATTGTTTGTAATGATGACCGGATAATTTCTCCTGTATGGTCACGCTACGCTGCACGTAAACGTTTGGGAGTTGATGCCATAGAATTGCCTGGAGGACATTGCCCACACTTGTCTCGTCCTGCTCACCTTGCCTCAGTGTTAACTAATGATACTTATTAATACACACATTTATGAGGGGGGAGTGGTTCAAAGGCTCCTCGTTCGTCTAAGGCTTGAACGATCGCCTCTGCGGATGCTCCTCGCATGAGCGATCGCAGTATTTGTAATCTGGTTCCACTGTGGGTTTCTGTATCCAATTCTTCGAGGATTTGGATTTTTTGCGATCGCGTCAGATGTCCTTTTACTTGCTCAATAGCTGATAGCACACTTTGCGGCCCTACTTGCACCATAGACAGAAAGCTAGCTAACACATCGATTGCAGCTGTTTGACTGGATGCTGAAACAGGATTTCGGTTAAACAGCATTGTTCCTGTACCGTGATGGCGGGCTTCTGCTTGGAGAAAACTTGAGAACAGTTCCCCTAGGATGGGATGATGGCATTCTTTCGCCAAGCGGCGGTAATGACTTAAGCCCCATCCTTCTAATACAACCTGAAGCACAAACAACAATACTGTTTTGTCTGCACTTTCAACTACTTCTGCTAGTAAACTCAGAAATGGATCGTTGCTGCTAGTTGGTTCGAGTTCTGGTAAAAAATGAGTTATTTGGCTGAGGTGAGTAGCTTCATCAGCTGTGAACAGTCCGTAGAGCATTCGCTCTTCAACTGTTTCGGCTAACAACACCATTTTTGCCATGTAGCCAACGCCTGCTTTTTCAATGAAATATGATTCTTCCAACAGGCTGCGATTGAGAAGTTGAAGTATGGCAGATTGTTCGGCTTGATTCGCTTGTTGAAAAATTTTGACTTGATGCAGGTTAAAAAATCCAGCATCCCAATAATTTGATTGAGGATGCGGCGCATTATCGCTCTGATTTGGTAATGCTGCTTTTAGTATGCGTTGCAATCGGTCATTGGGATCTATGTGCGGTAGGTCAAGTCCGGCAATTTTATATTCTAAATCAATGTTTTTCATGTTCAAATAATGAAGGATGGCGATCGCGAAGTGTCTCCTGTGGAGAATCGCTTTCTTCTGGACTATCAACAGTTTCCCAAGTTCCCCAGCTTAAAGCTTTTTGGCGATTAACGTGCTGGATAAATTGCACAATTGACTGATCCGCTTTGGTAGGTGTCTTTAAGTCAAACTGAATTGTCTGAAACACCTGCGTATCACCTTTAGCGAAGTAATTACCAACCTGCTGCGTTAGCCACAGCAACCCACGATTGACACCCCATCCTAAACATCCAGATCGCTTGGGAGTCACAAGGATTGTTTGCCCCTCGGTTTTACCATCTTCAATCATTCGCAGTGCAAATATAATATAGAAGTGGAGAAAATCCGGCCCCAGTGTCACAGTCCCAGTGCTGCCATACCAGTAACACATACTATAAGTAACTTCATTGCGGTACAAAGGACGAATCAGGCGGATTAACCAGGAATCATCGCCTCCCCGTGTCGTGTTGCTGAAGGTAATAGCGTTGGAGTTGAGGTCTTGGGAATCAAATACAATCTCCAAAGGTAGATTGTGTACTGTATTGAAGTGATGAGCATCGATCGCATTAATCAACAACACATTAGGATGGCAGTTTTTGATAAACCGAGTCCCCAATATATAATCGCAGTCTACCTGTTCTAATTCCGGTACAAAAGGCAGCGAACTTGGCTTTTCCTCTCCTACCCAAACCCAAATCATGCCGTACTTTTCTGCCGTTGACCAGGTTTTGATACACACCGGTAGCGGTTTACTTAGAGAAGGAACATCTACACAAATTCCGCGATCATCATATTTCCAATTATGAAAGAAGCAGCGAATTCCCTCACCTTCTACCTTACCCTCTGCTAAATGTGCGCCCATGTGCGGACAATAAGCATCCACCGCCACCACCTGACCACTAACTCCGCGATAAATTGCCAGGTTTCTACCCAGTAGCGTTACAGCCTTCACCCTACCAACCTTCAATTTTCTCGATGGTAATGCCCAGTACCATCCCTCAACAAATTGTTTGGGATTGTTAAAAATTGAGTTTAAGCTGGTAGGATGCATAGGATTAATACTGTTTTACCAGAAATATCTAATACCAATTCAAATAATGTTTGCGACAGATAAATTCTTTGTAGGGGCACGGCACCAGTAAAATAATTTGATATACCAAAAGATTGTGGCTGCCGTGCCCCTACTCATGTGTCGCGTTCTTTTTTCAAAATGGTATAACTTTTTTGAATAGGAATAGGACTTACGCAAAAACCCTCTTTCCTTTGTGTCCTTTGCGGTACCCTTCGGGAAGCCGCTAGCCTGCGGCAACGCTCCGCGTAGCTTGCTTCTCCGAAGGAGTACGCGTCTACGTTTTTTTATAATTTTGCGTAAGTCCTGAGGAAATAGAGAATACTTATACTAAAAGAGTTGTTGATGGTGCGTTATAGCAGTTTCTAGCCTGCTGAGGTACGGATTTATCTGTGTTCATCTGTGTACTCTGCGGGAAGCCACTTCGTGTCTAGATCTGTGGTTAAATTCATCTTCTTTCCACTCATCCATATAGTTTTAATCCTTTAATTCAATCAATTCCTTTGATGGAAAATTAGCCGCTACAGGTTGAGAAGATTGAGGAGTGATAGAGTAAATCGCATCTGTTGTTGTTTCAAAACAATTAGATAACCCAATCGTTGTTAACAATCCCGAACGTTCTAGTAATTGTTGAACTTGGGGTTGTAAACCTGTGAGAATTAAGCGGCAATTATGGCGTTCCAAATCATGGTAAATATCTTCTAGCGCGACTAATCCAGTCGTATCCATATTGGGCACAAAACGCAACCGCAGAATTAAATACTTCACTTCTGGTTGCTCTCTTAGGAAGGTAACAAACCTTTCCGCAGCACCAAAAAATACGGGGCCATCTACGCGATACACCGCAATTTCTTTGCCTAATTCCAGAGGAATACCAGGGGGAAATACTTCGGTTTCCGGAATTTTCGCCAAGCTTAAATCGCTCATGCGTTTGATAAATAAGGCTCCGGCTGCAATTAATCCCACTTCGACAGCGAGAACCAAGTCAAATAATATTGTTACTAACCAGGTGAGAATCATCACCGCAAAGTCGGAGTAGGTAGCACGTAGCAGTAAGCCAATGGCTTCCCACTCAATCATCCGCAGACTAACAACCATCAAAATCCCAGCCAGTGCCGCTAAGGGGATCTGCCCTGCTAGGGGTGCTAAAGTTAACACAATAATGGCTAAAGCAACGCCATGAATTACCCCAGAAAGTCGGGTTTTACCGCCAGAACGAACATTGACAGCAGTCCGCGCGATCGCACCTGTGGCTGGGATGCCACCAAAAAATGGAATAATAATATTTGCTAAACCTTGACCAATTAATTCGCGATCGCTATTGTGTTTCTCACTCACAGTCATACCATCAGCTACCACTGCTGACAGCAAGGATTCAATACTTCCTAGTGCTGCTAAAGCCAAAGCTGGATTAATCAGTTCCCGAATCAAGCCAAAATCATTCCAGTGGGGAATACCTTGAAGCATCGGTAAAGCTTGGGGAATGGCTCCAATTGTCGGGACATTGAGATGAAAATAAGATGCGATCGCTGTTGCCAACACCAGCCCCATTAAAGAACCTGGTATTGTAGTATTAATCTTGGGCCATAAAATATTGGTTGCAATCACCAGTATTGCCAGTACAACTGCTGCCCAGTTTAAAGCTTCTACGTGAGTGATAGATTGCCAAAGTCCTGGCAGAAAATGTTCTTGACGTGGTAGTTGTAAGCCAAAGAAATTATTTAACTGACCACAAAAAATAATAACGGCAATACCATTAGTAAAACCAGCCGTCACCGGATAGGGAATAAACTTTACTAATTGTCCGAGTTTAGCAACCCCTAAAGCAATCTGGATTATCCCAGCCATTACTCCAGCTATCCAAACTTTCTCTAAGCCGTACTTGGCGACAATTCCCACCAAAATCACAGCCATTGCACCTGTAGGGCCTGTAATCTGTACTGGCGAACCCCCAAAGATTGCCGCGACAATTCCTGCCACAATAGCAGTGTAGAGTCCCGCTTTTGGTTCCACTCCACTAGCCACAGCAAAGGCTAATGCCAAAGGTAATGCTACCACCGCCGCTGTCAATCCTCCCGTCAAATCGCCACGTAGATTACTAAACAAGCGACTGACACCGAAACGCTGTGGTGCTTCCAGGTTAGTAGATATTGCTACCTCGTCATTTTTAACTCTCATACACAAGTTGATGCATAGGTTTTAGATGAGCACAGAATCTTGCACAAATTCTAACAGCGATTCTGACTGCCACATTCTTTGTCCAGCACGGGTGAGATTGTCATAACTGATTTCAGTCAAACAAACCAATTCATCACCAAGCCGATAACCTGGGTTTTTTTCCTCAAAAAATTGGATATGGGGGTTAGTCTGTCTTCCTGTGGGAATTTCAATTAAACCTTCCCGGAGAATTTGCGGTTGCTGGAAGCGAACGATACCAGTTGCTTCTTCGTAAAAATCACCATAATATTCCTGTGCCAGATTTGCCATCAAATTCGCACTATTCGCAGGTGTTACTGCATCATAGCGGGGGTAAAACTCTTGCCAAAAAGTCGGGAGAAAGCGGTAAGTGCGGAAACCAGAGCAAATTAGCAGCCAGTACAATTTATTTTCCGTATAGTATTCGCGCAGAAAATTGACTGCGGCAATCCAAGTACGCGGTAAGGTTGTACTCGACCAAGCACTAGGATCAACAATTGTATCGCCGGAATATACTACAGTAATTCGCTCTCCAAAAAAAGTTGTTTGGGACAACATCAGAGTTGAAAACCCTTTAAGAGTATTGGTTATTTCTTCCCTTAACAACAACACCCAGTTTTTACGCTCTAGATCCGCCTGGAATGCATCCCAGGTTACACCTTTAAAGTGATTATTTAGCAACGCATACATGGCTATGCGATCGCTTGGTTGAAGCTTTTGAACAGGAACCAGCCAACTCTTCATTATTCGGATTTTACCTAAACTTTATTTGGGAGATGTTTTTAATTAACACTTTATCGAGCAATTTGGTGAAGTTACAAAGTAATGTGACAGATCTCAGAATGGTTATTTACACTACTTATTGTGGCTCCCAAGAGATGGAAACAGAGTGCGATCGCTCGTAGGTTTTGTTGAAGTGAAGAAACCTAACAAAGACTAAGCCTAATACTTCATGAATGCGCTCAGATTTCTGGAGAGTTCCTTTGCGTGGCCCTCTTCTCAATTGAGATCGTTGCGATTAGGCGTTGGCAATTGAAGCACTTCAGAAAAACGTGAATACTTAACCACATCGGTAGGAGGATAATCTGCCGAAACTGCAATTAACCCAATTTTGATATCCTCGAAATAAATCACACCCCCAATACGCCGTTCAGCTTGGAAAGGCCCATGAAAAAAATGATACTTTGCAATGTAAATCGAAAAAAAGTCAGTAATTTTTATCGCCCTGCCAAAGATTTGGTGACAAGTCTTGTTGATTACAGTATCTAGATATTCATTATGGGTAGGCTCACCCATATCAGTAAACTCCGGATGATCGGCAAAATTATCCATATAAAATAACCAGATCTGGGACAAGTCTGCAACACTCGTCAGTTTTTGCTTGAGTTCCTGCAATCGATCGATGTTCATAGTGTAGATATTAACAGCGCAACTATTCGAGCAAATTAACGGGATTACGATTACTTATTCATTTTTCTGAAAAACATGGTATTTCTTAAAAAATTCGCAAAATTGTCCAAAATGTTGAGATGAATTCTTCAGCAAAATCTATAAACTTTCAGTATAAAAATCACGTACATTTACGAACCGCAGATAGCGCTACTGTTACGCTTATTTAAGCGATCGCATTTAGATAATCTATCAAGCAAAAGTTTCCCCCCAAAGCCAGTCCACCTATACTAGGGGCGTAAAAGGATGAGGGGAGTTAATCATGAATAATTAACCGCCGATCAAAGCAGATAAACGCTACTTCTACTTCTGATCGGGGGGAGCAGCTTGAGGCAATACAGAACGGTCTTCATCTTGAGTTGTTAGAGGTACGTTTAAATGTTTTCTTGCCATTTCCTCCGCTAGGCTACGGTCTTGCTCATTTTCAAACTGACTCTCATCAAGTAAATGCCGAGTCCGTGCTGCTTCATCTCGACTTGGTGGAGCACCATTTTTCCATCTGTATTTAAAGTCCATAAGTTACACAGCAGTTAGACTGCTATTTATTTCTACGGTCTTAATAGTAGGGATGAAACAAACATTGTGCTTCTACCATAAGTCGAAGCCACATCAATTTAGGTCAATTTTTGTCTTCGTTGACCAAAGCTAGCCGCCCTTCCTGATATGCCTGTCGCAGGGCTATAGCTTCTGCTACAATTTGCTGTGCGCTCAAACCCTCTGTATCCATCATGCGTTGCAATGTTACCCCTGTGCGCTCATCTTCTTCATGAATGGCGGGGATTTGGCAATATCTTCCACCATTCTTTGTCCGCCGCCAAATACTAGGTTTTTCTGGTTTTGCTGCTTTGGGAGCACGATGTTCTTTGACTAAAGAACGCACAGCTTCTTGGGTAATGCTGCTCAGATCTAAAAGAGCATCTATGACTTGCTTGTATTTATTACTGTTATTTGCTAGCTGATATACAGTCAAGGGTTCAATTTGTGCTAAATCTTGAGGCGAAAACTCACCAAATACCGCTGCAATCTTCAGATATCTTTTTTCTTCACCCCTCCAGCCTCGTTCAACAAGTAGCTTTTTGTACTGCTTGAGTGATAGCTGCTGTTTTTGTTCGGCTAACCAAAACGCATGATGTAATATTGTTTTGGTAACATCAGCCAGCGAAAGTAAGGAAAATTTTTCTCCACTAACACTTTTGAAGGCATTGGCTTTTTCTTGGGCGTGTTGCTCAAACTCTGATTTTGTAATGGCTTTAGAGTCAACCTGCGTTGGAATTACACTCTGCACTTGTGCGATCATAATGTTGACCTCCTAAAAAATTCCCAATATGCACAACAAATCCATCGCCTTGGATTCTTCCTAGAAGGCGATCGCACTCAAGTTGGTGGACGTTGGGAAATAAACTTTCTCACTAGAACAATTGTACTATTTTTAGATAAATAAGAATCCCCAAACATACCCAAATTTTCGGGTAAGTTATGAAAGCTTTATACACGAGAGTGTCAACTCACCTATTCAAGAACGTTTCAGCTGATCCTGAATGTCTCAACCCATCCTAGAAAAGATTGGCGATCGCTTAATGAAGGAAGGTTGCATTTGCAGTACCTCAGTTGCAGGGGTTGATGGTCATCTTAACCATGCATGACCCTATTCTCTTTGCCTACTAGATGCGATCGCACTACACAAATTTTTTGGTGCTGACTTATAGAAACTAGAACTCAACACTCTCAAGTACAGTCTATTAGCTTGGTGTTGTCAGCAATTCAATTAAATTATGTGGAAATTCAAAATATTTTTAGCTAAACCATTACATAGCAGCCTAAAAATACTAAATTTAAAATCAATCTGTCAAGTTACATTTTATAACTTGATTTTGGCTATATTGATTAACCTGCCCACATTAGGAGCAGAACGTATTACATTTTCCTTTGCACCTTTTGGAGAATTCTATCTTTCGGCTGATGCATTAGAAGTATTTGCCAAACAAGGAAAAATTGATAGTGAATTTGCATTTTATGCTAAATTTGCTAATCCCCAACAATTAGCGCTGCTACGTTCTTTACTCCAGCAACACTTTCAAATCAGTCCGGTAATGATTTCTCAATTTACCTACTCACCTTTAGGAGAAGAAATAATTCGTCAATTAGGGGAACTGGTAGAAACAGAAGGTAATCAAAATGGATTTTATGCGTTGCGTTCTGCTCTAATTTTAGCTGCTACTAACCCAGAAGGGATGACTGTTCTTGATGTATTGCATCGATTCCCTAGCCAGAGCCTGAAGCTAAATCTAAACAAAGGGCTAACATTAGCTAAAAACTTTTCCAACCGTTTGAAACAACAGAAAGCGGCTGTTTCAGGAATTAAAAAGCAAGCAGCAACAGCCACTGCTGTAACTGTAGGCTTTTCCCAACGACCAGATTTGCGACAGCTTGGGCCGTTGAATTGGCAGAAAATCACGCTCTCCTTAAATGATGCATCTCGCTCCCGGCAATTTGTCAGTGATATTTATTTACCTCAAGCTGCTACTAACAAATTAATTCCCTTAGTAGTGATTTCTCACGGTGCATTTTCTGACCGCACAACCTTTGCATATCTTGCTCAACATCTTGCTTCTTATGGCTTTGCAACGGCTGTGTTGGAACATCCTGGCATTAGTCGCCAAAGATTTCAACAATACTTTGCAGGCTTGGCTCCGCCTCCTGAAACCAGAGAGTCTATTAATCAACCCTTAGATGTGAAGTATTTGCTAGATGAATTAGAACGTCGTCAAAAATCCGACCCAATGCTGAGTCAGCTTGCTTTGCAAAGAGTTGGAGTCATAGGTCAGTCTGCGGGTGGTTATACAGCTTTGGCTTTAGCAGGAGCAACAATTAACTTTGAACAACTGAGCCAAGCTTGCCAAAATAGTCATGAAATCTGGAATTTGCCGCTGTTGGTTCAGTGTAAAACGACGGAGTTATTGCCAGGAACCTACTCTTTACAAGACAAACGTATCAAAGCTGTGATTGCTGTCAATCCTTTAATTAGCAGTCTGTTGGGACAAAGCGGATTGAGTCAAATTCAAGCACCTGTAATGTTAATTGCTGGTGGTAATGATTTTATTGCTCCGGCAGATACAGAGCAAATTCGTCCTTTTACTTGGCTGAAGACTGCGGATAAATATCTGGTGATGATGGAACAAGGAACACACTTATCAACGTTAGGTGATATTAGTAATTACAACTTTGGGACAATATCATCTGCTTTAATTGGGCCTAGCCCAGAAAATGCCCGTATTTATCTGAGTGCTTTGAGTGTTGCTTTCATGCAAACTTATATTGCTAATCAAGCTGAATATCGTCCTTACTTGAGTACAGCTTATGCTAAATTTATCAGTCAGCCTAGTCTCAACCTTGACATTATTCAGTCTTTGGCGATCGCAAAATAGCCTTGATAATTAAATTTGACTTCAGAAACTCCACAAAAACTGATAGCGTCAGACAAAGGAAAGATTATTGTGGATGTGACAGCTTGAAAACGCGATCTAATTATTGGCAACTGCTACCTTATATCCGACCCCAGTGGCAAACCATCGCTAAGGGATTTATTGGCATTTTAGGATATGTGCTGGCTACATTAACGCTAATTAATCTCGCAGGTAAATTGGCAGTTCCCTTTGGAGACGGTAATGTAGTAGCGATCGCGCAAATAGCTGGAATCTGCGCTGTAGTATTTCTTGTCCGCGGCTTTTTTCAGTCTGTACAAGATATATATATGGCGCAAGCTGCTTTAAGAGTAGCTTTTAATCTCCGCAAGCAAGTCTATGCACACTTACAAAAACTTAATCTCAGCTATTTTGAAACAGCAAAAGCAGGTGATTTATCTTACCGTTTGACTGAGGATATTGACAGGGTTGGAGAAGTAGTCAATAAAATATTTCACGATTTTATTCCTTGTGTTTTGCAGCTGCTAGCAATTCCTATCTACATGATTTGCCTGAATTGGCAGCTGACGCTAGCAACGGTGATTGTTGCGCCGCTAATGGGGATTTTAATTGGCTGGTTTGGCGAACGGTTACAGAAGTATTCTCGTCGCAGTCAAAATCGTGTCTCAACTTTATCTGCCATACTTACAGAAGTTTTTAGTGGGATTCGTTTAGTACAAGCTTTTGCTGCGGAAAACTACGAAATTGCTAGGTTTAGCCGGGAAGCAGAACGCAGTCTCAAAGCCAAATACTCAGCAGAACGACTCAAAGCGATTCAAATCCCTATCGTGGGATTCTTAGAAGCTGTGAGTGCTTTATCACTATTAATGGTGGGAGGGTGGCAAATTTCTCAACGCAACTTAACGGTGGGGGAGTTTTTCAGCTACCTGACGGCGGCGGCGTTATTAATTGACCCGATTGGACACACTACTAATAACTACAACGAATTTAAGCAAGGCGAAGCATCCGTTGACCGAGTTTTTGAATTATTGGCAATTCAACCGACGGTATTAGAAAAGCCAAATGCCATAGTTCTTCCCCCTGTACAAGGTAAGGTGGAGTATGACCATGTTGCTTTTGCCTACAAACCTGGTGAACCTGTATTAAAAGATATCAGTTTGTTAGCATTACCAGGAGAAGCGATCGCTCTTGTCGGTGCTTCTGGTGCTGGTAAAACCACATTTGTGAATCTCCTTCCCCGCTTTTACGACCCTGTATCTGGTCAAATCCTAATTGATGGTGTGGATATTCGAGATGTCACACTTCATAGCCTGCGGCGACAAATTGGCATTGTTCCCCAAGAAACCATCATGTTTTCTGGAACAATTGCCCAAAATATCGCTTTTGGACAAGACTCCTTTGAAATGTCAGCAGTGGAAGATGCGGCAAAAATTGCTAACGCCCATCAGTTTATTAGCCAGCTACCTGAGGGTTATAATACTTGGGTAGGCGAGCGTGGGGTAAATTTATCAGGGGGACAAAGGCAAAGAATTGCGATCGCTCGTGCTGTTCTCCTTAACCCACAAATATTGATTTTGGATGAGGCGACATCGGCTTTAGATTCCGAGTCAGAAGCACTAGTACAGGAAGCCTTGGAAAGACTGATGCAAGGTCGCACAGTACTAATTATTGCTCACCGTTTAAGTACAGTAAGAAGATGCGATCGCATTTTAGTTCTAGAACAGGGACAAATTGTGGAATCAGGAACCCATGAAGAACTTTTAGCGCTTCAAGGACGTTATGCAAGGTTTTATGCTCAACAGTTTAGTTAGTCATTTGGCAGTTGGCGACAGGGTATAAGTGCCGTGATTGGGATATCTTTCGATTTGTGTTGTGGCCAAAGCGATCGCGGCTATTGCTTTGGCTCATCGGCTGCTTTCAACCCCTGCTCAAATGTTTAAATGTTTCAGCACTATGGTCTGCTAAAACCCAAGCTAAAATTCCTTGACGGAAGTGGTTTGCTGCTGTCCATAACCAAATTGTGTTTTGTCTAGAGTAGTGGCTACTCTTACGAGAACGCTTTCAGCGAACCCGCATGGTAGCAATCGCAAGGGTTTTGAGTAATTTACATTCTGTTACATAGTTGGATTTATTCGTGCCTGCCTACTTACTTAAAAACTATTTTTTAAGATAGGACTTACGCAAAAGTCACGGAATTCCGTCATTACGAGCGTTCGACGAAGTCGTTCCCGTTCGGCAAAGCCGTTCTCGAAGAGTAGGGTAGCGGCGTAATCGCCTGAAATTCTAGGATTGCTTCCCTACACGGAGCCTGTTGCGAGCGGAGCGTGGCAATCTCGGTCGCAATGACAAATTTTGCTTGCGTAAGTCCTGTAAGAGATTTTCTTATTGAGTCTGTTGAATATAAATATACGTTTCTAAATATGTTGAACGAGGAGTATTGCCAGCAGACTTGATTTTGCAATTGCTTATATGATACTGTGCCTTCATTGCAAAATACTGTTAATCGATAGATTTACCGTAGTTATTCACAGTTTGCAAGGAATGGGAATCAACCCTTATGCCAAAAGATTGGTTTGAATGGCACGATCTCTATAATACGGAACCAAAATTACAACAGCGCCTAGAAATCGTGCGGGAATACATAACCTACAGCTTGGATGCATCTCCAGCAGGAAGAATCCGTGTAGTTAGTGTTTGCGCTGGTGATGGAAGAGATTTACTCGGAACCTTAGCAAATCACCCCCGCTCCCAAGATGTATATGCAAGACTTGTTGAGCTAAACCCCAATTTAGTTGAACGTGGAAAAGCAACTATAGAATCATTGGGTTTAGCAAAGCAAATAGAATTTATCAATGGAGATGCAACTATCTCCGCCAACTATGTTGGTGCAGTACCCGCAGATATTGTGATTGTCTGTGGTGTGTTTGGTAATCTGGCTGATGAATCTGAACTCAAACGCTTGCTAGATAACTTGAGTTTTGTGAGTAAGCAAGGTGCTTTTGTTATCTGGACTCGCGGACACTCTAACGGTATTCCCTACTCGGAGACTGTGCGGAAAGTGCTGCAAGCATCTCAATTTGAGGAAGTGAAGTTTAAACTCACCGCTACTGGAGACATGGGTGTAGGTATTAACCGTTACCTTGGTGAAAATTTATCTGCACCGAAAGAGCAACAGTTATTCGTATTTTCTGGTATTCCCAATAAAGCCAGGTAATACAATTTGAAATTCAAGATTTGGGATTTTGAACTTTGAGTTTCTCTCATCCCAAATCTATTGAGGATCTAAAAATACTTGTCCCTCCGAAGTTCTGATGCCTGCGGCAACCCCTTCGGTGTACGGAGGAAGCCTCGCAAGAGACTTCTCTCCTTGTCCCTAATCTTATAGAACTGCTCCACTTAAATTTTTCAGTTTCATCCGGCATACTTTTTTCAAATAGGTGTCAAAAATGTCTATTCAAGACGCTGTAACTAATTGGGAACAACTGCTAGAAATCGCTCGGCAAAATACTTCAGCGCGCAGAGTACGCAGACCAGGACAATCTCCATCTACTGCACCTATACCTAGTAGTCTGCATAAACTTCCCCCAGACACTAAACCATCAATTTTGTTATATCGAGATACTAATTCTTGGTGTCCTTTTTGTGAGAGAGTTTGGTTTGCTCTAGAAGAAAAGGAAATTCCCTTTGAAACTGAGTTTATCGATTTGAGCAACAAGCCTAAATGGTACACTGATTTAGTTCCGACTACCCTTGTACCTGCTGCAAAAATTGAGGGTCAGTTGGTGTATGAATCTAAAGATATTCTCTTAGCTTTAGAAGAACGATTTCCTACACCAGCCTTACTTCCAGAAAACCCGGAAGAAAACGCTGTTGCAAGACAATGGGTAGAAGAATCAGAAACTAACGGCTTTAGAGATATTGCTTATAAATTCCTCCGAGAAAAAGTTACAGATGCTAATGAATTAGCTAATTTACAAACAGAGTTTGAAGTGAAATTAGATGAGCTAGAGCAAAGTTTAGGTAAATATCCTGGCCCCTATTTCTTAAGCAGTTTTAGCCTGGTAGATATCCTATACAGTCCTCATCTTGATAGGTTAGCGGCTAATTTACCTGTTTATCGGCGCTATCACATCAAAGGTAATCCCCGCTATCCACGAATCAATGCTTGGTTTGAAGCTCTAAATCAACGCCCAGCTTATCATCGGGTGAAATCGGATAATATCACCAACAATTTACTTCTGCGCCGCAGATGGGGTGTAGAACCAATTGGGAATCCTTTACCCCTCGATTCAGCAGAAAGCGAAGCCATCCAGTTTCGTGCAGAAGCGGCGGAGAGATTGAGTGATAATCGAGAAAATGCGATCGCAGATATTTTAAAAAACTCTGGTGTACAAGCTTTAGCTGTAGATGGTGACGTTTCCACAGTTCAAGAAGTGGTTGATTTACACCTGAGATTACTAGCTGACTACTTAATCAATGGTAACGGCGCACCTCTACCAGGTGGACGCACAGGTGGTAAGGATAGTATCGATTCCAAGATAGCTGCAATTGGCGCGATTACACTTGCCTATGTGAGAAATCGCATCTGTGCGCCACGAGATATGAGTGCTGGTGCTGCAACTGCATTCCGCGCCGCCGCCGATCAAGTTTTGGCATCTCTCTATTAATGTTTATTGGTGACAGGTTGATAGCCAGTCACCTTTCCAACTGCAAATATGAAAACCCGTCGTTATATTTTAGTTGCGATCGCCACTTGTTTATTAACCTGGCTTCTAACCCTAGCTGGCTGTAGTTCCCATACTTCACAAAGGAACGTTTCTGAGGTTGCACAAACCTCTGATGCTTCACAGATAAAGGTGATTAATATCGGTCATCAAAGCGGTACACCTGGACTGAATTTGCTGAAAGCACAGGGATTGTTGGAAAAACGGCTTGCGCCAGAAGGTATCCAAGTTAAATGGATATCCTTCCAAGGAGGGCCACCCATGATGGAAGCAATGGCAGCTGGTAGTGTTGATATCGGCAACGTGGGCAATTTACCACCTGTATTTGCTCAAGCTGGTGGTAATCCTATTGTCTATGTGGCGGCGACGGGTTCAAATGCAGGCGCTCAGGCTATTATCGTCCCTAAAGATTCTCCTATTAAAACCCTTGCGGATTTAAAAGGGAAAAAATTAGCGATTCAAAAAGGAACCGCACTACAATACTTTGTTCTCAAAGCCTTAGAAAGTGCCAAACTAACGCTGAATGATATTCAACCTATTTACTTAAAAATTCCCGATAGCACCACAGCTTTTGAAGGTGGTAATGTAGATGCCTTGCCTATTGGCGATCCCTATCTCGCCTCCAAAGAGTTAAATGATAGTATACATGTGTTAGTTAGAGGTTCTGATGTCGCACCTCAACGCGCCTTTTATATCGCTACACAAAATTTTGCCAAAGATCATCCCAATTTAGTCAAAATCGTTTTAGAAGAACAGAGTAAAGTAGAAGATTGGGCCAAGGCTAATCCTGGTGAAGTTGCCAAACTACTCGCAGAACAAACCAAATATAAGCCAGAGGTTTTGGAATTTTCATTAAAGCGCCGTCCGTACTTTGGTGTTTTCGAGATGAAGGATGAATATATCGCTGAACAACAGCAAGTAGTTGATTTGTTCTACAGTCAAAAGCTAATTCCTAAAACCTTTCAAGTCAAAGATGCTATTTGGAAACCTTAGTTAGCTGATGATAGGTTAGCCCTTGATCAAACAGAATTTTGGCAATATTCACAAACGTTTACCCATACTAATAACATCATCTATTTTGAATCCTAGATGGTCGTAGAACTGAATAACATCTATATTTGAATTACGTACCTGGATGTTTATTTTTGGACAATTTAGAGATTTGAGTTTCATAGTTGCTTGCTCAACCATATACTTACCAATACCTTGTCGTTGATACTCTGGTGCTACAGCTAAATAGTTGAACCAACCACGATGTCCTTCATACCCTACCATGATAGTAGCAACAACTTTAGCTGCAATCAAACCAACAAGAAATAATTCTGATTGTACTTGTAATTTGAGACGAATATCTTGTTTTGGGTCATTCCAAGGCATTACTAAATTGCAACGATACCACAAATTAATTACTTGTTCTTCATCTTGCTCTTGATAGGGTCGCAGCAATAAATTTATGTTTTGCATATTATAGTAAAAAAAAATTCTATGAAACTATATTACATCACCTTGAATAATACAGATGAAGCCCGCCAAATCGGTCGTGCTTTGTTAGAAGAGAAACTTGCTGTTTGCGTCAATTGGTTTCCGATTACCTGCGCTTATATATGGCAAGGAGAAATTACAGAAGAGCCAGAAGTAGTGCTTATTATCAAAACTCAAGCAGGTTATCATCATGAGATTGAAAAATTAATTAGCCAGCACATTAATTACACTAACTTCATTGCCGAAATATCACCTACTAATATTAATGAAAAATTTTTAGCCTGGTTGAATGCTGAAGTTCCCATACGTTATTCAGATTAAAAAATGGGGCGTTGCTGACAGATACATCTGCACCAGCAGCAACATTGGCGATTAAGCCGCCAAATACTGCACCAATTAGGGAAACGCCTACGGTATTACCGCAGGTACGTGATAAAGATAGCAATCCCGAAGCAATCCCCAGGCGATCGCGATCGCTCGTAACTCGCATCAACAGGTTCTTCTTCAGTATCTAGAGGGCCAAAGTTACCACCAACAGGTGCCCAAATACCATAACGTGGTTTTGACATGGTGAACTCTAAACTAAGTGGGGACAGGTCATCCAGGATGCTGAATCCAGAACTGCCGGAAATCACTGCGTTGGATTATTTTATAATACGGTAAATCTATCGATTTAGTGTATTATAATTACAGAAGCGATCGCTTGCACTTAATATCAACACCCAAGAAGTAAACAAGTGCGAATACCGCCCAGGTAAAACGCTGGAGAATTTATTAAATGAGCAACAAGCATATTGAAGTCAAACCAGTAGCCGGTTTCATCGGTGCGGAAATCGACAGTGTAGACCTTTCCCGTCCTCTATCCGATGAAGCAGTAGCCGAAATTCGCCAAGCACTGTTGAAGTGGAAAGTCATCTTCTTTCGCAATCAGAACATTGACCATGCGGCACAGATTGCATTCACATCTCGTTTTGGCGAAGTGACCTATGCACATCCCCACGAGGATGAACCAATTGAAGGCTTTGCAGAAATATTACCAATTGACCGCAGCCGCTACGAACGAAAAAATGGTCTGCGTCGTGCTAGCTACGAGAACCGTTGGCACACCGATGTTACAGCAGTTGTTAACCCACCTGCGGGATCTATTTTGCGCGCAGTTAACGTCCCCAGCTTTGGTGGTGATACACAGTGGACTAATTTAGTTGCAGCTTACGAGGGTCTATCAGCACCTCTGCGGGCGCTAGCAGACACATTAAAAGCAGAACATCGCTTCAATGCGCGTTTACGCTTATCTAGCAACAGTAAGCTTGCACAGCGCATCGCCGCCAATCCCCAGGTTTCTATTCACCCAGTTGTGCGGGTGCATCCAGAGACAGGCGAACGTGCATTGTTTGTGAACCCTGGCTTCACCTCGCATATTCTCGACGTATCGCCACAAGAAAGTGACTTACTGCTGGAGTTATTCTTCAATCAAATCACCAAGCCAGCCTACATTACTCGCTTCCGCTGGAATAACGGTGATATTGCCTTCTGGGACAACCGTGCCACCGCACATTTAGCCCCTCAGGATCTAGATCATATAGAAGTTGAGCGCGTACTTTATCGCACCACCATTACTGGTGATATTCCTGTCGGCCCTGATGGCTTTAGATCGCAAGTAGTAGAAGGTGAGCCTTTAACTAGCGAATTACCAACCGTATTGAAGAAGAAAGCCGAACACCGAGAAGCTGAACCCGTGCTTTCGTAACTTATATAGTACGGCTTATGTGAGTTGGAGTCTGGAAAGGCGTAAATACGTCAACATAGCTAAACATCTTGGCTAAACCACAGCTTGAAACCCTTGCTACCGCTTGGGTATTTTTAATTCACATAAGGCGTATAGTTTTAAACTGGGCTGCTATTTTGCAACCCAGTTTAGCAGCTTAGGAGGCACAGGCAATGGATAAAGTCGAGCTAATACCATTTCACTTTAAAAATGATACATATCGGCTAGCAGAGGGAGCAGAGGAAACAGAGGAGCAGAGGAAGTAATTTGTATCAATAATTTCGTGAATTGGTATAACAGGACGGCGATAGCCTTTAAGAGATTAAAGATAACCCGCATTCCGTTTCAGCGATTTTTTATACCCTACTGAGATAAGCGTCTCTAAACCAAGGTGGAAAAGCTTTTTGTAGTCTGCTTGACTCATAAAATCTATCATGACTTCTCGATTTCATGTTATTCAATAGCACGATTCGACTCATTGCTCAAAGCATAGCTATTGGACAATAAATCAATTTGTATTACAATTGTAATATGGATAATGTTACTGCTCAGGCAGTAACTGTTTGTTGCTTCAATAATCAAGGAAGTCATTATGGTTCCCCGAGAACGCATCCGGAATATTGGTATTTCTGCTCACATCGACTCTGGTAAAACTACGCTATCAGAGCGAATTCTCTTCTACACAGGCAGAATCCATGCAATTGAGGAAGTACGGGGAGGCGGCAAGGGTGCAACGATGGACTTTATGCCAGAGGAAAAATTACATGGTATAACCATCACTTCCGCTGCTACCACCTGTCAGTGGCATGATACACAAATTAACTTAATTGATACACCAGGACACGTAGATTTTACGATTGAAGTTGAGCGTGCTCTACGGGTATTGGATGGAGCCGTAATGGTGCTGTGTGCCGTGGCGGGTGTACAGTCCCAGTCGATCACGGTGGATCGCCAGATGAAGCGATATCGCGTACCGCGTTTAGCATTCATCAACAAAATGGATCGTGTAGGAGCCAATCCGTTTCGCGTCGTGCAAGCAATGCGCGATCGCTTGCAGTTGAATACCTTGTTACTCCAATACCCTATCGGTAGCGAAGACCAATTTCAGGGGGTGATTGACCTCATAGAAATGGAAGCTTGCTACTTTGAGGGTGAAAACGGAGAATATATGGTGAAAAAATTAATTCCTGACGCACTTGTGGAGGAAGCACAACAAGCACGAGACAAAATGCTTGATGCTTTGTCGTTGTTCTCAGAAAGAATGACCGAACTGCTACTAGCAAATGAGGAAGTTCCAAGAGAATTGATTTGGCAAACCATCCGTCAAGCTACCTTGAGCCTGCAACTAACACCAGTATTGCTAGGTTCGGCATTCAAAAACAAAGGAGTGCAGAACTTGTTAGATGCGATCGCTCTTTACCTTCCATCGCCTATAGATAGGGAAATTGTCAAAACTGTAGAGTTTGTTAGCCTTTACCCCAATCCTGAAGATCCCTTAGTGGCTTTGGCATTCAAACTCACTGTGGAATCCTTTGGGCAGTTAACCTACACTCGAATTTATTCGGGGACATTAAAACAAGGTGATACTGTCTACAATTCCCGTACCGGACAACGAGTGCAAATTGGTCGGTTGGTGCGAATTCACGCCAATAAGCGAGAAGAGGTAAAAGTTGCCGAGGCTGGGGATATTGTGGCGCTGTTGGGTGTAGATTGTGCTTCTGGGGATACATTTTGTAGTGGGGAACCATTGGTATCTTTGGAAAAAATGTTTGTACCAGACCCAGTAATTACACTGGCTGTGACACCTAAAAAACAAGAAGATAGCGATCGCCTTTCCAAAGCCCTTAACCGCTTTCAAAAAGAAGATCCAACCTTCAAATTGAGCATTGACCAAGAATCAGGGGCAACTTTGATTTCTGGTATGGGTGAACTTCATCTAGAAATCTACTTGGAGCGCATTCAACGGGAATATAACACCGAGGTATACGTTGGTACACCAGCAGTGGCATATCGAGAAACGATTGGGCAAAAAGCGCACTTCGATTACCGACTTAAAAAACAAACCGGAGGATCGGGTCAATATGCCCATGTTAGTGGGTGGATTGAACCTACAGACGAACCATTTGTCTTTGAAAGTAAGGTAGTTGGGGGTGCAATTCCCAAAGAGTATATTCCTGCTTGCGAAAAAGGTTTCCGCGAAGCGATGCAATCAGGCCCTTTGGAAGGTTATCCCGTTACTGGGGTAAAAGTCGTTCTCGAAGGGGGTTCCTATCACCCAATTGACTCTTCAGAATTGGCATTCCGTGCAGCAGCTCATCAAGCACTCTCAAGTGCGATCGCTAAAGCCAATGCCTACATCCTCGAACCAATTATGCTGGTAGAGGTGGAAACACCCAACGAGTATCTGGGTAGAGTGCAAGGTGATATCTCCTCCCGTCGGGGTTTGCTATTGGGTTCCCAAACCATGCAAGCATACTCAGTGATTCGGGCGGAAGTACCCCTAACACGCATGTTTGGCTATTCTACAGACTTGCGATCGCAAACTGCGGGGATGGCAACTTTCACAATGGAATTTGCCTGTTACAGACAAGCTAGTAGCCAATAGTTGAAAATCACAAGAGGGTAGATCGTTGGATCTATCCTCTTGTTAAATACTGAACGCATCATACGGTTTTGCTTTAAAGTTGATACACATGAGCAAGCTTTTGAAGCTCTTGAAACTGAGGGAGAGAAAAAAGGCTTATTTGAACAGTATTGCCTTCAAAAGACTAGAATGTACACACAAGTACTTTGGTTAACAAAACAAGTACTTTCAGTAGACATAAAATTTCTGCGTTCGTCGAAGACCTTGCCGAAGGCATCGCTTTATCATTGCTGAAACCACTACTTTTGTCTTCGAGTTCAAAAGTTTGTGGTTGATTGACTTTTTTGGTTGATTACTTTGTCATGGGGTCACAGATTCGATTGCAAAATTAATGCTATTTTATTTTTGCACAAACTCCTTATCCCAATCGCGATACAAGCTATGACACTCAATTTATATTTATTGCGACACGGAGAAACTACGTTTAGTCAAAGTGGTAATTTCTGCGGTGGAACTGATGCGGAGTTGACCTCGGAAGGGATGCAAATGGCAGAGAGTTTTGCCAATGTTTATCAAAAATTGAAGTGGGAAGCAGTTTATGTTAGCCCAATGAAGCGCACAATTGCAACTGCCAAGCCATTTTGTGATGCTATCGGTATGGATATGCAGTTGCGTGATGGGCTTAGAGAAGGTAGTTACGGCGAATGGGAAACTAAGAGTAAATCGTTTGTCCAAGAGAATTACCCAGACAACTATGTAAAATGGTTGACAGAACCCGCTTGGAATGCACCAATAGGTGGAGAAACTGCGGTAGATATTGCTAACCGTTCTATGCCTGTAATTGCTGAAATTCAAGAAAAATATCCCCAAGGTAATGTCTTAGTAGTTTCCCATAAAGCCACGATTCGGATTATGCTTTGCAGTTTACTGGGAATTGATTTGGGACGCTATCGTTACCGGGTGAATATTTTGGTCGCGTCGGTAAGTATGGTTAAATTTGATGTTAATGGTCCTTTGTTAGAAATATTAGGCGATCGCCATCATATACCCGATCGTATTCGCTCTCGTCCGGGAACATAATAGTCCCTACTAGTAGTTTGTCAAGAAACTATTGACATGATATCTGCGGAAGTTTTCAATTGGTGCAATTCACCTAGTCATAACACCGATCGCATTATCCTCAATCCCCAGTTCAACACTCAAGATATTTCTGCTCATAAGTATTTATAGTGTGTGCCTCGAAAAAATTCTTCATTACAACCCCTTGACTCTCCAGAGCACTGGAGGATTCAAGATGGAATCAGTTGTAAACTCCATTTGGTAGTTGGAGGAATTATATGGAGAATGCCACACTCAAACTGCGCGGCATGAGTTGTGCCTCCTGTGCTAGAGGTGTTGAAGATGCAATTCGTTCTGTCTCTGGTGTCAATCAATGCAGTGTGAATTTTGGGGCAGAGCAAGCCACAGTAGAGTATGACCCCAGAAAAACTGATTTACAAGCTATCCAAGATGCAGTGGATGCAGCCGGTTACTCTGCTTATCCGCTTCAAGAGTTAGCCGAAGAAGACGATGGGGAGAAAACGGCTCGTTTACGAGAGTCCCGCCACCTGCTACAGAAAGTTGCTGTGGGTGCGGTGATTGGTGTTGTGTTAGTAATCGGTTCGTTACCGATGATGACCGGGTTAGATTTACCTTTGATTCCTACATGGTTGCATAATCCTTGGGTGCAATTGCTACTGACAACTCCGGTGTTGTTTTGGTGCGGTGCTGATTTCTATAAAAATGCCTGGAAAGCTTTTAAACGCCACACTGCAACAATGGATACGCTAGTTTCTCTAGGCACGGGAGCAGCATATATCTATTCGCTTGCGGTGACTGTGTTCCCTGGGTTCTTGATTGCTCAAGGATTGATGCCGGATGTATATTATGAAGCCGCTGTTGTGATTATTGTCTTACTTCTTTTAGGAAGATGGCTAGAAAATCGTGCCAGAGGGCAAACCTCGGCGGCTATTCGCCAACTAATCGGCTTACAAGCCAGAACTGCGCGGCTAATTCGCAACGGACTCGAGGTAGATGTGCCAATTGCAGAAGTGCAAATTGGTGATGTGGTGCTGGTTCGTCCTGGGGAGAAGATTCCTGTAGATGGAGAATTGATTGAGGGGACATCCACAGTTGACGAAGCAATGGTGACAGGGGAAAGTGTACCAGTCAAAAAGCAAGTAGGAGATGAAGTAATTGGAGCTACCATTAACAAAACTGGAAGTTTTCAATTCCGGGCGACGCGAGTTGGCAAAGATACCGTATTGGCGCAGATTGTCCAACTAGTGCAACAGGCGCAAGGTTCTAAACCCCCAATTCAACGGTTAGCAGATCGAGTAACGGCATGGTTTGTACCTGTAGTAATTGCGATCGCTCTTTTTACTTTTATCATCTGGTTCAACTTCATGGGCAATCCCACCTTAGCGCTGATTGCTACAGTTGGGGTACTAATTATCGCTTGTCCTTGTGCTTTAGGTTTAGCCACACCAACTTCGGTGATGGTAGGAACAGGGAAAGGTGCAGAAAACAGCATTTTAATTAAGGGAGCCGAAAGCCTAGAACTAGCACACAAAATTCAAACCATCGTCTTAGACAAAACAGGAACGATTACCCAAGGTAAACCAACAGTCACGGATTTTGTCACAGTCAACGGCACTGCTAATGGTAACGAAATCAAACTACTACAACTAGCCGCATCTGTGGAACGCAATTCTGAACATCCACTAGCAGAGGCGGTTGTGAGATATGCTCAATCTCAAGAAGTGGGATTAGCAGAAGTTAAAGACTTTGAAGCAGTCGCGGGTAGTGGTGTGCAAGGTATTATTCAAGAGCGCCTAGTGCAAATCGGTACACAACGCTGGATGGCAGAATTAAGCATTAACACCCAAGAATTAGAAAAAGATAAACAGCGTTTAGAATATTTGGGTAAAACTGCAATTTGGCTGGCAGTTGATGGCGAAATCAAAGGATTAATGGGAATTTCTGATGCGATTAAACCCACTTCCGCACAAGCAGTAAGAGCATTGCAAAAACTCGGTTTAGAGGTGGTGATGCTGACGGGGGATAATCGCCCTACCGCAGAATCCATCGCCCGTGAAGTTGGGATCAAGCGCGTCTTAGCAGAAGTCCGCCCCGATCAAAAGGCGGCGGTGATTAAGTCTTTGCAAGAAGAAAAGCAAGGGAGCAGAGGAGCAGGGGAGCAGAGGAAAATTTCCGCTTCAAAATCTAAAATTGTCGCGATGGTTGGTGATGGGATAAATGATGCACCAGCTTTAGCACAAGCCGATGTAGGGATCGCAATTGGGACTGGCACAGATGTTGCGATCGCAGCTAGTGATATTACGCTGATATCTGGCGATTTACAAGGTATTGTCACAGCCATTCAACTCAGCCGCGCCACAATTCGCAATATCCGCCAAAATTTATTCTTCGCCTTTATTTACAACGTTCTTGGTATTCCGATTGCTGCTGGTATTCTTTTCCCTATCTTTGGTTGGTTGCTAAACCCAATCGTTGCAGGTGCAGCAATGGCTTTTAGTTCGGTTTCTGTGGTTACAAACGCTCTGCGTCTGCGTAATTTCCAAGCAAAAACAGTTTTATAACAAGGAGATGAAAATGTTGAGTTGCAAAGTAATTCTCCGCAGTATAGTTAGCTTGGGATTGCTGTTTGGCGTAGCTTCAGGTACAGCAGTAGCAGACATGACTCATGAAATGCCAGCCTCAGAAAAATCACCAAGGACACAATTTCAACCTATTGAACAACCACTAGCAATTAAAGGTGCAGTTACAGTTGGCGGCTTGGCATTAATTGGCTTGGAGTTATGGTGGTTTCTGTTGAGCAAACCCAAATCCCAAACAGCACAAGCTTATCACGGTATTCAAGAGGTGAGCATTACCGTAGATGGCGGCTATGAACCGAGCCGAGTTGTAGTTAATGCGAAGCAGCCAGTCCGCCTGAATTTTCTGCGACGTGACTCTAGCAATTGTTTAGCAAAAATCAAGCTCCCAGATTTCCACATCGCCCAAGATTTGCCACTCAACAAAGTCACAGCCATTGAGTTTACACCCGATAATCCAGGTACTTATAGTTTTACCTGCGGTATGAATATGTTCCGAGGCGTGATAGAAGTTCAGTCTGCTGATTTGAGCGAAGAAAGGCAGATGGCAGCTCCGATGAAAAAATTTGACCGCCAGGGGTGAAAAAGGACAAGGGGGACAAGGGAGTGTGGGAGAGGGTGGGGTGAAAAGGGAGCAGGAGAAAAAATCCTCAATGCCTAGTGACCAATGACCAATGACCAATGACAAACCCATAACTATTATCAATCTCTGCGTCTTTCTGTCCCTGCATCAGAGCATCATAGAGCATCCTCACTCTTAACTGTTGAGAATTTTTACTTACGTTATATGGCATCAACTGGTTAAAATGTTTCTCGGCAGCATTAGATCAGGCTTATCTAAAACGTGAAGCTATTCGTTTATCACACCCCGGAATTAACTCCAACAGATCAAGCTCCAGCATGTGCGATCGCAGTGGATGTTCTGCGAGCTACTAGCACAATGGCAACAGTTTTGGCAGCTGGGGGCGAAGCTGTACAAGTGTTCAGCGATTTAGATCAACTCATCGAAGTTAGCGAACAATGGCCCCCTGTTAAACGGCTGCGAGCTGGAGAACGCGGTGGTTCAAAAGTAGCTGGCTTTGACTTGGGTAATTCGCCCCTTGATTGCACACCAGAACTGGTACAGGGACGGCGGTTATTTATTAGTACTACCAATGGTACTCGCGCCTTACAACGGGTACAAAACTCGCCAACTGTACTTGCAGCAGCTTTGATCAATCGTGCTGCGGTAGTTAACTTTCTTGTTGAAAAGCAACCGGAGACTGTCTGGATTGTCGGTTCGGGTTGGGAAGGCAGTTTTTCTCTAGAAGATACAGTATGTGCAGGTGCGATCGCCCATAGTATTTTGCAACATACTCAACTATCACCTGAGGAAATAGCTGGGAATGATGAAGTGATTAGTGCGATCGCTCTTTACTCTCAATGGCAAGATAACTTGTTAGGACTTTTACACCAAGCCAGTCACGGCCAACGTTTGCTGCGCCTGGAATGTTATGAAGATCTAAAATATTGTTCTCAAACCGATATTTTAGATGTGTTGCCCATACAGCAAGAACTAGGAGTTCTTAAACCTCACCATTAACTATATTTAAAAGCTATACCAATTTTGAATTTTAGAGACGTTACTTGCAACGTCTCTAAATTTATTTTAGTCTTAAATCTATTTTTGCGAGAGATGATTAAAAGCTATGAGTCAAGCATTATTCAAGCCAATAACAATTAAATAATTTTTGGAATGGATTCCAGAAAATTCAAATAAACGTTACGAGCTACATAATGGAGCAATAGTTGAAATGTCACAGCCAACAGGAGAGCATGAAGATATTACAGGATTTTTAAATATTGAAATTTCTGCGGAAATCAAACGCTTAAAATTTCCTTACTCAGTTCCCAAAACTGCGTTGGTACAATCTGCGACTAGCCAATCCACTTACTCTCCAGACATATTAATCCTCAATAAGCCTGCTTTAAAATCAGAAGAACTTTGGGCAAAATATTCTACGGTTCAGCGTGGCGCTTCTATTCCTTTGGTTGTTGAAGTAGTGAGTCAGTGCGTTGCGCGGGTTCCCAAGGCACTCCGTTGGGCGGCTCCGCCGACTTAAAGGAAGTGCCGCCGCGTTGAAGCAACTGACGAACCCGTAAGGGTTAGTAGTAATTGGCGTGATGACTATTATAAAAAGATGGGCAAGTATGAGGAAATTAAAATACCTGAATATTGGATTGTCGATTATCTTGGATTGGGTGGGATTAAACATATAGGTAGCCCAAAGAAACCAACTTTATCAATTTATAACCTAGTTAATGACGAATACCAGGTTACTCAATTTAGGGGTGATGACCGCATTATTTCTACTGCATTCCCAGAACTCAACCTGACTGCACAACAAATTTTTAATACTACTTCATAATTGCAACAGCCTCTCAAATACTGAAAACGGTATTAAAATAGGTTGATTTGAGTAGCAAATCCGTAGCAGATATAACAATACGGGTGAGAATACTTATATCAACGTCGATTCCGGTGGTTAGACTAGAACCACAGGGTAACAATCAAAGGAATACTATGATGAGTGACCGTGACTATACATTAATTATTGATAAAAGTGGCAGTATGTCCACTCCTGACCAAGCAGGTGGGAGAAGTAGATGGGACATAGCACAAGAATCTACTCTAGCGTTGGCGAGAAAGTGCGAACAGTTTGATCCTGATGGGATTACAGTTTACGTATTTTCTGGGAGATTTAAGCGCTACGATGATGTAACATCAGCTAAAGTTGCGCAGATTTTTCAGGAAAACGATCCTGCTGGGACGACCAATTTAGCAGGTGTACTCCAAGACGCACTCAATAATTACTTTAAACGAAAAGCTGCGGGTAAAACCAAAACCAATGGTGAAACAATTTTAGTAATTACTGATGGCGAACCAGACGATCGCAAAGCTGTATTTGAAGTAATTATTCATGCTACCCGCCAAATGGAGCGGGATGAAGAATTAGGAATTTCTATTGTTCAAGTTGGTTCAGATCCTCAAGCTACTAAGTTTCTCAAAGCTTTAGATGATCAGTTGCAAAGTGTTGGCGCTAAATTTGATATCTGCGACACTGTGACTTTAGACGACTTAGAAGAAATGAGCCTTGCAGATGTCTTAATGAATGCAATAACTGACTAATTGTAACTAAGTCTGTAAGTTTTATTTAATTAATTATCAGCAAGTTGTGAGGAATTAATCGATGCTAGAAAATCGTGATTATACCTTAATTATTGATCAAAGTGCCAGTATGGCTACTACAGATCAAAAAAATGGCAGAAGTAGATGGACAGCACTGCAAGAATCAACATTTGCTTTAGCTGCTAGATGTGAAGAGTTTGACCTGGATGGGATCACGATTTATCTGTTTGCTAAAGGATTTAAGCGTTACGATCATGTCACAGTAGATAAAATTAAGCAGATTTTCACAGAAAATATACCTGGAGATACAACCAACTTAGCTGGTGTACTGCAAGACGCAATTAATAACTATTTTAAACGCAAAGCAGATGGCAAAACCAAGCCAGCAGGAGAAGTGATTTTAGTTGTCACTGATGGTGCGCCAGGCGATCGCCAAGCTGTATTTGAAGTAATTATCAATGCCACTCAACGTTTGGACAATCCTCAAGAATTAAGAATTTCTCTTATTCAAGTGGGTGCTGATACCAAAGCCACAAAGTTTCTCCACGCTATAGATGATGAGTTGCAAAGTGTTGGCGCTAAATTTGATATTTGTGACACTATTACTTTAGATGAATTAGAAGATATGAGCCTTACTGATGTATTAATCAAGGCGATAACTGACTAATTTAAAAGTTTTTACGAAATACTTGGAGAAGTTAGAAATGCTAGAGAATCGTGATTACACCTTAATTATCGATAAAAGCGGCAGCATGGCTACCCCAGATCAAAAAGGTGGTAGAACCAGATGGGTAGCCGCACAGGAATCTACCTTAGCCTTAGCTAGCAAGTGTGAACAATTTGACCCAGATGGTATTACTATTTATGTATTTTCTGGTAAATTCAAGCGCTATGAAAATGTAACTTCGGCTAAGGTATCACAGATTTTTCGAGAAAATGATCCTTCTGGAAGCACCGATTTAGCAGGAGTTCTAAAACATGCAACTGATGATTACTTCCAACGCAAGGCTGCTAAACAAAATAAGCCGAATGGTGAGACAATTTTAGTTGTTACCGATGGTGAACCAGACGATCGCAAAGCAGTAATGAAAGTCATTATTGAAGCTTCCCGCCACATGGATCGCGATGAAGAACTAGCTATTTCCTTCATTCAAGTTGGTAATGATGCGCAAGCTACTCGCTTTCTTAAAGTCTTAGATGATGAACTTCAAGGGGCTGGTGCTAAGTTTGATATTTGCGACACCATTACAATGGAAGATATGGAAGATATGAGCCTATCGGAAGTCTTGCTAAATGCCATTAATGACTAGCAGAACACTAGCTATCTTCTTTACAGGACTGAAACAATGGATGCCATTGATAAGCTGTTAGCTGAACTCAAAACTGAATATGAAGAAGCAAAACCCTCTCAGCCGCAGCCACAACCTCAGCCAAACTTAGCTCAACCATTCATCCAACCCTTACCAAAAGCAGCCTCTTTAATAGATAGCCTTTTGGAGGAAGTTAAGGCTGATTTTGTCGAACAGGATATGGCTGAGGAGTTAAAACGACAGCAAGAATTAGAACAGGAAAGAATTCGCCAAGAAAAACTCAAAGCAAAACAACGAGAAGCTTTAAAAAATCAGGCCAAAGAATGGCTAGCCAAATTAGATCCATTCTCACCAGAAGGGCTGTGGTTTGAAAGATTTGCTGAAGGATATCCTTCAAAATTAGAAGCGGCGATTGAATATTTGCACAATAGTTAGTAAATGTAAGATAAAAATTTTTGGCGTTGCATAAATACGGGATGAATCTGCGGTTGAAACCATTGATAATTCGTTCCAAATTGGGCTAGATCATCTCATAATTCAGCAACGCCAAATTTTTCAATAAATTGAATTCGTTGGTGGCAAAATGCCAATCGATACCAGAGTTTTTTTGTTTGAGTCTGGCGTCAACCAGTAGGTGTTTGAAAACAAGAGTCAAATTTTGCGCCCCAAAAGCTTACTGCCTATGGTTTTGAAGCATTTTCCATAGAGTTGGAGGTTGACGCAAACTCCCTAACCCTTACTACACAAGCTTTTGAGTGTATTTTTCTTATGTCACTCTTGACAACTCAATGCCCCAAAAGTTACTTTGATTGCAGGTTGACGCAACTGTACCTTGAAAACCAAATATATCCATGCTTTCAACTCCGGGCTATTGCAATTAAATCTAATCCCTATTAGGGATTGAAACAACTAGTTAACAAGTAGCTCAACCTCTACTACGGAAATTGCAATTAAATCTAATCCCTATTAGGGATTGAAACGGGACAAGTGCATTCATACCCACTGCCACCAGTAACAATTGCAATTAAATCTAATCCCTATTAGGGATTGAAACTGGGGAGCTTAATTATGGAATTTAAAACTTTTAAATTGCAATTAAATCTAATCCCTATTAGGGATTGAAACCAATGTGTTTGCTCGTGAGTGCCATGCTCAAACCCAAATTGCAATTAAATCTAATCCCTATTAGGGATTGAAACCAGCGGCGATCGCCAATAAACCAACTGCCCGCTATATTGCAATTAAATCTAATCCCTATTAGGGATTGAAACTACAGCTACAGACGGAAGAATTTGTAAAGAAGAATATGCATTGCAATTAAATCTAATCCCTATTAGGGATTGAAACCGCAATAATTCGAGCATCTTCCCCGTAAAACAGTTATTGCAATTAAATCTAATCCCTATTAGGGATTGAAACACAAAATAAAGCTATTCTCAACAAGGAGTAATACTGCAAAATTGCAATTAAATCTAATCCCTATTAGGGATTGAAACTACAGATATGGTTTATGTAAACGAAGCCGCAGAAAGATTGCAATTAAATCTAATCCCTATTAGGGATTGAAACAAAATTTATCCCTATTTTGCGCCAAATTATTCTGAATTGCAATTAAATCTAATCCCTATTAGGGATTGAAACTTAGAATTCCACAACGCAATGAACAGTTCAGGGTGTTCAGAGATTGCAATTAAATCTAATCCCTATTAGGGATTGAAACTTAGAATTCCTGATTTTTGGGAAAAAGTAATTATAATTGCAATCAATTAAAATCCCTGTAGCAATCATAAGTTATTCGTGAACACCAAGATACCCGACTTCTTCAAGAAGTCGGGTATCTGAACCCTTCAATTGTCATAAGTAAGTCGGTGCTGATATTTAAAGCTGGACTTCCCCCTGCAAATATACCTACATAGGCTCAAAAGCTTAGCATTCCAAGGGTTTTAATTGCTGAGTAAAATTTCTGTAGCCATGTGCTTCATTCACGCCTACAAGCGATCGCTAATCATATTGAATCTACAATGTTCTGCGCGATCACCAAAACGGCTATTGCTCAGACATGGGTACAGTTTTTTCAGTCAACAATTGAAACCTTTAATTGGTATATGTTTCAGATGCTTTAGTACATTTGTATGGGGTAAGTCCAGTTAAAGCTATGTTAAGGAATGTAAATGTAGGGTGTGTTGTCGCGCAGCGCAACGCACCGACGCATGAGCAGAGCAAGGATTCAAGGTGCGTTAGCCTACGGCATAATACACCCTACTTCAAATTTATATTTCTTAACATACATTGAATTTTTCTCAGCAACTTACTTAAATCAGCTAGAACTAACTATTACTGTTCATCGATTCGATGGCGACGTATTTCAGAAAAATGTTTCACAGCCCATTCATGCATGGCATTGAGAATTGGTTGTAGGCTTTCCCCCAAAGGTGTTAGTGAATATTCTACTTTGGGGGGAATTTGTGGATAAACCTCGCGATGAATAATGCCATCATCCTCCATTTCCCTAAGTTGCTGAGTCAGCATCTTTTGGGTAATTCCAGGTAAGGCTCGCTGCAATTCACCAAAGCGTTTAACATCTGACATTAGTTCTCTAATAATCAAAACTTTCCAGCGTCCACCAATCACCTCTAATGTAATTTCTACTTCGCAAGTTAGTCTGGTAGAGTTTTCCGCTTTAGTTTCCATAGTTTTGTTATTTGTTATTTGTCATTTGCCCTTCTAGTCCGTTTTTTAGTTCATGATCAATACTTAAATACTTTCAGTTTGGTTACCTGTGATTGTAAATGCGGCCCAATAATAAGGATGAGAATAAAGTTTTTGCTCTGGTGGAAGTTTACTGCTTCTATACATTTGTGTTGCTACATGCGTCCTAATTCTTAAATCTTCGGGATGTAGATTATTCAGTAAATCTTCATACCATTTCGTCAGTTCCTTTGCAGTTAGTTCTCTCAGCCATACTGTAACTTCAGCTAAGGTAGTAGCTGCTGATTTATTTGGCTGTAGTCGTCGATAAAACTCTACAATTGCCAAGTCATTGGCGACTGATTCTACAGTCCACAGAGTACTCACAACTTGGGAGACTCCTCCACTTAGAAAACCATTAACTAAACTCACATATTCGCTAGTAACTGTGTGATTACTTGTAATTGTACTTTCACAAGCCGATAAGTTAACCAGGTTGTAACTTACTAAAGATTGTTGACAGATTTCTTCTAACGTGAGCTTGTCTGCACCAGCTAATACCAATTCTGATTTTTTTGGTTCACTAGAATTGTTAATGATATGCCCTATGAAGTGAAATATATTGTAGTCATCAACAAATGCATAAGCTACGTTATTTTTATTAGCTTGCGCTCCCTGGATACGCTGAGAATTAGGGAATATTTGGCTGACAATTTCCGCTTGGAGTTTGGCAAATTTTAGTGAGGGATAATCTGTACTATGCGGATTTTCAATGCTGAGGAATAATTGATTATTTTTGTCTCCTATAATTTCCGGTTCTACAATTAATCCTGTTTGGACACTGGGCAAATAGCTAATAGTCAAATTCGCCTCTATGCTTGACAATTCCTCTTCAACCGAAGGAGAAAAAAGCGCATGTAAGGGTAGTTTTTGCAAGTCGCGGTGAGGAATTAAAATTATTTTGGTAATTCCTTCTAGTTCCTGCGTGATTGTGGAAATGTTGAGGATATTTTTTAGCTGTAATAGCCTTTGTTCCATATCCACTCGCCAAGAATGGTTGCTTTGATTTTGTTTATCTGAAGAGTTACTGCAATATTCTTGGTATTGTTGATTCCAATCTTCTAACCAATCCTCAAAGGCAATCAAACGTCTAACTGCTTCGGGAAGGGGAACTTCGTGCAGACGCATTGGGGTTTTTCCTAAGCTGAATACCCCTGCATCTTGCATCGGCGTGAATGCGAGGATAGGTGAAGGAGCTTGATCTTTGAGAATGAATGTGTGTAAAGCAGCTGGGCTAATATGCCAGTAAATAATTGCTGTTTGAGGATTGAGTAGTGCCTGAACTTCAGCATAACTTAGTGACTCAATCTCTTCTTGCCAACCATCAAGCAGCCAGGTTAAACAAGCATTTTTAGCTTGTTCGGCAATTTCCCACGCTTCAACTAAGTCACCGTAATCTATAGCTAAATCAACTACTAATTGCCTTAAGCCTGCAAATTTCAGAGCTAGCTGTTTTTTACTATCATCAGTACGAGTAGAATCACTGAGCAACTGTTGTAATAAATTTGTGCTGTATTTCAGGAATTCTTGTGCTTGTGCTGTTTGTCCTAAACCTACAAGCGTTTTGATTAGAGATTGTAAAACTTCCAGATGCAACTGGGGAAAATCTTCACTTGTCAAGGTTAATAGTGCCTGATTATACTCAGCTACAGCTTTTTGCCAATGACTACGGGTGACAGTATCTTTCTTACCTTGATCGTAATGCGTATTGGCGATCGCTAAATGTAATCTGCCCCAACCTTCTGGGTGAGTATCTGGGCGAACATATTTCAAGCCAGCTTCGTAGCTAGCTAATTTTCCTTCATAGCCACTTTGCTTGAGAGCCGCATTTGTAGCTGTGATGGTAGTAAACAAACCAGACAGCGCATCAGGATTAACTAAATTACCAGCCGCTGTTCCTCGCCCAATCCAAGCTTCCCAATAATCAAATTTAATTTGTAAAGCACTATCATAAGAAGCGATCGCATCTGCATATCGTCCTAAATAAAACAGCGCCACCGCTTGGTTGTACCAAGCTAAATGGAAGTCTGGTTTGATGGCTATCGCTTTGCGATAGGAGTCAATTGCTTCTTCGCGGCGTCCTAAATTTTCTAAAGCTACACCTCGGTTATACCAAGCTAGGTAGAAGTCGGCTTGAATCGAGAGTGCTTTGTCCCAAGAGGCGATCGCTTCTGACCACTGTCCCAAATTAAACAGCACCACGCCCCGATCGATCCAGACTTCATAGTAATCTGGTTGAATTTCTAAGGCTTTATCGTAAGAGGCGATCGCTTCTTCATGTTGCTCGCTAACACCCAAGGCTATACCTCGGTAATACCAGTTTTCCGGGTCTTGTGGTTGTAGAAGTAAAGCTTGGTCGTAACTGGCAATTGCTTCTAATAATTGCCCTAACTTCATGAGTGCTAAACCTCTGCTAGACCATGCTTCAGGAAAATCTGGTTTGATGGCGATTACTCGCTCAAAAGAAATCACAGCTTCGTCAAATTGCCCTAATTCACCCAGAATTCCACCCCGGTTATACCAAGCTTTGTAGTAATCGGGTTTAAGTTCTATGGCTTTTTCGTAAGATGCGATCGCCTCAACAAAATGTTCTAAATGAAATAGTGTCAAGGCTCGGTTAAACCAATATTCATCAACATGGGGTTTGAGTTCGATTGCGGCGTCGTAAGATGCGATCGCTCCTAACAAATCCCCAGTTCTAGCTTGCTGAAGACCTTGGTAAAACCAAGCTTGCGCCCGATCAATTTTTTGCTGCGGAATGATTTGCGAATTATTGCGCTGAATTGCCAATTCCGAAGCAAGTTCTTGGACTAAAGAAGTACTTTGATCTAACCTGACCAACAACTCATCAAAGGCTTGGGCTACTGTAGGCTCTAATTTCGCCAAAGATTTATCCCATGTCGCCGTTTCTGATAATTCTCCTTTGCCATCTTCTGGAGGAGGACTCAGATTCGTGTTTTCTGTGGGGGGTGTCAGGCTCGTATCTTCTGCGGGGGGTGACAGGTTAGTAACTGGTGTTGTGGTTGTGTTCTCTTGTTCTTCCGGCTCCGAAAACAAATCGAATAAGTTGGCGATCTCATCGTCTTCTTCAGGATCGAGGAGAGCTGCTCGCGTTGGAATTTCGGCATCTTCTCCTTCATACTCCCACAAAACTTCCCCTATATTCCCCGTCCATGCTTCTTCAACAGAGGCGATCTCAGGTATTGGGAGTATTTCAGTTTCATCGTCGTCATAATCCCACAAGCGATCGCCCAAGTTACGGATCAACTCCTGCCCAGGAGAGTTTAGCAAGTGGTCTTCAGGTCTTTTACTTTCCATAACCACATGATGATCTAGCTCCTCAATCTCTTCATATCGTGTCGCTGAGTTGCGCTTTAGGAGGCTTAGACCAATATCATAAGAAAGGTCTCCGATTCTGCCGATCCCCAGTTCACCCAGCTGGATCATCCGCGCTGCTAACTGATGGTTAGGTGCAGGTGAACTTAACAATCTTTCACCAAAGTTCAACAGCCAATCTATCCAGCGCTCATCAGGAATCCGATTTTCCATCCGTTGCAGGTACTTCAGCGCCCACTGTCTGCCTCGTGCTTGTTGCACGCCTTCTAACAACTGCGTAAATAACAGTTCTAAATCCGCATTGGTAAGCTCGGGTGGTGAATTTACCACCCTATATCCCCTGGCAGCATTTAGAGATCTAGCTTTCTGACTGCTAAACGGATGCTGAAATAACTTTTTAAGCCACTGAAATAGACGCCTGAGCATCTGTCACACTCTTGGATTTTGTTTAACCTAGATTGTAGCCATCGTTGTGTTAAAAAGATCGTGAATTACGTAAAAACCCACCATTAACAAGATGAAAAAGTTGTGAACTGTCTTGAAAACAGGGAACAGGGAACAGGGAACAGGGAAAGAAATATTTTCATGCCCTTGTTGTGGGCTTTATCCTGTGGGAGTTTAGCTTGAAAATGAGGCATGAGGCATAGGTCATTAGAGAATATGATGGTTGACCTCAACTGGAATTTTGAATTCTCCGCTGTGGCACTATTTTTTTGCTTTTGGCCAGGAAAGTCAAGATTCTGTTTGTTCTGTAGCCTCTTGATTTGCAGCATGGTACTGATTAATTAATGCTTGAATAATAGCTTGGGGATCGTTTGTTTCCAGACCCAGTTGTTGGGCAACCTGCTGGCATAAGGTTTCATCCTCCTGCATCATGGCAAACAATTGTTCCAATGTAACGGTTTGGTAACCTTCCTCGGAGAAATTATCTTCTGTCTGCGCTGCATCTGCTAACGATTCGCTCTCTTGGGGTGGTGATACTTTCACAGCATCTGGCCCTGCATATTCCCAAATTGGCTCACCGCCTTGATTGCGCGTCAAAAGTTGCATCCCAATATCATAGGCAACGTCTCCTACTTCACCAACACCTAGGTCACCTAATTGTACTAACCGCGTTGCTAATTCATTATTAGGTGTCGGTGATGCTAGCAATCTTTCTCCTAAAACCCCTAACCACTGAACCCAACGTTCAGTCGGGATGCGATGTTCAATATTATTTAGCCACTTTACTGCCCACGCTTGGCCTCGTGCTTGATGCACGCCTTCCAAAAGTTCGTTGAACAGAAATTCCAAATCTGTATCGCTGAGTTGTGGCGGTGGTTCTTGGGGGATATCTCTCCTAACTTGAGAGCGGGTTGGTTTCGCCCCAAACAAGCTTTGAAAAAACTTTTTAAGCCACTGAATTAGCCGCCTGAGCATCTGCTGCACCATTGAGTATTCGTTACCCTAAGATTGTAGCGATCGCACTGTACTATAGCCTTAATCAATTCAATAATTCATCTACAGTCATGAACTCCTGTTTGAAAAAACTTTCTATTGCTCATGCTGCAACGCAAAACTCGAAGAATAGACTAAAGTAGAGTTTGGTTCTCGGTAGTTTACCAGATATAGCGCAAAAGCTAAAAGCTACGCTTGATATCGAAGTAGGGGCAGCAGGAGCAGAGAACAAAGGCTAATTATAATACTTAAATTTAAAAGTATAAAATATAGCCATTTAACTTTTAAGACCAGTCCTCATCTGATATAATTGGTGTATTGCCACAGGAGAAAACCTCTTCGGTTGTGCCTGTACAAATATGGCTAAAAAAGTGCTACACGAAAGCACATAAATTTTGAATCTAACAACTGAGTAACAATAACCAATATAAAAATAGTGTACTAACTGTTAAACAGTAGTTAATGATTTGGAAACAAGAATTTGGGGTTTCCCAAGACATTTTTTCATGGGAAAAAGTAGCAAACTTGTTAATCTAGCCTCAGGTAAGCTGCCCTGCGGATCTCCTTGGGAGTAGAATTCGACTAACCCTAGTCTAGACTTAGACTCACCATGCTGCCTTACTGTTGTAGCAAGTGCCCTGAAGTCAAAAAAGGCAAGTTTAACCTCTAAAAATATCCTCATCGTAGAATCCCAAACTCGACTGGGTGCTGCAATCTTATGTCTTACGAACCACTGCACCACAAGTATCGCCCAAAGAGTTTTGCTGAACTAGTGGGACAAGAGGCGATCGCTACTACCCTCACTAACGCGATCTGCTCATCTAAAATCGCTCCAGCCTATTTGTTTACTGGACCTAGAGGTACAGGAAAAACTTCTAGTGCGCGGATTCTCGCCAAATCCCTCAATTGTCTTGGGAGTGGTAAACCGACTGCCGAACCCTGTGGCGTATGCGATGTTTGTCAGGGTATTACTAAGGGTTACTCCTTAGATGTAATTGAAATCGACGCGGCCAGCAACACTGGTGTTGATAACATCCGCGAAATTATTGAAAAGGCGCAGTTCGCTCCTGTACAGTGCCGCTATAAGGTGTATGTCATCGACGAATGCTTGACTGGAGATTCCCTAGTTTTAACTGATGAAGGACTTCTGAGAATTGATGATCCCAATATCAAGAACAAGAGAGTCCTTAGTTACAATGACTCATCAGAAAAGTGGGAATTTAAGCAAGTTGTACGCTGGTTAGACCAAGGAGAACGTCAAACTCTAGTCATCAAAACTACCAAAGGAGAAATCAGATGTACTGGCAATCATTTAGTTAGGACAGATCGGGGATGGGTAGCAGCAAAGGACGTAAAAGAAGGAGTGAAGATACTATCTCCTGTGAATGTGGATGCGGCAGCCTCATTTACAAATTTGGCGACGGTAGAATCTGTTTACCTCGCTGGGGTTGAGCAAGTCTACGATATTGAAGTTGAAGACAACCATAACTTTGTGGCAAATGGGCTGTTGGTTCATAATTGCCATATGCTCAGTACCCAGGCGTTCAATGCGTTACTAAAAACACTGGAAGAGCCACCAAAACACGTGGTCTTTGTACTAGCGACAACCGACCCCCAGCGAGTATTGCCCACAATTATTTCCCGCTGTCAAAGGTTTGATTTTAGACGCATCAACTTAGAGGCGATGGTCAAGCATTTAAGTGCGATCGCTCACAAAGAAAACATTCATATTTCCCTGGATGCTGTCACCTTAGTAGCTCAAATTGCTCAGGGAGGATTGCGGGATGCGGAAAGTCTACTCGACCAATTAGCGCTGTTGTCGGGCGAAATCATCCCAGACAGAGTTTGGGATTTAGTTGGTTCAGTCAGCGAACGGGACTTGCTAGCGCTGTTAGATGCGATCGCTCAAGATCATGCAGAAGCAGTTCTCGACTCTACTCGCAACATCCTCAATCGTGGTCGAGAACCGCTGACTATTTTGCAAAATCTCGCCGCTTGCTATCGTGATTTACTCATTGCGAAAACTGCACCTAACCGCCATGATTTGGTTGCTTGTACTCAGCAAACCTGGCAAGCATTTATTGGATTAGCCCAGAAGCTAGACATAAGTACAATTTTGGCAGGACAGAAACATTTACGCGAAGCAGAAGTACAAATTAAAAACACAACCCAGCCACGTTTGTGGTTAGAGGTGACATTGCTGGGATTGTTACCAAGTGCAAATATTCCGGTGCAAGCCGCAAGCGTAGCACCAAGAGTAAGCGCGCCAGTTGTATCACCAAGCTCACCTCCCATCATCTCCTCTGCTCCTACTGTTGCTTCACCCCCGGTTTCCCCACTCTCACCGCCAGCAAATAACATCTCTGCTTTGAAGGCTGTATCATCACAGCCTTCAGAGACTATCACCGTTTCTCAGCCACCTGAGGAACCGCAGCCATTACATCCACCGGTACAACCAGTAACCCCAGCAGCATCACCACCAGTACCAGAGTTAATTGAAGAGACAGAAGCGGATTTTACCCAAGTTTGGCAGCAAGTCCTCAGTAATATTCAACAGATACCCAGGCGAGAGTTACTGCGGCAAATGTGCCATCTCATGGAATTTGATGGTGCCTATGCCCGTGTTGGTGTGAAATCAGCATGGTATAAAAAAGTTCAAACTGACTTGCAGATGATTACAGCTGCTTTTCAGCAAACTTTCCAGCGGGAAGTCAAAGTCAGCTTAGAAATCGGAAATCCCTCAACCTCTACTTCAGCGAAGAAAGAGTCTCCAGCTAATGGCTCATCGAAGCTTAAGCAGCCATCGCCTCCCAGTTACGACAAGCAAATTCCACCACCTGCGCCAGTACAGCCAACACCCACACCAGCACCAACAAAAACTGAGTCAGCGCCTAAAGGTAACAGTAGCGTGCAAACTTTGCCACCGCCTCCAACCCCAACAACTTCTGGTGATTGGGAAACTGATGAAGTAGCGATCGCAGCTCAGCGATTAGCAGAATTTTTTCAAGGCCAAATCATCCGCCTGTCAGATGATGCAGCAGCTTTTTCTGAAACTATGGTTGGATCTGATTTGCTAGATGAATCAGATCTCGATGATGAATAGAAATCAGGAGATGAGGGAAAGGGGACAAAGGAAAAATAATCTTTGTCCCTTGACTGTTTTACGCTTTCTCTATGCCTGTATGCACAGTTTTTACCCATTTCAGGCGTTTTTGCCGTAATGACATCCGGGCAGTAGCACTGCTCATGACTACCAACCAGTGGAACATATATAAAGTGCCACGTAGAGTTTGCAGCAGTAACAGTAAATATGTAGAAAACTGGAATTTTTGCCCTTGATGAATCCGCCTCAAACCAGTGAACATCCCGATCATTGACAAGCTAACAGACAAGCCAGTGATGGGGCCTAAGATTGGTGGACGATGGCGAGCGATCGCCATTAATAAATCTGGTACTGCTGCCGTTGGTAAGATATACATAATCAGCATAAAGCTCAGTAGATCCCAGGTTTTGCGCACCCCCAAGCGATTTTTCAGGAGCAAATCCCAGTAATCCAAATAGCGCTGATATCCACCTTCTGCCCAACGGTTGCGCTGATGCCAAAGTGCGATCGCATTTGTCACCCCTTCTTCTTCTACCGCTGGCGAGAATACACACTCAATATCCCAGTTGTCTAGATGTAAGCGCAGGGTCAAATCCAAGTCATCGGTGATCGTTTCTTCGTTCCACCCACCGCAACTTGCCAACGCTGCGCGCCGGACAAATTGACCGTTACCCCGCAGTTCGCCAATCCCACCAAGGGCAGTCCGTTGTTGCTGAAAATAGGTATCAAGCGCCATCTCCGCCATTTGGCCTTTAGTCCAAAAATTTTCTTTGGCATTGGCGATCGCTTTTCGTACCTGCACCGCCCCTACCTTTTCTCTTTGGAACAAAGGTACTACCTGTTGCAACAAGTCTGGTGATACTTGAGCATCGGCATCAAACACGGCGATGATTTCGCCCTTAGTCAGAGGTAAAACTTGATTCAATGCCCCAGACTTACCGCCAGTAGCTTGCGCTGAACGCCGGAGAATCTTAAGTTGTTTGTATTCCTTTGCCAGTTCTGTTAATAACTCCGGTGTGCTGTCACTGCTGTTATCGTCAATAATCCATAGTTCGTACTTTCCATCTGGATATTCCAGACTGCAAAGACTCTTGACTAATCTGCCAATTACTGCTTCCTCATTTTTGGCTGACACTAAAACAGAAACAGAAGGTAAATCTCCCTGTATTTGTTTTGGATGACGCCGGGGTTTGGCAAATACCACCTCCAAAGCGTGAATACCCAGAATAGTGGTCAGTCCCAGTACGAATAAAAAACCCCAGGAAGCTAAATGCAGAGCGATCGTGCTACTCCAGACTATAGTCAAAACTAGAGCCGCTTTGCGTCTGCGTCCTTGAAACCGGAATGGTAGAAACAAAGGTTCTGTATCTACTACTAACTCCTCGGTTGCTGAGAGGTCAGACAACAGAGAGTTAAGCGGAGCAAGCTCGTTGCTAGAATCGTCTTCGGGCCAGAAATTCGCTGGCATAGGTTACTTGATTCAAAAACCACTATTTGTCTACGCCTGTAAAGAAGCTGAGAATCAGGTAACACCAAACTGTATAACCTTGAGCTCCCTGGATTGGCAGTAATTTTTTACCGTTTCTGACTCAAAATAGAGCCAGTAGAATTGCTGATGAATGGCAACTCTAGTTGAGGTAAAGCGATCGCCAAGTAGCAACAGCTAGTTGTTGAGAGAAGTCACAATAACAGCATCTATCTCTAGATAGAAGAGATTTTTGATTGTTATTGCTCTCAGCTTCAATAAAAGCTAATGCGACCCTATTGTACCTGACATTCACATATTTCTTAACAGTAACTTTATTGCCTTGACCACAGATGGCGCTGCCAAAGGCTTTTCCATTGATTGTTTTGCTATTCAAGTTCGTATAACTCGCAACTCAGCAGTATTCGGCAGAAAGTAGAATCCTTACCTCATCTTCCGAGAATGTGTAAACCAGAATTTTTTGGGAATACTTAGTATTGACCCCTACTTCCCCGCAATACCAGATACTCCAGTAATCGGGCGCAAGAATGGGAAAAATTCTCTCTTGTGTTCCCTACTCCTACTTCTTTACCCAAACTTTCATCCCCAGTTACTTTTACATAACTTGAGGAATAATCAACAATGTCTATTGAGCAACTTCAGCCAGCCACCCCACAGCAAGCAAGTGTTTACCTTCCATACATTCAGGGCAGCAGACGCAATTTCTTACCCTATGCCATCAGTCTTTATCAAAAAGGCGTTTTGGAAGGTCACCGTAAAATAGAGGCTAGTGACAATATTCCCTTTGTCGCCACCTGGAATGTTGCTAGTCTACCTTCAGACTTGACCCGTTGCCGAATGCAGTTTGACGGCGATGCAGATCTAAGTTACGAGGTGATGATGGCAAGTTCCGAGTTCATAACATATTTAATTGAATTGATGGACAACTATAAACGCCATCGCTTGACCGATTTCTCTCAAGCTTTTTATCGCAAGCTGCTGCGTATAGATGAATAAATCTGGCGCAGCCTGAAAATTTCACAATTATTGTCGTAATATCGCCAGTAGAAGGCTTTATCTTGAATCATTCATTTTTCTGGCGATTTGAGCAATAACTCCTATACATGAGGTTTGTAACAACAGCGATGGCTATGTTCGACCTAAAATTAGAAAACACCAAGCTGGATTCTACTTCCTTTTGAATTTAGGAGTGCATGTGTGCCAAAATCCGCGAAATATTTGCTGATTGGATCAACTGAGACTTACAGTGGTAAATCCGCTACAGTTCTAGGTTTGTCTTATCAGCTACAGCAAACAGGACTGGATATTTCCTACGGCAAACCTTTAGGTACGTGTTTCAATGTATCTGTTGGTAGCGCCTTTGAGGAAGATGTCCAGTTCATTGCCCATAGCCTTAACCTGAGCGAAAATCGTGTTGCACCAACAATGCTGGCTTTGGATGAAGTAACTGTGCAAAAACGCTTACGTGGTGAAGACAAAACTGATTATCAGCAGTCCCTAGTACAGCGATATTTACCAATTTCCAAGGGAGATTTGGTGTTGCTAGAGGGACCTGGTGATTTGGCAGAAGGTAATTTATTTAACTTATCTTTGCCAGAAGTGGCTGAAGCATTAGATGCCAGTGTATTGTTGGTAGCACGCTACAAATCTTTGCTCTCGGTTGAAGCGCTATTATCTGCCAAGCAAGGTATAGGCGATCGCTTAATTGGTGTAGTGATTAATGATATTCCAAGCGAAAAACTAGAATCTGTAACAAATCTCTTACGCCCGTTCTTAGAGCAGCAGGGAATTCCTGTGTTGGCAATGTTACCAAAAAGCGACTTACTACGCAGTGTCAGCGTCGGCGAACTAGTCAAGCAGTTAAAAGCTGAAGTTCTCTGTCGTAGCGATCGCCTAGATTTAATGGTCGAAAGTTTAGCAATTGGTGCAATGAATGTCAACGCTGCTGTCAAATACTTCCGCAAACGCCGGAATATGGCAGTGGTGACAGGGGGCGATCGCGTGGAAATTCAGCAAGCAGCATTGGAAACTTCTACCCAATGCCTAATCCTCACAGGACAACTCCCACCTCCCGAGTTTATCCTTAGTCGTGCTGACGAGCTAGAAATTCCCATTTTGTCTGTTGATTTAGATACCCTCACCACTGTAGAAATTGTAGATCGCACGTTTGGACAAGTACGTGTTCACGAACCGATCAAGGTAGAGTGCATTCGTGAGTTGATGGGCGAGCATTTTGACCTAGAACGCTTGTTGTCTAAACTTGGGTTAAGTCCAGCAGCAGCGTTACCTTAGCCTCATCAACTCAAAAGTTGAGAGCATAAATGCTCAGTTATCTATTAGAGGATTTTATTACTGCCGAGGAATCAGTTCGCTATCACCACCTAGGAGATGGCGGGCTTTTCCTCAGCCCCATGAGGATATGCTTGGTTGTAGTAGGTAATCAAAATACAAGCATATTTTTGTAAATTTACTTTCAACCTTCTTGATTTCCTCAAAAAAGTTTTATTTTCAGTACCCTTGTCAAGCGTCTAAGGGTGAGTCTGGAGGCTCCTTAGCTTTTTTTAACCCAGAAATGTAACTACCGAAGCCATTAATTGCGAAAACGTAGCAATGTCTAACTCAAGTAAGCTTCGCACTTACACTCTGTTTGGTAAAATATCTGGGTCGTTTCATCTCATTACGTTCATCTTTGAGCCAGTCAACAGACCTCATCAACCTCGATACATTAGCGCAAGAACTAGCGACAATCCAGCAAACAGGTTCTAAACGAATTGCCTTGCTGGGTTCCCGTCATGTCCCAATTACGCACCAGAATCTCATTGAAATGATGACCTATGCCTTGGTTTTATCAGGCAATCGGGTGATCACTTCTGGGGCTACAGGTACCAATTCCGCTGCCATCAAAGGCGCAATGCGCGCTGACCCCAATTTGTTGACGGTGATTCTACCCCAAAGCCTAGAACGCCAGCCGCATGAATCGCGTCAGCAGTTAGAACTGGTAATGCACCTAGTAGAAAATCCTAGTAACGATAATCTGTCCCTCGCCGAAGCGAGTTACATTTGCAATAAGGAGATAATATCCCGCTGCCAGCAACTGATTTGCTTTGCATTTCACGACAGCCGCACCCTGCTACAAACTTGTAAAGATGCAGAAGAACAGAGAAAAGTGGTCACACTTTTCTACTTTGACTAAGGTGAGGCTGAGTTTGCGTGAGTGTAATTCTAAAGAAGAGAAACTACAAATAGTTCATGGGTAATAGGTTCTCCTGATTGCCCATGATCGACAATTAATGCTATTTATGGATTTGGTTGATGATGCTATGACAACCACCTATTTCTGCTGTTCTTTTATCTGCGATCGCAAAGGAGGGATACAGAGGAGGGTAGTAATTATCAATTGACCATCTCTAATCCCTATTTCACATCCAAACATCCAGAATTCAAAGATGTGCTATGGCTTCTAATTATTCCTTTGACATTGTGAGTGACTTTGACCGACAAGAATTGGTCAACGCCGTCGATCAAGTTGTGCGAGAAATCAAAGGCCGGTACGACCTCAAAGATACTGCAACTACTGTTGAGTTAGGTGAGGAAAGCATTGACGTTAACACCGATAGTGAGTTTACTTTAGATTCTGTGCACAACATTCTTCGAGAAAAAGCTGCTAAACGCAATCTTTCTCAGAAAATCTTTGATTTTGGCAAAGTTGAATCAGCCAGCGGTAATCGTGTACGACAAGAAATTAAACTCAAAAAAGGCATTAGTCAAGAAATTGCCAAACAGATTTCTAAATTGATTCGAGATGAATTTAAAAAGGTGCAAGCCTCGATTCAAGGCGATGCAGTGCGAGTAACGGCTAAATCTAAGGACGAATTGCAAGCTATCATCCAACGTTTAAAGCAAGAAGACTTACCTGTAGCTTTGCAATTTACAAATTATCGTTAAAACATCTGTAGATTGTTGTCCAGATCCCCGACTTCTTAAAGAAGTCGGGGATCTGGAGGAGATCTATATGCAGGTAATAGAAATTAAGAAATTTTCAAACCAAAGCTTTTTCGTAAAAATGCCAGACTTTTTATAACTAACCTAACTACAAATATCTTAGAAAATTTTGCAAATTTATAGTTGAAGAGCAGATCCATTATTTCATGAATATTCAAATATTTAAGATAAGTTATTGACCGATCTACTATATTGTCACTATCAAGCAAATATTTCTTTAGTCCAAGTTTCTCGGAAATTATCCATTTTTTATAAAATATTTTGTACATCTCTTTTTGATATTTTTTAAAATCTGAAGCTTCACCATTTAAATATTTTTCAATATATTTAACAGCCACTTCAGCGCTACACATACCATGTCTAATGCCTTCACCTCCTAAAAAGTTAACAGTAGAGACCGCATCTCCTATAGCTATAATGTTTTTTCTATAATACTTATCCTGCAATCCCTGGCTATATTTTAGGGTTGCTCCATGAATATCCAAAATTTTGTATTCTTTGGGTTGAATATAGTCTTTAATTATGAGTTCAATATAATATTTTATTGGTTCAGCTTTTTGAATTAATTGATGCTGGGAATTTAATAATCCAGCCCCAACTTTTAACTTGGGTTTCTCCATAGGAAATATCCAAGAATATCCTTTTGGCATCCATTTATGCCCCAGGAAAAAAGTTAAGCGATCGCAGTGTTTTTCGTAATCCTCTGGTGCTACTTCTAAGAGATATTCAATTCCTGTGCCACTGTGGAATAATGGTTGAGCTTCTCCTTTGTTATATATGACTGCTCTAGATGGGCCAGTTGCATCGACTACGACTTTTGCGCCAACTTTGATCTCCCCTTCCTTTTTTGATTTAAAAAATAGAATAGTTTGCTCTGCTGACTCTTCTTTTCTCAGGTAAAAATACCCTAGCCAAACCTCGCCACCATTGGCTTTAACTTCATGAGCTAAGAATTCCCTTAATTTAGTAAAATCTAAAACCACACCCAGAGGTTTAGGTGAATTCCAAGTTTCATTAAGATTGGTGGTGACAATTTTAATTCCTTGCCAATAACTACCTATAACTTCATTAGGTAGATCGAACTTAGCCAATGTTTCTATGGGAGTTCCGGCACTGGAGAAGCTGTTTACAGAAAAGTTTTCGTATCGCTCTACTAGCAAAACCTTTTGACCAGCCTTCGCTAATAATCTCGCACAGTGCCCTCCAGCTGGGCCTGCACCTACAACTACCACATCAAAGGTCTTCATTATAGTTTCTACAAAAAATATGGCGAATTGAGGCTTAATATTAAAACTCAGAGGAAGCAGATTTAATTTTCGTCAATTCGCTATTAATATTTGGTTGCCCTAAAATCCGAAATCTCCAAAAAAATCAGTTTCAACAACAGAGAATAGGAAATTCTGTTCCCTTCTTGAATGTTAAAGAACTTTATGGGTGTGGGAGTGTTGTTTAACGTTGTCTTCTTTGGTAACTACCCTGGCAGCATTTAGTACACGCTTGCGTTCAGTGGAGTAATTGAACTCTGTGTAGGTTGTACCTAAAGGAATAAGAGATTTTGTAATCTCACGACGTTTATAAGTACGAGCTGCCGCAAACAGTCGTGGTACAAACTCATCCGCGAACTGAGCCGATTCTGGGAAGCTAGCTGGAGCTGAGAGTGTATCACCGTTCAGGACAGAGGCTAAATTTGTTGCCCAAGCAAACTTATATGAAGTGGGAATACCTTTCATCACTGCTTCCAAAGCCGCAGAAGGAATAGGTTCAATAACTTCAACTTGATGAACTTCTCCATCTTCCTTGACAAAGCATGTTGCCAAGCCGATCACAATGTAATCATCAGCAGTTAAATCGGGGGCATTGGGGTAAGAAATTGCAATTGTCATAAGAAAATTTTCTCAAAACTTAAAAGTCAGATTAAGGAACTAGAAGCTGGAACCGTTAGATGCGAATCTAGAAATAGACACGGTAATGAGGACAAACCCATAGCTCAAGCTAAGGGATTCGACCAAGGTTTGTTTTGCATTTCGATCATTGCTACATTCCTTTGTGCTCTGCGTCATCTCTCATGAACGGCTTGTTGGCATTCTACCAATTTGTCGCTCTCACTACTTGACTAGTCTTTGAGATTGATATTTGCTTTTTCTGGAATTTAACCTGGGGATGAGGTATCTATGATGAGATTGAATCATCAATTATTGATATGAGATAAAGTTTTTCAATTACTGTGGTTTGAATGGTTGAGTAATTATAGACACCCTCAGAACTTACATAACAAACAAGCTACTAGCAGCATAATAACTATATTTTGATTTCAAAAAACAACTATATACGGCAGGATTATATGACTAATAACTCCTATTTATCTTTTGGAGATAAGCAAAATAACTTAGATGAATTAGTATCAAATAAAACGATAAAATTAAGCAGTAATTTAGACTTAGAAGACAGTCATGTACGCTCTTGTGCTTTGAGGTTAGCTCAAAGAGGCGATTACATGAAGGCGATCGCTCTGTTAAGCCAACTCATCCGCCGTCATCCTCAAAATGCTGTTGATTACAACAATCGAGGGCTGATTTATTTTCAAAGCGGCGAAACCCAAAAAGCCTTTTGTGACTATAATACAGCACTGCAAATTAATCCTAGTTTGGCTAGTGCTTATAATAACCGAGCAAATTACTATGCTGGTTGTGGAAAATTAGCTGCGGCGATCGCTGATTACGATCGGGCGATTGATTTGAATCCTAGCCATGTGCGGGCACGCATTAACCGAGGCATCACCTGGCGCGAATTGGGGCAATACGAAGAGGCAATTGAGAATTTTGATGTCGCACTACTTTTCGGGCAGCTAGAAGGTCACATCTGGGCTGAGAGAGGCAGAACTTATCATCTTTGGGGAGACTGGAATTGCGCGATCGCTGATTATCGTCGTGCCCTGACTCAACTACCCGCAAGAAAAGATGTTCCTGGTTGGCGCTTACGTATACAACTTGAAAATTGGTTAACCGAACTGCTATCTCCTGAACATCCTGATTGGTAGATTAATCCTCTAAAGGACTGTAAAATCTAAATTTTGAGTAGAGTATAGCGACCCTGTATTATTAATGGCTAATAAATTTTAATTAGTGCAGTGTAGCGCAAATAACTATCTAGTTTTCACAGACAACATCTTTTCTGCTTTCTTGCACTAGGCACTTATTCAACAATTAGCTAATTTACTTACACAAGTTGTTGATACACAGCCACAACATAAAGAACTTCAATAATTCTGGGTTGGCTATTGTGCTGAAGTTGATGACTCCGATTGGCTAGCTGCTTCTGTTGCATCCGGATTCGTGATCACGATCTGACGCTGATTAGGGTCGAATCGGTAGCTTTGTTGTTGCATAATACTTTTGGCTTGAGAGGGATCGAAGTTTCGGCTAAATTCTGCTTGCAAAATATTCACACGTCCTTCCATTTGCTTGACCTCAGTACGCATTTCCCGCAATTTTTCTTGCTGTAACCAGTGATAGGGCAAAAGTTGCATGAGGGCGGAAACCGCGGCTGCTGAAATTGCCAGATTAACGGCTATCTTGGCTGTTACTTCCATAGCCATTACTTGATGCGATCGTTGACGCAGATGCCGCTTTGGTCGAGGCGCAACCCGGCGTTTTTGTATCGGTTGTAGCGGGATAGACGGTTGAATAGCGTTCATGATGGTAAAAAAGACCTCGTAAATTCAAGCAGAACAGCCTAAAAAGCCTACTTCTAACAATTAGGGCTTGATTTAGCTGCCATATTACTTCATTTTTCGGAAATTGCTACACGTGTATTCAAAGCCAAAAAATAAACCTGGCATACGTAAGTAGCCTTAGTCAAACACTTACTTGCCTAAGGCTCCAAGTGTCGATCAAGTTCACTCACTAATGCCAGGCTTCTTAGCCCAACAACTGTGTCACACTATGGCTTATTTGTAAAGTTCTGTAGCTAAACGCCAAGCTAGAACACCTGGAACCAGCGCCACAACCAAAGCGATGTAGACTTGAGTATCTGAGATGGACGTTACAGCGAGAAAGAAACTGTGTGATATAGGCATGGTTGGAAACCTCCTAAACTCAATGCATTTTGAATAGTTCGTTTACTACTTTTCCCTGTTTTGCGAGGATTGGGGAATATCTTGTTACAAGATGCAACAAAAGCAGCGATCGCTCAGTAGTCATTCGTTATTCTTTTTAAAGAAAATATATCAATCTATGGATTTGTTTCTGGGGATCGACTTTGGTACATCTGGCGCAAGGGCTACGTTGATTGACAATGAAGCTTGCATCCAGTTCCAGATCAAGTACCCTTGGGAAAATTCGACTGACTGGGTAGATATTTGGCAGACGGCTTTATTTACTCTCTTAGCATCGATTCCTGAACAACTGCGGCGAGAAATTAAGGCGATCGCTATTAATGGGACTTCTTCCACTATCTTGCTAGTAGACGCAGCAGGTAAGTCTGTAGATGCACCTATACTTTATAACGATCCACGGGGATCGGTGATGCTAGAGCAGTTAAAGAGTATCGCTCCAGAAAATCATACAGTAGTAAGCGCTACTTCTAGCCTGGCTAAACTTCTGTGGATGGCGCAGTTACCTTCCTTTAGCAAAGCACGATATTTCCTGCATCAAGCAGACTGGCTAGCATTTCTGCTGCATGGGCACTTAGGTGTTAGCGACTACCACAATGCCTTAAAGCTGGGTTATGACGTTGAAAAGTTGAAATACCCAGAATGGCTAACAAAGTTGCAAATACCAATCCAGCTACCTCAAATATTGCCTCCTGGTACACCTATTGCTGAATTACGCCCAGAAATTGCAGCTAAGTTTGGTTTGCGCCAAGATTGTGTAGCGTGTGCTGGGACTACAGATAGTATTGCGGCTTTTCTTGCCAGTGGAGCACAATCACCAGGGGAAGCGGTGACTTCTTTGGGTTCGACACTGGTATTAAAACTATTGAGTCGCACGCGAATTGAAGATGCAAGATATGGAATTTACAGCCATCGCTTAGGCGAGCTGTGGCTGACTGGCGGCGCTTCAAATACTGGCGGTGCAGTGTTGCGAGAATTCTTTACTAATGCTGAGTTAGAAAGCTTGAGTGGTGAGATTGATGCTACTACAGCCAGCGACTTAGATTATTATCCCTTGTTAAAGGCAGGCGATCGCTTTCCAATTAACGATCCCAATTTATCCCCACGCTTAGAACCACGCCCAGATAATTCTGTGAATTTTCTGCATGGGTTGTTAGAAAGTATTGCCCGCATAGAAGCGCATGGGTATGAATTATTACAGCAAATGGGAGCAGATAGGTTAAAGCGCGTTTACACTGCTGGTGGTGGTGCAGCAAATCATACTTGGACGGCTATTCGCGGAAGATATTTAAAAGTTCCGGTAGTTTCGTCAGTGAATACGGAAGCAGCCTATGGAACAGCACTTTTGGCAATGCGGGGGGTGAGGGGATGACGCGGGGACGCGGAGATTGGGAGAAACGGAGACAAATTTTTAAGAAAACAAGCTGAGATACAAACCTGCTGTTGAGAGGAAAAGAAAAATTTTCTTTGTCCCCGTGTCCCCGCGTCTCCTTTTCTCCGCGTCTAATTACTCACCTTGGTGAATTTGTTGATAAACCAAATCCCGTAGAATATTGGCTTTTTGATTAGTAATAGACGCATAGAGACTCCTAAGAGTCATCCGCACTAGGAGGTTTTTCTGATGGGGTTGAATACCCAAACGTTGAATCGCTTTTTCTGGAATTTGGGAGTAAGGAGTATCGCTTAATATTTCCACCGATTCTAATAGTTCAGCTTCATCTCCTAAAACTTGTAGTACTTGTTCACAAATATCTTCTAAATCAGTATCTATCCCAGTGACAATAGACATATCTCGGCTGATACTTGGTTTATTAGATACCTGATTATAGGTTTCCAGGTTCGTCATCTGGGCAGCTATTTGGGGATGGGTGCTTCGCAACAAGCGAATATCATCTATCCCCTTTACTAACATCACCAGACGATCTAATCCCCAACCAGATGCTAATCCTGTATAGCCAGGTTTAAGTAATCCAGGATGAATTTCTCCACCTTCTCCTACCTCAATCCAGTTACCATCAACTAACACTTCAATTTCTAAACCATTGCAGGTATATGGATGTGATGTTTCATTTAGGCGATAGGAAACACCTGGAAGAATTGTGTTGATAATAACAGCAATTAATTGAATTAAAGCTTCTCTACCTAATTGTTGATGTTGGCTAATCAACCACACATCCATTTGATGGGGTTCCCCGACATGACACTTATCCACCACATCCCGGCGGTAACAAATACCGGGGTGGAGAATGAGTTGTTCCCCCTGTAAGTGGGAAAGTAACTCTGGCATGATGACAGTGGTATGAGTTCTGAGTAGCCTACCGTCGCTGAGGTAACGGGTGTATTTAGGGGAACGCGATAAACTCTCTCTAGGAATATAAAGCTTATCGTAGTTGTTGGCGATCGTGGTGATGGGAGAAGAACGCCAAATAGTTGGTTCAGGATAACCGGATGCTTGCAGAACTTCGGCTATTTTGTAGACGATAAGATTAATGGCGTGAATACCATTGGCCGGGTTCGTCAAGTCCGGCTTAAGAAGTCCAGGTGGTTCATTTTTTGCCTCTTTTGATAGATTTTGTAATATGAATGTAATATAGCACAGTGAATGACTGCATCACTCAACTGGGTGAGTTTTAGGGAGACTGTGGTGTTGTGATAAACACTTGAAGAAGCGAACCACAGAGGCGCAGAGGGCGCAGAGAGAAAATTATAAAAGAGAGAGGAGTTTGTTTAAAAAGGTTTGACCTGCGCGCTCGAGGTTATCATCAAGGGAAAATGTGAGGTTGCGGACTTGAATATCGTTACTTTTAATATTTAGTGACTGTTTTAAATCTATTGGATATACCAAGAAAGCTTGTTTAGTATTTGTTGTGTTAGCGTAACTAATCATTTGATGAATATCGTTATTTGCAGTTTTTTCAGGAGATTTATATTTTGTATCGAGAACTGCTAATGGTCTGCCAGTCGCAGCATCACAAAGTAAGATATCTAAGATGAATTGCCGATTTTGACCAACATCTATGAGATGCTGTTGTTTAAAACTATAGTTTGGTGGCGCATTTTTCTTCAGCCATTCTGCAACAAAAAGCTCATATAAACGTGCCATGTCAATGAGAAAAGGTAGGATTTTATGATTTCCCATCTCATGATTTGGACTACTGTTATCTAAAAAGAATCGGCAGAGAATATGTAATATTTGATAGTCTTCATTGAGGCGATTGTACTGTCTGCCAATACAATCTTCTGCACAACAAAGTTGTGGTATTACTAATCCTTGGAGAGCGTGATAAGCTTTTCTTACTGTTGGTGATACTTTGTCTGAACACAAGCCACTGTGACCAATAATATAAAGTGTCCAAGCCAGAATTTGGTTTTCTGCAATATCAGCAGTATGTTCTTCGTAGTGACATTTAAGTTTAACATCCCAAGGCTTTTTAATTACCTGTTGCATATCCAGCCGTCCTCTTACATAGGCAAGCTGCTCTGTTCTAGGCAAGTAAGTACGATATAATCCTTTACGGCATCGTTCTATAATTTTCTGGGCTAATAAATGAGCTAGATAATTATAAAATTCTTGCAGAGATTCGCAATCCATCAGCCCATCAAGAAAGCGAAAATCCTTCAAATTATAGGCATATTCCAGCATCCCGAAAAGGTTTTTGATAGGAACTTTGGGATTGATTTTTAAGCCAAATTCAGGAGTTACAGGAATATAACCAACCCATCCTTTAGATTTTAGCCGCCACTGATATCTTGTTGTATAGCTAGGAAATTCTATATCTATTTGCGTTGTATATTTGTCATATAATTCTTGTCCTACCAACTCCGGGATATCTTGATGCGTAAATAGCTTATCTTGATATTCTGTTATTTCAATAACTCTGTGTTTTACTAGGTTGGTATGCATACATTTTTATGAATTTTATCCCAGCGAAAATTTTCAACATTCTCTGGCTGATTAAAAAAGTATTCTTCTAAATAAGGTTCAATTTCCATACACCAGATATCTTCAATATCTTCGCGTAGGTTGTCTGTTAAAAAGAATGAAATACCAATTTCGTAATTTTTATCGGAAATTACTTGATTTAATTGCTGTAGGATATTAATTAATCCCTCTACTGCAAAACCTGTCTTCTGATGATAACGTCGCAATACATCATAATTTGGACGCAGTTCAATAAATGCAAAGCGACGACGTAATGCATGATCTATGAGGGCAATAGACCTATCTGCTGTATTCATTGTGCCAATAATGCGGACATTTTTTGGGATGCGAAAGGTATTACCACCAGCTAAGGGAATTTCTTGATCGCGATACTCTAGCAGATACATCAATTCGCCAAAAACTTGAGCTAAATTTGCACGGTTTATCTCGTCTATTATCAGAACGCAAGTATGTTGATAAGACTCTGCTTTTTTGCAGAATTCTAAAAAGCGTCCAGGAACAAGTTGATATGTTAATTTTCCATCTTGGCTTTGGGGACGAATACCTTGAATGAAGTCTTCATAAGTGTATGCTGGATGAAATTGCACAAGTTCTAAAAAACCATCACCACCACCAATTAAATGTTTAGCAAAATGTTTAGCTATAAATGTTTTACCTGTTCCTGGTGAACCATATAAAATGACTTGTCTTTTTCGATTTATTGCATGTAGCCAGCGTTTTATCTCTGTATTTTCAATACCTATGTTGTCAGAAAATTGATTCAAGGTATATCTGGGTTTTAAGTCATACATTGAAAAATATTTAACTAATGACCGAGCTGCGTGTTGAATTTTATATAATTGTTCTAATTGTTCAAATTCATCATCATTATTATTTTCGTTGTCTAACCATTTTCTATATAAACTTTTATCGTATACGTGTGTTTCTAAAAGTGCAGTTTCATATATAGGGAATTGATAATCTTTGTTTTCATAATCATACACTTCAGCTAAATTTAGTAAGTTATTGATAATCGTTTTTTCAAAAATTTGTTCAGCTTCTATTTTTTGTAATGTATGTTCATCTTCATATTTTGCAAGCTGTTGTTTAAATTCTTGTATTGATTCCAATAGTATTGAATCATAATTTCTATCTAAGAGAACCAAAATTCCTTGTCCTAAATCCATCTCAACAAAATTTAACAGTGAATTATTTAAGTCAATTTCTAACTTTAAAATTGGTAGTATTTTATCTATATAATCAATTATATATTCGTCAAAAGAAGCGTTAATTTTAAGATTTTCTAACCAATCCAATAAGTGAACTTCAACATAATATTCCCAGCATTCACCATCAACTAATTCTAAAAATAAACTGACAATAGCACAAAAACGCAAAAATACTTGCCAAAATTCTTGTTGATTTGAATACGTTGCAAGTCCAGCTTCAATTATTATTTCCCATGCTTCCCAAATTAGTTCTAAAAGTTCCCATTCTTGGTCACATCCTCCAGTAGTAATTCGGACTGCATAAGCTACATCAGCCCAAGTAATAATATTTTGTTTAATCATATCGAAGATGATATAAAAAACTTAGCTCATATTTAAATAAGTTAAGACTTACTCTTCATTTAAAGTTCCCTTTATCAGCGCAATAATTACCATTCTCACCTACTTAACCTCTGCAACGCCAACAAACCTGCACCATAAGCAGGTTCATGCTTGGGAAAAATCACTTTTACTTCAGGAAAGTTCTTAGCCAGAGATGCTGTAAACCTCTCATGCATCTTCGATTTACCTTGCCAAACACTTCCTGTAGTGACTAATTCTAAAACTGGGCGATCGCTAAAAATTTTCTCAATAACTGTGGAGGTGGCTGTCACAAAATATTGTACAGCATCATCAATAATTTTATTCGCCACTTCATCACCTAAAGCTGCTGCTAAATCTACAATTTCTGCTAAAGCAGCTATTTCTGTAACTCCCCATCCTTGACGATATATTAACTCAACAAAACGTTCTATATTTGGCAGTTCAATATAAACTTTGAAAATATCTACTAGACTTGTTGGCATTCCACTGCCATCATAGGCTTTTAATGCTGCTTGTATACCAGCAAGAGCAATTTTATAGGCGCTACCTTCATCTCCTAAAATATGTCCCCAACCACCTACACGTTTAGTAATTCCCTGATGATTGCGCCCGAAAACTATCGAACCTGTACCTGCGGCGGCGACAATTCCTACAGTATTACCAATTCCAGCTACTAAAGCAATCAAAGCATCATGGCAAATGACAATATTAGATGCTGATAATGCCCAATTTATCGGCAGTAGTTCACTCTTTTGTAATTCTTGTAATAAATTTTTTACTGCTTCAACATCTTCTGCACGTCCCACACCTGCTAAACCTAAGCATATCGATGTAATTTTTATCGGCTTGGTGAGAGTTTGTGCTCGATCTGTCGCAGCCATAATTGCAAATTCAATTGATTGTCGCGCTGCGGCAATACCTATACTCTGATAGTTGGATGCGCCTGCTTCACCGCGACTGATAACTTGGCGTGTTTCATCCATCAAAACACAAACAGTCTTACTACCGCCGCCATCAATACCTAAAACATAGCTCATGGATAAATTCAAAACTCTCTATTTTATTTACTATTAACTTGTGGGACGCTTAGATTCTTCTTGTAATGGAATGAAAAATATAGTAATCATTCCTGGAATAGTTAGCAAACAGACCAAAACAAAAAATAACGGGTACCCCACTGCTTGTTGAATTGTACCGCTAATTGCTCCAGGCAACATCAGACCTAAAGCCATCAGTCCAGTAGATATGGCATAATGAGAAGTTTTATATTCACCTTGGCAAATATACATTAAATAAACACTAAAGGCTGTAAAGCCGAGTCCATAGCCAAATTGTTCTAAGGAAACTAGGGGATAAACTAATGTAAGAGATGGTTTAGCATAAGCAAGATAAACATAAAATAAGTCAGGTAAATTCAAGGCTAAAGCCATTGGCAACAGGCATTTTTTCAAGCCATAGCGGGAAATTAACATTCCTCCTAAAATTCCACCAATAATTAAAGAAAGTACGCCAAAAGTTCCATAAATCAAGCCAAATTGTTCTGTTGATATAGCTAAACCGCCTTTTTCTATTTTGTCTAATAGAAATAGCGAGGCTATCTTCAACAGCATTGCTTCACCTAATCGATAAAGTAAGATAAATGCTAAAATTGCGACTATTTTTTCTTGGCGAAAATAGGTTTGAATAATATCTACAAAAGGAATCTTTTCGGTTTGGGTTTGTGTCTGACGGGGGGTATCTGATGCGGGTAAAGGTAAAATGAAGCGATGAAAAATAAACAGAATGGCAAAGATGACCGCAGAAAATCCTATCGATATCGTCCAACTTAAAGGAATATTATTGAGTGTGGTTTCCAATCGCCCAGCTAACACTACTAACAATCCGCTACCAAATAATACGGCAATGCGATAGAAAAGCGATCGGATACCAACAAAGAAAGCTTGTTGTTCAGGATTTAAAGCCAACATATAAAAGCCATCAGTGGCAATATCATAGGTGGCGGAAATAAACGCTCCGACTGTTAAGGCTGCTAAGGATACGAAAAAGAAATTTGGTAGTTGTAAAGATAAGGCTACTAAACTCAAGCAACAAAACATGGCAAATTGGGTGACTAATATCCATGTTCTTTTTGTGGCGTAAATATCTACAAGTGGTCCCCAAAACATTTTGATCACCCAGGGGAGGTAGAGAAAACTCGTCCAAGCGGTGATTTGGTCGTTGTCGATGCCGAGTTTTTTGTAGAAGATGACGGAAACGCTGCTGATGATAACGTTGGGGACACCTTCAGCGAAGTAGAGGGTGGGGATGTAAGCCCACGGGGAGGGAGTTTTCATGGAATTAACGAACCGCAGAGACGCAGAGGACACAGAGAGAAGTTAAGAAGATAGGATAATACGTTTGATGCCGTCTTTGAGGAGAGGAACGTTAAAGTTTATGAGGAGGGCTAGAGGATAGTTAGTAATTTTAAGGTATGAGAGTACTTGTGCTTCATGAATTGGGGCTAGATTCTGGACAGCTTTTAATTCCAAAATTAGACAGTTAGCAATCAAAAAATCTAATCTACCTTTGCCTACCTCACGTCCTTTGTAATTTACTGTTACCCACTTCTCACAGTCATAAGGTATCCTGCGGCTCAAAAATTCTATAATCAACGCCTGCTTATACACATCCTCCAAAAACCCAGGCCCCAATATTCGATGTACCTCAATCGCCGCCCCAATTACCTCACCAGTCAGCCAATTCATTCCCTTCGCTAACTCTCTTCTCTCTGGGTTCTCTGCGCCTCTGTGGTTCATATCCATAAATCCCTCTCCAACCCTGTGGCAAAATTTATTAGAGTCCTTCCAAACTTAGTTTTCCCAGCATGACCGCAACTACACTTAACCTCCCTAGTCTTTACGATCCGTTCTCCACAGAAGCCAAGTGGCAAAAATTCTGGGAAGAAAACCAAGTTTACAAAGCCGACCCCAACAAAGGCGGCGAACCTTACTGTGTTGTGATCCCGCCGCCAAATGTTACCGGCAGTTTACACATGGGTCACGCTTTTGAAAGTGCGTTGATTGATGTTCTGGTGCGCTACCACCGAATGCAGGGGCGTAATACTTTGTGGCTACCCGGAACTGACCACGCTAGCATCGCTGTTCACGCCATGCTGGAAAAGCAACTCAAAACCGAAGGTAAAACTCGTTATGAGTTGGGGCGTGAACAATTCCTCGATCGCGCTAAACAATGGAAGGCGGAATCGGGCGGGTTTATTGTCAATCAGCTACGCCGCTTGGGTGTTTCGGTAGACTGGTCGCGGGAAAGGTTTACCCTGGATGAGGGTTTATCGCAAGCTGTGGTCGAAGCATTTACTCGTCTGTATGCGGAAGGCTTAATTTATCGCGGTGAATATTTAGTTAACTGGTGTCCAGCTTCTCAGTCGGCGGTGTCTGATGTGGAGGTGGAAAATCAAGAGGTCAATGGTAATCTCTGGCACTTCCGCTATCCCCTCACTGATGGTTCTGGTTATGTGGAGGTGGCGACAACTCGCCCAGAAACTATGCTGGGTGATACAGGAGTGGCAGTTAATCCCAGTGATGAGAGGTACAAGCACTTAATTGGCAAAACAGTAACTTTACCAATTACACAACGGGAAATCCCGATTATTGGTGATGAATTTGTCGATCCAACTTTCGGTACTGGTTGCGTGAAGGTGACTCCAGCCCATGACCCCAATGATTTTGAGATGGGTAAGCGTCACAATTTGCCATTTATTAACATCCTCAATAAAGATGGTACTCTCAACGCTAATGCCGGGGAGTTTCAAGGACAAGACCGCTTTGTAGCCAGAAAAAATGTGATTGCACGCCTTGAGGCAGATGGCTTTTTGGTCAAAGTTGAAGATTATAAGCATACCGTTCCTTATAGCGATCGCGGTAAAGTCCCCATTGAACCTTTGCTATCTACTCAGTGGTTTGTAAAAATTCGCCCCTTAGCAGACCGGGCGCTAGAATTTCTCGACCAGAAAAATTCGCCGGAGTTTGTTCCTCAACGCTGGACTAAGGTTTATCGTGATTGGTTAGTAAAGCTCAAAGATTGGTGTATATCTCGTCAATTGTGGTGGGGTCATCAAATCCCTGCTTGGTACGCTGTTAGTGAAACAGAGGGGCAAATCACCGATACTACCCCGTTTGTGGTCGCCAAATCAGCAGATGAAGCTTGGGAAAAAGCTAAATCACAATTTGGCGAAAATGTCCAGCTAGAACAAGACCCAGATGTGTTGGATACCTGGTTTTCTTCAGGACTTTGGCCGTTTTCCACTTTGGGCTGGCCGCAACAAACTCAGGATTTAGCGACTTACTACCCAACTACTACCTTAGTAACTGGCTTTGACATTATCTTTTTCTGGGTAGCCAGAATGACGATGATGGCTGGTCATTTTACCGGACAAATGCCATTTCAGGACGTTTACATCCACGGGTTGGTGTTGGATGAAAAAGGTCAGAAGATGTCAAAGACTAAAGGTAATGGCATTGACCCGCTACTATTAATTGATAAATATGGCACTGATGCTCTGCGTTATACCTTAGTGAAAGAAGTAGCAGGGGCAGGTCAAGATATCCGGCTAGAGTACGATCGCAAAAAGGATGAGTCACCATCGGTGGAAGCTTCCCGCAACTTTGCCAATAAGCTGTGGAACGCCGCCCGGTTTGTGATGATGAATCTCGATGGACAAACACCGCAACAATTAGGTCAACCACTAGCCACAGAATTAAGCGATCGCTGGATTCTTTCTCGCTATCATCAAGTTGTTAAACAGACAAGCAATAACATCGATAATTATGGTTTAGGTGAAGCTGCTAAGGGATTGTATGAATTTATTTGGGGCGACTTCTGTGACTGGTATATTGAACTGGTGAAGTCTCGCCTCCAAAAAGATGCTGACCCTGCATCGCGGCGAGTAGCACAACAAACCCTAGCTCACGTCCTGGAAGGAATTTTAAAACTTCTCCATCCTTTTATGCCCCATATTACTGAGGAGATTTGGCAAACTCTTACCGCACAACCAGCAGATTCCCAGCAAACTTTATCCTTACAACCTTATCCCCAAGTAGATAGCAAACTGATCAATCCAGAAATTGAGGCCCAGTTTGAACTGCTGATTGACGCTATCCGCACTATTCGCAATTTACGCGCCGAAGCGGAGATTAAGCCAGGGGCGAAAGTGACAGTGAATTTGCAAAGTGAAAGCTCTAAGGAACGGCAAATTCTCACGGCTGGACAAGCTTATATTAAAGATTTGGCTAAGGTGGAGACTTTAACCATTGCTGATAAGTCTAATAAAGCAACAGTTACACCAAAAAAACCTCTCAGAGGTTTAAAAACAATAGGCTTAATTATCGTGGCAATTGTCTTTACTAAGTTGGCTTACGCTGTTGGCAATGCAATTGATGACGTTCCTCTATTTGGAACTTTCTTTGAAATAGTAGGTCTTGGTTACACAACTTGGTTTACTAGCCGCTATTTACTATCGGCGCAAGCTAGGCAACAGTTGTGGGCAAAGTTGTTCCAACCGACCACAGACAAGCATCTACAACAGCCACAATCACAGCCTGAGTCAGCAGAAAACGCTATTGCTGGTGTTGTCGGTACAGTACAAGTGGTAATTCCCCTCAAGGGTGTGGTGGATATTGAAGCCGTACGTGCCAAGCTAGAAAAAAGCCTTAGCAAAGCAGAAGCAGAAGCCCAATCTCTGAGTACAAGATTAAGCAACGCTAACTTTGTAGATAAAGCTCCAAAAGATGTGGTACAAAGTGCGCGAGATGCTTTAGCGGAGGCTGAGAAACAAGCGGAAATTTTACGCGATCGCCTGCGTGGTTTAGCATAACAGCAATGGTAATGGGTATTTATGATTAACTTACTTACCCATTACTAATTAAAACCTTGAAATATCAAAAATTAATTTTTGATTTTTAATTTTGATTTTTGAATTAAGGCGTTCTGCACAGCAGTTCTCGAAGAGTAGCGACAGTCATGCGATATTTAGCCCAGGTACACAAAAACGAATTTTTAGAACAGTATCAGTTGCGCCTGTTGGCGCGGCAGGAAGCCGATAATCTTTGGGCAATTATTCCAGAAGAGGCGGTAATTCTTTTAGGTAAAGGAAATACCATGAGCGAAAAATTGCTGGTGTTAGTAGAACTTTCCGCGACAGGAGACATAGAAAGATTAGAAGATGCCACCAACTGGGTATTGCATTTAATACAAGCTTATTTGTCTACTGGTATTACCCCAGACTTTTTACAACAGGAGGCAGAACGAGCCGAACATTGGCGACAAGCTCTGACATTGCAAAATCAAGACCTAGCACGTCGCTCTCTAGAATTGGAAGCTCGACGAGAACAAATTCAAGCCTTAGAAGAAAGTATTAAAAAAGACAAGGCTGGCAACTATAAAGACGATCAGGGTGGTTCTTAGGTAATTAAACAGTACGAAGATATCCCAAGAGCGATCGCTTTGATGTATTTATTATGGTTTATGTGATGTCTCGTGGCTCATCACTACAAATTTATCCATCCCTCAGCCAAAGACAAAACACTTCACACCAACCTAATTTAACAAACTTAGAAATAGAATTTATTCCCAATATTTACTGCTTGTCAGAAATAGAGATAACCTAAAATTTTATTATCAATTTTTTATAAAAATTGATATTTTGAATAAGTACAATATCATTTAGAATTATCTTCAAAATCTGTCAAGGCGCAAGCAAACTCCCTAAAGGATGTTTTAATTAAAACTTCTTTCATTCCCCTGTCTAAAGAAGAGTCACGTATCAGGTCTGATAATTCTATGAATAATAGAGAAATCATAAATCGATCTTGGCGATCAATCTGTTTTAAGCAAGATTGTATAAATTCATAAAGCTCTGTTTTTCTAGTTTTGGTTTGTTCTTCCCATAGTTGAAATGCTAACCGGAAGGTTTTCAAACGTATCTCGTTAGTGTTGTAGGACGCGTCTTTGTAGCGAATTGATACGCGTTGGGGCATTTCCATAAGTTTTAACAGAGAGACTTACTATAAAGGTTTATTCACTTTTATAGTGGCTCATCCGGAGAAATAATTTTGTCAGAACGATTTAACGCTCAACCTCAAAAGTGTAGGTTTTCCAGACAAGTGTGAATTATGACTCTATTTTGAATGCAGCAATAATCTTTTGCTGCCTTGTCTATCTTGTTCCCTTTTCAGCGTTGTTGTAAAAAACCTACACTTGTGTTTATAGGAGATACTAATTCTTAGTGATTGTTATACACCAGTCTTTGTTAACTCTAACTCCCGCCGTCTCGGTACATCATAAACCATGAAATCATGAGCCATATCGGTATGAGGGAAAATTGCTCTTGCTTCCTGTAGTAAATCCTTCAACTCTAAAATATTTCCTGGAGCATAGCGGGGACTGAAATGAGTCATGATCAGGCGATGTGCGCCAGCGGCTAAAGCTGTTTGTGCTGCCATTGTGCTGGTGGAATGTAGCCGCTGAAAAGCCATATCTGCATCTTGATGGGCAAAAGTCGCCTCGTGAATTAACACATCTGCATCCTGTGCTAATTCCACTGCACCTTCACAAAAAACTGTGTCTGTACAGTAAGCAATCTTGCGTCCAATTTCTGTGGGGCCGCACAAATCTTTGCCATTAATCACTCGCCCATCATTAAGAGTCACAGTTTCACCACGCTTGAGTTGACCGTAAACTCGACCTGGCGGAATTTCCAACACTTTGGCTTTTTCCACATCAAAGCGTCCGGCTCGGTCTTTTTCGGCAACGCGGTAGCCAAAAGCTGTAATCCGGTGATGTAAAGGTCCACAGCTGACAGTGAACTCATCATCTTCATAAATTATTCCCGGACGAATGGCATGAACTTTTACAGGATAAGAAAAGTGCGTATGAGAGTAACGTAAGGCAGCTTGGATATATTCATTTAATCCTGGTGGACCATAGATATCAACTCGTTCCACATTGCCAGCCAAGCCGCAACTGGCAAGCAATCCCATCAAGCCAAATATGTGGTCGCCGTGCATGTGGGTAATAAAAATTCGGGATAGTTGGCTGGTTTTTAGGTCACTCCGCAAAAGCTGATGCTGAGTACCTTCGCCACAATCGAATAACCACAGTTCTGCCCGTTGGGGTAATCTCAGGGCAACGCTAGAAACATTGCGTGCTCTTGTGGGTACACCGGAACTTGTCCCTAAGAATGTTATCTGCACAGCGTTTTTTAGCCTTCCTCTTGCTCAATTTGACGCTCTATTCTCTATAGTGGCATGGTTGTTGAGTTTTCATACTTTTGCTAGGCAATAAGTCATACCAAGAGGTGCAAAAGCTCTGCTTCTTGTCGCCAGACATTGCTCTTTAAGTATCAAAGCAACGTGACTATCTGAAATCCTTATAGGTAAAGGATTTCAGAATAAATAGTATTTGAGAGATATTGACAATTACGACGCTAACACTTTCACTTCTGGCTGTACCTTGGCTTCCGCCTCCAAAAACTCAGCTACTTGCGCTTCAATTTCATCCCTAACAATTTGGCGATACTCCAAGAAATGCTCGATTTGCGCACAAACCGATAAATAGCTACTCACTCCACCCGGATTATGTTGATACATATTCCACAGGTTGCGCCAGAATTGCCAGCGTGTATGACGGCGCACACCTTGTCGCCAGCAGATGATCAGCAACGCCCGGAGGGATTTCCAGTTCAATGGTTTCTTGGCACCTTTACCTTTTTTGGGGTAGGTTGCTTCGCCCAAAATCCGGTAGTGACGGTAGGCGCGATCCAAAAACCGCGATGGCTCATACAGTTCCCAAAACGCCTCTACATATTCGCGGGCGATATCTGCTAAAGGTCGAGTTGGCACAAAGTTCATCAACGTGGTTTGGTTGATGTTGGCAGATTTGCTCCGGAGTCGTCCTTCTTTTTCCAATCGATGCCAAAGGGCGGTATCGGGAAGCGCTTGCAGCATACTAAATAAGGCAGTGGGAATAGCAGTTTGCTCGACAAACTTCACAATTCTTGCGCCGGCTCCTGGTTTTTCGCCATCAAACCCAATAATAAAGCCTGCCATGACTCGCAGCCCTGAGCGCGTAATTGTATGTACCGCTTCACTGAGCGAGTCTCGTGTGTTCTGGAATTTCTGAGTAAAGGTGAGGCTTTCTTCATCGGGGGTTTCAATCCCGAGAAACACAGCCCCAAAATTACACGCTACCATCAAATCCATCAGTTCTTGATCTTGGGCTAAATCAACTGAAGCCTCTGTGGCAAAAGAGAAAGGATAGTTATGTGCCACCATCCAAGGCTGAAGTTCCTTCAAGAATAATTTGACGTTGCGTTTATTACCGATGAAGTTGTCATCCACCATGAAAATGCTGCGTCGCCAACCTAGTTCGTAGAGGTAATCAAGTTCTGCTAACAGTTGTGCGGGGTTTTTGGTGCGGGGTTTGCGACCATAAAGAACAATTATGTCGCAGAACTCGCACTGGAATGGACATCCACGGGAAAATTGCACCGACATCTCCGCATAGGCATCAAACTCTAAAAGGTCAAAGCGCGGAATTGGAGTATGGGTGACATCTGGTTTTTCACCACCAGCGCGAAAAACACCTGTACGATCGCCTCGTGCGATCGCCTCTACAAATAACGGCAGCGTAATTTCCCCTTCATCCAAAATTAAGTAGTCTGTTCCCGGGGCACTCACTTCATGTGGCAAAGCTGTAGCATAAGGGCCACCCACAGCCACGCGCTTACCTCGGTATTTCGCCTCCCGAATCTGCTCTAGCAAATCTTCTTTTTGCACAATCATCGCAGACAGGATCACCAAATCTGCCCAAGCCCATTCTGCTTCTGTGATTTGACGCACATTGCGATCTACTAGCTTGAATTTCCATTCTTGAGGCAAAATCGCGGCTACAGTCACCAAACCCAGAGGCGGTAGCATTGCCTTACGGTCTAATAAAGCCAGTGTTTTTTCAAAAGACCAAAAACTTTTGGGAAAGCGAGGATATACAAGTAAAACATTCATTAAGGTGATTAAAGCCTAATTTTTGTTGCTGGTTTAGTTTATACAAACACTGAAATTGTGCTATTTTATTTGCACTTATACTTAATGTAGCAAAAGCTATAATATTGTTCCCGAAGCTATAAAGTAATTGCCAAACCAACTCATCACTCAGTAAGCTTTAAGCGATTTCAATATTAATGGTAAATTGATTAAAGCAGTATTATACTTTACGTTGAAAAACTGCTCAATCAAGAATTATCAAGTGTAAAAGTACTAATCGCTGATGTCAATTTGAGCGCTAAAAAGTATCAAATTCCATAAGATTTTTTCCCAAAGTTCCGAGGCGATTGCAAATAGGAACTTGGGATGAAATGAACAATCATACAAAAAATTACAAATGGGTAATATAGGATTCATACTTGATTTTTGAAATATACGTAGGGTGCGTTATCGCGTAGCATAACACACCCTATGGATACTTAAATTTTTTCAGAAATCAAATCATATTCCTATATAACTAGCTAATTACCCATTATCTATTTAGGTGTGGAAGATCACAGTGACTAAAGGCAGAAATGCCAACAGGAAGCTATGCCAGGAAGGCAATTGAGCCGCAGAGATTGGCTCTGGCGGTGCTAAGAGAGCTTCTATTCTCTGTTCTAAGCGATCTGCTCCTGGTGAACCTAAGGCAGCACAACAAATTTCCGATAATACAGGAGTGCTACTAACTACCAACAGTAGCGATTCTGCTAGCAGCAAGGGATCTACCTGCGATGCAGCATAACCATCAGCCCGGAGTTCGCGCAAAACTAACAGTTCTTCCCACAAAGAATCTGTATTGGGTAACCACGCAGTACAAGAACGCACCCAACCCAGCCAGAAAAACCAAAATGTATCTCGGTAATGGTAATGACCTTGCTCGTGTGCTAAGACACTTTCTAAATGTTCGCTTGAGAGCGTTTGGAATAATCCTTGGCTCACTACTAATTCGGGGTGCCAAAAACCGATTTGACCAGCGAAGAGTGCGCCTGTGTTGAGTAGGCGGATTTGTCTTTGTCCAAAATTTACCAGGGGACAGTTACGAGCAGATTCTACAGACTGCCATCCTTGGATGGCATGTTTAATACATAAAATACTAAAAAATCCTAGATATATCAACGCTAGAAGATAGCTACCCCAGCCTGTATACATTCCCCCCATTTTGCCTTGAGGACCCATGCAAAGTACAGCGATCGCAGTCATGAAAAGTAGCAAGGGGGGAAAGAGAAATAAAAATAGCGATCGCCGCCACCGGAGATTCCAATTTCCTTCAGGGCCAATCCAAGTGGATCTTAACCACCAAGCAACTGCTAAAGCAGTCAAAATCATCATTAAATGCATTATTTCCCCTCCCTGGCTTGACGTGCGGCTTGAATGCGTTTGGCGATCGCTTCGATTTGTTCGCTAGCTGTTTCATCCAGACTGTCAGCGAAGGCTGCAACAACATCCGGATTACCCACCGCCAAAAATCGCTGCAATTGCTCGTGGGCTTTAATTACCTCTGCTTGCTGCTTCGTCAGCAATGGACGCCAATAAAATGCCTTTCCTTTCTTGTCACAAACTAGCCAACCTTTATCAGTAAGGCGGCGCAAAACGGTTGTTACAGAGGTATAAGCTAACTCTCGGTTTGGGTTAGACAGAATGCGATCGTGTACATCCTTAACTGTAGCTGAACCCAGTTCCCAGATGATCTGCAAAATTTCTGCTTCTAGGGGACCTACGGACAGTTGCTTAGGGCGGTAGTCGGGTAAAGGAGCCATATCGATTTTGGATTTGAGATTATGGATGAGTGGATTGAACGCGAAAATTCTCCTCTTAATTTTCTAGGCTTCACCTGAGTGCGCGTAGTCGGAAACGCGAAAGAACTATTCTTTTTTCAGATTACCGTTGATTGAAACTGCTGTTCTGCAAACACAACTGATTTTGGCAACATTTTGTCAGGCTCAGGTTGCTGTAAGTCAGGAGAGAGCAGAGCAAACAAGGAAGAATAATAAATGATCGCTCTAGACTCTCTAGTTCACTGGAGAGTCTAGGATAAGTGTAGACAGCAATATCAAGCAGAAAAGTAGGTCAGTATGTTAGCCCAAGAAGCACCAAAACTAATTGGTTTAGTTGCCAAAGAAAGCGGTGTACCAATTAAAACAATTCGCTACTACGAGGAGTTGGGACTACTGCAAGCGTCAGGTAGAACAGAAGGCGGGTTTAGATTGTTTAACTCTGATGTTTTGGCTCGCCTGAACTTTATCAAGCGCACCCAAAATTTGGGGATGACTTTAGCAGAAATTAAGGAATTTTTGCATGTTCATGATGGGGGTGAATTACCCTGCGAACATATCAAAACTAAGCTAGAAGATAAGGTGACGGAAATCGATGAACAAATTCAGCAACTACTTACTCTGAGACAAGATTTAGTGGCCTTAATTTCTAATTGGGAAACAACTACTGAAAATTCTGAACAAGCAATCTGCCCGATTATTGAAAAAGCTTAAACAAAGCATGAGGCTCCCTCATCTCTAGAGTGCAGATTGTGGAGTTGCGATCGCTCTCCCTTTCTGCCAGAAATAGAATCGTTCTGTATGATTAGTCACTAGTAACTATCTGCAATAATTTTTAACTGTTGAGAGTCTTTATTATTTGTATAGAAGATAGCAATATTTACAGAAATTAGGACTCTCAGCCGTTAGCTACTTGTTAAGCTTTATTTAACTCGTGTTCATCAAGATAAAATTTTTAGTAAAATTTATAAAGATTAGCAAATACTTGCATTTCTTATTGACTTAATTTAGGATTAAAGTAGGTATCCCAAAAAACCTGATGTCAATTTCAGGTCACTTTCAGGAAATTAAATCAGTAAAAAAGTCAATACCAGAAGTAAAAACTAAGTATAGCTAGGAAAATTGTCATATTTTTTGAAAAATACTTTCCTGCTACTTAAATTTAAAGATTTATTAACTTACATTTACTGATTATTTTTATCACCTTACTTTTAATCAGAAAAGGGTGTAAAACAGATTATCCGGCTTCTGAGTACAATTTTATTTTTTTCAAGCTAATTGAGAATTATTTGCAATATGTTTTCAAGCAGGATACGTAGTGACGAAGAATACTTAAAACCTAATTGCCTAATTAAAGCAGTCTCGAAATCTATTACAGGACAACATCAAGCAATAGGCGTAAATTGGCAAAAAGAGATTAATTTTATTAAGTACTCATTTGAGCAGCCTAGTTCCTCTGCAAAATGGCATAAGAGTGAAAGTCTGCCTGTAGATGTAGAGACAGGGGCTGTAAATGGCTATATAGATTATTTAATTAAAAATTTAAATAAGTACCGTAATTTTAGCCAAATTTTAAAGTGTGATTTCAGCTACTTCAATAGTTTAAGTAAACTGAAGTTACCATACATAGACAGTGGCTCTTTAACCAAGAGTACGCAAGACTGTCTTCAGCAATTGACAGTTAATAAACTGTCTAACTATAAGAGATACAAAATTAACGTTGGTGGTACGGAAAAAGTTTTACAGCACTTTCCTACCGATATTGTGGAGATTTTATTAACCGGAAATAGGTTTAATAAAAATGAATGTTATAAAGTGGCTACCTAGTTAGTTACAAGCAATGCTGATTGTTTCTTGTTGTTGCGTTTCTTAGAGGCTATTGTAGCTACGATCACAATTTTACTTTGTCATAAACTTGTCCATACAATTAATGAATGAGAACAGCTAAATGAATACCTTTTTTTGTTCAGATTACGCAAGGCAAACAGGAGAAGATGTTGTTGGTAGCGCCACCAATTACGAAACTTATATTTTAGTTGAGTGTCCTCCTCCTTGGACAACAGAAGCCTTTAATTCTAAATGGGTGCCAAATAATTTAAGGATGTTGGTAGAGGAGGCAAAGCGCGCTAAACTACCGATAAGATTCCTGTTAATTGCTAACGATCAATCACACAAAATAGAACAAACAACTCTTTTGATTTATCAAAAATCAAAGGGATTAATTCAGGGATATCGTAAGCATGAATTTAAGCTAGAAAATATTGAGAATGTAGCTGCGGTTGTCAAAAAATTCTTATGGGGTAGTATTCCTGAATATGAGAAAGAAACAAGTAATACTAGAGATATTTTAGTATGTACCCACGGCAGCCATGATAAATGCTGTGCTAGATATGGTAATCCTTTCTATTTTCATGCTGGAAATACAATTTCCCATTTAGGCTTGCAAGATGTTCGGATTTGGAAATCAAGTCATTTTGGTGGACATCGATTTGCGCCAACAATCATAGACTTACCAGAAGGAAGGTATTACGGCCTTCTCGATCAAGATTCATTCAAATCGATTTTGACCCGTACTGGAGATATTCAATGCGTAAATAAAGTCTATCGAGGCTGGGGTATTTTACCAGTTCCACTTCAGATTTTAGAAAAGGAATTAATCCTCCATTACGGATGGGATTGGTTTAATTACAAAGTAGCAGGTAAAATTTTAGAACAAAGCTTAGATAATAATACAGTGCTAGCTGAGCTAACTTTTGAAAATAACAGAGGTTCGCTATATACTTGCCAAGCAAAATTAGTCAAAGATGATACCAAAACAATAGAAATCAAGAGTTCTTGCAATTCTAAGCAAGCTTCAGTAGTTGCTAAGTATAGCGTAGCTAGTCTCTGGCTTGAATCTAAAAAAGTTGTGTCTTTGAGCGCTTAACTAATACTATGTCTGGTTGATTATTTATTAATAAAAATAAGACAATCGACTACGAAAATATGATAAATGGTGCGTTATTTCTGTGTAACGCACCCTAAGAGACCATTTATAAAGTAAATATTAAGTAGGGAAGGCAAAAAGCGGTAATGAAGAATTTAGCATCTATAGCACTCATATCTGATTTTTGAAATACACGTTTGTAGGGTGGGCACTACCCACCCTAAAATTAAGCTTCAAAAGTAAAATTTTATCAAAAAAACCGGATTTATATAAGACTCGTATTTGATTTTTAAAAAAAACTCAGTAGACTCCACCTTTGTTCTTTATTGTTCCCCGTTCCCTAGCTCTATGAGTAAGTTCAAGAATCAAATCGGATTGTTATATATAAACGGTAATGGAAAGCGTGTATGCAAAATTTATATTAAATTTTCATCCTAAATTTGAAGTGAGAATTGCTTAACTTCCTAACATTTGTAAGTTATGCAACGTCGCATACATTCCTCCTTGTTGGAGTAATTCTTCATGGCTTCCTTGTTCGATCAGTTCCCCTCGCTTTAAGACAAAAATTCGATTGACATTGCGAATTGTAGATAAACGGTGAGCAATAATAATTGCCGTACGTTTTACCAAAAGCTGGTTTAATGCTTGTTGAATTAAAGCTTCTGTTCCTACATCTAGGCTAGCTGTTGCTTCATCCAATACTAAAATTTGCGGATTGCGAATGGCAGCACGAGCAAAGGCTAAAAGCTGCTTTTGTCCGCTAGAAAGATTTGTACCTCTTTCTCTCAATTGAGTATCATAGCCTTGGGGTAATATTTCAATAAACTGATCGATATTAGTTTGCTGTGCTGCTTGTTGGATTGCTTCAAAGGTGTAGTTATCTCCTAAGGTGATATTGCTTTTGACATCACCAGCAAACAAAAAGCCCTCTTGTAAAATTACTGCTAAATAACGCCGCAATTCTGCCTGTGGTAAGTCACGAATATCTATCCCATCTATGAGAATGCGTCCTTGGGTGGGTTCGTATAGGCGACACAAAAGACGAATGATCGAACTTTTACCTGCACCTGTGGGGCCTACTAATGCTACTTTTTCACCAGGATGAATGGTAAAATCTAAGTCTTTAATTACATAATCATCATCTCTATAGGCAAACCAGACGTGTTCAAAACGGATTTCTCCTAATTCTGGTTGGGGATGAGATTCTAAAGATTCTAAATTTGCAACTACCTCGTCTATGTAACCAAATTTAGCATCATAAATGGAGATGCGAGAATTGTAGCGATCGCGGATTTCTATCGGTTCATCTAAAATGTTAGAGACTCGTTCAATAGCTGTGAAACCAGCTTGAATGACAGTGAATTTTTCTGCAAAATTCCGCAAGGGGTCGAATAATTGCTGGGCATATAAAATAAATGCCGATAAAATCCCAAAAGTAATAGTTTTGCCAAGCAACAACCAACCACCTATGACTAGAACACCTGCGATCGCTACTAAGCTAATCCACTCTAAAATGGCTGAAACTGCTGAATCATAAAAAATGGTTTTATCTACTTGCTGCTTGTAACGTTGGTTAGTTGTACGAAATAACTCGGCATTAAATTTTTCTCGTCGGAATAACTGCACTACGTTAATACCAACGATATTTTCTTGTAGCTGGGAGTTCAAAATCGAAAGTTCTTCTCGTGCTTTGTAATTTCCTTGACGATACTGTTGCTGAAAGTAAACAATTACCAAGCTGATGGGTAACAGGATTACCAGTAGCAAAGATGCAAGTTCCCACTGGAGAGAAAACATCAAACCGATAATCACCAGCATCGAAAATAAATCTGATACAATGCCAACTGCCCCAGTAGAGAAAACATCTCCCAAGGCTTCCACATCGCTGGTGAGTCTGGTAATTAATTTACCTACAGGGGTTCTGTCAAAAAAACGCACAGATAAAGATGTTACGTGATGAAATAAATCCTCACGAATCACCGCTGTGATTTGTTGCCCTAGCTTTTGTACGAGATAACCTTGAAAACCTGTAAATATCAATCTGATAGTAATAGCAATCAGTAACAATCCTTCAATGATATTTAGCCCTTGCAGCAAAGGACGATTCCTCAGAAACTCGTAAACGCTGGGTTCCTTACGAATGAGCGATATAGCCTGGCCAATTAATAGCGGTTGTATGGCATTAGCTAAAGCAATCGGTACGAGTAGAAACATTGACAGCAATAGCAGTCTTCCACTACGACGGGCGTAAGGTACTAAGCGCAAAAATAACCGCCAGTCATTTTCACGCCGACGGTATTGTGTGTAAGATTTTTTAAGGGATTGGTAGGTGCTCATAGTAAGAGCATTATAATGAACTACCTACGCAGTTCGCTACACCATTTGGAGGGTTTCTGAGGTCGTATTTGTGGTTACGGATTTAGCGATCGCATTAATTTGCAATATCACTTTGATTAACGCCTATTGATGATGATTTTCTACCATTGTCAGAAATATTGCAGAGCAAGTATTGACTAGTGATTTTGCAGCTATGCTTTTGCTAATTATACTTAGTCTCAAAACTGCACCTTGTATAAATTGAATAATTCCCCTGATTGTCGCGCCACGATTTTAGCACCAGCAGCTTTAATTATTTTTTCCCACTCAGCCACAGATTCTAGAAACACCTCAGCACCTAAATAAGTTTCCAGAACTGCCCAATCCTCTGCTAAAGGCTGTTCGGGGTTGAGGATGTCAAATACAAACTGTCCACCTGGTTTTAACACCCGTTTAACCTCCAGCAACACAGCACTCCAATATTCCAAGGGAAAATAGCAGCTAAATCCTGTGGCGATCGCTAAATCAAACTGATCTGCGGCATAGTTTAAGTGATGAGCTGGGCCTAACTCTACACCTTTGAACAGCTTGGAATTCAACTGCGAGCCACGAGAATTAAGAGTCTCCTGTGCTACAATACTGACTTCTTGACCGTAAAAGAATGCTTGCCAATCACGCCAAGGATAAATTAAAAAGCTGACACCGCAGCCAATGTCTAAACAGTGCTGATTCTTTTGAGGTTTAGCAATTTCCCAAAAGCAAGAAGCAATCCTTCCTGGTAACGTGCCAGTAATCCAATCCCGAAATATGGGCATTTCCTGTACTTCTGTCGGTAAGTCAAAGGGTTGATTTTGATACTGTCGGTTAAAGCGATATGCAACTTGCGCTACCCTGTCCTGCCATTTGTCTGAGTGATGTCTAGGCGTGGTGTAAGGGGTTTGAGACGGCTTTTTAGACATTAGATGCTGTACTATTTTTCAGAACTTAGTCAAGTTATAGTGTAGATAAAGTCTCAGAAGTAGTTTTAGCGCACTAAAATTAACCCGCATAAAATTGATAGTTATAATTAAATACACTTCAGTCGCAGAGTGCTAAGGGCAAAATAACTGTCAATTATTTTCACACCAACAACATTGTGTGTAATATTTTTGAAGGAATTGGGAAGTGCTCATAGTTAGAGCATCATATTAATCTTTGCCGTTAACACCATGCCTGAGATAGAAACTTTGCGACTGCGACTAAGGCACTTTACCCTAGATGATTTTGATGATCTGTTTCGCCTGTACGCTGATGCAGAAGTCATGAGGTATCTATCACCCAGAACTTCAGAACAGACAAAGAACAGCTTATGCAACCATATTCAACAGTGGCAAGAACACAACTTGGGTATGTGGGCTGTAATACATAAGGAAACTGGCAAGATGATTGGCCGTTGTGGACTCGGTTTTTTGGCAGATACCCCGGAGGTTGAACTAGGTTACGTGTTCGACAAGTTTTATTGGAACATGGGGTTGGCGACCGAAGCGGCACAAGCAACGTTAAAATATGGATTCTGGGAAGTGAAATTAGAGCAGATAGTAGCGATCGCTCATCCCGAAAACATTGCCTCAGTACGGGTAATTGAGAAAGTGGGCATGAAATACCAAAAACATACTCGCTATTACAGCCATGATGTAGTTTACTATACTCTCCCCCGTTCACAATGGCAACCAGATGATTCTCTTTATATTCTGAGTTAGATGAGTTAAAGGCAGATAGCAAAAGAGGTTGGAAATATTTAATAAACCTCTGCGTCCTTTGAATTTACCGCAACAGATTATTGAGATTTTGGGTGAATAATTTAGCAGTTGTTCAATATTGAAATGAAGAAAAGTTTGATTGAAAAGGTAAGAAACGGCGCACCTATTATAGGAACAGTTGTCACCCTCAACTCTCCTGAAATAGTAGAGATTTTATCTTTGTGTAATTTTGACTGGCTGTTTCTCGACATGGAACATGGAACCTTATCGGTTGCTTCGGTACAACACCTGATTCAAGCAATACGCGGTGATTGTTCCGTTATTGTGAGAATTCCTGAGAACAGTACCGTATGGATCAAGAAAGTATTAGATACAGGGTGTGACGGTATTCTTGTACCACAGGTAAAGAATGCAGACGAAGCAAGACGAGCTGTAATAGCAAGTAAATACCCGCCAAAAGGTGAACGAAGTGTAGGTATTGCTAGAGCACATGGCTATGGTATGTCATTTGCTGAGTATGTGGCTTGTGCAAATGACACAACTGCTCTAATTATCCAAATTGAACATATTCATGCTGTCGATAATCTTGATGAGATACTTGATGTTGAGGGAATTGATGGGGTTTTTATCGGCCCTTATGACTTGTCAGGCAGTATGAATTTATTAGGGCAAGTAACTAGTGAACTTGTTCAAGAGGCAATACAGCAGGTTAAGCAGAAATGTAAAGCAAAATCTATGCCAGTTGGTATTTTTGTCATGAAAGGAGAAGCTGCACAGAAGGAAATTAAAGATGGTTGCAAATTCATTGCCGTCGCTATTGACAGTGTTCTTTTATGGAATGCTGCTCAAAATGCACTTACCTTGGCTAAGGGTTCAGCTACCAATTAATAGCAGGTAGTAATAGCGTTTCACTTTAATGGGGTATATACAAATTCTAGAAAATAAATTTCTCTATTACCTCCTTCCTCTGCGCCCTCTGAGGTTAAATAAACTGTTTTATGTTCGTGTAAAGTCTCCTTTTAGTCATTGCGAGCGGAGCGAAGCAATCCCAGGCGATTGCTTCGCTCCGCTCGCAATGACATATTTCTTGCCTGAATTTTAACACCCTAAAACGGCACAGAGTTAACACCCTAGGCACTACCTCAATACGGTTCAGTTAACCTCACAAACCTTATCTTGTACTTTAGACTAAAATGCTAATTTTTTGCGTTAATTAGCCAGAACCGTTGACTGAATTTTAAACTACTTAAATTAATTAGATGAAGCTAGATTTTGATAGTTTTATACCTTGTCTGATTTGCTCAATCCTACCAATAATTTTAGTTAACTTTGGCAGGAACCCAATCATCACGCTTAGGTTGGTCAATACCAGGTGATTGAATACACGTTAAATAACATTGTCCTTCGCCTTGCACTGTAAAACCATGAGCGACATTAGTGGGATTATAAATTCGATCTCCAACAGTAATAGGAAACCATGTACCCCTGCCTCCTGCCATACCTAGACTATCTGGCTCCGAAGTCGGCGACCAATTTTCTTCTACAAGAGCATAAGCATTAACTGGGTTAGGAAAACCTTCAGCTTCCGCAAGCATTACACACAACGCATGGGCTATCGGATGAGCATGTACAGAACCGGGGTAATTACTTTTAAGCCCAATGAGTATAACTTCCAGTCCCTCTGGTTCCAGGTTGTATCTTTCTATAAACGGTTGCAATATTTCTTTGCGGATCGACATTTTATCAAACCCGTGATAATCCTTTTTTGTCGACCAATCAAAGACTTCTGCCGCAGGTTTTTTCCTTAACATCTCGAGCAATTCATCGCCAATCACTTCTAAAGCTTCTCTTGATACTTTTGATAGCTTTTGAGTTGGCTTAGGGGAAGTAGCGCCTGTCATGTTATGACTCCTTAAATTGAGTTAATTGGACTTGTTTGTCTCTATTTCCACGCTGATTGTTTGCAACTGATGCGCTATTGATTGTTGCAAGTTTTCATACAAAGTTGCATTCAAAGGTGGTAATTGACGCAGCGAAGATGAGACGCGATGAATTCTCCGTCTCTTAAGTACTTTATGGTGATTTACTAACATTTTATCTAAAAAATGTTAGATTACATCTTGACTGGAGTACTTTAGTATGATATTTACAAAAAAACATCTTTTGATATAAAAGTAGCTTAACTCCTGCTATGAAGAGACACAGGAGAAACCCCATAGATAAATTTGCATTGCCAATAGACCAGATTTCTTTGGATATGGTGTATCACGGTTTGTATAGTTTTTCCCGCCATTTCTGATAAATTGAGATACTATAGTATTAGTTTTGTCAATTAGTAATTATGCTGGAAAATGAGGAAAAAGCGTGGCATCAAAGTAAACTTGGTACTTGTTTTTCAGGGCAAGAATGATGATGCGTTTAAATATTACGCGTAGACGCAAAGCGGCTTGCCTTTGGCATCGCTTCCCGAAAAAGTATGTTTTCTAGCACGATTTTCAGATGCTTTTTAAGCAAAACTACTTATTAAAAACATAGTATAACCTGAAGTTTTCGCGATCGCGGAGGCATCAATACTTATGCCAACATCAAATGCTCCGGAGTAAACAACTCCGCTTCCGTCGCACTCCTAAAATTTATTTGGTTTCCCAAAAAAATCAGTTACTTCACTTAAGTTTGCCAGTGTAGGTTGTTCTTTGATTGCTTTAATAAGATTGATTTAATTTGAGAAGTTTCCCAAAAATCAGCCAACTATGAGGAGTGACGGAAAATCCTCTAAAGCACTCTTTATACTATCCGAATGAAAAGTACAATATGGACGTTTTACATCATGACCAGACTCTTGTAGTGGAAAGTTCCCTAACTTTTAACAGTCTCTGCGGTTTACTTATGGGCAGCGTACTTGCTGTGAGGATACCTAAGTTTTATGAAACTGATAGATGTAAATATTTAAGCAACATACTATCAAATTCTGTCAAAAATGAATCTACTTCTTCAGGAAAAATATACATCAGTGATGTTGACTCTTTCTGGAATACTCTAGATAAGCCCGAACTCAAGGAAAGTTACTTTAACACTGCAATACCGACAATGAGAAGGTTGCGTAAATTAAGCTTTCCTTACGCATCCCCAATGGATTTATTGAGACTTGAGCTTGATGAGATATGGCCGAGTGGAGTATCAATCATGCATTTAGGCGGAAAAACTATGCTCTTTGGCATTACACGCATTTGGCAAGTGGGATTTGAAGCTCTTCCTCATCAAGATGTTCTCTGGAGAGAAATACCAAATTCAAATGAATCTAAAGATCAGATTTCACAACTGGGTGTGAATGTATACCTGAGTTCAGCTGACTTAGGAGGAGAACTGGAAATTTGGAATCATTCATTTTCTGATGAGGATTGTGAAAGACACGGAATTAAGGGAAGTTATGGCTTTAGTCGTAGTTTGTTATCAAATAATTCCCTAGTTATCAAACCTCAAGCAGGAGATTTAATAATGTTTAATACTACTAAAGTTCATGCTATTAGAAAAATTTTACAAGGAGAGAGGATAACTATTTCAGGTTTTATAGGCTACTGGGGTATGGATAAGCCGCTAAAATGCTGGAGCTAGTACTGCTGCACGGACTTTAAAATTAAAACTTCAAAATTTAGATAAGTACTCATGCAAAATTAAATATACATTTGTCATTGCGCTAAGCGTAGCCATGCCCAAAGGGCTTTATGGAGCGAAGCGACATGTAGACACGAATTGGCTTCCCGCAGGGTAGCAATCGCAAGGGTTTGGAGATTGCTTCGCTAAATTTCATTTCGCTCGCAATGACATAAATAATTTTGCGTAGACGCTGCGCGAACGGTATAGCTTCGCTTAGCGCAATGACATATCGCAACTGATTTAGTGGACATGATATAAGCGATCGCGAAAGCAGTTGGTAAAACTTTAGACAAAACAGTTTGTTCGGGTAGAATTCCAATACGGTTCAGTTAAGGTGATCAGAGTTCTCATCTTTTGAACAAAAACCAAGATTTGAGGGATTCTCCCCCAAACCCCCGATTGGGGCAGGGCTGTTTCATCCCCTAAAAGGTTCGCAAACGCAAGGGTTCAGGAGATAAAAAACAAGCAAGGCATTCCATTTTAAGTATCAAAATGGTCACCAATTTATGACTTTTGCCCTGATATTTATCGCCAATCATATTGACAAAATACATATCATTACGAATGAAACGGCCCTGCCTTAAAAAGCAGGGCTGTTTCATTCGTTGCTGTGTGAGATTTGTCAAGAGGATATTCTCACGCAAAAGCGCATAGACACGAAGTGGCTTCCCGTTCGACGAAGTCGTTCCCGAAGGGTAGGG
>NZ_MTAW01000153.1 GCF_002154725.1 Nostoc sp. 106C | reverse complement strand
GGGGAGGGGATTAAGGGGTGGGGTAAAACGTATATGGGATAAGCGTTTGAGCTTAAGTTGACATCAATGGGCACTGCCGTGACCTCTAGAATATTTATTGATGTGTCGCAAACATTATTTGATTTGGTATTAAATCTTGTTAAGAGAGTTTTTGCTAAGCCTATTGCCGATATGAAGAAAGGTTTAAAAGATTTATTTAACCTTTTTCTTAGCCTCAATTATTTACAGTGGCTAAGGAATAAATCTCAGTTTTATACACATATTTGACATTCCCAAAGGAGAAAAATATGCCAGAGATTGTTAATACTGAAAATAAACGTGCCGTTGGAGTATTTGTCAGTCGAAAACAAGCTGAGGAAGCATTAAATGAATTAAAAAATTCTGGGATTCCAATGGATAAAATTTCCATTATTGCTAAGGATGCAGATCAAGGAGAAACTGTCAGCAATGTAGAGATAAACTCACATATCGGTAGTCAAGATGTGAATACAGCAGGAGCAGTGGGAGATGCTATTAGTGCTAGTACATGGGGAAGTTTATTAGTTGGTTTTGGCAGTCTGGCACTTCCTGGTATTGGAGCTATCATAGCAGCGGGTTCTGTTGGCGTAGCATTAGTTTCTAGCCTAGCAGGTGTTGCTGTGAGTGCTACTGCAACTAATAACTTAGTGCAAGCACTAGTTAGTTTAGGTATTCCTGAAGAACGCGCTAGATTTTATAGCGATCGCCTGCAAATGGGACAGTACTTGATATTCTTAGATGGTACTGGAGATGAAATTAACCAGGCGGAATCAATTTTAAAGAAGCGCCAGATTGACTACTGGGGCATTTATAATGCTCCTTCAAATTAAAAAGATAGAGAACAGAACAGAAAAGTTTTTCTCTTCTGTTCTTTCTTTGTATGATTAATTAAATTATGCATTTTACAGCAGATATAGCTGTGGCTGAAAGTATTCCAAAACTATATTAAAAATTAATAAAAAATCACTTTGGCTCAATAAGTTGAAAGCTGTGATCGCTCCACTTACTGTGCAAGCATTAAGGGGTTTAGCTTTATCAGTTTGCAAAATATCATAGGCGAGACTGACCAAGACCGCACAAACTGGTATGCTTCACCATGTCATACCAATTCCAGGAAAAAATGAGACAGATGCGTAGGTTGGGGAGCCACTCACGTGAGCGGGTTTCCCGACTTGAGTGAAGTGGCGTTTGAACTCAGTGAAACCCAACAATTACAAGACTTTGAAGTGTTGGGTTTCGTTCCTCAACCCAACCTACATCTACATCATATTTTTTGTGAAATGGTATCACATAGTTCTTGTAAAAGTTCTAAGTCAGCCATTGAAGCTTTCCCTTCTAGCACGCCACTTGCTACCCTGCGGGAACGCTTACCCTTCGGGAACGGCTCCGCCGAACAGCGAACAAGCCGGGAAACCCTTCCAACGCAATGGCTCCTCTGCCTTCCTTGGCAAATATATAGAAATGTTGATTAAGATTTATAAAATTAAGATTTCCTCACAAGTTCCTCAAATTGTTTTCTTAACTTAAAACTAAAGCGAATATTGGCTCATCCTCTTACCTACGCTTAAAGCAGAAATTTAACATTAAAAAGGCTAAACACATAAATTTTGAATTAGAGCGTAGCAAGTGGTTTTTATTACCAATTGTTGAATAGCAATTTTGATTGATTTAGGAGAAAAATTTATGTCTTTTAAAACCAAAATGAGGCAAACTCTACGGTCAGTTTTAGAAGTTTTAGAGCGGGTGATTCACCCTATTTATAGTTCAGCCACAAGAGCTTTTAGCCCCAATGACGATAACTATCCAGAGTCAGGAGTACAACCATACGACGGCGACCCTCCTGCTAAAAATAGACATTATTGATTCTTAGTGAGTTGGATTAAAGAAGAATATTATATCTTTAAAATTTACAACCAAATATTATCTATTTGTTGCTTAGAAATAATTTCAAGGACATAATATAAATTCTTTAATTCGTTACTCACAACTTGGGAGGAGGGAGGGATGCATACTATCAAGAAAATTAACAATGATTTGTCTATTGGCGGACAAATTGATCCAGAAGAATTAAAACAACTGGCCGATGAGGGATATAAATCTGTACTTAACTTGCGATCGCCTGATGAACAAGGTTTTCAAGATAGCGAGGAACTTGATATTCAACTGCTTGGATTGCAATATGCTCATCTGCCTACCAAAATTACAGAAATTAATCCTCAAAATGCACTCCAAGTCTTTCAAAAAATTACCGAACTTCCCAAACCCACTTTGATCCATTGTGATAGTGCAGTGCGGGCGATCGCAATGGTATTAATGTATATTGCTACGAAACAAGGTATGTCTTTAGAAGAGGCATTTAAGCAAGCGGAAAACTTGGGTTTATTAGAGAATTTTGTAAATATGAAATCGTGAAGAGGAAAGGTAGGAAGCAAAAAGCAGAAGGTAAGATATATTTTTCATGCATTTTTATCGACTACGTTCTTCAATTAAGCGGAAAGCAGTAATAAAGCTAACTATTTAAAGACAAATGAAACAAGGCAAAACTACTTTTCCTCCTGGCATCTGCCCTCTTCTAAAAACATTTTCTTGAACCTCCTGCCCCGCCGCCTCCCCATTGCTCTTACTTCAGGCACCTGTTGGTTCTGTATAGCCTTGAAGATTTTCAGGCTCAAACTGGCGCAGCACGCGAGTTGCTTGACGAGTTAATTCTTCCGTACCCTTTACCACAATCAAATACTTCCCAGCATTGAGACGATTGCGATAAGGTAAAGCATCTCCACTGCCTTCAGTTAGACCAACAGCACCACCAACAAAGTAGGCACCTAAAGCACCAGAGATGGCTCCTAAAAGTCCACCAATAATGTGATTACCAAAAGCACCAACTGCCGATAAGATTTCAACCCCAGTTAAAAAGTTGAAAGTATAACCTGCAAAAAATCCTAAGGGAACAAGCCAGTAAATTAGGCGTTTTGCTCCTTTACGAGCTTGTTTTTCAGGGTTAATTAACCCATAGTCATCAGCGCTTTTATAGCCACTGCCTAAAATGTCAATTTGGTTATCTGGTAAGCCTTCTTTTTCTAGAGCAGAGTAAGCTGCTTCGGCTTGTATCCGATCTGGTAAAACTGCAACAACGTAATTCATAAACTGCCTCAACTTATTGATGAATGAAAATCGATTGCGGGTTGGAGGAGTAGCATAAGCAATCCTACAGCTACGAACGATAAGCTAACCCAAAACAAAACTAAATTCGGTCGCATTTTAATTTCCCATTTAACTTGAACTATGTTATGATTTCTGCTTCACAGCTTCCAGCATAAAAACTGTATAGCTGCGATTGAGGAAACTCAAGAACACGGTATTTATTGCAGATTAAACAATGCAATCTATCAAAACCTCTTCCTCAAGGCTCAATACTTATTTCTAGCTATTCACTTTCGGTAGAAAAGCATCTATAAACCTTATTGTTAAGTACTTTCGTAACCCAGAGATTTAAAAAAAGATATTAATCTATTAAAGAAGTTACTTCCAAAGGGAGACTTGTAGAATTAATCCCTATATCTGTAGTTTAAGATAGATATATATTTTTCTCGTTTGTCTTCAGTCCAAAGATAATTTATTTATAAAATCCAAGGTATTGTAGGGTAAATATTACCTGCATCTTCAGTTTATGGTGGGCAACCTTTATTTCAAAATTAAAATATGAATCCTATATTAGGGAATAAAAAGTATGATGGATTTGAGTTAATTAATTTGGAGGTTGATTAACTGTGTGGTTTTGGGAAGAAGATTCAATTGAATGCGAGATATTGAAGAAATACGAACGAGCATTAGTAGCTATTGGTGTAAATTTGTCCCAAGAGGAAGTCCAAAATGCATTGGAAATTTGTACGTCTGGTTTAGAAGATGCATTCAGAAGAACGATTGAGTATGTGCTGTGGCTGCATGAAAATAATAGAGATATTTTTCCTAATGCAATTTTAATTCGAGCTTTGCAAGAGCAATGGCAGCCTGTAGCGTGGCGTGATGAATATCTTGAACTGCCAATGTTGCAATCTCCAGGGCAAAGGTGGTGGAATGCGGCTGCGAAAATGTGGGGAGATGATTTACGTAATCGCCTAGTTGCTGATGTATTTTATGATAATGGTCAAGAATTTATTAAATTCAGCAACGGTAAAGAATTAGTAGTAGAGACTGCATGGCGCTGGGAATGGGAACGAGTACTGAAATATGCAACTATCGCTCTTTAATCACTCTCGTGAGATAAAAATCTACAACCCTGATTATGCCGAACTTTTATAAATTTAGGCGTAGGTTGGGTTGAGGAACGAAACCCAACATCCTTAAACCTTGATCTAGTTGGGTTTCACTGCGTTCAAACGCCACTTCACTCAAGTCGGGAAACCCGCCCACGTGAGTGGCTCCCCAACCTACATTTATTTTCTCTCCCCAAAGTGACGGAAGAGCGCTATTTAGTAGTTTTTATGCGTAGTAAGCACTAAAGGGTACATCCACTTACGGCAAATAGCTCCTCAGACTAGAAGTCTGGGGCTAAACAAATAAAGCTTGCCTCCATAGGCTCAATATAATCCACGCAGATGGATTTTGTTTTTATAACCGCGATTTCTAATCGCCTGGTATTTCTTGATTGAGGAAAATTAAACCACAGATGCACACCGATAAACACAGATATTTATCGGTGTGCACTAATGTTTATCTGTAGTTTCAAATTATCAACTCAATTGTGCAACAAGTTGATTTTCTAATACCGTGTCATTGGTTAATAAGTCCTCAACTGTAATTCGTAAAAAGCGTTGATCGTCAACTTGAAACTGAATTCTGATCCGATCGCCTCCAGGAAATCCCGGCGGTGTGAGTTGGGCAATTGTTCTGGCACCTTCTTTATCGTTGAGAGGTTTGACAGTAGTTGCACCACTATCCAGACGACGGGTAATGAGGCGATCGCCATCAAAGTAAACTTCAGTACCGCCTGATTCTGCACCTAATTCTCCCATGATTAACTCGATGCTTGGCTGATTTTCCAAGGATGCGCCTAGAACTAATTCTACTGGCTGATTCATCGGGTAAGCTTGTCCAGCGCGAATAATTGGATGCCAACTGTGGCGCTGGTTACGTCTATCCCAATAGCGAATCCCATAACTGTGGTAGAGAAAATCTTTGATTTCTACGCCTTGAGTTATTTGTAACGCACCTTGAGCGATCGCTTCAAAGGGACGTTCACAACGGATTTTTTCTGGCTCAAAATACTGTTTTACCCATGTCTGCACTGCTGGCAATTGCACTGTACCACCAACTAACAATACTGCACTAATATCTGCAAGTTCTATTCCTTGGCGTCGTGCTTGCTGTAACAGACTTGTCATCGAATCATCAAGGCGCTCAAAAAATGCGTGCTCTTTGAGAATATTCTCTAAAGTGTCGCGGTTGAGTTCGAGTTCGTAACTTTCAAAATTTTCATCGTCAAAATAAACTTCGCTGGCTTGGTTCTGAGTTGAAAGTTGAATTTTGACTCGTTCTGCTAGTCGCGTTGTTAAAGGGCTAACGGCCAAATCTTGAGTTTTGGCAAAGTAATCTACTATCCAAGTATCAATATCAGTACCACCCAAATTTTGTCCGGCTTTCGCCAGTACGCGGGCGGTTTTGACTTTTTGCTTGGAGTCTTCCGCTAAGGATTTATTACCCCACTTGAGGAGAAAACCTACAGGCTTGGTGTTTGCTTGCACGCTTCTATCCAAGCGCACGAGAGATAAATCCAAAGTTCCGCCACCAAAGTCAATCACCAAGAGAATTTCTTGATCTGCTAAACCATAGCCCAAAGCTGCGGCTGTAGGTTCATCCAGCATCCGCACTTGTTCGACGGGAAGGGCTTGGCAAACTTGTCCTAACCAGTGACGGTAAGTTTCAAAGCTGTCTACGGGTACGGTTAAAACGAGAGAATCTAACCCGCCTTGTAGGGGTGCTAATTCTGCAATCACCTGGGTGAGGAACCATTTACCTACTTGTTCAAAGGTGACTATTTGCCCATCTAGGTCGGGTAAGAAACCTTGAATATCCGCGCCAATACCCCGTTTGAAGCTGCGGAAAAATCGCGTTTCGCCTTTAAGATCGAGGCCGCGATCGCGTACTTGTTGCCCTACTAAAACTTTACCTTGGGTTGCGTCTTCAACATAAACCAAACTGGGAATTAGTGGCGGATTTAGACTTTGTTGAATTGATAAACCTGGGATATTAAGGGTTTCTGGCTGCTGGGTGACAGGGTTCCAACGAGCAATGACTGTGTTGCTAGTACCAAAATCGATTGCGATCGCCATATCTTAATTTATTATTTCGCGCCAAGACCAGGACAATTCCTGGCAAAGCTTTCCAACCTTGAGGAAATGTCCATCACAACAAACTACTCATTTGTGATTATTCTCTATTAACCACCAAGAGCGCAAATGCGCGATCGCCTCTTCTTTGCGTTTGGCTTCGACTTCAATCCAGGGTGCTTGATAATAAACACTGGGCATGGCGGTAATTAAATCACTGTGTTTTCTGTCATTGAAAGCAGTTTCACCATTGGAAATATGGACTAATTGCCAATCTGGGTTTTCCCAGGTTTCCCGCGCTGCGTAAAACATCTCAGCTACACTCGGATCGTCGTAACTGTCTAAATTTTCGTGACAAATATGGTGATGGGCATCAAATACCATTGGCACACCCGCCTGCTGACACACTGTTAAAATTTCACTGGCGCTATAGGCGTATTCGTCGTTCTCAAAGGTTAAGCGGCTTTTAATTGCTTCGGGTAGTTGCGAGATTACCTTTACCAATTGTTCAGTACGTTGGGATTTACCACCGTGAATATTCATCAATGACCAAGGCGATCGCGGTAAACCCAATAAATCAAATGTCCGGGCTTGTCGTTCTAAAATTTTGATACTTGATTGTAATACTTGAGGCGAATCAGAACTCAGCACGACGAATTGATCGGGATGCAGCACAATTCTGATACCCAAGGCTTGCGATCGCTGTCCGATTTTAGCTAAATCAGCGCTCATTTCTTCTAAAATATTTGCGCCAATCTCGTCTTCCATATCACTCAGAGGAAACAAAGACGAAGGCATCCGATATAGCCAAAGCTTGTTTTCCTGACAAAAAGATAATCCTCCATCCAAGCGCTGCAAGTTACTTTGATAAAGTTCTCTTAAAGCGCTTTGGCGTTGTTCAGGCATGAGTTGTAAATAGCGCGTGCGCGTCATTGTCCGAAAGCGCACTTGTTTGTCAAAGGTAATGCAAACCAGCCCTAACTCTGGTAGAAAACCTTTTGGCCGCTGTAGATTAGGTAGATTTTGGAACTGGATTGCAGTCATTAACTAAATTGCTCAACTTTTGGCGCTTCTTTGATTTAACTAAGTTCTGTCTTGGGGAGATGAGTATCTAAAGGCAGAACTCTGAAGGTTGAGGGATGGAGACACGACATACCAGGTATCTAGATCCTAATTTTTCCTTCTATATTAAGAATTTTGAGATATACATCTATCTTTTTAGGTATTTTTTAAATTAAAAAATAAATTTTTCTGTAGTTTTTGTATTGATTCTATAAGAAGTTAATACAGATTTTAAGCTGACAAGCTTCCTAGCTCAAGCTGTTGCCGTTTATTCGAGATAACAGATCCAAAGGAGGAATGTCAGAGAATGGATATGTATCTTTTAGCAGTTTAGTCAATACCCTGAAATATTTATTAATATGAATATATAAATCAGCGTTCAGAGTGAAAACGCTCTGACGAGGATTTTGTATTAATCAATGAATTCTTCACCCACGGAGTAGAAGATCATGGACGACCAGAAACCATCAGATTCTAAAGATGTTCTGGGCAATTTGAAGAATGGGATTTGGCTATTTGGCCTCTCATCTTGGTTGTTTGGCATTACAGATCGCAGTATTGCCTCTTTTGCAGATGGTTATCTATCTGCTTTGGATTTGACGCAACTATTTACAGCCACTACATTTTTGGTGGCATGGTTATTTTTGAAGCCAGTATCTAGAGCATAATTATCGAATCTAGTAGTAAGTTTGTAGTAAGACTTTAACTCTGACTACAAAATCAAACTTGTCTTGGTGAATTAGTAGATCGAGTTTCAAGGATTGCAAAAGATTGAGAAGGTGCATTATGTGAGAGAGAACAATTTTTTACATCATAGGAGTTTAAGTCAAAGATTGCAGATAGTGCAAAAAAGCAGCGGGGAAGAAAGGTTATTTGATCGGGATTTAAACCTTTTTAAATTGGAGCGTAATTTCCGCCAAGCTGCACTAAGTAATTTAGATTTACAACTGTAGGGGTAATTCTGGATTTTTCAGAATTACCCCAATTTTTAATGTTAATTGTGCTGCTTCCGCAAATAATTTAGTTAATTTCTATAAAGCTGCTATATTTGCCAGAAACTTTTGTCAGAATACATCGGTCTGGTTGTTCAAAGTATCCAAATACCCATCAATGACTGCTTCTGCTCAAGGTATTCCCGGATTGCCAGATCTGACCCATCCTCATGAGTTAGTGCAATTTGGCACTCAAGTACTTAAAGGTTCACTATTAATTGTATTTTTAGTTATAGCTTTAGGAATAGCGATCGCCTTAGTAAGTTTTTCGCTACGGCGGAATTCGTTAGAACAGTCAGTCTTCTTTGGCGAGTGGGCGATTCATTACTCTCAAATTTTAAAGGGATTACAGCATTTAGCTTTAATATTAGTGCTATTAGTCACGGGATTTTTTCTGTGTTCAACTTTGAGCAATCGCTACCACTACTGGGAACAAGCCAGGGTAGCGCAAGTAGCTGAAACTGTTGCAGGTGATAAGCTAGAACAAACTGCGCCTCAAGTCCGCTACGTAGCTCAAGAACCATACACCTATACAACTAGAGTTAAAGACAAGATAGTTAAGGTTAATGATACGCAACAGGTCAATCGTTTCTTAACGCTAGCTGGTTCGCAAATTCAAGTAAAACTTAAGCAAAGCGTAGATGTTAAAGGTCGTAGTTCTATTTATCTTGTAGATTACACTGCTGAATACAAAGTTATTAACCAACTCAAAGATATTAATAGTTTTTTCTTTGAAGCACCGCCACTCAACGGTTACTCACTACTAGCTAGATATAAAGTAGAGCGAGATCGGACTCAGTTACAGCAAACAAATCCAGGTGATTATGGTTTTCCTTTCCGTTTAGAACCAGGCGCAGAAACCACCTTTAGAGTAACTTACGAAGCGCAAGGCGGGCCGCGTTGGGTTTATAACGCAGCAGGACAGTTGCTCTCTAAATTCCGCTTAACTGCAATTGCCAACTTTAGTCCAGTTGATTTTGCTAGCGGCATTGTACCTATTAATATTAAGAATGACAGAGGCAGCACCGAATTTACTTGGATATTTGATGATAATGTTTCTGTGAAAAATCCTTTTGGTGTGTTCACTAACACTGCACCAATTAGGAATACTGGGATTATTCCCCGCTTATTATTGTTAGCACCAGCTATATTTTTGTGGTGGATATTATTACTATATTTATCGCTGCAAATGAATTTAAAAAATATAGCGATCGCAGGCGGGATTTTTTTTGCTTGTCTATTGACTTTAACCTATTTAGGGAGATTAATCAGCCCTCAATTAGTTTGGACAATGATTTCTCTTGTCTTACTAACCTTAATGTGGGGATTGGGGTCAAATCGTCGTGCTTCCTTAGCTGCAATCGTTTGCACTATTGCCGGTGCAGTACTACCTGTATTTGGATTATTAGTACCATACAGCGGCCTTACCCTCAGCCTAGCGGGTTTGCTTTCAGCAGTTTGGCTAGCAGTGCGCCACTGGTATGGCTGGCAAACTTCCCCAGCAGAGCGATAGATCGGGCGAGCGCTTAATTTGACACACAATATTATTCAAAATAAAATGCGATTTTAGAAGTGTAGGGTGGGCATTGCCTAGGGTGTTCACTTTGATGGAATTTTCCCGTTTTTGGTTCATACAATTTTTCGGTCTACTGCAAAATCTTCCTTTAGTCATTGCGAGCGTTCGCTCTCAAGCGTTCCCCTTCGGCAAAGCCGTTCTCGAAGAGTAGGGTAGCGAAGCAATCCCAGCATCTTTGCGATTGCTTCGTCGTTCCTCCTCGTAATGACAACACATATTTTGCATGATTTTTTCACTCCTAAAAAGGCACAGAGTCAACAGCCTAGGCAATGCCCACCATATCCGGATTTTGGTGGATCTTTCATATATTACACTCAGTGGCAAATCCCTATAATGCCATTTTAAGTAACAAAAAATTAAGCATTTTTATTCCTTATTTTTAATTTTGTCTGTATTCAGCACATTGTCCTTTACAATCAACTCAGATTGAATTTTTATATATTAAAAACACAAGATGCTTGCCAGAATTCGCCGTCTTTGGAATCAATTTTTTAGTAAAACAAGGAAAATCAACAACGAACCACTAAATACAGTGAGTTTGATTGTCATTATTTTGATTGATATTTTTATCTTAATCAATGTTTTTACGGGATTAGATGATATTAGCAGATGGCATATAGCAATCCTAAATGGTTCATGAGAAAACACCATATTCATGGAGCTTAGGAA
>NZ_MTAW01000212.1 GCF_002154725.1 Nostoc sp. 106C | reverse complement strand
AGCGTAACGCTCACAACTTCCCTCTAGACTTGGCTGCTGGTGAAGTTGCTCCTGTTGCGTTAACTGCTCCTGCAATCAACGGCTAATACTCAAGTCTTAGCTAAATAAAAAACGCCCTCCAGAAATGGGGGGTGTTTTTTTATGTATGAATAAAGTATTTTGTTGCAGACTCATAAATAATTAGGCGTTACATATTACATATATTTTGCGATCGCTTCCATTCCAATGCTCTTTTTTCCATATCCTTGATAAATCCGTCTTTTCCATCCACATATCCATTTATATCGTCCGGGTACTGCTTCGCTAATTTACGCTTCAATTCACTGTATCTGTTTGCATCTTCAGGATGGGCAATCATGTAATCGCGAAACGCCAGGTGTCTTTGTAACCCAGAAAAGTTCTCGAACGTATGAACGTGATGTGTCCTTTTGCCTGTTGCATCATGCTTGCGATAGAAACGACGACCTGGTAAGCCAAACTCACCCATAGCTTCATAACCTAACGCTACCATCGCTGAATTTTGCTCATCTACCTTGGCAATGTCTTTTACCTCAACCAACATATCAATGATCGGCTTTGCGTAGATATGAGGAATTGCGGTACTGCCAATATGATGAATAGCAATTACATTTGTTCCTAACGCCTGCGCCACTAGCTTGGATTCATCCTCAAATTTGACACGCCATGTTGGGTCATGGGGTACTACTTCTACTTTCATAAGAACTCCCGATTCTAAAATTAAGATTAGAGTTACTAAACCTTGAGGACTTGTGGCGCTCTAAAAAACAAAATGTTTAACTCTGCTTTTTGGAGATATTTTCAATCTTTCCTAGCTTTCTTAAAGCATCTGATTGTTCGCCGTCGTGCTTCCCTGCTTCTCTTATTAATAGGAGTGTTTTTACCCCTACAAATCTTCGGGGAGTTAGCTGAGGAGGTCTGGGAAAACGAAGGCGGCTTTGCCTGGGATGTGCCTATCCTGATAGCAATTCACTCGACAGCGCGACCTCAAATAGATGTTTTCGCTTCCACACTAACCAAATTAGGGGTATTCTGGGGTGTGTTTCCCCTTGCTACTGCGATCGCACTTTTTCTGTTTATCAGACGTCGATGGCGCGAACTTGCTTACTTCGTCACCACCTTACTGGGAAGCATCCTCATTAACCGAACAGCGAAGACACTGTTGCATCGAGTTCGTCCCCACCTGTGGGAATCACCCGCCCCAGAATTTGACTATGGATTTCCTAGCGGTCATGCGATGTCGAGCATGACCCTGGTAGCAGCCTTAGTGATTCTAACTTGGGGTAGTCGCTGGGGAATTCTGGTTCTGATTACCGGCGGTCTGTTTGTGCTGGCAATTGGCTGGACGCGCCTATATCTAGGAGTTCACTATCCCAGCGATATTCTAGCGGGCTGGACGGCATCAGTTGCCTGGGCAACTGGAGTCAGCCTGCTCATCAAGCCGTATCGAACCAAGCAAGCCTCAGTGGAATAAAAATTTTTGTTAGTTGCTTTAGAACTCACCATCCCCAGCTACCAGGAATACCTTTAAAAGGCCCAACTATATCACTAGTGATCCAGCCACCGTAAAAGTTACCTGGTTGCGGTTGTACCTTTTCTTCATCAACATAGCAAGCATCCATAATATGAGCATAAAAAGCTACATAGTTTTTGATAGATGCAAAGGCTGGCGTGGGATTGGGGTAGAACCAACCGACATTCTGGACTTCTTTCTCACCAACACGAATACTGTAATAACCTGCGAGTCCTTTCCATTCACAGAAGCTAGATTGCGGTGTTAGGAAAAGATATTCCATTTTGATATCTGTAGGAGGGATATAGTATACAGGTGGGTGGCTAGTTTCTAGAACACGTTTGGCAGAGTGGGTATCTACAATCGTTACCCCGTTGAAAATAATCTGAATATGTTTGCTTGTATCCTCAAGGCGTGGAGGACGAGGATAATCCCAAACTGACTCTTGTCCGGCAGAGGGTTCGATACGTTGGGGATAAACCATAATTAAAATTCAGAAATTTAGTTGAGGGTAAATATTCTTATGCTAGGCGGCTGGCACTTAACAAATTTATTATAAATAAGCTGTTGTACATTTTTGATGCACAAAAGCACAAAATTATGGTGAATATAACCAGTTAAATTATTTTTTGATAGCTTAATAGTGTTCCAAAAAATAAATGATCCAAAACCTGTCATTGCGAGCGTAACATAGTGAAGCGAAGCAATCTCAAAGTCCTTGAGATTGCTACCCTAGCCTAGCCTGCGGCAACGGCTACGCCCAACGGGGAACGGGAAGCCGCTGACGCTCCTTCGTAGCCCTTCGGGCATGGCTACGCTTAGCGCAATGACAATTGGGCATTTTTTTAATTAGAGTACTCTAATTGGCTACAAACAAGCCTACACAAATATTGTCTAACGTACCTCTTTCAGGCTCTCAACTTGTTTGGTGAACAACTCAGTAAATAGACTAATTACTGATCGCTCTTCGCGAACTTTAATATTGGCACTGATTGACATACCCGACTGTAAGTTAACTTTTTTTCCCTTAATCATTAAGGATTGTTCATCTAAACTAACTCGTGCTGGAAAGCGATAAAACTGATGTGTTTGATCTGGGGGTAACGCATCAGAACCAATTTCGATAACTCGACCCTTGATATCACCAAACTCGCTGAAAGGAAAGGAATCAATTCTCACATCAACTTTCATGTCTTTGCGGACGAAACCAATATCTTTGTTAGTAATGAAAACTTCTGCAATGTATTTTTCATTAGGCACAATTTGCAAAAGTTTTTGAGTAGGATTAGCTACATACCCTGGGTTTTTTGCTTGTAAATCAAAAATAGTGCCGCCAACAGGAGCACGAAGTTCTTGATATTTAACATTCAACTGCGTTTGCGAAATTTTGCTAGTCACATCTGCTAAACGCTGTTCATTTTCTAGAATAACTTTCATGAATTGGCTATCGATATCAGCAATGCGCTGTTTGTTTTGAGAGATTTTTTCTAAAATGTCTTTATCTGAAGCTGCTACGGTATTAGTCAATTGTTGCTGACCTTTTTCAATATCGAACTGGAGGCGTTTTTCTTCCTCAGATAATTGCGCTATTTCTGCACTTAGATTTTGTACCTGTTGTTGCTGGTTGAGATACTGAAGCTGAGAAATACCACCTTCTTCTGCTAATATCTTGATTTTACCTAAAATCTTCTGTTGGATAGCTAAACTATTTTCAGTATCCTGCTTTTTAACCTGAGTTTGCGACAGTTGTTTTCGGGTTTTTTCAACTTCTAACCTTGCCGCTGACGAGCGGGAATCTACTTCTTTTCTGGCAACTTCCAGACGTTGTAGCTCATCAGAGCCTAATCCAGGTTCTGTACCATATTTTCTTAATTGAGTTCGCAACAATTCATTTTCTGAAACTAATCCCGCCCGACTTTTAAGGAGAAACGCTGTTTCTTGAGGTAATCTACCACGCAAAAATTCTAACTCAGATGTTGTTGCAAAACTAGCTCCCATCAAGCGGCGATAAATTTGGTTTTCTTGAAGTATTGCAGCGCGAATTTTATTTAAAGAATTTAATTCGGCGCGGGTAGCAATGGAATCAAAAGTCAGTAGTAAATCTCCAGATTTTACCTGTTGACCATCTTTGACATAAACTGCTTTCACTACTCCACTAATAGGAGCTTGAACTTCTTTTACAGTTCCCTCTGGCTTTAATTGGCCTGCTGCTGGTACTACTTGCTCAATTTTGGCAAAACAAGCCCAAGCAATCCCAAAACAGGCTAACCCCATCAGAGATATCATGATTGTGCGTGACCAAATTGGAGATTGGCGAAGTACAACAGATTGCTCAAAGTTAGTTTCTTGAAAATTAAATGCAGGCTGTTTAGGAGTTTTGGCGGCAGATGTGATTACTCGTGAATCTGTGGGTGCTTCGTTATTATGTCTCCCATTGCCATTCATGCCATTCAAATTATTTCCATTAAGTTGAGTCATAGTATTTTTAGATTTTGTATTATTAATTGTTTATTAGTTATGAATTATCAGTTATCAGTTATTGGATTGTGCCTTGATAACTGATAACTGACTCATTACAGGTTGACTTCTTGCTGCTGATAAAGGTAACAATAATGACCTTTTGCAGCCATTAACTCTTGATGGCTTCCTTGTTCTGTAATTCTGCCATTATCCATGACGATAATTGTATCCGCATGGCTAACTGTACTCAGGCGGTGAGTAATAAAAAATACTGTGCTTCCCTTGAAGTCTTGAGCTAAATTGAGGCAGACTTGTCGCTCTGTGGGGTAATCTAGAGCGCTAGTTGCTTCATCTAAAACTAATAACTTTGGTCGTTGTAAAACCGATCGCGCGATCGCAATTCTTTGTCTTTGTCCACCGGAAAGCGCTGCACCCCGTTCGCCTACACGTGTATTGTAACCATTAGGCAGGCTCATAATAAATTCGTGGGCGGCGGCGATGCGAGCCGCTTCGATAATTTCTTCGGTTGTCGCATCAGGATTAGTCAAGGCAATATTTTCCTGAACTGTACCGTCAAACAACAGCGGATCTTGCGGAACAACACCCATCTGTCGCCGCAATGAATAAAGTTCTACTTTGCCAATATCGTAACCATCAATTAAAATTCTGCCAGACTCGACCTCATAAAGTCTGAGCAATAGCTTCATCATCGTACTTTTACCAGATCCACTCTGCCCGACAATCCCAACAAATCTTCCAGCAGGAATTTCAACATTGACATTGGAAAGTTGCAGAGGCCCACTAGCTGCAAAACGGAAGGAAACATTTTCATATTTCACAGATCCCACAATTGCAGGTAAGGGGATATTTTGGCGATTGCTTTCTGCTTCTTCTGGTGTATCGACAATATCGCTTAACCGTTCTAAGGATAAGGCTGTTTCTTGGAAGCTTTGCCAGAGTTGAGCCAAACGCAATATCGGGCTAGTGACGTAACCGGAGATAATTCTAAAGGCGATTAATTCACCTAAGGTTAATTCTCCTTTGAGTACTAAATAAGCTCCTACCCACAACACCAGTAAACTACTGAGTTTATTGAGAAAGTTGCTGGTGGAATTAGCCAGAGTAGAAGTGACAACAGTTTTAAAACCGGCTGCTACATAACGAGCATAACGCTCTTGCCAGGAAAAGCGCGATCGCAATTCGATATTTTGCGCTTTCACTGTTTGAATCCCCGACATTACCTCAACTAAATAAGATTGAGTTTCGGAGTTCCGTTCGGCTTTGCTGCGTAATTGTCTACTAACAGTGGGAGATGCAATTAAAGTAATAATGATAAAAACGGGAATTGTTCCCAAACCTACTAGAGTGAGTTGCCAACTGTAAAACAGCATGACGATGATATAAACCACCGAAAATACTGCATCTAAACCCACTGTTAAAGCCGTACCAGTGAGAAACTGCCGGATATTTTCTAATTCGTTGATGCGAGTTGACAATTCACCTACTGGTCGGCGTTCAAAATAGCGTAGTGGTAAACGAAGTAAATGGTCAATAATTTGCGACCCCAAACTCATATCAATGCGGTTGGTAGTATCGACAAATAAGTAAGTCCGCAATGTGGTGAGCACTGCTTCAAATATGCCGACTACCAATAGCAGCACACCCAAAACATTCAGAGTACTAATACTATTTTGAACGATGACTTTATCAATAATTAGCTGAATAACCAGTGGGTTAGCCAACGCTGCCAATTGCACAAAAAAGGAAGCAATAAATACTTCTATCAATACACGACGGTGGCGTGACAAATAGGGAACAAACCACCGCAAACCAAAGCGCTCTTGGGGTGTTTCGTTAGTAGGAGATACCAGCAATACCCGCACTTGAGGCGGCATGGCTTCATCGACTTCTAATCGAGCTACCAGTTCAGCTGGTTTGCAGCGCACGATGCCTTGAGATGGTACACCCACAACTACAGTATTGGCATCGGCTGCATATAAAACAGCCAAACTATCACCATAGCGAATCAATGCTGGGGTAGGAATCCGCGTAATCGCGGTAGCAGGTATATCTACCAGATTGGCCTTGAGTCCGATTAACTCTGATAGATAGGCACAAAGCTGAAATGAGACAGTACCCTGCCGTTTCATTTGCTCTGTTAAGATGCGGCGCACTACTTCCCGGCGGAACGGAATTTGTAAATGCTTAGAGATCATTTGAAAACAGGCAAAAGCGGAATTTAGCTCCCCGCTACCACGAAAAAATGGATATTTTTGGTGTTTTTGTTTACCACTTGTTGCAGATGATGCTGATTGGGGAACTTCTTCCTCAGTAGCGTAGGGAATATCTAGTGCATCTGCAATGTGAGATCGAGTGTCGCTTACCTGAAGCTGTACTGGCTGATTATTCAGGAAGTATAAATCTGATGGATCTAAACCAATTAGTCGTACAGAATTTGGCCCTTGAACCTCGATCAGTTCGCCATCGCTCAATTCGACACGTGAACCTGGGGAGAAATTCTTGACTGTACCACTGCCACTTACAAACCAAATACTCTCATGACTTAGTTGGTTAAATGAGTTTCTTCCAGGAGGGAGGTAATGTACTTTCGCGTCTGGTAAAGCTTGTTCTGAAAGTTCTTTGAGATTAGCACTAGCTAAAGCTTGCTGTTCTAATTGCCAACCCAGGACATCAAATACTTCAATAATATGAGCGCGGTTTTTGCGGCTATTAGCAAAAGCTGGGTATGCAGAGAGTAGCCGGAGGTATTCAACCGCACTTAAAGTTAAACATACTATTTCTGTGGATGCGATCGCTGTTTCGCAGGCAACCTGACGCAAAAAACCGATTTCACCTAGGATTTCTCCTGGTTGTAGCAACTTTAAGGTTACTGGCATTTGCGTCTGAGGATCGTATCCTAAAAGGCGTACTTGTCCTTCATAAATTATTGTGACTCGTTCTGGAATTGCTTCTTTCCCAATAATTTTTTGACCTATGCGGTAGCGCCACGCTTGTAGTTGTTGCGAGAGGTTGGCTATTTCTTCATTAGGTAATTGGTCAAAACCTTCAACAGTGCGAAGAAATTCTTCAAAGGCGTTCTTAATATAAGTCATGCCCAATTCTGGTAATCAGTTTCAATATCTGTCTTGGTTATTGGTAATTGGCTACTAGGCCATAGGACTATTTCCCATGACATACTACACTACACATTATGCGGCTTAAAATTTACATTGATTGCGAAGTTTTACTTAAAAAAGTTACTATACTTGCCATTTTGGTGATTACTAAATTTGCCAATTCTACTCAGCCATTAGCCTAAGAGGATACCCAGCGCGACAGCAAGTTGATGTTTCTGGGCTAATTCGTTACATTTAAGTGTTTACTCTGATTATGTATACTGAATCCTGGCGTTAGCGTAGCTCGCCGCAGGCATTGCTTCTGCAAAGATTGCTTCTCTTCATAGAAACTTAATGGTGTGAGTGCCTAATTGCATAAATGAAGATCGTAGCCATTATGGAATTTGCCACTTTTATAACTTGTCTTAGACAAGATAGTGGACAAAGATTTAGAAAACTTTGTCAGTTAGTTAAGGTCAGATCATCGCACACTGGTTACGATTACCAATTTCTTTTAGAGATGGCATGAAAACTAACGCTCTTCCGTCACTTTGGGGAGAGAAAATAAATGTAGGTTGGGGAGCCACTCACGTGGGCGGGTTTCCCGACTTGAGTGAAGTGGCGTTTGAACGCAGTGAAACCCAACTAGATCAAGGTTTAAGGATGTTGGGTTTCGTTCCTCAACCCAACCTACGCCTAAATTTATAAAAGTTCGGCATAATAAGGGTTGTAGATTTTTATCTCACGAGAGTGATTAAAGAGCGCTAACCGCCGTCCTCAGCTATATTTTTGAGAATCAACTTCAGCACATTTAGAGTTATAGTATATAATTTTACACAAATTTGAACTTTACTACCTTTAGTATATAAAGTTGCAGTTTAGATTAAAAAATACATAGTGCTTTTCTCTGTTTCCAAAAAAGAAACTCCAGAATTTCTCTCAGTATTTCTGGAGTTTTCCGGAGTGGTTACAGATGCTTAATACGAATCAATTTTTACTTGATTAATGCTTAATGTCCTTAGGGTATATACCGAAATACAAATCGGGGGTTTGCTGATATTGCTACACAGTTGAAATTAAAAACAACTAAAGCGATCGCCAGCTCCAAAATCTCACCAAAAACTTATACCCCAAAATAAAACCTCGGCTGCGTGTGCCGAGGTAAAAGAAGAAAGCTCCGAAATACCCAAATGTCAGATTTTCTTCGAGTTGTCGTAGTTCAAATATTTATATTTGTTAGCTTTGTAAGCTTATATTAATAAATTTAACATATTCTTCATATAACGTCAACTATTTGAAGTTTTTATAAAGCAAAACCCCCAAGTCCCAAACCCAGGGGTTATATTTTTGGTCATCCTACCAAGCCACCTTAAATTCTATAGGGGCAGATTGCGGCTGGTATAGGCATCGATTGCATAAGCAGGAATGCGAACGCTATAGTCGATATCTTTGCCAGTTAGAGACTTTGCTAACTTTTCAAAAGAATTAGAGCGCCAGTTACGCTCGTGGATAGGCTTGGTTTGTTCTCCCAAAAAATACGCCAGAGTGCCTATAACTGAAGCAGCTACCCAACCGACAACCAATAAGGCAATTAAAATAGTCATCACCAACCTCTATTTAAGTTATGTAACTTTATGTAAATAAATATAAATATAACGTTATAAAACTTGCAAGATAAGATGATGGTATGTTAAACGATAAATAAGGTAGGGTATTCCGCACTCAACAGTATTGAGTAGTTATTTCTCCTTTCCTGGGGTTGGGGTAATGTGCATCAATTGCACTATAGAGTATCTGGGTCAATATTTAATTCTCGGAGTTTAGCGGCTAATCTTTGCGCTTTCTCTTCTGCGGCTTGTCGTGCAGCAACTTCCTCTTCATGCGTTAGAAGTTTTTGACCTGTGACTGATTCGTAAAAGCGCAGTTTCCCAGCATCTAGCCGTAACTCTAAACCCAAAACTTCACTAGTTAAGGAAACTGTACCATCTATTAGAGTATTGGTTGCCACTGGGAAATAATTGCCTTCGACTAAGCGTAAACCTTGGAGTTGGGGGGTGAGATAATCGCCTGTAGGGTCATATTGGAAATATTCACGCACTCCCAAAAACGCATAAATTCCTTTCTTAGCTCCTTGGTCTTTGCTGCGGGTGCTTTTGGAGGTAATCTCTAAAACAAAATCGGGAGTTTTATCTTGTTCTTCCCAGGTTTTATAAGAGCGGCGTTCCTTATTATCAACATCAAATACCACAAATACATCTGGAGCCACAACTGATTCTGGATTTCCTTCTTCGTAGTAGACAAATAAATTTCCAGAAACGTAAACATTAGGACGGTTTTGGAAATAAATTTCCAGGACATCTGTAGCATAAACCAAATACTTACGCTGTGAATCACCTTCAGCCATTGGCTTCCCGTCCTCTTCTGGGTATTCAATTGGCGTAACTGGAATATATTCTACTGAGGCTGTCATGGCTGGATACCTCAACTTAGCTGGGTTTAAATTTAATTTAGCACTTGAATTATTCAGTGAAGCTTTTACATGTAATTTTATTATTAGTTAGATGTAATAAACGAATAGACTTCATTATAATTTTCTACTCCAAGAGCTTGAAGACCTAATTGAATAGCATTACAAATAGTTTCATACTCTTCATCATCTTTCATAGAATTTATTGAAAAATTTTCTCCATCAATCAAAGGGTTTCCTTCTTCATTTAACAAAACCCAAATTTCATCATTTTCATCAAATGAATATATAGGTAACCCTTCTTTAAAAACAATTGATGAGCGATGTCCAATCCTAGAATCATAACGTGCTACCAGAACCGCAGAAATTTCTAATGATAATTGGCTAGCTAAGTACTCTATCTGCCGATCAAATATTAATTTAGGTCTATTCTGTTCAACTCGATAAATAACGAACAGAGTTTCATTAATTTTTACAACTTCTAAGGTTAGCTCTGAAGATATGGTTGCAAGTAAATTGTTAGCTCTAGCAAAATCAATTGCACATATAATAGCCTCAAAAACATTACTCATACATTTTCCTGATGTTTCGGAATTTTATAATAGTCTTCCATGAGTAAATTAGAAATAGCAGAAATCAGCATACTAAAAATTTCAGCTAACTAAGCAACATACGATCGCCATGACTAGGAGGCTGGGAAATTACCAGGAATTCTAGATCGCGATCGCTTTCATTTAGCATCTGATGAGGAATATTAGGGGTAACTTCTACACCTTGGTGCTGAGAAAGAATTTGGCGAGAACCATCAATTTCTAAGGTTGCTGTTCCAGATAGAATAAAGAAAAACTGCCGCGATAGCTGGTGATAATGTCTGACTTCCGTGGTTCCTGGTGGCATAATTTCCTGAATCACGCTTAGCCCTAGTTGTTTAACAAGATGCCAACCATGACAATTATTACCCCATAGATAATGCTCGGCAGTTTCTTTGTTAATCATTTTGATATCCAACTTCGACACTGTAATACCAATTCAAATCTTAGAGGGTGACAAGGCAACTCTAAGCTATGCAGGACAAAAATTTGAGAAGATA
>NZ_MTAW01000197.1 GCF_002154725.1 Nostoc sp. 106C | reverse complement strand
AAGTGCCGCCGCGTTGTAGCAAGAGACGGGATTGTGAAACATCTATTGGATAAGCATTTCAGATTTCCATCTGTCGCAATCATTTTTCAAATTGGTATAACTAATAAATTAACTGTAGTCGCTTCGTAATCTTATTTTCACTCAGTTGGAACAGAAAGTTATAGTATAGCGATCGCAGCATTCAGCGAACGCCTATGCAAAGGAAGTATATAGCCAAAATTTTCGTGACACTTCGTCCTTCTGTTTTAGACCCAGCTGGTGTGGCTGTACAATCTGGCCTCAAGCAAATGGGCTACGACAACGTTGAACAAGTGCGGATTGGTAAGTACATTGAATTGACCATCACCTCAACGCAAGAGGTTAAAGCACGTCAAGACCTTGAGCGCATCTGTGACCAAATGCTCGCAAATCCGGTAATTGAAAATTATCGCTTTGAATTGATAGAAGTCGAAACCCAAACGGGAGTGTTTTAGAAGCTAGAGTCTAGGAAGCAGGGAGTAGTGGGACAAGGGAGAAATAATCAGTAATTATTAACTCTTGCCCATTGCTTTTTCACCCTTGACCAATGACAAAGCGCAAAGTCTGAGCGGAGGTTTCCTCCGATCAGAACTTTGTAAGAATGATTAATAACAAATGACCAATGACAAAATTCGGCGTTGTAGTTTTTCCGGGTTCTAATTGCGATCGCGATGTTGCTTATGTAACCAGAGACTTGCTAAAGCAACCGACTCGCATGGTTTGGCATCAAGAGACTGATATTGCTGATTTGGATGTGATTGTCATACCTGGTGGCTTTAGTTACGGGGATTATTTACGTTGCGGTGCGATCGCACGATTTTCGCCGGTAATGCAGCAGGTTGTCGAACATGCTCAAAAAGGTAAGTTTGTCTTAGGTATTTGCAATGGTTTTCAAGTTTTAACGGAAGCTGGCTTATTGCCAGGGATATTGGCTAGGAATCAGGATTTGCATTTTATATGCGATCGCCTTCCTCTCAAAGTTGAGCGTACCAATCTGACTTGGACGCAAGCTTACGCACCTGGTGAAATTATCACTGTGCCTGTTGCTCACGGCGAGGGGCGATTCTATGCTGATAAAGCTACTCTGGCAGAACTCGAAGATAACGGGCAAGTGGTGTTCCGTTATGCAGGCGAGAATCCCAACGGTTCATTAAACAACATTGCCGGGATTTGTAACCGTCAGGGCAATGTTTTGGGCATGATGCCTCACCCTGAAAGAGCCTCTGACCCAATCTTAGGCGGTAGTGATGGGTTGAGACTATTTCAAGGGTTGTTGGACAAGGTGGCAGCGATCGCCTAGTGTTACAGAGACGCGAAATTTCGCGTCTCTACAGTATTTACGATGCAATTGCATTGTCAAACTTTTACCTAGAATGTTTATGGGTTTACCTCTTAGCACAGCAGCAAGGGTAACAATAAACAACTGACAACAGACAAATGACTAAAAAGCAGAAATTTCCTTATCTTCTAGGTTCTAAATGGACAGCGCAGCACAAGGTAGATGGTTGGCGGCATTTCCAAGTCGTTAACCGCAAAAATCAAGGTAATTGGGTTTACGCTGAAATGGTTGCGGCTTGCGATCCAAAAGTTCGTTTTTGGATCAATGCTAAATTGTTACAAGATAACTCCCAGTGGCAACCTGGCTGGCAACTATTAAAAGAAATAGCACAACTAGAAGACGATGTTTCCTGATTTGCCGCGCCAGCCACAGGATATCTTGGCACAATGCCCAACTCAGATTTGGCTTCAATTAGCTGATAGCTTGTATTATAAGTAACTAAAGTTTTCAGTTTCCTACCAAGCTATCGGTGTAAATATGTAAGTTGATTGGCGAGCGCACTATTGCTTTAGTGCTGATTTATTTAATCAGGTCTAACCGATATTTGAAAATTTAATAATTTGTTGCATATATAAAGCACTTGCTGAAAAACAGCAGTTAGATATTTGATTACAGTTGAGGAAAAACTGGCATTTTACTGCTATTGATGATTGTTTTGGTATTTCCACCGTAGGAGAGTAAATCTCTATATTCACCTCTGACGTAGAGGTTGATTAAATCTCATATGCGGATATGAGCATCATTTAATTCAATCAAAAGTATTGAAAAAACTAGATTTTAGCTTTTTGTTTTTTGTAACTATTTTTATATAAATAAGAGTTAAAAATTTTTAAAATTTTATTTTATTGCTTATATAAGCTTTTAAATTGATTTATATGATAATAATCACTTAATTGGTTCTAAAGCGTCATATATAGCCGTTTTTCATATTTAAAGCCCCTTTATTTTCCTTGTGATTTGGACAATAATGACAACGACAAGACCTCACGCATCGCCATCTCAGGCTAGGTGAAGGCAAATGTTTCAGCCACAAGTTTGACAAAAAACTATAAGAGGCAAACCACAGTGAAACTAGCAGTGTATGGAAAAGGTGGAATCGGCAAATCCACAACTAGCTGTAACATCTCAGTCGCCCTAGCAAAACGCGGCAAGAAAGTGCTGCAAATTGGCTGCGACCCCAAGCATGACAGTACCTTTACCCTCACAGGATTTTTAATTCCAACGATTATCGATACCCTGCAAGAAAAGGACTACCACTACGAAGATGTCTGGCCAGAAGATGTAATTTATAAAGGCTACGGTGGTGTCGATTGCGTTGAGGCAGGTGGTCCCCCCGCTGGTGCTGGATGCGGTGGCTACGTTGTTGGCGAAACCGTGAAATTACTTAAAGAACTTAATGCCTTTGATGTTTACGACGTAATTCTTTTTGACGTACTAGGTGACGTTGTCTGCGGTGGTTTTGCAGCACCACTAAACTATGCAGATTACTGCATGATTGTGACCGACAACGGCTTTGATGCTTTATTTGCTGCCAATCGTATTGCGGCTTCAGTTAGAGAAAAAGCACGGACTCACCCACTACGTCTAGCTGGTTTAATTGGTAATCGTACCTCCAAGCGGGATTTAATCGAGAAATATATAGAAGCAGTACCAATGCCAGTTTTGGAAGTCCTGCCTTTAATTGAAGATATCCGCGTTTCTCGTGTTAAGGGTAAGACTTTGTTTGAAATGGCAGAATCTGACCCATCTTTGAACTACGTTTGCGATTACTATCTCAACATTGCCGACCAAATTCTGGCACGCCCAGAAGGTGTGGTACCGAATGATGCCCAAGATCGGGAATTGTTCTCTTTATTATCAGATTTTTATTTAAATCCGAGTAAACCCCAGGTACGGAATCCGGAAGAGGAATTAGACTTGATGATTGTATAAATCATCTAAATTCTCAGGATGGGGAAATAATATGGCTTTCTTTCATAGCTTTACAGATTCAATAAAGCAAAAGTGGTTACTGTTCTTCCAGACGAATCGTGACTGGATTACTCTTCACATGGAGGTGGAATCAGTGTATACCCCTGATGGCGGGAAACGACCACCTTCTTACCTCATCCTGGGAGTTGTGAATGCGTTAGAGCCAAAACTCGCGCAATTAATGCTACCCTTTTCCAGACTGAATCCTGACGCTGATACCCTAATTGAAGTACTGGATTTACATTTCGACCCAGACATTGCTCTTGGTAACCGTTATATCCCCAAGCTAGATTCAGAAAATTATCGGCATGATGCAGTAGCTATCATTGATGGCAACCTCCAAGATGAAACATCTAGCAATGCTCATCTCAATAGTTTTGCGGATGCGGCGGTTGCTCAAGAATTTACAATCGTGGATGCTGCTCATCAAATCTCAAATGGACTGAACGGGCATAACTCAAAAGATGAGTCCCAAAATGCATCCAGTGTAGATGTAGATGAGTTTGGTGAGATTTCCTTCGATACGACTACCACATCAGAAATCAAGCTGGATGACCAAGTACTTGAGGATCTCAACTCAACAGACGAGAACGCTTTTAGTGACGTGTTATCAGATGTCTGGGGTGACGAAACAGCACTGCAAAAAGGTGATGGCAACAATGAATTTTTAGGGGAAGAACTGCCAGCTGGCGTTTTTGATGAATCCGAAATTGCCCGTCTCTTCCCCAACGCTTAAATTATTAGCGTTCCTGTTGAATTTAGGGATTGCTGGCTGGTGCTATGTGCCACATCACGGGAATCTGGGGGGAGAATCATTCTTTCCCCACATACCTGCCCTATATTCACCTGCCTTGTTCGCTTTAAAAATCAAGGGGAGAAACAACCAAAATGACTGTCGCTCAACAACCAGAAGCTTTAAACTTTGAATGCGAAACTGGAAATTACCACACCTTTTGCCCAATTAGCTGCGTGGCGTGGTTATACCAAAAAATTGAAGATAGTTTCTTTTTGGTGATTGGAACCAAGACTTGTGGGTACTTCCTACAAAACGCGATGGGGGTAATGATTTTTGCTGAACCCCGTTATGCAATGGCAGAGTTGGAAGAAGGAGATATTTCGGCACAGCTGAATGATTATGAAGAGTTAAAGCGATTGTGCTTGCAAATTAAACGCGATCGCAATCCTAGTGTAATTGTCTGGATTGGCACTTGCACTACTGAAATTATAAAAATGGACTTGGAAGGCTTGGCTCCCAAGCTGGAAGGTGAACTTGGTATTCCCATCGTCGTTGCTCGTGCTAATGGTCTAGATTACGCCTTCACCCAAGGAGAAGACACTGTATTAGCTGCTATGGCTAATCGTTGTCCTGATAAAGCTCCTGTGACAGAAACAGACAAGAACGAACGTAACGCTATTTCCAAACTACTCAACTTTGGTAAGAAAAAAGAAGAAGTAGTTGAAGAAGAATCGGAATATGTAGATCATCCACCGTTGGTTCTTTTCGGCTCCCTTCCCGATCCTGTAGTAACTCAGTTAACTCTAGAACTGAAGAAGCAAGGCATCAAAGTTTCCGGCTGGCTACCCGCAAAGCGCTTCACTGAACTGCCAGTGCTGGAAGAAGGCTATTACGTTGCTGGTGTCAACCCTTTCCTGAGTCGTACTGCTACTACCTTAATGCGTCGTCGTAAATGCAAACTCATCGGCGCACCCTTCCCTATTGGCCCTGATGGTACTCGTGCTTGGATTGAGAAAATTTGCTCAGTTTTCGGCATTACACCCAAGGGTTTGGATGAACGAGAAGCACAAATCTGGGCAGGCTTGGAAGAATACGTAAAACTAATTCGCGGCAAATCTGTATTCTTCATGGGTGATAACTTACTGGAAGTCTCCTTAGCACGCTTCTTGGTGCGCTGTGGGATGACAGTTTCCGAGATTGGTATTCCTTACATGGACAAGCGATATCAAGCCGCTGAGTTGGCGCTACTAGAGCAAACCTGTAAAGAAATGGGTGTACCCCTGCCGAAAATTGTTGAGAAGCCAGATAATTACAACCAAGTTCAGCGCATTTATGACTTGAAGCCAGACTTGGTAATTACTGGTATGGCTCACGCCAACCCGCTTGAAGCTAGGGGTATTAATACCAAGTGGTCTGTGGAGTTCACCTTTGCGCAAATTCATGGCTTTGGCAATGCTCGTGACATTCTGGAATTAGTGACTCGTCCCTTACGTCGAAATAACAGCTTAAAAGATTTAGGTTGGGATAAGTTGGTCAGAGAAGAAGCAAAAATTTAGAATTTAGGTTTAATCAAACAACACCGTATGAGAAAAGGCGAACGCAAAGTTCGCCTTTTTTCCGCCTCAGATAAAACTTACCCTTCCAGTTTTCTAAAACACTAAATACAGTAATCTTCAAATTATTTGAGAAATAGGGCATGAGGGAATTATGACAAGAGGAACAGGCAACCAAGAACTCTTGCTTCAATTGGGGAATAGGAAATATTCTTGCCAGTTCCCTGTTATTAAAGAGATTTCTTGTTTGTCTTCCCTTTAGATAAAGCTCACGCTTGTTTCTCACTAATACCAATTCCCGAAAATCCTGATACAAATAAATTTTTCGTAGGGGTTTAGCATTGCTCATTGGTGTCAACTTAAGCTAAAAATAGCCTCTGTCTTAGCTTTGCCATCCGCCTGAGAATGAATTCTCAGGCTAATAGTCCAAGTCTACTGAAGTAGACTCAAGATTTTGAGGATATTTACTCATCTAAAGATGACTTTTGCTTTTGCTATTAGCAAGGAACTTCAGTTCCTTGCGGTAACAGGGTTTCGCGTTAAGTTGACACGTATGAGCATTGCTAAACCCGGAAGCGCGTGTTTGTATCATTATTAAGGTGAAATGGTATAACGCATTCGCCTGCGGAGGAGCCAGTCCATAGTGGTGAGTCCAGCACTGTTCGGCGTTCGCCGGAGGCGTTCTCGCAGAGTAGCCATTCCTGTTCCCTCAAAGAGGGTTCCCGCAGGGTAGGGTAGGTAGATTTCCTAACCTAGGCGACTGGCGTTAGCAGTAGCGAGGTATGAGCGTCACCCGAAGGAATTTTCTCTGTTGTAAAAACTGCCGAAAGGTTTCCCCGACTTGGTCGTCGCAAGCTTTACCGTAGGGTAGGCGGGTTTCCCAACCTAGGGAACTGGTGTTAGCGACGTTCGCGTAGCGTCTCCCTTTGGGAGAAGGAGCGTCACCCGGAGGGTTTTGCAAACCCTACCAAGAGAGCATCTGTCTCACCTTCTCTCCCTTGCCTTTCTCATCTTTCTGTAGCAAGTACCTATGAATATTGAATCAATGCTCTAAGGCATTACAGCTTCATCACGTTGATAATCAACAATAATCTCGAAGCTAGTGTTAGGAATCACCTGGCGTAAGTGCCGTAAATATCCGTCTGCATCAGAACGACTGCGGAATCGAGCCACAATCACTGGTTCCATATTAGGCACAATACGGCTGATGGCCCAAGCATTAAGACGTTTTCTGTAAGCTTTCGCTTGATTTTCTGTGGTGGAATCGTAATCGGTATTTTGTGGCATGATCTAGATATCCATAGGAGTTAAGTCAAGGGCATTAGTAAGTTTCTTGGCAGGGATATTCTACTAACGCCTCTTAAATATTGATGCACCCTTATTAATACATTATTTTTGGCTTGTCAACACTTAGTGTTAAATGTTAGTTAAAACTAATATTTAGCGCCTAGTATTTGTTAGAATGCTGGTGGCAAATAGAGGGTAATACCCCTCATCACATGGTAAAAAAAGGGACTTTAGCATCGTTGAAGAGGCACAAGGCCCTGCACCACTATCGGCAGTCGCGATCGCGCAATAAAATGGGTCTTACCCCTGATGAGCCAGAGATTTCTTTGTTAAGAGCATTGAAAAAAATAAAATTTTTATGTTAAATCACCTACTGAAGAGTTTTGAAACAAATTGTAGGATTGACAATTTAGTACATAGCACTTGAATATATATTGTGTCTATTTTTCACTCAGTAATTAAGATAATCACAGCTTAACATCAAGGCAGGAGGATAAACATCACCAGGATTACGCCTGTGTGATTTTTTTCAATGCCCAAACATTTCTTTAGAGCGATCGCTTAAATTATGTAAATATTTTTAGGTTTAAAACTAGACTTTATAAAAATGAAGACACCATTCATAGTATCAATACTTCAAAGAGTAGTTGAGCAAATAGGAGCAATACTAATAGTAGATCCAGAATGTAAATTTGTTGGGCACATTACTTTTAAAAATGGGAAAAAAACTGTTTTTCGTTCTACGCAATTTAATATTAATGGCTTTGGTGCAGCAGAGATTGCAAAAGATAAAGGTTGCTCTAGTTTTTTACTGAAGCATTTTGGATATAAAGTTCCTGAGGGTAAAACATTTTTTAACGAGCACTTATGTAAAAAAATAGACACATTAAGAAATATAGATGATGGCTTTGATTATGCTAAATCGCTAGGATTTCCTGTAATTGTCAAACCGCTGAATCTAAGTCAAGGTAGATTAGTGACCAAAGTTCATAATAAGCGAGAATACTATCAAGTAGCTAAAAAAATCTTGCAAATAACCTCAGGATTCATTGTCGAGCGATTCCATGTTGGTAATGACTACAGGATTTTAGTACTAGATGAAGAGGTAATTATTACCTACCAAAGAATTCCCTTATTTGTAGTAGGGAATGGTAGATCAAGTGTTTGGGAACTTTTGCAGAGAAAGCAGTTATTACTGAATAAAAATGGCAGAAAAATTATAGATTTAGAAGATTTTAGAATTAAAAAAAAATTACAAAGGCAAAAACTAACTTTTGACAGTGTGATACCAAAAGATACGATTGTATATGTTTTGGACAATGCAAATTTATCGAGTGGCGGTGAGGCAATAGATTTAACTGAAAGTATCCATGCGGATTTTCAAAAATTGGCAATTAATATTACAAAAGATATGGGACTAAGATTAGTAGGTGTAGATATTATTACAAACGATATAACTAAGCCAATGGGAGACTATATAATTATTGAAGTAAATGGGTCTCCTGGCTTACAGAACTACGCCTCGTTTGGTGAACTGCAAACTCAGAGAGTAGAAAATTTATATCTCAAAGTTCTTCAAGCAATGGAGAATTAGTACCTAGATGCGGGAGTCAAAAGATAAAAATTTTCTAATTAGATGAATTCCTCCCGATATCGCAAAATCTTCATGGATATAGAAATGGTAGATGCACCTTAATTTTAATTACGTCCTCAGCTTTAAGTTGGGGACTTTTATTATTTAAAAATAGATGGCAACAAACTCGGAGCTAACCACAGTGCATAACCAATAAATCCAAATAGTCCTGTAATTAAGACAGTAACTATGTAGCTGATACACATCAATAATCCGTCAGATTCGATTGTGGCAACTGCTAGTAGTAAAATACCGACGGTAGGGATAGGATTAGTTAAGGGAATTGGTGAAATCAGTAATACGGTTAACCACGAGATACAAAACCCATTGAATCGCCAAGCCCAATGACTATTTGCTATTTTTGCTAACCGGGGACGAGCAATTTTTTCTAATATCCTCGTAACTCGTCGCAGGTTATGCAACAATAATTGGGCAAAGCGGCGAGGAAATTTGTAGTTGGCAATTTTTTTGGGTAGCCAAGGCGATCGCCTTCCCAGTACCATCTGCGTCGATAACAGCAAGCAAGCAGCACCAAATGGCCCAGTTAATCCGGGTGGCATGGGAAACAAAAAGGGCAATACTAACAATGCAATCACCAAGCTAAAGCCCCGTTCGGAAGTTTTTGCCAGAATCTCTCCTAGGGTTAGCGGCTGTTCGGCTAAATTTTGCAATAATGACTTAATTTCTTGAGAAAATCTGAGATGCATTTGGCTTGAGTCTTGGCGATTTTCCACAATACCCAACTTTAGTTAAGTAAATCGCTTTATCAATGTATACATTTGTTCTACAAATATTTCCGTAAAAAATCAAATTTTATTTATCTTCAACTTGTTTTGTTTTGCCAATCTAACACTTAAAAATTAAAGCTGCGCTCCTCCTGATGGGACAAACACAGTTACAGCTTTAGGAATAACGTGAAAATGGGCAGGGGTATAGGTGGTTATTTCTCCATCAGTATTAATAGGACGTGGTTTTCGAGTATAAACTTCCATTTCTTGACCCTGAAGGGCCCGGACTTCGCGCCATTTTATGTGTCGTCCTTGTCGCATAGCCGGAAGTAAGGGTATGATTTGCCACCAATGATTAATCTCTAAACTGTAGAGATCAAGCCTTTGATCGTCGATTGTGGCATCGTGAGCAACTGCCATGCCACCGCCATAATAGCGACCATTGCCTACAGCAATCTGTACTGTTCGCACGTGAATTGATTCACCGTTGATGCGAATTTCGGCGCTAAAGGGTCGAGATTCCCACATTACTTGTAATGCTGTGGCGAGGTAAGCGAATACTCCCCAGCGGCGCTTTACTTCTTTGGTAAGTCGCTCAGTGATTTTCACACTCAGTCCCATACTGGCGACGTTGAAAAAATGCTTGCCATTTACTCGTCCTAAGTCAATGCGTCGCTGCTCTCCGGTGGCAATAATTGTGCACGCTTCGGTTAAGGAATTGGGAATTCCTAAAGTCCTGGCTAAATCGTTAGCAGTTCCCAAAGGTAAGATACCTAAAGGTAATTGCGTATCGACTAAAGCATCTACTGCGGCATTGAGTGTGCCATCACCGCCACCAACAATTACTAAGTCAACTTGATCTCGGTAGTGACGAATAATTTCAGTCAAACGGTTGGGATGTTCTGTAGATTCCTCAATCAAATCAAAGCCTGATTTTTTTAAACATTCAATCGCTTCTGTGAGACGTTTTTTTCCTTGGCGAGCATGATGATTTACTAACAGCAGTGCGCGGGGACTCATGGTTATTACCTTTTATATTTTTAGATGTCGAATTATCAACCTCTATACACTCTGTCTTGAAAAGTTAAGCTACTTGGTTGCAGGGATTCCCAGGTAGGCTCATAGGGCGGCGCTGTCTCCCCGTTGTGCAAAGTGGCGTTCCTCCGCCGGGAAACCTGGCTCCTCTGTAACTTTTGGCTGCATAAGCTTAATTACAAAACCTATTGGGGCTGTTATGAAATTTACTCAGAATTTACTGGCTCGCTGTTTTTTATATCGGCGTTACTTTTATAGATTGTGCCTATTTAGTCTAGCTTTATTAGCTGTTTGTGTATTCATCCCTAGGAAATGGAGTTATCAGCCAAAAGAAAATTGTAACTTGGTTATTTGTATTTCTAATACTGGGATTCATTCTAATATTATAATATCAACCAAAAATTATGTTTTTGATTGGCATAAGTATATCTTTATAGAAAGAATCGGCATAGATAATTTAGATGATTATAATTATTGGCTCTTCCGTAGGTGTTATCCCTCTTCTGTCACTTTCCGGGTATTCTGAATAAAAGAATCAAAAGAAAAA
>NZ_MTAW01000134.1 GCF_002154725.1 Nostoc sp. 106C | reverse complement strand
TCAACCTCATGTTCATCTTTTGGCTGATAAGTTGCGCTCTTTTTTAGCTCAGGCTGCTCCTTTTTAAAATTTATAAGCCACAAACCCAGGCATCAAGCCTGTTTTACTTCTGAATTCTAAATTCTGACATCTTGATTTTGCTGTATTCTATGTGAGGCAATTGTCGTCCTCAGGTTGAAAGTTTAGATAGCAGTTGCTAGAAGTGGGAACCGTAAGGAGATACTGCCTCGTCTATCTTATAGATACGGATCTGCTTGCCACAAGGTAGCCTGCCGACTAGGCTCATTACATACATCTTGATATGAATTGGTTGAATTGGTATAAAAAATGTCTACACACTAATTTTTTCCGTTCCTGATTCAGGATGTGTAACTAATTTCAAAAGCATAGATGCATTGAGCCTTTTTGATTGCTACACAAGGTAAATTTCTCTTGTTGAAATTACTAGACTTAATGTAAAAATATTTATTCACAACTTAATTCCTCATCAAATTTTAACTTGATCTAGCAATTAACTTGATATTAACCCTTTATTAGCCTGTTAATAAATTTTCTTACTTAAAGATTTTATGAATTAACGCCAGCGCTCTTGTGGATTTCAGGCATTTATGCGAATCATTAATAAAGAACAGTGATCAGAAACTTCTTAAATGCTGACAACTTTATGAATATTGTTGTACCTGCTATAGTTTCTACACTTGCTTGAATTGGCATTAGGCTTTAGTTCTTGCCACGGATTAACAATTAGTTTTTATCATGTATGTGCCTTAGTTTTAAAAAGCTTAAGGTATTAGTTGTGTGGGTTTCCCTATACAACTTTAATTCCATGACCATAAATTTAGACTAGCGCTTTCAAATTTTTAGATGTACTCGCAATAAAGCCTTGATTTAACAAAGCGCCGCATTTTTACTGACGTACTGGCAAGAGATAAGATAACCATCATAATTTGGTTGGATTTTGTGTGTTTAATTTTTTATGAGGTTTTTATTCAGATAATATGGATAAAAAAAGCTTTTAATTATTAGCGCACAAGACAATTTTACATAAATCATAAAATTGGCTCATTTCTATAGGGCTTATCCGGCTTAATTCAAACAATAAAGTGGGTTAAGACCTATTTGAAGATGTCTGAATTTGCTTGTCTTTTTTGGACTGTATTAAGTTTAACAGTATCTATAATCCTCTTATTTGATTTTTAAACTTACTCGTAGAGGTGAGAAACAAAAAAGAAGGAAGCTAGATCTGTAGTTTATTTTTTAAAATTCAAGCTGGATTGTTATAACGTCAATTTGTTATGCGTAATAATAAGTTGCATGGTTATTCGAATTTATCTTAGTTCGATGTTATGCAACCAAATCAAATGGTATAAACCATATTATTGAGTAAAATTTTTCTCTGATTACATAAACATTTTTGCTGTTCACTAATGATGACATTGACAAAAATAAAACTACTGATAGTTCAAGATTTGATTGTATCCATTAGGATGTTTGATAGATGAATATAGCTCTAAAGCCCTGTGTTAATCAGATTTTATATAAAAACTTGATATGCTTATAATAATCCATCTCAAATTTTTATAATATCCAAAAGGTATACTCCTTTAGTTAGAATTACAAAAGACAAGAGATGCCATAAAATTATTTCAATATATATCAAGAAGATAGCTAAAATTCTTGAAGATGAGTGCTCATAAGTAAATTACGGGTTTCCCATTAATTAAAAACTTAACTCAGGAAATTTTAAAAGTAATTTTTTCTACTTAAGCAAAAAATTACTCTTTTAAGTGCTATTTTGCAAAATAAACAAGCAAAAAATAGTTAATTAAGTTTTTATGGAAACTCGAAAAACTGCATTTAGTCGAGTTTTGGCTGACGAGCAAATATTAAATGAGCCAGACAATTTCACTTGGCAAAAGTTATCGGTTAACTAGTTAATCAGAAAATATTTTGTTAACTGAAAGCAAAAAATTAACCAAACCAGGATGCAAAATAATATGGTCTTAAATTTCTTGGATAAGAATAGTGCGATCGCTCAGCATGAACTACAAAAAATTCCCAAACTAAGCAACAGAGAATCACTACCGCTATCATATGCGCA
>NZ_MTAW01000113.1 GCF_002154725.1 Nostoc sp. 106C | reverse complement strand
ACTATTTGAACGGGAACGTCTTCGACGAACGGGTTCAGCAGTTGCTACCCTGCGGGAACGCTTTCAGCGAACAAGCCGGGAAACCCGCCCCCCAACGCACTGCTGACGCTCCTACGTCGCTACCGCTGCGCTAACACCGCTCCGCGTCTACGCATATTCTCTACATTTCACCAATCAATTACAATGGCTGATATGAGAGCCAGAATTGAAAATGAAGTGCTAATCATCAACCACGAGGACTTACCAGAGTTTAAAAAGGGCGGTTCTGTGGTAAGAAATTCTTATTTTTGGGCACTACGTTCAATAGCTGGTAAATCTGGGCGTTATCGTGATTGGGAATACGAACCAGAAGTCTGGCTGGCGTTAGCACGAATGCTGTTATCGTTTGCTGAGTCTGGGTATTTAGGTTACAGAGAAACCTTACTTGAATTTCCCCCATCTCAAGAGCAAATTCCCGATTTACTAAGAGATGTGGCAACTTGGGAGTAGATATATATCACCTAAAGATACCAAGATTTTCTTAGTGTCTTGATTAAGAAATAGGTTCAAATACCATTTGGGGAATTAGCACCCCATCTTGTAACTGCCCAATACCCAAAAAGCAAGCTTCTTCATAAACTCGCACTATCCCCGATATGTTTATAGTTACAGAAATGCGCTGACCTTGACACCATTTCTGAGCAAATGTTGTTGATAAAGTCACAGATGGCAAATATTGCAAGGCGGCATCAGGTGCAGTAGGATGAAATGTTCCTGTTTGCAGTTGAGCTTCTAAATCAGTCAAAGTTAAACTATCGCTTAAATAAAAGCCGCTGCTTTCCGTGCGTGTTAAAGCGGCGAGGGTTCCACCAGTTTGTAAAGTTGCACCTAGATCGCGCGCGATCGCTCTAATATATGTACCAGCACCACAAGCGATCGCAATATCTAATTCGGGATATTCTCCTTCCCGCCAATCCAAAATTTCGATCTGAAAAACTTCTACCGTGCGGACTGGAACTTCTACCTTTTCGCCGCGGCGTGCTAAATCGTATAGTCGTTGACCATCTACTTGAATTGCGCTGTAACTAGGTGGAATCTGTTCTATTTTCCCCTCAAATTGAGGTAATAAACTTTTCACCTCTGCCAAACTCAATCCAGAACAAGGCGCAGACGTAATAATTTCCCCTTGTAAATCATCGGTTGTGGTACGCACACCCAGCCTGATGGTAGCGTTGTAAGCTTTACTACTTGGTAAATACTGCAATAATCTTGTGGCTTTACCAAATGCGATCGGTAAAACTCCAGTAGCCGCTGGATCTAATGTTCCTGCATGTCCCACACGTTTGAGGCGCAAAAGTTTTCGCACCCGCGCCACACAATCATGAGAAGTCCAACCAAATGGTTTGTTTAAGTTTAAAAAACCTTGCACAGTAGAATTCTAAAATTTTAGGATAGCCAGATTCTCAAAATTGCTTTACGTACCATTAATATTATCTAAAGATAAAAAATTAAGGAATTTTTAGCAAGTAAGGATGATATTCTCGCACAAAAACATTGTAGAGACTTGATTAATTCTGTCCCTACAATGTTTTTTTGAGCAGATTTAAAGAAAAATTACCACATGTAGCAGTGCAACTCCCACATCCAACATCCAAAACGCAAAATTGCCTATAGAGCTGGAGGATTTTTTTAGAGATAGCCTAGTTCTTGGGGTTTCTCTGTCTACAGCTTGTGCTAATTCAGTTGTGCTGAGAGACTGCACAAAACTTACACTTAAAGGCTGACTGGAGATAGCTTTGGCGTAAGCGGCGTTGAGATAGGGAAAATATTGTGATGTTCGCGCAACATAAGTTTGAAAGAAAGGCAAACTCAAAGCATTTATGTAGCGACGTGCAAGAGCCGGATTATCACCAATTACTTGAGACAGTGCTCCTACTGGTTCATTAGCACTGTTACCAATGGTGGAAAAGTGGGTTGCACCTACAAGCATCACAAGATATTTGTGCGAATTCGCAAACCAAGAGAACGGTACAATTTGCTCGAATAAAGCTGGTGCCACTGTATCATCACTACTACCAACGAGCATTACTGGAATGTGAATTTGGCTCAAGCCAGCTTTTCCAAAAATCGAACTAGTGATGGGATTAACTGCGATCGCAGCTTTGACTCTCTCATCCCGCAGGTTCAGTTCTTTGCCCGTACCTTTATTTAATGCCAAAGCGCGACACTGGAGCAGTAAAGACATATTCCAGGTATTTTCCAGTACCTCTGGTCGGCAATCTTTTCGTAGTTGCGTAAAGTTAATCTTAGCGCCAGCCAAAGCTAAGGCTGTGTAACCACCTAAGGATTGACCAAAAATTCCAACTTGTTGCAGATTTAATAGACCCTTAAATCGTGAATCGGACTGGTTAGCCTTCTCCAGTTCATTGAGTATGTATTTCACATCTAAAGGTCTGTCTGTAAATTCATCTGCTGCACTTACATTGCCTTGTCCATCCAATTGTTTGCGATCGCTATCAGCATGATTGGGAACAACGACAGCAAAACCGTAAGAAGCTAAATGATTGGCTAAGTAGCGAAAGTTGCTACTGTCCGTACCCAAACCATGAGAAATCACAATTACTGGTGCGGGACTGTGAACATTGGGAACATACAAATCGCTCAACAATAACCTGCGCCGTGACAAGTCGAAGAACTTTAGTGTATATTTTTGCGCATTAAATTGTCCTTGTTGCCGTAAATCTGGCAATTGCGAGAAATTTATTGGCTCTTGGGTAGTAGCTTCTATATTGGATTTTTTGCTGACTTGGGCGATCACGAGGCTAGTTTCATTGACAAGTTGCTCTAATTCTCCAGCTATCCCCATGCTGTGTGCTAAATCGATGTTAATGCTGCTGCTGGGATACTTCCGTAACAAATTTAATAACGTTAGTCCTCCCGGTTCCGCAGCTGCTGCAATGAATGCTGATCGTAAAGTTTGAAATTCCGGTTGTATTTGAGGCGATCGCGCCCTTACCGCTTCTGCTAACCGTCGCAGTATAAATTCTCCTTGTGGGGTGTAGAGAAATTGTGAAACTACTACCGGACTTACTTTCACAGGAGTGAGTAAAATTCGCCGTAATTCTTTGAGATGTTGTGGCGGTAGATACTGTTGATATATGGCTAGCTTGTCATCAATTACACCAGTTTGAGCATAATGTTCTAAAGAAGTGACTGAAATAGAAAGTTGTAGTGCTGAATAAGAACCATAAATTTGCTCTGCTGCTAACACAGAATTACTAATTCCAAATGTTGGCAGCAATATTGAAAGAACCAGCAATAGCAAAATTTTTCCCAGGGTGCTGGCCCAATTACCAAACGAACTAATCATCGCTCAACTGTTTCGGTGATGTTGTTTCACGAGGCGTTGGCTTTAGTAGTTATTCGGGCACCCTGGTAAGGTTAGTTAATATTAATCGCCTCTTTATTATGGATTTTTTTGAGTTTTTCTCTCTTCGTTACAATGCCAAGAATTAAATGTAACAGAGCCATGCTGATATAAAAGATATCCATCTGGCAAGAGATTTACTCAATTGGTTGACGCTTATTGTGAAATCATAACAAAGAAAAAGTTACCTTACCTCAGTATTTCTCATGTAGCTTTGAATAGAAGATTAATTTACTACAATTAATAGCCAGTAAAAACTCTGAAAATATCATGATTATTCAGTTTTTCCAAGGGCAATTGCAGCTGCGCCAGTAACAACTAAAACTGCTCCTAGTACTCCTACTAATGTAAGTTTTTCTGGTAGCATTAATGAAGGTGCAATTACTGATACAGCCCACACTGCTATTAAAGTAACAACAGGAGCTAAAGCTAATACTGCACTCACCCGTGATGCTTCCCAATGTGCCAAGGATTCTGCAAACGCACCATAGGCGATGAGAGTATTTAAAGCACAAAAAAGCAATGTATATAAATGTAAATTATTGAGTGCAAAAATTGTTTTACTAGTAGTAAAGGGTGTGAATAAAAAAGCACAACCTCCGTAAACAATCAGCATAATTTGAGCAGAAGATAAAGATTGTAATAACTGCTTTTGTGCCAAAGCATAAATAGCCCATGTAGCTGCTCCTAAAACAATTAAACTACTGCCATAAAGATATGCGTTGTGGGCTGTAATTAAATTAGCGAGTTGTTCGTGAAAAAATAAGACATAACCGAGGGTAAATACACTGACACCTATCCATTGAGACAGCTGATAACGTTCTTTAAAAAAAACTAACCCCCCTAAACCTAGAAATACTGAAGAAAATTGAATGATTACTTCAGCATTAGCAGGTGATGTTAGTGATAAACCTTGTAAAAACAAGAAGTAATTCATCGCCAAGAAAATTGTGGCGATCGCTAATAATTTCCAAGAAGCAGAACGCAGTTGCTTTATAGTTGGTAATTTACCCTGTACACCTAAATACACAGCCAGCAAGCCAAACGACACTGAAAAACGAAACCAAATAACTGTGTAGACATCAAGTGCTTGCAGAGTTACCGTCAGGGCAATAGGTAAAATTCCCCACAACAAGACCGTCAATAGCGATAAAGCAAGCCCTAACCGCCAGCGCCCAGAACTTTGATGCATAGTTAAGGTAAAGATAGAATTATAGATTTTATCTAGTAGTTGCTAGCCTGACAATCTAACTTTGAGAGGTTGTTGCTTGCGGCTGTAGTTATTTGTTAAGCAACCAAGTGCTTACTAGTTTAAAAGTGCATAATTTCTCATCAATTTCTTACAAGTTGTAAATTGAATTGAACAATTTCAACAATCAAAAACTAGTATAAAAAAATACTTAGATATGAAAAAAAACAGTAATATGTTTGTAAATTTCAAAAGTTTATTCACACAGCCAGCTATTATTTCTAGTGCAGCGATCGCAGTTTTACTGCTAGCTATTCAAAAAATAGGGGTTTTAGAACCGTCAGAGCTGAAAGTTTACGACCAGATGATGCAAATGCGGAGCGATTCTGGCATAGATCCACGTTTGTTGATTGTGGCTATAGGTGAAAAGGATCTCCAAAAATGGAATTGGCCGCTTTCTGGTGAAGTTCTAGATCGGGTATTAAGCAAGCTTGAGCAATATGAACCACGAGCCATTGGTTTAGATATTTTTCGTGACTTACCTGTACAGCCAGGTCATGACAAACTGCTGAAACGCCTGCAAGAGAGTGATATTATCATCCCTATATGCAAACATTCTGAAGCTGCAAGTTCTGGAAATCCCGGAACACCACCCCCCCAAGGCATAGAAGCAGAGCGAGTCGGATTCAGCGATGTTGTAGAAGATACTGATGGGGTAATTCGTCGCAATCTATTATCAGTTAGCACAGATGCAGCCGATCCTTGTCAAAGTGTTTCTTCCTTTGGCTTGCAATTAGCACTCAAATATTTGGCCGTAGGAGGCATTCAACCGCAATTTACCTCTAACCGAGAACTGCAACTACGTAATATTGTCTTTAAACCTTTACAACCTCACGCTGGGGGTTATCAAAAAGCGGATGCAAGTGGCTACCAAATCCTGCTTAACTATCGTTCTCCCCATCAAATTGCCCAGCAGGTTACAATTACGCAACTGCTTACAGACCAAGTAAAACCAGATTTGGTGAAAGACCGCATAGTTTTGATTGGTTCTACAGCACCTAGCCTTAATGATATTTTTAATACACCTTACACCAGTGGCAAGTTAGATCGTTCCGGTAAGATGTCAGGAGTTGAGATTCATGCTCATAGCGTTAGCCAAATTCTTAGCGTTGTTCTGAATAAGCAGCCTTTGTTTTGGTTTTTGCCTGGGTGGGGAGAAGTTTTGTGGATTTGGGGATGGACTTTAGTAGGTGGATTGATAGCTTGGCGCATTCACCATCCAGTAGGCTTAGGACTGGCAGAAGCAACAACACTAGTAGCGTTATTTGGTAGCAACTTTGTAATTTTTACTCAAGCTGGATGGTTTCCGATAGTATCTCCAGCATTGGGGTTAATTGTTTGCGCTGGCAGCGTCTTAGCTTATACCTCCTATCAGAGTAAGCAAGAGCAACAGATAATTATGCAACGGGTGCAGGAGCAAAAAGAACTAATTGCTCAATTGCAGGCCTTTGCTAGGGAAAGAGGAAGCACCACTCAAGAAACGATACTGAGCAAAACCGTTTATCCATTAACCCAAGAACTTCCCCTAACCACCATACTCAACAAGCGCTATAAAATCATTAATAATTTAGGTACTGGCGGATTTAGCTATACCTACTTGGCTGAGGATATTCAGCGTCCGAGTAATCCTGAATGTGTAGTTAAACAGTTGCGACCTGCCAGCCAAGATACAGAATATTTAACTGTGCTCAGACGCCTCTTCAAGACAGAAGCAGAAATTTTAGAAATTTTGGGTAAGCATCCACAAATACCACATCTACTAGCTTTTTTTGAAGAAAATCAGCAGTTTTATCTAGTGCAAGAATATATTTCTGGGCATTCTCTTTCCGACGAACTAACTCCTGGTAAGCGCTTCAAACAAGCTGAAGTTATAGCTATCCTCAAAGAAATTTTGCAGGTGCTGGTTTTTATCCATAGCTATGGTGTAATTCATCGAGATATCAAACCTAGTAATTTGATTAGGCGGAAAGCAGATGGACATATAGTTTTAATTGACTTTGGTGCTGTTAAGCAGGTTCAACCTCAAGAGCAAGAAAGTCAAACTATTGCCATTGGTACTCCTGGCTATGCTCCAGCTGAACAAATGAGTGGTCAACCCACACTTAACAGCGACATTTATGCCTTAGGTATGATTGGCATACAAGCTTTAACAGGCATATACCCAAAAGTATTTCGCAGAGATACGAATACGGGTGCAGTGATTATCCAAGTTGAATCTCAAACTAACCAGCAAATTTGGCAGTATTGGTGGGAATTAGCCGAAACTACAGAAGAGTTTGCCAGAGTCTTAGATAAAATGGTGCACCTTGACTTTACGCAAAGATATCAATCAGTTCTAGAAGTGTTTAATAGTTTAGGAATATGGATTAAATAAGATCCAGAATTATCACGCCTGTGGCTTGGCAGTGATCTAAATCACGATGGCGATCGCACTATTATTGGTGTTAGTCGGAAAAATGAATAATTAACCGCAGATAATTTCTGCACTTATTCACTCCCAAGCAAACCGCCATAACTGTTCTGTAACTCAATCAGCGCTTTTGCCAAATATACATACTGCTCGTATCTATTATACATTTGCGCTGATATCCGCACTAACAACCGAGGATTTTCCTGCCAAGGTACCACCTGTACTTGAATGCCAAATTTATCAAATAACTCATCATGTACAGACATAAAATGGCGGTTATTCCATGCAGCAGGCATTGGTATGACTGCCATAGAACCAATCATCTCATCTGGACAAGGCGGTAAGACTCCTAGGGACTGACAAAGTAGCCGTCTTCCTTCTAAAACTAGCTGATGATTTCGCTGCATTAATTCACCCCAGCCACCAGGTAGCAATGAATCCATAAAAGCGATCGCTTCTGGGACGCACATATAAGCTGTAGGATCGTCTGTACCAGTCCAATCGAATTCTAACTGAAAGCGTGTTTTATCAGTTCTGGGTGAGTTTGCACCGTGGCTAATTGTCAGGGGACGAATTTTTGACTGCTTATCCCGTTGCACATACAAAAACGCTGCACCTTTGGGCGCACAGAGCCATTTGTGGCAATTACCTGTGTAATAAGTTGCGCCAATTTCTCGCAAATTCAGCGGTATCATTCCGGGAGCATGGGCACCATCTACTAGTGTATCTACACCTCGCTGTTGCAATTCCTTAACTAATTGCTGAATTGGAAAAATCAATCCTGTTTGGCTGGTAATATGATCTAAAAGCGCTAATCGCGTCTTGGCTGAAACTCGCCTCATTACCGCTGCAATTACTTGCTGTGGCGATTCAATAGGAAAAGGAATTTGTGCGATTACTATCCGCGCACCAGTACGACTGGAAATAAAATCTAGGGCATTGCGGCAAGCATTGTACTCGTGGTTAGTGGTGAGGATTTCGTCTTCAGCACAGAAGGAAAGCGAGCGCAACACTGAATTCACACCAGTTGTGGCATTGTTTACAAATACCAAGTCTTGAATATCAGCACCAACAAACTCTGCTAATTTGCTTCTGGCATTATCTAGCAGTGGTTCCCACTCTCTACCAAAAAAGCGTAGGGGTTCTTGTTCGAGTTGCGATCGCAAACGTTGCTGAACTGCTATAACTGCTTTTGGACAAGCACCAAAAGAACCATGATTCAGGAACGTCACTGATGGATCAAGCGACCACAATTCCTGAAATCCTGAGGCATGAAGTTTGAAATTTGCTTTTTCACCCTTCATCCTACACCTTTTATCCTTTTTTAACTCCCCAGGCTGGATTCGAACCAGCGACCAATCGATTAACAGTCGATCGCTCTACCACTGAGCTACTGAGGAACGCTCACGATTTATAATATTAATGGTAAAAGATAGGTTTTGGCAAGTACTAGCGCTAAAATTTTTTTTAATACTTAAATTAATGATTTTTGCAGCCAAAATAAAGTCTGGATTCAAAGCAGAGACTCTTAGCAGCAATATCTATTTCAATTCCATTCGCAGTTCAGCCAAACGCTGCCGGGACTTGGCATCTATGGAATTAGCTAAAAATCTGCTGTGAGGTTTTTTGTGTGACTGATACCTATGTCGCATTCGACAAACTGTAGTCTCCACTTCGCCACAAAGTTGTTGTGCGGATAACCATTCAGCTCCATACCCCTGTACCATCAGCTGCTGTGCCCGATCTGATGTGGCGACAATTACACGAGCAATTCGAGTTTGGGCTATTTGGTAGCGTAAAGACGCACAGAATTTTTCAATGTATGTATCTGCCGTTTGCCCGAAATCAGTGTAATGAACTGATAAAAGCTCTGTAATAATTTCTTTATTGCTACAGGCATTCTGATATTGGGCATCGAAAACTATTTGAGTGTCATAACCTTGAAACGAACTGTAACTAGTCATCGTTTCAACTAATTCCATGCGTGCAGCCTCTAGTCCTGCACTATCACGGGTTTTTTTCAGGCAAGGCCAAGCGCCAATTATATTGTAGCCGTCTACTAATAAAACGGCTTGGGGTGAGGGACGGGGCATGGTTTTTAATCACAGTTATATAGAGTTGGCAAGATTCGTTCATAACTTTATATAGTAATTGAAGCATTGCTTGTAACACTATGTTACAGAGAACAAAAGTTGTCTGATCAGATTATGTAAAAACTTGAAACGCGCCTTATAAAGGCGCGTTTGAGTTCTTTAAATTATTGGTGTTGAATTATGAGCTTAAGACAAAGAACTGAAAAAAATAGACATTTTTAAGACGCCGCTTTGTCCACTTCCATCAAACGCTGTTTAAGGCGAAGTGCTTCACCTTGATCTACAAGAGAGCCATTTTCTAACAAGAAAGCTCCATCGCAATAATTTAACTCATCGAGGCGATGCGTTACCCACAACGCTGTGATCCCACGAGTTTTGACAAGGCGACGCACACTAGCTACCAAGTCCAGTTGGCTATCTGGATCTAGTAAGGCAGTGGGTTCATCTAATAATAAGACTTCACAGCATCGGGCGATCGCGCCAGCAATTGCTACTCGCTGTTTCTGCCCCCCACTAAGAGCATAGATAGGCCGTCGTTGGAGAGCTTGTAAATTCACTGCTCCTAGAGCCTCCTCTACTCTTGCTCTAACTGTAGCAGGCGGCAATTTTTCTTCCACTAATCCAAAAGCCACATCTGCACCAACTGTTGGCATTACTAGTTGATGGTCGGGATTTTGGAAGACAAAGCCAACGGGATGCAAAACCCGAATTTCACCTGATGTGGGAGCTAATAGTCCTGCCAGCAGTCTGAGTAACGTTGATTTACCACTGCCATTCGTACCCAAGAGCATCCAAAACTCGCCTCTGGGTACCTCTAAAGAGCAAGATTTAATTGCTTTCTCTCCACTAGGCCAATTGAACTGTAAATCCTTAACCTCAATGCCCACTTCCGCCATTGATACACCCTGCTCACTCAGTAGTTAGAGCAACAAAACCAGGTGGTCTACCACTACTAGTAGTGACACCATCTTTCTGAAGAATCTGCACCCCAGAGATTTCACTAGCACGAACAGCAATTTTTTTCTCTGTCTTGCCTTCGCACTTGAGTTCCACAATGTCAGGATTACCCGATCGCATTGCAGCCAAAATTAACTGGTACACAGCTTCAGCGTCTTCTGCTGTCTTACGCTGCACTGAAATAGGATAAGCAGTGTTTCTGACGGTTAAGTCGATAGTAAACATTTAGCATTAATCAATTTAACTGTAGGACTCATTCTAGCGCTAGCTGCCTTACCTCAGGTGGTGGGAGTCTAACAGATGCTTTCAAAGGTAGAGTTTAACCTATGAGATCTGCAAGCAGTTATTAATAGAGTTGCTCTTCCTAGGGTGAGCCTAACACGCAGATTTTTTAAGTTGCCACATAAGCCACATAAATGAAGATATATCGTAACTCTCCAAGCGAACTAATCTGTATAAATATTAAATTAAATTAAAAATACCCTGGAAAAATTAGCGATTTACACCTAAAATAATTAGAGACAGTAAAAAATTGTAAAGTGGATTGACAATTCAGTTCACTTTCTGGTTATAGAAGCCAAACAATGGCGATCTATAATACAAAAGTCAAAACCCGTACTTATAAACATTTGGAGATTTGCTCTAATGACCATCGCAGTTGGACGCGCCCCCAGTAGAGGGTGGTTTGACGTTCTAGAC
>NZ_MTAW01000063.1 GCF_002154725.1 Nostoc sp. 106C | reverse complement strand
CGGGTTTCCTGACTTGAGTGAAGTGGCGTTTGAACTGAGTGAAACCCAACAATTACAAGGCTTTGAAGTCTTGGGTTTCGTTCCTCAACCCAACCTACATCCACATCATATTTTTTGTGAAATGGTATCAGTCCTAACTACTTTTCAATGTGTTCCACACGAATGCGACAGTCTTAAATTAGCAGGCTAAGAATTTTCTTTAGAATAAAACTGGACAATTAAGCTTCAAGAGTAGGTAGTTTTTTCAAAAATCAAACTTGCTTTCTATAGTAATTTTTTAGTTAGAGACTAAGCAGATTTTAATGAATTGATAACCTTTTAATAATTGCTCATTAATGTAATCATGAGTTTGTATTTATTAGTAGATGTATTTAATCAAAACCTCATAAATTTAGTTCAAACTCTTTATAAATAGATAATCTAAGGCGTTAGAAATTATCGTACAAATATACTTGAGAATTTAAAAAAATATCTTTTTAAAGATAAAAAAGTATTTTGCTCTAAATGGTTTGATTGCTGATTTGTCAGCTTGATACCAATTTAGAGAAACTCTCTATCTAAAAATCTGAATACATAAACTGACGTACACAAGTTATATCTAGGTGAAAACATAATCATGATTATTAACGGTACTGCCAATCAAGATGAGTTATATGCGAAAAAAGATGATCAATTATTTGGTCTTGAGGGAAATGACATACTAGACTCTTCCAATGGTCAAGGAAATAATTTGCTTGATGGTGGCTCTGGTAATGACCAGCTTTTTAGCAATAATAACGATACCTTAACAGGTGGTATTGGAGAAGATAGTTTATTTGCTGTAGGTAGTTTGGGTTTTAACACACTCACAGGAGGCGAAGACAACGATCGCCTGTTTGTAGTTGAGGGTAGTAATAACAAGCTCGATGGTGAATCGGGAGAAGATCAGCTTGTTGTTTCTGGTGGAACTGGTTACAACACCTTATTCGGTGGAACTGGTAATGATTTTCTGAATGCATCCAATGCAACAGGTAACAATAGTCTTGATGGTGGCGAAGGCGATGATCTTCTGATTGGGGGATTAGCTAGCGATCGCTTATTTGGCGGCGCAGGTAATGATTCACTATTTGCTGGTACAAAAGGCAGTCAGTTTACAGGTGGTACTGGTAAAGACCGCTTCTACATTGCTAGTGCAGCCGTTCCTGAAATACCTGTTGAGGTCTACGATTTTACCAAAGGCGAAGATAAAGTTGTGATTGCGGCAATTCCGCAAGTGCGGAAATTCCAAGATTTGAAATTAGAGCAAATCTTGGTCAATGGTCAACCAGGCCCGGATACATCTATCAAAGCTACTTTCAATGGTGAATTAAAAGAATTAGGCATTTTAAGAAATGTCCAAGCCAATACTCTTACACCAGATGACTTCGACTTTATAGTTGATATTTTCTCAATTACTAATGCTTCAGCAGCTGAGGGCCAGGCGATCGCATTCACCATTACCCGCACAGGAGATGCTCAAGCGGAGGAAAGTGTCACTGTATCTACATCTATCAGCACAGGAGATACAGCCAGTAATAATGACTTTACAGCGAAAACTGAGATTCTTACCTTTAAGCAAGGAGAAACTAATAAAACTTTTAGCGTTCAGACAACGACCGATTCTTTAGTAGAAAGTAATGAGACTTTCAGCGTCAGTTTAAGCAATCCCACAAGTGGAGCAACTCTTAACCCTACCAATAGCACAGCCAAAGGAACTATTACTGATGCAAGTGACGGTACTAGTACAGGTGGCAATACTAGTGCAGGTGTTACCATTACCCAGACTGATGGTAGTACTAAAGTTGGCGAAGGTGGGGCAGGCGATCGCTACTCTGTGGTACTCAACAGCAAACCACAGGCTGATGTGACAATTGCATTTAACACTGGAAAGCAAATCAAAACTAGTGCAAAAACTTTTACCTTCACTGCACAGAACTGGAATGTAGCACAAGAGGTAAGGGTAACAGCCGTAGATGATGCGATCGTCGAAGGAAATCACAGCGATACTATCCAACATACAGCTACAAGCACTGATGTTAACTATAATGGCATAGCCATTAACTCTGTAGCTGTGAACATCACTGATAACGATATTCCGTTAGCCAAGAGTGCTAATAATGATGTCTTCACCATTAAAGGCGATGGCGATCGAGCTAGACTGCAAGTTACTCTCACCGGAAATAGTTCCAAATTGGTGAATGAACTGGGAGTATATGTTGTTGATGATGCTCAAGGTACGATTAACGGTATTGCTCCAGGCGCAGCAGAGTATGCTCAAGCAGCTTTAGAGCGTGCTAGAGTAATTTTCTCTGCGATCGCCAATCGTCCCAATGAATTTAATAACAACAATCTCCAAAGTCTGTTGGAATTTAATTCTGGTGAAAACTTGAGATTCTATTTAGTGAAAAATAGTACAATCGATGCTGTGAAGTCTGGAATCTCTCCAATTACAGACGTACTTTTTTCTAGCGCTACAACACAAAAAGTCACGGATTTAGGAGCTGATGGATTTTCTCTAGCTTGGCAAGATGGTTCGGGAAATAGTAATAATAGCTTCCAAGATTTGGTAGTAAAAATTCAAACCACAAATGATCCATTATCTCTTGGTACAAATCTACAAAGTAAACCGCAGGGAGAATTGATTGATTTGCGAAGTGTTACACAACAAGTTAAAGCTGACTTTGTAGTGAATAGAGAAGCCGCGTTCAACAATTTTGTTGGCTTCTATCAAGCGATTGATGAGAATGGTGGCATTGATACTAATAACGATGGCAAAGTAGATATTCTCCCCGGACAAGCTGGTTATACTCAAGCTGCGGTTCGCGGACAAATTGCGGGAATAGACTTGACAGTTAACAACCAAGGAACAGCAACTTACAGTGGTACTTTTAAACCAGGTGCTATTTTCGTACCATTTATGATTATTAATGGTAGACCTGATGCAATTATTGATAGTAATTCTAATAACGATCCAGCCGTTTACTTTCCCTTCCTAGGTGCTAACTCTGACAAAGTTGATCATATTCGCCTATTAGGAAATAACATCTTTGGCTTTGAGGATTTAGCAAATGGCGGCGATCGAGACTTCAACGATGTGATTGTCAAAGCCAACTTGAGTATCGCTTAGTTTGCGATCGCCTGTGTAGAGATATAGGCAATGCTATATCTACAATTGCCTACAACTTTTCCACTGCAATACTCGGAATAGAGTGAGATTTTAGCAAATTCTAAGCAGCTAAATTACCCCAACTTACATAGGGTAGTTTCGCCGCAGTTTCCCGAACTTTATCAGCATTAGCTACTAACTGACCGCAAGCATCCCAAGTTCCAGAAATGAAGGTACTTCTTGTACCTTCACCGATAGAAACTTGGGTATTGTAATCACCAATTTGGACTTGCAAGGTTTCCAGATTTACCGTTACAGATGCTTGAGGATTGGTAGCTACTAATTCTTGCAGCTTCTTAACGATCGCACTATCAGCAGTCACACAAGGAATGCCCATCGCTACACAGTTACCGAAAAAGATTTCGGCGAAGCTTTCACCAATTAAGGCTTTAATGCCCCATTTCGCAAGTGCTTGGGGTGCGTGTTCCCGTGAGGAACCACAGCCGAAGTTGCGGTTAACTATTAAAATATTTGCCCCTTGGTATTGTGGTTGATCGAAGGGATGCTCTCCTTTGAGTGCTGTGCGATCGTCGATAAACGCACCTTCACCTAATCCATCAAAGGTGATGGCTTTTAAATAGCGGGCAGGGATGATGCGATCGGTATCTATATCATCGCCTATTAAAGCTACGCCACGCCCGGAGACTGTTTTAACTTCACTTACCATAAATTTAGTAAAAAACGAACCACGAATGACACAAAGAACGCGAAGAAAGAATAGTTGCAGAGAGTTTTTTAGGGTATATTATGCCGTACTCTTAACACTATCCGAAATTTTCGATGCGTAATTTCAACAACGCACCCTGCTACCGAATGTCTCTGAAATAAGGTGGATTTAGATACCCGACTTCTTAAAGAAGTCGGGTATCTGAGCAATTAAATTAATTAGAGCAACTCACGCACATCGGCGACTTCGCCTTTAATTGCAGCAGTTGCAACCATTGCAGGACTCATCAGGAGTGTGCGCCCGGAAGCCGAACCTTGTCTACCTTTAAAGTTGCGGTTGGAGGAAGAAGCACTGATTTGTCTTCCTTGTAGTTTGTCTGGATTCATGGCTAAACACATAGAACATCCTGCTTCGCGCCATTCAAAGCCAGCTTCCAGGAAGATTTTGTCTAATCCTTCGGCTTCGGCTTCTTTTTTGACTCTTTCAGAACCAGGGACGACAAAGGCTTTGACTCCTTCTGCAACGTGGCGACCTTGGGCAATTTTCGCGGCTTCTCGCAAATCGCTGATTCTACCGTTGGTGCAACTACCAATGAAGCAGACATCAACTTTGGTGCCTTTAATCGGTTGACCGGGAAATAAATCCATGTAATTGTAAGCTTCTTCAGCTACAAATCGGTCTTCTTGTGCTAATTCGTCGGGTTTGGGGATCAACTGGTTGATGCCGATACCTTGACCGGGGGTAATTCCCCAGGTAACTGTTGGCGGAATATCCGCAGCGTTAAAGACTACGACATCATCGTATTCAGCATCAGCATCACTCTTGATAGATTCCCACCAAGCCACAGCTTTATCCCAATCTGCGCCTTTGGGTGCAAAGTCTCTACCTCGGAGGTAGTCGTAGGTGACTCGATCGGGGTTGACGTAACCACAACGGGCCCCGCCTTCGATCGCCATATTACAGACGGTCATTCTCTCTTCCATATTCATTTGCTCAAAGGTAGTACCTGCAAATTCGTAGGCGTAACCTACACCACCTTTAACGCCTAAGGTACGAATGATATGGAGAATGACATCTTTGGCGTAGACACCGGGGTTGAGGGTGCCATTCACTTCGATTTTGCGGACTTTTAATTTAGATAGAGCAAGGGTTTGAGAAGCTAGAACATCGCGTACTTGACTAGTACCAATCCCAAATGCGATCGCCCCAAATGCACCATGACTGGAAGTGTGACTATCACCACAAGCAATGGTCATTCCTGGCTGGGTAAGTCCTTGTTCTGGAGCGATGACGTGGACAATACCTTGACTGCCAGAACCTATATTGTAAAAAGTTATGCTATTTTCTTGACAATTCTGCTCTAGCGCTTGGATCATTTCCTCTGCCATCGTATCGACAAAGGGACGTGCCTGATTCTCTGTAGGCACAATATGATCGACTGTGGCTATAGTGCGCTGAGGAAACAGTACTTTTAAACCTCGTTCCCGTAACATCGCAAAGGCCTGGGGACTGGTGACTTCATGTATAAGGTGAAGCCCGATAAATAGTTGCGTTAGTCCCGACGGAAGTGTCCCAACGGTGTGTAAGTCCCAAACTTTATCGAACAGGGTGCCTTTGCTCATACATCAATCGTTATTTAACGAGTCAGAGTTTTTATACTATCAAAAAAGCGTCAGGCTTTTGCTATGTAAATTGCTTGCCTCGATTAATAGTTTAGCCAATTTTGTTAGACGCCCGCAGGCTGGCAATCATGAGGCTGCGAAGGCAAGCTTCGTTCGTGTAGCGACATCCTTGTAGGATGTCGGAGTTTGGCAAAGTTTATTTAACAATACTAAATAATAAAACTGAAATTCTGCGAAATAATAGCTTCAATTGCTGTAAATAACTTTATTCTTGCAATCAAGGATATCTGGGACATACAAGATAAATAAAATCCTAGCTTTATGGCCATAGATTTACTGAATTTCTTTCAGGCTACTGACCCCAGCCGCACTCTGTATATCACTAATGGAGTGGATGCAAAGTATTACATAGATTTTTCTGAGGTGCGGGGCGGCGATATTATTAACAAGCTGAAGCATAAGATTACATTTTTCAAGCCGAATGAGCCTACCTGCACTTTATTTACTGGTCATATTGGTTGTGGAAAATCGACAGAATTATTACGGTTACAGGCGGAACTGGAAAAGCAAGGCTTCCAGGTAGTGTATTTTGAGTCTAGCGAAGACCTGGAAATGACCGATGTCGATATTGCCGATGTGCTGCTGGCGATCGCACGGCGTGTCAGTCAAAGTCTCGATAAAATTACACTGGCAGAAACCAGCAAATTTAATGAGTTGCTCCAAGGTGCTTGGAGAGTCTTAAACTCCGAGGTCACAGGAGTCAAGCTCAAGGTTCCGAATGTTGGAGATGTGGGTTACGCGGCGGAAAAGGAAAAGCTGTCTTTAGCGTTTGGGATTGGGGAAATTACGACGAAAACCAAGAATGACCCGACGCTGCGGGAAAAACTCAATCAGTATCTCGGCCCGCAGAAAACCCAGTTACTAGAAGCGATTAATCGCGAACTCCTAGAACCTGCGATCGCCAAACTCAAGCAGCAAGGTAAAAAAGGTTTAGTGGTAATTGTCGATAACCTTGACCGCATCGATAATCGCGTCAAATCTTGGGGTCGTCCGCAACAGGAATATCTGTTTGTCGATCAGGGAGAGTTTTTGACCAAGCTAAATTGTCATTTAGTTTATACCATGCCCCTATCGCTGAAATTCTCCAATGATTATGGCACGCTCACCCAGCGATTCCCCGAAGACCCGAAAGTTTTGCCGATGGTTCCGGTACAGTGGCCTGATGGTAGCGTCCACGAACAGGGAATAACGCTGATGCAGCAGATGGTGTTAGCAAGAGCTTTTCCTGACTTGGAACCGGAGGAGCGTTTAAGTAAGATTACAGAGATTTTTGACAGTGAAACAACCTTAGAACGCTTATGCAACATAAGTGGTGGTCATGTGCGCGACTTGCTGCGGTTGCTGAACACTTGGATTATGGAAGAAATGACGCTTCCCCTTTCTCGCGATACCTTAGAGCAAGTAATTCGCTCCCGGCGGAATGAAATGACCATGCCAATTTCTGATGATGAGTGGCAATTGTTACGTCACGTCAAGCAGAGAAAAAAAGTCAGCGATGACCAAGGCTATCAAAAGCTGATTCGCAGTCGCTTTGTCTTTGAATATCGTGATCGCGGTGAGTCTTGGTTTGATGTTAATCCCATTTTGGCAGAAGCCAGGGAATTAACCAGCTAATTGTGACTTACCATATTCCAGATCCCCGACTTTTTGAAGAAGTCGGGGATCTATATCCACCGTTCCGTAATTATGAGTGAACAGCAAATCAACAACGATCGCGCATTGCAACAATTAGCTTGGGCAATTCAAGCTTCTGTCGGACAGTTTAAGCTGATGTTGGCAAAGTGCAATTATGCCCAACAGCGCGATCGCTTAATTGCCAGATTACAGGAAATCTCTGCTGTTAAGATTAGCGTTTTAGCTCTCAAGCCATCTCAAAGGACACTTTACACCGCCATTCGTGAGGAATTGGGGGATAACGTCCAAGCTTTGATGGTGGTGGGGTTAGATAAATTGCAAGATTTGTCCCAGATGTTGATTTCTGCTAATCAGGTGCGGGAGGAGTTTCGCAAAAGTTTTCCTTTCCCGATTGTGTTGTGGATTAACGATGAAATTCACAAGCAACTAATGCAAATAGCCCCAGATTTAGAAAGTTGGGCGACTACAAAAGATTTTTCTATTACTATTAATGAATTAACTCAGTTCATCCAACAGACAGCATCGCGATTATTTGATAATGTTTTCAAGATAAATTTAGAACTTATTGCGGAAATTAAATTAGCTTGGCAAGAATTACAAAATCAGCAACAAGAGTTAGAACCTGAATTGAAGGCGAACTGTGAGTTTTTATTAGGTTTGGTTGAATATATTCATAAAAATTTTGATGCAGCTATTGACCATTACAACCAAAGCTTAGTTTATTTGCAAACAAATATTAATTTTGAACGTCAAGGAAAGATATTGACGCAAATTACTGTTTGTTATTACGAAAAAGCTAGAGAAGATGATAAAAAAAGCCCCCAGGCTAGAAATTATGAGGCTGGTTCACTAGGCTTTGTTCGTATAGCCAATAAGGAGACAATTCGTAACTATCTTCAACAAGAGATCGCCTCTGACGAAGCAGCAATGCTCAAGGCTAGTAGTCTTAAGGGGACAATTCGTAACTATCTTCAACAAGCGATCGCCTCATTTGGGGGTCAACGTCCCGATTTAGTCGCCAATTCTCTGGAACAATTCGGGATTATTCTTCGGTATTTAGAAGATTGGGAACAACTAAAAACCTTAGCTGAACGTGCTTTAATTATCCATGAATCCGAGAATAAAGCAATTAAAATAGCTCAAGATTATGGCTTTTTAGCTGAAACTGCATTAGTACAAAATGACTGGCAACAAGCAAAAGAATTAGCCCAAAAAGCATTAACAGTTTTAGCTGCGCCTAATCAGTCACTACCAACAGAATTATCGCGGATAAATGTAATTACTCATCGGCAAGAATTATTATTAATCCTCGCACAAGCACAAGAGAATTTAGGACAAAATCAAGCGGCAATTAATAATTTAGAACAAGCTAGAACATTAGGATTTACAGACAACGACCCTCAGCTTTATCTGAGGGTTCTAGAGAATTTACAAAGGCTATATTTTCAACAAAAGCAATATCTCAAGGCATTTGATGCCAAGCTAGAAGCACGTTCTATTGAGCAGCAATTTGGTTTGCGGGCGTTTATCGGTGCAGGTAGATTACAAGCAACAAAACAGTTAGATACGCAAGTTTTAGCAGCATTACAGATTGATAATCTGGCTAATATCGCCCCAGAAATTGCCGCATCTGGTCGTCAATTGGATGTAGAACGCTTAATAGAACGCATCGGTCGCCCTGACTATAAATTAATCGTAATTCATGGGCAATCGGGTGTTGGTAAAAGTTCTTTGGTGAATGCGGGACTAGTTCCGGCTTTGAAACGGAAGGCGCTCGGTACTCAAGATAATTTGGTTGTCGCTATTCGCTTTTACAACAATTGGGTGGAAGAGTTGGGGCGGGTGTTGGGTGGTGGGGGAGACGCGGGGACACAGGGAAGTGGGGACGCGGTGATAGAAGAAGGAAGAGAGTTGGAATTTGACACGCCGAGTTCAAAACACGAGAATTCGAGCTTTTTACTCGCTACTTCGAGTTCGGAACACGACAATTCGAGCTTTTTACTCGACACTCCGAGTTCGGAACGCGACAATTCGAGCTTTTTACTCGACACTCCGAGTTCAGAACACGACAATTCGAGCTTTTTACTCGACACTCCGAGTTCAGAACGCGACAATCCGAGCTTTTTACTCAACACTCCGAGTTCAGAACCTCAAACTTCCCACTTTTACACCTCCCCATCTCCCCCAGCCTCCCCAGCTCCCCCAGCTTTCTCACCCCTCCTCACTCAACTGCGAAAAAACGAACAACGCAACCTGAGGACTGTGCTAATTTTTGACCAGTTTGAAGAATTTTTCTTTGTTTACCCAGAAGCAAAACAAAGACGGCAGTTTTTTGAATTCCTGGGAGAATGTCTAAATATTCTCTCTGTAAAAGTGATTTTGTCACTGCGGATGGATTACTTGCATTATTTACTGGAATGCAATCGCCTACCGAGTCTGAAGATTATTGGCAATGATATTCTCAGCAATAATGTGCTTTATGAGTTGGGGAATTTTTCGCCCAGTGATGCTAAGTCAATTATTCAGCGTTTAACTGAAAACACTAGCTTTTATTTAGAACCTGCTTTAATTGACCAACTCGTTGTAGATTTAGCCGGGGAACTGGGAGAGGTGCGCCCGATTGAATTGCAGGTGGTGGGGGCGCAGTTGCAAACCGAGAATATTACAACTCTGGCGAAGTATCAACAATTGGGGAGTAACGCTAAAGAAGAACTAGTAAAGCGCTACTTAGCAGAGGTGGTTGATGACTGCGGTGTAGAAAATCAACAAGCGGCAGAATTGTTGCTGTATTTGCTCACCGATGACAAAGGGACTCGCCCCCTGAAGACTCGCGCTGAAATAGAACGGGATTTGCAGCAATTTCTCTCGTTTAGTGAGGTTCAGCTTTCGGAGATCCCCCCAACCGCCCTTATTAAGGGGGGCTATATTTCTTCTGTTATCCCCAAATGGGGCAATAATACTATCACTCCTTCCACCCCCTTATTAAGGGGGTCGCTGCAGGCGGGGGAATCGAGAGATCAAGTTTTAAACACGAGTAGATTGGAATTAATATTAAAGATTTTTGTTAAATCTGGCTTAGTTGTTTTGTTACCAGAAAACCCCGCAGACCGTTATCAACTGGTGCATGATTATTTAGCCGCCTTTATCCGTCAGCAACAGGAACCCAAGTTAAAGCAGGTCATGGCGGAACTGGAAAAGGAAAGAGAGCAAAGAAAAATTAGTGAAGCAAGATTCAATAAATTACTCAGATACGCTCTGATGGGTTTAGTTGCAACCGGATTGGTATTGGCTGGGTTAGCAGTAACCGCCTGGGATGCAGCACGCAGGGCTGATGAGCAAAGAAAATATGCCGAAATTAGTGAAATCAACGCCCTGAACAATTCTTCCAAGGCGTTTTTTGCCTCTAAGCAAAATTTTGATGCTTTAATTGAAGCTTTAAAAGCAGGGGAAAAACTTAAATCTATAGCTGGGGGAACAAAAGATACTTTCACCAAAATGCGAACTGTGGCAGCATTATGGCAAGCAGTTTATTTGCAACCCGAAGAGCAAAAAGAAAATCAAATTATAGAAGTTAATACTTTAGAAGGGCATAGCAGTGCGGTCAATAGCGTCGCCTTCAGCAACGATGGGCAAAAGTTGGCTTCTGGCAGTGCTGACAAGACGATCAAAATCTGGGATATCGCCACAGGCAAAGCGATCAAAACCTTG
>NZ_MTAW01000201.1 GCF_002154725.1 Nostoc sp. 106C | reverse complement strand
AATAGTCTGTCTTGTCCTTCTTTGCTTCCACAATATTAGACCTGAATCCTTACCAAGCTGATACTATTAAAATTCGCGATAGTGTTAACAATCCCTTCATTGCGGTGGCTAGGAATAAGCTGTTAGTTCAAGGTAATGAAAGTATAGATATTTTGGCCTTGAATCATCGCAGCAGTGGTTTGTTCTCTGGTGGGGATATGGTGTTACGAAGTGCGATTGCAGTGGGAGGTGATGCTCATTTCTGGAGTGGTGGTAATTTTCGTATTGAGAAATTAGATAGTAGTTTAGGAAATTTATTTAGTCCCTACGATCCAATTATTCGCGCTAGTGGTGATGTTAGTTTTGCAGAATATGAAGGAGCCTCGCTGCATATCTTAGCTGGTGGAAGTGTAAATATTCCTGGTACGATATACGCGAGCAGTAGGGATAATACTGATTTTATACGAGAGAATGTAACATTATCAGATGGTAAAACAAACATTGTAATTGATAGTAGTGACAAGCCAACATTAGATATTCGTGCCGGAACGACGGTTGTTAGTGGTCCGTCGGGAGTTACAGGTTCAGGGATAGGTTTTAATCCAGCACCATCTATTAGTAGTAGTTCTAACAAGGCAGATATTCAAATTGGTGCAGTTTATACATCAGGTGAGACAGAGGGACTTGTTTTCATAAGTAATCAATATCTTCCTAACTCTGCTAGTGGCAACATTCAAATTGGAAATATTGATATTTCTACCGAAAATTACCTCAAAGGTGGTACTGCTATTATTGATTCTCGTGGCGACATCACCTTCAACGACAAATTCAATCCTTTTGTAGAAAATGGTAATGGCGGTAGCATTACACTCCTAGCCAATAACAACATAACTACCCATGATATTTATGCTCTTTCCAATCTAGGTAATGCAGGTACTATTACACTAAATACTGCCAACGGTAATATTAACATCATAGGTAATCTCAATTCTCAGTCTGCGCTCGCATCTGGCAAAGCAGGTAATGGTGGAGCAATTACCCTCAATGCCCCCAAAGGTAGTATTAATGTTATCGGAGATTTAGCTAGTTCCTCTTCTAGTAACGGCATTAACCAAGCTTCTCAAGCCGCAGATGGTGGAGATATCGCGTTGAATGCTGGTAAATTTATTGACATTACAGGCAATCTAGATTCCTCTGCGGTGACTAACAGTAGCACTACAGGCAATGCAGGGGCAATTTCCCTCACCGCCACTGGTGGCAGTATTAACATTAAAGGCAAGCTGAATGCTTCTGCTGATGGTACTTTTCCCAACCCGAGAATAGTTGTACGCAATGCTAGGATTGGTAATGGCGGAGCAGTCACGTTAAATGCAAGCGATCGCATTGAGATTACAGGCGATATTTACACTGGATCTGGGATAATTTTTGGTAATCCCTTTGGCATTCTCCATACTGGTAATGTTGGGGATGGTGGATCTGTAAAACTTAATGCCCCTAATGGTATTAAGGTCATGAGTGGCATTGACTCGAGTGTGCACAACGATAACAACAATGGCACAGATACCGATTTTCGCACTAGCAAAAGTGATGCCATTACTGGTAGTGGCGGAGCAGTTACCATTACTACATCCAACGGTAACATTGATATAGGTGATCTAAGCTCTTACACTAGTGCCCGATGGGGCAATGTTGGCAATGGGGGAGCACTCACGCTAGCTGCGCCTAATGGCAGTATTAAAGTGTCAGGCACGTTCTCCATACTGAGCAGAGCAGAGGTCAGCTTTGGCAATGCTAGAGATGGTGGTACAGTCAATCTGACTGCTGCTGGTAATATCGAAGTTAAAGACAACATTGACTCCAGTTCATTCAGCGCTGAAGGCAACTCTAGCAATGGCGGTGCAATTAACCTCATCTCTGCTCAAGGAGATATTAAAACTGGCGGTTTATCCTCCCATTCACTTGTTGCCTACACAGGCGATTCTGGTAATGCAGGGGAAGTTAATCTTACTGCTCTCAATGGCAGCATTACAACTGGTGATGTATTCGCTTTCTCCTCCACATCTCCCTTACTTAATCTCCAGGGTACTTCTGGAAGAGGAGGTGCAATTACCCTCACAGCCAAAAAAGACGTTACCACAAAATCGCTAATTGGCTACGGTGGTACAGGGTCAGGCAATATTACTGTTAATACCACTGGAGCTTTTTCTTCAGCTAACAGTATTATCTCTACCAACACAAATGGCCCAGGTAGAAGCGGTGATATTGAGATTCGAGCTAGCTCTGTGACACTCAGTGATGGAAGTCAAGTATCCACTTCGACACCAACTGAAGGTAAAGGTGGTAATGTTTCGATTATTGCCCCTGATTTTGTCAGTCTAAGTGGTTCCAGCCCCCAAATAGTTCGCTTTGCGTGGACTCAACAGGGTTTGTTTGCAGCCCCCGGCCCGGAAGGTCAACCTGCGGTAAAACTCAGTGGCTATATTCCTCCTTTAGCCTTTTCCCGCCAGTTTGGTCAAGTCCAATTTCCCACTGGCTTGTATACGCAAACCTCTGGACAAAACAGCAATGCAGGAAATGCAGGTGTAATCAGCATTCAAACAGGAAAGTTGCTTGTTCAAGACCAAGCAGTTATTGCAGCGACAACCTTTGGCAGTGGTGATGGCGGTAATATTTTTATCGAAACGAATGATGTGACTGTACGTAATGGTTCTATTGTCAGTGGTGTGGGGCCACAAGCTCTAGGTGACAGTGGCAATATTGATATCCAAAGCCGTTTTCTTAATCTCAGTGAAGGAGGTGTTTTGCAAACCCTGACTTTGGGAGGTGGAAAGGCTGGCAACATTGAAGTGAGAGCTACAGATGGCGTGCAAATTTCTGGCTTCAACTCCACCTCAGGATTGGCTAGTGGATTACTTTCAGGTACAGAAGGACTTGATAGCGGTCAAGGTGGAAATATTAGTGTTACCACGCCGCAATTGCAGATTTTGGACAAAGCTGTGCTGAGTGCCAGAACCTTAGGTAGTGCGAATGCAGGAGATATTATCTTAAAAGTTACAGATAATATTGCTCTAGCTGGTAAAGATACTGGCTTATTTGCTAACACAGAACCCGGTTCTACTGGTAACGGTGGCAATATCATTATCGACCCCAGAATTTTAACAATTTTTGATGGAGCGCAAATCGCTGTCGATAGTCAGGGAGAAGGCGTTAGTGGCAATATTCAACTAGCAGCAGGCTTCCTTACCCTAAATAATGGCAGCATCTCCGCCGAAACCAGCAGCAACACTGGCGGTAATATTACGCTAAACCTGCAAGACTTATTATTACTACGTAATGGCAGTCAAATCTCCACTAATGCTGGAATCGACAAAGCTATTGGTACAGGTGATGGCGGTAACATTACTATCAATAGTCCGTTGATTGTCGCAGTTCCAAGCGAAAACAGTAACATTTCTGCAAACGCCTCTAAAGGCAACGGTGGTAGAGTAAATATAACTACACAGGGTATCTTTGGCATCGAACCGCGATCGCAACCTACGCAACTGAGCGACATTACCGCCAGTTCGGAATCTGGAGTTCAAGGTTTTGTCACTATCAACACACCTGATGTAGACCCTGCTCGCGGTTTATTGCAGCTACCTACTAATTTAGTTGATGCTAGTCAACAAATTGTCTCTAGCTGTACTCCTAGACGACAAAAAGTTGGTCACTTTATCGCCACTGGGCGCGGTGGATTACCCTTGAGTCCCAATGAACCATTGCGGGGAAGTGCTGTAATTACAGATTGGGTAATACCAGCAGCAACAGATAGAGTAACAGAGCAATTGACACCATCACCTCAACCGATTACAGAAGCGCAAGGATGGATAAAAAGCGATCGCGGTGATGTGATTCTTGTAGGTCAATCTCCAAATATGAATTATTCTAGGACTCTATGTAATTGATCTGCTTTTTGCCTGCTTCAAGGATACTGTTTGCCAAGTTATTTCTCTGTAGTTTTTTATATAAAGCTAACTGTAAGTTCAAAAAAATTAACTCTAATAGAGCCACAATATCTATTGAAATTAAATTAATACTAAACAAGTGTATTGATAGATCAATTTCATTAGTTATTACAAAACTGTTAGATGTAAAACAAATAAACCAGTGAGGTCAATGTTCAGATGGCAACCTCTGATGATAGAAGTTGGCACTCATTATTAGTCAGCGTTTTCAGCGTTGCTGGAGTGTTTGCCCCCGCAATATTCTGTAATGAAAACTATGTAAATGCTCAGATTATCCCTGATGAGACATTAAACGAACGCCCTTCAACGATAACACCCAATGTTAATATTCAAGGTCTTCCCGCAGATCGCATTGATGGTGGAGTAATTCGGGGTGCTAATCTATTTCACAGTTTCCAAGAATTTAATGTTGGAGAAATTCAACGAGTTTATTTTAACAATCCCACAGGTATTAATAATATTCTCGCCAGAGTCACGGGGGGTAAAGTCTCCAATATACTTGGTACTTTGGGAGTAGATGGTGCAGCCAATTTATTTCTGCTCAACCCCAATGGCATTGTATTTGGGAAAAATGCACGGCTAGATGTGGCGGGTTCGTTTGTAGCCAGTACCGGGAGTAGTTTGATTTTTGACAATGGTTTAGAATTTAGCGCCAAAAATTCTCAAGCACCGCCGTTACTAGCTATCAATGTCCCGATTGGTCTTCAATATGGCACAAATGCAGGCAGCATTATTAATCAATCAGTTTTGGGTCTGAAAGTCCAGTCAGGGAGAACCTTGGCGCTTTTAGGCCGTGACGTCAAAGTAGATGGTGGTAGCTTGCAGACTGTTGGGGGTCGAATTGAGTTAGGCGGTTTAAGTGCAGCAGGTAGCCTAGGGCTGAATGTAGACGGTAGCAACTGGCGTGTAAGTTACCCAGTAGATGGGCAACGCTCAGATGTAGCCTTGACTAATGGAGCTACAGTTATTGTCACTGCGGAGAGTGGTGATAGTATCGCTATCAACGCTAAGAATTTAGATATTTTAGGAGGAAGTAAACTAATTACGGCGTCCCTATCTCTCAAATCTGGAAATATTCAGATTAATGCCACAGATAAACTGAGAATTGTCGGTACTGACTCCAGTAGTTCCCCCAGCCTCATCGCCACTCAGGTATCACAAACAGCAACAGGAGATGCAGGAGATATATCTATTAACGCAGGCTCCCTAGAAATTAGTCAAAATGGGACGATATCTTCTGTCACTGAGGGGCTGGGAAATGCTGGTAGAGTAGATATCCGAGCCAGCAATTTGGTTTCTTTGTTCAATAGTTCGATATCAAGCGTTGTACAACAATCAGGCGTAGGAAATGCAGGTGACATTAATATCCAGGCGCAGAAACTTTCCTTATCCAATGGTTCTCTTTTGAGGAGTTATACCCGTGGTCAAGGAAATGCTGGGAATATTCACATCAAAACTGCTGACTCTGTTGCTGCCAGTGGTGGTTCTTTCCTGTTTACTCCTACGCTGGGACAAGGAAATGCAGGAGATGTAACCATTGAAGCTGGCGGTCAAGTTTCCTTTGATGGGGTAGGGCTAAATAGGGGTGTTATGGCTACTAGCGGGATATACAGTTCCGTTTTAGCAACACCAGAGATTGTGGCCAAAGGCAATGGTGGCAACATTAAGATAAAAGCACAATCTTTAGCTGTGACTAATGGAGCTACTGTAGCTGTAGGCACTATTGGGCAAGGTGATTCGGGAAATATTGAGATTAATACGGTTGATAGGGTAAGTATTTCTGGTTTTGATTCTATTACTGGATACTCTAGTCAAATAGCGACATCAACAGGTTCCCAAGGAAAGGCAGGCGACATCTTAATTAATACTAATACCTTGTACCTCTCAGCTTCGGGAAATTTAGAAGCAGCCGCAGAAGCTAATGGTAATGGAGGTAACATCATTGTTAATGCCAAAACTTTTGAAGCAATTGATGGCGGTCGCATTATCAGTACAACTGGGGGTGGCGGAAATGCCGGAAATATTAGCCTCAATGTCAGCGATCGCGTTACTCTAGCTGGTAAGGAATCTAGTTTTCTTGAACGGCTAAATCGCAGAAGTCAAAATAACGGACAAATCGTTGCTACCCTGGGTTCGCAGTTTAGCGGACGGACTTTTATTAATCCCGAAGATGCAGACGCTAGCGGTTTATTTGCGGGTACAGTTTCCACCTCCACTACCCAAGGAGGAAACATCAACATTAATACCAAATATTTAGATATTCAAGATGGCGCAGTAGTAAGTGTTAGCAGCCTAGGTTCCACAGGTGCAGGCGATTTGCAACTTACAGCTAACTCTATCAATTTAGGCAATAAAGGTAAAATCACTGCGGAAACTAGAACTGGGAATGGTGGCAATATTCTTCTGAACTTGCAAAAGTTACTATTACTCCGTAATGGCAGTCAAATTTCTACTACAGCAGGTAATCGTCAGTTTGCTGGTGATGGTGGCAACATCACTATTAACAGTCCATTTATTGTGGCAGTTCCTCAAGAAAATAGCGATATCAAAGCCGATGCGTTCACAGGTAAAGGTGGTAGAGTGAACATTACGACTAAAGGTATTTTCGGTATTGTGCCGCGATCGCAACCTACTCAACTGAGCGAGATTACCGCCAGTTCGGAATTTGGAGTTCAAGGTTTTGTAACTATCAACACACCTGATGTAGACCCTGCTCGCGGTTTATTGCAGCTACCTGCTAATTTAGTTGATGCTACTCAACAAATTGCCTCTAGCTGTACTCCTAGAGGACAAAAAGTTGGTCGCTTTATCGCCACCGGGCGCGGTGGATTACCCTTGAGTCCCAATGAACCATTGCGGGGAAGTGCTGTAATTACAGATTGGGTTAATTTGCCAGCAACAGATAAGGTGACAGAGCAATTGACACCATCACCTCAACCAATTGTAGAAGCGCAAGGATGGATAAAAAGCGATCGCGGTGATGTGATGCTTGTGGCTCAAACTCCACAAACTAATTATTCCAGCCCCTCTGCCATGTCCTGTAGTCAATAATTGATGAGCATTTGCATAAAAGCTAAAAGCAATCGTAGAAAATAACAGAAAAATCATGTAGGGATAGATAGCGATCGCCATTTGTGGAGAATTAGCTGTGGGTAAGTTGGTCATCTTAAAAATAGGAGAAGGCAGCTTTGAGCAGGGATTTCCTGTAACCCTCCAAATTGGCGACGAAAATGCCCGTCCAGTTGTGGAAATTACAGGTGAACTTCCTCCCAACCCGGAAATTCCTCGTGACTACCATCGCTGGCAATCAACTTATCGTAATTTAAAGTTGCCATCTCGCCCCATTGGTTTACCAAAGCAACTCATTCAAGCCCCTAGCCTAGAAGATTGTCAGCAAGTAACGGAAAAATTGAAGGTAAGTTTTAATACCTGGCTCGCCTGTGATGGTTTTCGTCCTATCCGCGAGAAATGGCTGGAAAAGCTCATGTCTGCGGATAAAATTCGCGTACTTTTACAAACCAAAGACCTACGTTTGCAAAAACTTCCCTGGCATCTTTGGGATTTACTAGAACGTTATCCTCATACAGAAATAGCTTTGAGTGCGCCTGCCTACGAACAGGTAAACCGAGTAGCCAGCACCAGCGATCGCGTCAAAATTTTAGCAATTTTAGGTAATAGCCAAGGAATAGATACCCAAGCAGATAGGAAATTACTGGAGTTGTTACCCAATGCAGACATCACCTTTTTAGTAGAACCGCAATCCCAAGACCTGACCGATCGACTATGGGAGCAGCATTGGCAGATTTTATTTTTTGCCGGACACAGTTCTACAGTGGAAACCAATGTCACAGGAAAAATCTACATCAATCAAACTGAGAGTTTAACAATTGGTCAGTTAAAATACGGCTTGAGAAAGGCAGTGGAACGAGGTCTGCAATTAGCGATTTTTAATTCCTGCGATGGCTTGGGATTGGCTTGGGAGTTTGCAGATTTGCATATTCCCCAAATCATTGTCATGCGAGAACCTGTACCCGATCGCGTGGCACAGCAGTTTTTGAAGTACTTTTTGGCAGCCTTCGCCCAAGGAGAACCTTTGTATTTGGCTGTGAGGCAGGCACGGGAAAGGTTACAGGGACTAGAAAATCAACTGCCCTGTGCTAGTTGGCTACCTGTGATTTGCCAAAACCCAGCAGAGATACCGTTAACTTGGCAAGAATTATCGAGCAACAGCGCTAATCTCCCTACACCCGTGAGAACTGTCACCCATCGCCAGAGCTTCTCACTGTTGTTGCTCTTCAGCATAGCAATCGCGGGACTGTTGACGGGGATACGGTATCTGGGTGTACTGCAACCATTAGAGCTAAGTGCCTTTGACCAATTATTGCGATCGCGTCCCCAAGAAAAACCAGATTCGCGCTTACTGCTAGTAACTGTTACAGAAGAAGATGTGCAGGCACAACCAGAATCAGAACGGCGGGGTTCTTTATCAGACAAGTCACTAGCTCAATTAGTAGAAAAATTAGCAATTTATCAACCACAAGTTATCGGTTTGGATATATACCGCGAACATACTTTGGCTAAGGATTATCCACAGTTACATAAATGGATGAGCCAAAGCGATCGCTTTGTGAGTGTCTGTCGAGTCAGCGACCCCCAAACAGGAAAATCCGGCATCGCGCCACCAAAAGAAGTCTCAGCCGATAGTTTGGGCTTTAGTAATATACTCACAGATGCAGATCGTGTAGTACGTCGCCACTATCTAGCCTTAACTCCTCCTCCCGCATCTCCTTGTCAGGCATCATATTCCTTAAGCGTACAACTGGCACTGCGTTACTTATACAGCAAGGGTATTACATTGGAATTTACTCCCGATGGGATGTGGCAATTGGGAAAGCTGAAATTTAAACCTCTAGAAGCACACACTGGTGGCTATCAAGGAATTGATGCCTTGGGACACCAAATTTTACTGAATTATCGCTCCTCTACATCGCCAAACGCGATCGCACCGCAAATTACATTACAAGATGTGATCGCGGGTAAATTTAATGCGGCAGCAGTGAAAGGCAAAATAGTTCTTATCGGCACAACAGCAGAAAGTTTTCATGACTATTGGCCAACTCCTTATATCTACCAAGGAAACGCGCAAGAGATCCCAGGAGTTATTCTACAAGCACAAATGCTCAGTCAACTGCTCAGTGCAGCTCTTGATGGGCGACCTCTACTGTGGAGTTGGTCAATATGGAGTGAGGTGATTTGGATTTGGTTGTGGTCTTTTTTTGGCTGTTTGCTTGCTTGGTATATCAAAAGAGTAGATTACCTAATTCTGACAGCGACAATTGCATTCGTTATTTTGTATGGTAGTTGCCTAATAATTTTAATTTTATTTGGCGGTTGGATTCCACTAGTTCCAGCAGCGCTAGCCTTAGGATGTGGTGCTGTTACTGTGGTAGTTTTTTTAAACTCCTACTTTCAGCAAAAATAATAGCAATACAAAATTAAGAAATATTTTTAACTATTAATCCTTGACTCTTGACAAATGAAAAACTATTGGCAAAAAATCCCATTAACTGCTGCATTGAGTATGACTTTCTTGAGCAGCATCATCTATTGTCCAGCACTTTGGGCATTGCCAGTTGCTTTAAACAGTTCCTCAATCAAGTTTATCCCACCACCGCCACCACCTGACCGAGGAGCCGCAGGCGATCGCGGAGGAGCAGCTAGCCGTGGATGTGGTAGTGGTAATGAGTCTCTCATGGCACTAGTTCCCATTTATCAGCAGACTATAAACCAAGAGCCAAAAGAAACAATTGCTGTTACTAAAGTTTGGGGTTTAACGACTGCTGTACATTCTACGTTTTGGTTTTTCGTTCCGTATCACAAATCAGCGATCGCAGCTATGGAGTTTGTAGTTAAGGATGAGTCGGGGAAACCTAGTCAAACTATACACCGAGCAGCAGTAAATCCCCCATCGAATCCCGGAATTGTCAGTGTTCGTTTGCCAGAAACCACTGCACCTTTGCAAGTAGGCAAAATGTATCACTGGTTCTTAAAAGTGAAAGTCAATTGCAACAACCAACAACCAGCAGAATTACAATATGTTGAGGGATGGGTGCAAAGGATTAATCCTAATTCCAGCCTTGCAGAGAATCTCAAGCAGGCAACACCTCAGCAACAAGTAGCACTGTATGCAGAAAATGGCATTTGGCACGATGCTTTAACTGTTGTGGCAAAACTTCGCTGGGAAAAGCCAAAAGATGCATCTGTTATGGCTGACTGGACAAGTTTGCTGAAGTCGGTAGGTTTAGAGAATTTAGCTAAACAACCCCTTGTTAACTGTTGTCAAGAGCTTGGTTACTGAAGAGGGATTTGACATTAAATAGGTAGCGTTAACCATAGGTTAAGCAATGACAAAAACAAATTGGTAATTGGGTCTAGGAAATTTTGATATTAAGTGCAATGTCTATATTTAGATGATGCGTTGCGCAAAGCAATGCACCATCTAAGATTGTTGGTGAGTTAGAACTAATGTCTATAAAGCACTCTACCAAATTCTGAAACTACTAATCAATTAGCACAGAAGTTACAGGAGATCCATTGACATTGACAGTAACGGCTTCGCCATCCGGTGTCAACAGAATTGATTTATTTTTTTGCAAAGGTGATTTCATCATACCTCCGGAGATAACCGAGGCTGCTTCATCAGAAAGCTCTTCTAATTGAAGAGGTAAATCAGAGATAGCAATGTTAGCAAGCTCTTCTTTCATAATCTTTCTCCTACCATTTGACTAATGGTTAGATAATTAAAGGTTCACAAAGAAATCAAAATTTTGTTTTGAGTGAACCAACATAAATTACGACAACTTTTATTTTTTATGCACCTGAGTCAAAGAAGTTTTTAAATAATCTATAAAATCCTTGTGCTGCAATTGTTTACGTCTCATAGAAAATCTTGTGCAAAAGTCCCCAAAAGCGCATACTTAAGCTGTATTCAAGCTAAACCCTCGCCTTCACTAGCCCAGCCAACAATTACCCTAGAACACACTTCAAGGAGGCTACCATCTAGACAAAAGTTTTAATCTGGATACAGCGAATGAAGACATCGCGCAGGATCTGCAAAAGCCTTCTACTCCAACAACTGCGATTGGCTTTATAGTAGAGGCGCTACGCCGACGACGCGATCGCAAAATGACCCCCATCACCACCATTTCTTGCAACAACCTACCAAGAAACGGAGATATCCTCCAAAAAGCAGTACTAGCTTATGCTGACCTGATTGAGCCGACTCTTGCAGAATACATTAGAGATAACGGGACGTTTCTCATTCTCCTACACCCTGTAGATGACTGCTGTTAGTTTTGAACAGCAATCTTACGTGGCTTGCAGCTTAAAGCTGAAGTCAGCCAGCACTGCGTTCGGAACACCTCAAACACAAAATGGGGTTAATCGCATACTAGAAGCTTACTGCCAATGCATAAGTCCTATTTTTGATCGGCAATGCCTGAAAAATCAGATTTTGTCAAGAATAGCTTGGGCGACAACTTCGTCGGTGATCAGCCCCGTAATCAACTTGCCATGTATAGCCGCCAAAATTGACTCTACTTTTTTCACACCTCCTGCAATGCCGATAATCAGTCGTTGAGCAGTTTGTTCGAGCGGGACACCAGCAACTCGGCTATTAGTTGCACCTTGAATCAAGACACCTTGGCGATCGTATGCCCATCCGGCAATTTCTCCAACTGCGCCCAGTTCAATTAATTGGGTCACTTCATCGTCATTAATGAACCCGTTTTGGTGTAACGGTGCATTCCAGCCAATTTGGCTAATACCCACAAAGGTCGCTTTGGCTTGCTCTGCAAGGGTTTTGACGGTGATAAACGATCGCTGAGTCTGCAAGAGTTCTCGTTCTTCAATGCTGGTTGCTACCACCGGAGTTGGAACTGGATATACTTGAGAGCCAACGCGATCAGACAAATGCATCACCACTTCATAACGACCCGCACGCCCATATTGAGACATATTCCCAACTATTGAGACAATCTTATGCTGAGGTTGGTTCATAGATGGGATTTGCTCCACCATTGATCGCAAAGTCCGACCAGTAGAAAATGCCAGGATTGTTGGAGTTTTAGCAAGAAGGTATGTCTCTAAGTGAGTAGCAGCACATACGCCAATTCCGTTGAAGCTATCACCACTCCCCGCATCACTTGGAACTACTTCACAAAGCGATAGTTCAAATTTGTCTCTGAGCGATTCAGCTAGAGCAATACACTCACTTAGGGGATGATCGAGCCGAAATTTGATCAGTTTTTCACTCACTGCTAGTGCCACCAAACGTTGTGCCGCCTGCCGAGACACGTTCAGCTTTGCGGCAATCTCTTCCTGTGTGTTTCCCGCAATGTAGTAGAGCCAAGCTGCGTGAGCTGCCTGGTCTAACTTGCGAGTCCGAAGGGACAAGCCAGCTTTGCTGGCATCGCGCCGCTCTAACAATGGTTCTTCCATATTCCACCTTTAGGAACTATACATCCCCCAAAAGAGTAAATAAATTTTTTGATTATCTGCTCAAAGATGCATTTTTTGCTCAAATTGCTTTGTATACGCTATCACATTCTACGTTAATAAAAACAGCTTTAAATAAACTTGTAGTTTGGACAAGCCCTATAATTCCTCTTTCCTCTGTGTTCTCTGTGCCTCTGCGGTTTAAAAGTAATTTATTGAACCGCAGAGGCACAGAGAGCGCTGAGAAAAATAAGAGATTTTCATATTCACCTTGAATTTTTGGAAGTCCCTTACTAACTTGGCAATGCTCTTTCCCCTATTGCCCACCACTAAGCTCCAAATTAAAGCCCGTAATGTAGCTTGCTTCATCGCTCATGAGAAATGCCACACTGTTGGCAACTTCCTCAAGGCTCCCTAAACGCCGCATTGGTACTGAATCAATCATTTGCTGCTCTACTACTTTTGGATCGGCATCAAAGTACTGTGACCCTACACCTGCCTGCAATTCGGTCTGCCGCGTCCACATTACACCAGGGCCAATCAGCGCAGGCGAGAGCGCATTCACCCGAATATGGTAGGGAGCCAAGTCTTTCGCTGCTGTTTGAGTTATCCCAATTACGGCAAACTTCGAGGCTGAGTAGGCGATCATATTTGGAGGGCCAACCACTCCTGCATAGCTTGCCATATTAACGATCGCTCCTCCACCCGATTTGCGTAAGTGTTGTGCCGCCGCCTTGAGGACGTGAAAAACTCCAACAACATTGATGTCAATGACCTTTTGAAAATCTTCCTCAGGATACTCGTCAGTTTTGGCAAACGCTCCTTGATAACCCGCATTGTTGAAAACATAGTCGATTCGCCCAAATTGCTCTACAGCAGCAGAAAAGGCTTGAGCAACATCCTTAGAAGAGGTGACATTGCAGCGAAAGCTCAGAACTGGAATTTTATAAATTTCCAATTCGTGAGTAACTTCTGCCATCTTCGCTTCGTTTAAGTCTACGAGTACTACACCTGCGCCATCTGCGGCAAAACGCTGTGCCGTAGCTCGACCAATATCACCAGCACCGCCCGTAATCAAAACCGTCTTGCCAGCAAAGTGATAGCTTGCTTTAGCTGTCATATCTTCAACCCCTTGTGAATATATGTTGCAAATAGTCTTTAAGTGTTCAGTATTTAAGTTCAGCTAGTATGATTCAATTATTGGGTCTTTGCCCAATAGTAGAGCATAAAATCATTTTTTATATGATTTTAATCCTAAAGGAGCTGTGCAATGCGTATGCCCCGCTTCGCTAAAATCTTGGTTGCATTCCTCGTTGGAGTGATGCTGGCACAACTACTACATGCCTGTGCGGGTTCGCAAGCAGCAGCGAAAACAAGACTGACGATCGCTACTGTCAATAATGGTGACATGGTGGTTATGCAAGGGCTTTCCCGCAACTTTGAACAAGCCAATCCAAATATTCAACTGCGGTGGGTTGTCCTGGAAGAAAACGTCTTGCGCCAACGCACCACCACAGACGTTGCAAGCCAAGGCGGACAATTCGATGTCCTGACAATCGGTTCCTATGAAACGCCGATTTGGGCGAGACGGGATTGGTTAAAACCATTGGACTTACCCGCAAGTTACGACGTAAATGACCTAATAAAACCGATCCGAGAAGGGCTTTCCAACAACGGCAAACTCTATGCTGTGCCGTTCTATGGGGAAAGTTCCATGCTTTATTACCGAAAAGACTTGTTTGAAAAAGCAGGGATTAAGGTTCCCGAACAGCCAACCTATCCCCAAATTAGAGAATGGGCGAGTAAGGTTCACGACCCAACGCATGGAGTTTATGGTGTTTGCCTGCGTGGAAAACCGGGCTGGGGCGAAAATATGGGATTTGTGTCCACATTGGTCAACACCTTTGGCGGACAGTGGTTTGATATGAAGTGGCAACCCACCATAAATACTCCAGCATGGAAAGAAGCGATCGCTTTCTATGTCGATTTGCTCAACAAATATGGCCCACCGGGAGCGAGTTCCAATGGATTCAATGAAAATCTGGCGCTATTCTCAACGGGTAAGTGCGGTATGTGGGTAGACGCAACCGTTGCCGCAGGGCTGTTATCCAACCCCAAAGAATCTCAAGTTTATGACAAAGTTGGCTTTGCCCGTGCGCCAATTGAGAGATATCCAAACGGCTCGAATTGGCTCTGGGCTTGGGCATTAGCGGTTCCAAAAACCTCAAAATCCCCCGAAGCTGCTCAAAAGTTCGTTGCCTGGGCAACCTCTAAAGAATACATTCAATTAGTGGCTAACCAAAGTGGTTGGGTTAGTGTACCACCAGGTACGCGGACTTCCACCTATAACAATCCCAACTATCAAAAAGCCGCACCGTTTGCTTCGATTGTGCTGAAATCGATCCAATCTGCTGATATTAGCCGTCCAGCTGCACAACCAACCCCTTACAAGGGTATTCAATATGTGGATATTCCAGAATTTCAGGCGATCGGTTCTTCGGTCGGGCAAACTATGGCAGCAGCACTGACCAATCGCCTTTCAGTCGATCAGGCGTTGGAGCGATCACAGAGTTCGACTGAACGTTTTATGAAACACACGGGTTATATCGAGTGAAAAGGGGGGCTAGGTTATGTTCTTAAACCCGGAGATCCCCCTAAATCCCCCTTTCTAAGGGGGACTTTGACAGAATTCTCCCCCCTTAAAAAGCAGGGCTATTTCATTCCCTAAAAGGCTTAAAAATGCAAGGGTTCTGGAGATAAAAAACGAGCTTGGTATTCAATCTTAGGCATCAAGATAGTCAACAATTTATGACTTTTGCCCTGATATTTATCGCCATTCATATTGACAAAATACATACCATTATGAATGAAACGGCCCTGCCTTAAAAAGGGGGGCAGGGGGGGATCTAAATCTGACGGGAAAGGCAAGGACACACGCAAATGCTCACCCATAAAACTTTCACAATCTAAAATCCAAAATTCTATTAGACTATGTCTTCTTCAGTAGCTGTAAAGCGTCACCACGAAACGCCACCCACTAGGCAACGAACAAAGCGACAGGCATCAACCTTACCCTTGGTTGCGCCTTCTGTGATTGCCTTGCTGCTATGGATGATTGTGCCTCTGGTGATGACGCTATGGTTTTCCTTTCAGAGGTATAACCTGCTTAATCCAGACGCACGCAAATTTATTGGAATTGAAAATTTCACGTTCATTCTGAGCGATCCAGGTTTATGGACTTCGATCGCCATCACAATAATTCTGGTCGTGTCCGTTCTGGTGATCACAATTGCTCTAGGCACACTCTTAGCAATTCTATTTGACCAGGACTTTTATGGCCAGGGGATTGCGCGGGTACTGGCGATTTCTCCGTTTTTCGTCATGCCCACAGTCAGCGCCCTAGTCTGGAAGAATATGCTGATGCATCCAGTAAATGGACTGTTTGCTCAATTCACAAGAGGTTTGGGTTTGGGTGCGATCGATTGGTTTGCAGATTTTCCCCTGCTTGCCATCATTATCATTGTTTCGTGGGAGTGGCTTCCCTTTGCTCTGCTGATTTTATTGACGGCAATTCAGTCGTTAGATCATGACCAGCTAGAAGCAGCTAGGATGGATGGAGCAAATGCGATCGCTCTATTTCGTTTCGTCATGCTACCCCATCTGAGCCGCGCCATTGCCGTAGTCGCCATGATCGAGACGATTTTCTTTTTGACTATTTTCGCAGAAATCTTTGTTACCACAGGTGGCGGTCCCGGAGTGGCAACGACCAACCTTGCCTATTACATCTTCCTGAGAGCCTTGCTGGAATTTGATGTCGGCGGTGCTTCAGCGGGTGGATTAATCGCGGTAATTCTTGCCAACATCGTGGCAATTTTTCTGATGCGTAGTGTTGCTCGTAATTTGGATACCTAACGATGGCACGTAAAACCTTGAAACGCTGGCTGTTTACCTTGCTCGGTTGGTTTGTCGCTTGCAGCTTGTTTTTCCCGATTTTCTGGATGTTTCTCACTAGTTTTAAAACGGAGGTGGCGGCAGTTGCAACTCCTCCTCAGTTATTTTTCCAGCCAACATTAGAAAATTATGTGGCGATTCAAGATCGAGCAAACTATTTCAACTATGCCCTCAACAGTGTGGCGGTTTCACTCGGCTCGACCATACTCGCGCTACTGCTTGCCGTACCTGCCGCTTATGCGATGGCGTTTTTCCCAACCAAACGCACTAAGGGAACCTTGCTATGGATGCTTTCTACTAGAATGCTGCCACCCGTTGGTGTGTTGGTGCCAATCTACATTTTGTGTCGCAACGCTCATTTGCTAGATACCCGGATCGGTTTAATTATTATTTACACCCTGATCAATTTGCCAATTGTTGTCTGGATGATTTACAGCTTTTTTAGAGATGTTCCTAAAGATATCCTAGAAGCTGATCGCATGGATGGGGCAAACACACAGCAAGAACTGATTCATGTTTTGCTGCCACTAGCATTACCTGGAATTGCTTCTACCGCATTGCTTTCAATCATTTTGTCCTGGAATGAAGCCTTTTGGAGCCTCAACTTAACAACGGCTAATGCCGCTCCTTTAACCGCATTTATTGCCTCATTTTCCAGCCCTCAAGGGTTATTTTGGGCAAAACTTTCGGCAGCATCAACTCTGGCGATCGCGCCGATCCTTATTTTCGGCTGGCTGAGTCAACGGCAATTAGTTCGGGGTCTGACGTTTGGTGCTGTGAAATAATCATCTGCTTTTAATTCATTAAACAGAAAATCCTATGTCAACAGTTGCTTTAAGAGATATCCATAAAACTTATGCCGATACCGAGGTGATCAAAGGCATCGATCTTGATGTTGGCGATCGCGAATTTGTTGTATTTGTCGGCCCATCTGGTTGTGGAAAATCAACCTTGCTCCGTATGATTGCCGGACTAGAGGAAATTACCTCCGGCAAGTTGTCGATTGATGGAGAGGTAGTGAATGATGTACCTCCAGATAAACGTGGGTTGGCAATGGTATTTCAAACCTACGCCCTTTATCCTCACATGACCGTAGCGGAAAATATGGCGTTTAGCCTCCGTCTTGCAGGTGTGGCAAAAGCCAAGCGTTATGAAAGGGCGCGTGAAGTCGCTCGTGTCCTCCAACTGGAACCACTGTTAAACCGCAAGCCCAAAGAACTATCCGGAGGACAGCGCCAACGGGTAGCGATCGGTCGTGCCTTGGTTCGCAATCCCAAAGTGTTTTTATTTGATGAACCACTGTCAAATCTGGATGCAGCTTTGCGCGTGCAGATGCGGATTGAACTTGCTAGCTTACATGAAAGCCTGCAAGCCACCATGATTTATGTGACGCACGATCAGGTGGAGGCTATGACACTTGCAGACAAAATTGTAGTGTTGCAGGGCGGCATTGTCGAACAAGTGGGTTCGCCACTAGAACTTTACCACCATCCCCGCAATCTATTCATTGCCGGATTTATTGGTTCACCTAAGATGAACTTTATTTCGGTGACAGTAACAGCCGTGAATGACTCTGGCATAACTGTGAAACTTCCTGGTGATGCCAGTGTAATGATTCCCGTGAAGCCTGGAAAGTTGTCGGTTGGAGAGAGTGCAACATTGGGAATTCGCCCCGAACATTTGCGACTCGATCGCAATAACCCAAGCGTGAATGGCGAAGTGTTAGTTGTAGAACGACTGGGTGGACAAACCTATCTCTATGTCAAGATTGAGGGGGGAGACACCGTAGTAGTACAAACAGACGGAGATAATTCCAGCCAATTACGCGATCTCGTTCCTATCCACATTAGCGGCGAACTTTGTCATCTATTTGACTTACAGGGTGAAGCAGTTTTAAAAAATCGTCGTCACCAACTAGTATAAATAAAATGAACAGCAATATCAGCACAGGCTCAACAATCAAGCTGAATCAAGCATCCCTGTCTCATTTACCTGGAAACGTGCGTATACCCAAGTACGATCGCCATCAAATCACCAATGGAATTGTGCATATTGGAGTTGGTGGATTTCATCGATCACACCAAGCGCTTTATCTTGATGATTATTTCCATCAAAATCCTGGTAGTGATTGGGGAATCTGTGGTGTTGGATTGCTTGACTATGACTATGACAGGCGTATGCGGGATGCGCTACTGTCCCAAGATTGTTTGTATACCTTAGTTGAGCGATCGCCGCAAAGTGATCGCGCTCGAATCATCGGTTCCATCACTCGATACCTGTTTGCACCAGACAATCGTCAAGCAGCTATTGAAGCAATGGCAAACCCTGAATGCCGAATTGTAACATTAACGATTACTGAAAGCGGTTACTACTACATTGAAGGAAGTGGCGAATTCGATGTGAACCACCCAACAATTCAGCACGATTTGCACCATCCTGACCAACCAATCGGGACATACGGTTTTTTGACCGCCGCACTCGAAAAACGATATAAACAGGGGTTAGCACCCTTTACCGTCCTGTCCTGCGACAACATACAGGGCAACGGTAACATGGTGCGGAAAATGCTAACGACATTTGCTCAAATCCGCGATCCAGAGTTGGGACGTTGGGTTGCTGAATACGTTGCCTTTCCCAACTGCATGGTCGATCGCATTACTCCGATGACAACCCCACCAGATATCAAAATGGTGGCAGAACAATTTGGTATTGATGATGCGTTTCCAGGCGTGACAGAGCCTTTCATCCAGTGGGTAATTGAAGATACCTTTTGTGCAGGCAGACCTGATTGGGAATCTGTTGGCGTACAGATGACTAACGATGTTCATCCCTACGAGATGATGAAAATCCGGCTGCTCAACGCCAGTCACTTGCTAATTGGCTATCTCGGCTCTTTGGCAGGTTATACCTACGTTTATGAAGTCATGGCTGATCCCTTGTTTGAGCAAGCCGTCGCTAAGTTGATGGATGAGGTAACACCAACGCTCCAACCCGTTCCTGGAATTGATTTAGACGATTATAAAAAGACTCTAATTGAACGGTTTTCCAATCCCAAAATTCGCGATCAACTTCCGCGCCTGTGCCTGAATGGATCAGCTAAAATTCCTAAGTTTGTTTTGGGATCGATCCGCGATAAATTACAACTTGGAGGTGCGATCGATTATCTAAGTTTAACGATTGCTGCTTGGTGTCGATACCTCAGTAGTCAGGATAAACAAGGGCAACCTATTCCCATTGATGACCCATTAGCAGACATCCTGACTCAACGCGCCAGCTTGAGTGAATTAGATCCCAAACCATTGCTCAGTATATCTGAAATTTTTGGAGATTTAGTAGAGTCGCCACGTTTCGTCGAGGCTGTTGCTGACCAGTTGCGTAGTTTGCATGAGTTTGGTGTTAATGGAACACTAGTCCGATTCTCGCAAGCACACTAAGGCATTATCAACTTTATGAACGATTTGTTGCTTATCGGGAAAGGCACAGGGCAGGAGGCAGAAAGGATTCTGATTCCTGCCCTGTGCTACGACCGCAGGGAGTAAAGGTTTAAGACCCCCACCCTACGGGTTTGCAGTTGCTTTATGTCGGGTAACCGATAAGGGTGGCTCTTGTTCAGGAGGGGTTAGAATCGCCTTCTGTTGTGTCAACTTCCCGCAGGGTACAAAACCTTCTGCCTTCTTCAATAAGCAACAAATCTAATTTGGGATTCTTAACTTTTAAGTATTTGAGGACTAGCCTAATGCTGCTTGGCATAGATTTAGGAACAGGCTCTGCTAAGGCATTGCTCCTGGCGACGGACGGAACCGCAATAGCTGAAGCATCAAGCTCCTATCCTGTTCATGCACCTCATCCCGGATGGGCTGAGTCCGAGCCAGGGGATTGGTGGTCAGCTGTTGGCTTGGCTGTTAAGAAGGCAGTGGGAAATCATGCCGATCAGGTACAGGCGATCGCACTTTCAGGACAGATGCACGGTGTTGTCCTAACTTCGGAGTCGGGTGAGCCACTGCGTCCTGCTATTCTCTGGGCAGATAGTCGCTCTAGTACCACGCAAAACATTTATCATTCACTCGATGACACTATTCTAGAGCGATTGGGCAACCCCATTACAGCTGGAATGGCTGGCTCAACCTTGCTGTGGCTACGAGAACACGAGCCTACTGTCTACGCCCAAGCGCGTTGGGCACTTCAGCCAAAAGATTGGCTACGGTTACGGCTGACTGGAGAAGTTGCAACCGAACCATCTGATGCTAGCGGTACTTTGCTTTACGATATTGTGTCAGACAACTGGGCATGGGATGCAATCTCAGGGCTAAATCTGCGTTGTGATTGGTTGCCGAAAATTATTCCCTCTAGTGCGATCGCTGGTTACTTAACGGCTAGTGCTTCAGAACACCTTGGCTTAAGAGTTGGCTTAAGAGCGATCGCTGGCGCTGCGGATACAGCCGCCGCCGCACTTGGTAATGGGCTACTAGAACCTGGTTTGGTTCAACTAACCATCGGCACAGGCGCTCAAATCATTACACCTCGCTCCCAACCAATTCTCGATCCTCATGCTCGTACACATCTATATCGAGCCGCCGTACCTAACGGGTGGTACACCCTTGCAGCAATGCAAAATGCAGGACTAGCACTTGAGTGGGTGCGAGGTATCCTCGGCTTGAGTTGGGAGCAAGTCTATACTAAAGCGTTTACTATTCCTCCAGGATGTGAAGGGTTGACATTTTTGCCATATCTCACGGGTGAGCGAACTCCACACCTTGACCCCTATGTACGCGGCGCATGGGTAGGGCTTGGACTTCATCACACCCAGGCGCACCTGATGCGGGCGGCATTAGAGGGAGTGGCTTTTGCTTTGCGACAAGGTTTTGAAGCACTTGAAGCAACAGGTTTTAAAGCCACAGAATTGCGTTTAGCAGGCGGTGGAACCTTAGAAATGCCTTGGAAACAATTACTGGCTGATGTATTGAGAATACCCCTTTATGTAACTACCGTTGCTGCTGCATCTGCGCATGGTGCCGCTCTACTGGCGGGTATTGGAATTGGCGTATACGCAGATGCTAATGACACGCTCAAACTGGCAGCCACCCCAACGCTTTCGGCAACTCCCCAAGCCGTTGATTTAGCCCTAGAAGAGGCTTGGATAAGATATCAATCCCTTTATCCACGACTTAAAAAAATCTGATAGAAGTTATGCCTCATGGAGGAAGAAGTAGAAGGTATATACAGAATCTAAAAACTAGATACTGCCCAAGATTCATCCCCTTTCTTGAGTTCTTTCATCAATGGGCTTCCTGCAAGAAGTGTTAAACACATGAAGGAAAAATCTCTGGTTGCGCGCGCGATCGCTCCATAGTATCCGATCTGTAAAAAACAAATCACCCTTCAAGAATGGGCATAGATCATGTGCGAAATAGTCGGTGGCTCATCGCTTTGATGAAAGGCAAATACCCGTCTGCGAATCTCTAGGTCTGCCATTGTAATCGCTCGTACTGACGTAAATGGTCTAGCCAAGATTTGGCTTCTGGGGTCATGCTTACTACACCTAATTATTGTGTAGATTGTATGTATAGGAGAATTTTCAGGGGTAATAGAATTATGGTTTAGTACCTCCCAAAAAAATGGGAGAACTAGAAGTCTCCCCAAAAACAAGCTAAAGAAGCTTAAGAACAGCACTGCTAAATTGCTCGTAAGGAGAAACTCCTACGATAGTTTCTGCTAACTCAGCATCCTTGAAAATTAAAACTGCTGGAATACTGCGAAGACCGAATTTTTTGAACATCGGTTTGTTGTTATCCACGTCTACCTTAACGACTTTGGCGCGACCTTTGTATTCTTGAGCGAGTTGATCCATTAATGGACTGATCAGGCGACAAGGGCCACACCAAGTAGCAGTAAAGTCAACTACAACAACTTTTTCTTCACTTAAAAGAATGTCAAATTCACTTTCTTGAACATAAGCAACTACATCAGTGTTAGTAGACATTTTTTAATTCCTCAGTATTAAACTAAAATTTCAAAAAAAAAGAATTTTTGGCGACATTATAGCCAACGAAGATTCAAGGTTTCACCCCAAACTGATGAAAAAGGTTTCATCAATAAAAGGCTTCTACATTATGCCGGAAGGCGATTAAGGCGTGCTTGCCTTGCTCCTCTTTTAGTGCGCAAAAGATAGCATCAGATACTTCCAATGAAACAATAGTTTTGATTTCAATATTAGTGTTGTAACCTGCCATATCTGCTAAGCGTTTTCCATGTCCACCCTCACCTTGCACTTGACTAATGGTGTAACCGCTTACATCATAGCTTTTCAGCAGCTTCACAATCCTTTCTTTCAAAACTGTTTCACCTATAATGGTGATGAGAACGGCAGGTTGGACTGGCAAGGTTAATTTTGTCATGAACAAGTCCACAAAAAGGGCTTTAGCTTATCAAGCTTGCATTTTCGTTCGTAGTTCAAAGTATGTAACAAAAAGGCTCAAGCACAAATGCCTGAGCCGCTATTACATCATGTTATTTGTTGAACTAACGGGTTAGGTCAAATAGCTAAATCAGTCAAGCTTAGTAACGGTTACGTCCACCGTAACTGTTACGGTTGCCACCACCAAATGAACCGCCTCTATCTTCTTTGGGCTTAGCCTTATTTACTTTTAGGTCTCGTCCCATCCACTCTGCACCATCAAGAGCTTCAATGGCGGCAGTTTCTTCAGCATCAGTACCCATTTCGACAAAACCAAAGCCGCGCACACGACCTGTTTCCCGGTCGGTAGGTAGCTGAACTCGCTTGACAGAACCATATTCTGCAAACACAGCATTTAAGCTCTCTTCTGTAACTTCGTAAGAAAGATTACCTACATAAACTGACATAGATTGTCTCCGAAATTATAAATGTGTAGAGATTTAGATTTCGGAGAAAAGTTTGTAAATACCAAAAACAAAAAGCCTGTCAATACTAAAAACAAACGCTGTTAACCGAATTAATTCTCACTTTTTATTATGGCATAAGTAATTAACTTTTAGGGAGAGAGATTAAAAAAACTTTATATAAATTTATTCATGTGAGCCATTGATATCTGAAATTAAGGCTAATCATGGTTTTTGGAGTCAGATTTTTACAGCCTGACAGCAATGTAGACATTTATTTAGACAAAGTTAATTATTTAGCTAATTTGTAATTTTCAGGGCAGAAGTACTTAGAAAATTATCATAATCACCACCAGATAAGTTTAATTATCGGCTCTAGATGAACCGAGCTTAATTACATGGAGTCAAACAAATTACATCAAACTCACAAGTAACCTTACAAATAGAGGAATGCTTGCCCTGGAAAAGCTTCAATATAAAATAATCAAGACAAATCTAATCATCGTAAAAATTTTTTTGCAGTTGGAACTAATTTTTAACTTACTAATTCAACTAAAGCATCCCACTGGAACCGGATTACGCATGAGACTAAGCAGCCGCGATAATGCTCACTTGTGAAAACTGAAAGTGTGACATTTGTCTGCCCTAGGTCTAAAATTTGTTTGACCTTGCAGATTTGTCTTTTATTCTTGTAATATGCAATGATGCGATCGCCAGCTTTAACATCTAACGCTTTAATTTTCAATTTTTCCTCACTTCTATATTTGTTGATTTAAACCGTTATATCTATTTAAATATGTCTTCTCCTTATGTTGTTTGGATATTTTTTCTGTTTTTTAACTTATCGATTACCTTGTGCTTCCTCCAATATCAATGTTCTGGTACTAGGTTAAGCAGTGAAATTCTCCATATTCTGCTGTCAAAAAGTTATGGCGTAGCTTGCCTGATATTATTTTAAGACAACAAGGAAAAAATTAGACACTTTTGTGAGCAGCAGAGTAAATGTATACAACCACACGAGAATTCTAACGCTTCATTGTTATATATATGCACTCTAGGTGATTAAGCTACGTCTACAACGGTCTTAGCCCGATTAACTTTAAGGCTATAACCCATCCATTCATTACCTCTTAATCCATTAATTGCTGCTACCTCTTCAGTATCCGTTTCCATTTCTACAACAGCAAATCCCCTCTTCTCACCAGATTTTTGGTTTGTAGATACTAAAATTCTCCTAACAACTCCATACATTAGAAAGACCTGTCTGATGTCCTCATCTTCAATTTCATGGGATAGATTACCAATATAAACTGACATATAATATCTCCAAATTAATAAAATGTAGAGATTTAGATTTGGAGAGGCGTCTATGTAGTCAGTCACTTGACCAAAAATATTTCTCGGTAAGCTAATAATAACATAGTTTTAAAATTGAAACATACTTAAATCAGTTTGAGTCTATAGTAGATTGGATTTCCAGCTTTAGTTATTATCAAAAGCAAAAATAAGAATTACTTACATAAATCTGGAGAGGCTACTTGTTTTTTTCTAATAATAGGCAACACAGAATTTACAAATTTAAGTAGACTTTTTAATTCCTACAATTTTTGCTTAAAAATGTATTTTTAAGTTTACGGTTTAAATAGAACAGCAATTTCTAGTTGAATCTAGAACTTTTTTCCACTTCATAAACACAGTGTAGAGATTTAGCTTCAGGAAGGCGTTATGGGCTTATTCACATGGCCAAAAATATTTCTCCTTGCTTTAAATATAACATTTGAATATGGAATGAGATTTTTGGATACAGGCTTTTATAAGCCAATTACATATCTTTGTCAGCTTTGCTGTGAAATCATTGTGGCTTCCGCATCCAAGCTAAAAAAGTTAATCATTATCTAGAGAAGCTTTAGGCTTATCCTAGCAACGTAATACAAATTTAACGCTGCATTAACATTGATTTAGTACTACTAATACTACCAAAAATTTTATTCTTTATATTTTTTCCTTATTCTTGACATCGGTTTTGGGGGTACAGGCGTCGGCTTAGTTATCACCAGCAGTGAAATCGCAGCTTTTGTTAATGCAAATATTCATAAGTTTATGCCGCAATTCAATCTCTTTGCCAAAGAAGTTATACCCCGCATCCAACACTTGTAGCCTGTAAGTTGATACTTGCACTAAATTGGCTATTTTATGGATTTATTGATCTTTAGCTTTAATTTGAGTCAACTATGACCAAAAATTTTCCTAGTAGCGCGACTGATCCCATATTTTTATTATTTTCTTGTCTATTGTTGAAATTGCTCCTCTTTCGGTGGTTTCTGGATATTTTCAGTTGGTTTTAGTTGCTGAAATAAAGCAGGTGGTGTAGCTTGTCGGAAGGCTCCGCAATAGTGCATAGTCATAACTGCTTTGAAAGCCCAATGGTCAGATGGTACATCACTAAAAGGATTTGGTAAGGTCTCTGCTTTGTTTTGAACACAAGCATTGATAACTGGATTAGATTTAACTGTTTCACTATTGCTAGGCTCTTGAGCTTTAGCGGAATTAACTAAACCAATAGTGCCTAGTACTAAGACTGATACCAGAATTTTTATGTTCATCAAATGAAGTATAGATGTATATATCTTTAGTGTAATTCTCTGGATAAGGTAATTCACTCAATTTTAGAAAAATTATCTCCTAATTGGAAGTTACAGAACCATCCTAATAAAACTAATCTAAAATTCAGAATTAGAAGGAAAAAGAATAGGAAGCAGAGATAACAATTTATCTAAAGTTATCTAGAGTGTTTTTACTGCTTCCTTAGCTCTTGATTTAACGCAGACTTGATTTTATTTAATTCTGAGACAAGACTTTACTTCTGTGTGGGGTTCCCCCTAGGAGGAATTGCTAAAAGGATTTCCGCTTTCTTAGCATCTGGGGGTGGGCAATGCCCACCCTACAATTAAGTTTCAAGTTTACAGAATTTTTTCAAAAATCAAACCGTATTCCTATAGCTAATCTAAAATGTTAGCAAACAATCCTAGGGTTATTAACAGTACAACTAACCCGCTGATCCATAGTGTTAGAGATCCCCAACTTACTGAATCCTGTTGTAATTTTTGCCATAAATTTGTGCCATTGTTATTCCGAAAAGCCATTTTACAACCTCCAATTTTTATTTTTGATTTATTAAACTTATTTTGGAGAGTATTCGCTTGTATCTGTTCACTAGCAGAGAATAATTAACTGAATTTTCAATCAATTAATGCTTTTCACCGCTGCCATCACTACCTAAAGTTATAAAAAGATATTTGTTTAGCTTAATATATTTTCTCATGGTTCATTGTTAACAAAACTAACTATCGTTATTTTGAAAAAATTCTTAACGCTGGCTTTATTGTGGCTGGCAAGTTGTATTGTAATAAGCTATGCAGTACTTAGGCTGTTTCTTGAATATTAAGCTTGAACTAGGTGATAAATATATTGAGAATAGGATAATACATTACCTCAGAATATCGCTGCATGTATTACTTATGACCCAATCTTCGACGATACTATCATCAAATACTTTTGTACCCTAGACGACCCAAGAATAGAGCGAACTGAACAGTATTTGTTAGTATAGAACTCGTTTCAAGGAAGAAACTTTTTTCATTGGGACTGCTTTCTACTTCAAATTTAAAATTGTTATGAAACAAAGCAAGCCTAAAGCTGACTTCTACCAAACTGATGAAGATATAGTTAGGTTAGTCCAGCAATTTGAAGCTTGTACGTTACATAGAAGTGGCTGGAACCACGCTGCTCATCTTACGATTGCTGTGTGGTATTTATCTATATGCTCTAAAACAGAAGCAATAGCACGTATCCGTACAGGAATTCAACATTACAACCAGTGCAACGGTATTATGACTACCAGTAGCAGTGGATATCATGAAACTTTGACTCTATTTTGGATTGCGATCGCCTGTCGTTTCCTCGCTGTTACCAATCACAACGCCTCTATCTCAGCATTGATCAATGACTTCATCTCTACTTATGGTGAGCAAAAAACTTTATTCTACGAATACTACAGTCACGAGTTAATTATGTCTTGGGAAGCTCGTCAAAGTTGGGTAGCTCCAGATCTCAAGCCTTTTGATGACATTTCTTCACATTAGCATCAGCAAGAGGTAGGTTTTTCAACAAAAAGCTCATGAGTAGCAATTTCAACGCTATCATGAGCCATATAATTTTATTGATTCTGCAATTGTTATACATAAACGTTTTGCCCGATATTAAGTAACCCAGCTGACAATATCGGGGTTTTAAGCACAAAAAGAGTTATTCTTCTTCGTACTCCTCTTCATCATCTTCTCCAAAGATGTGGTCTATGATCTGTTGTGCGCGCCTGTTTGTAATATTCAAGGCGTCTTGAAGCTCAGATATATAATCCTGTTCGCTGTCGGGTACTTCACCGTCAATCCCGACTACCAACAGCGCGGTAATGTAGGCTGCTTCTCGAGATTCTTCATCTGGTAAGGAAGCGATCGCTTGCTCGATGACATCCTCTGGTTCTTCTTCCTCTAGCAAGGTATAAACTTTCTCTGTCAATTCTTCAAAGTCTTTCTCAGAGAAATCTTCAAATTGAGAAATACCAGCTAGCATTTCACTCAAAGCAAATTCTTCGGTTCTGCTCACACCTTCATCATCAGATGCTGCGGAAAACAGTCCAATCACTGCGATCGCTACTTCTGGTTCCAAAGCAACTGAACTGTTGCTGCCTCTGTTGAGAGACTTGGGTTTAAACATAATTATCCTTTAAAGGTTCCGTGATTGATGGGAAAGCAATCTTTTTTCCTGAGACTTAGGATTCCCAAAAAAATCAAGAAAAACACACATCTGATACCATTTTGGATTTTAGATTTTGCGAAAAGTTGAGCCAGTGCGTTGCGGTGAATCCAGATCTGAAGGCGGGTTTCCCGCCGTAAGGGACTGGTGAACCCGGAGGGAGGTTCCCTCCGTTGTAGCAACTGGCGTCGGGTTTCCCGGCTTGAGCAAACTTTTCAAAACAGATTTTGGATTGTAAAAGAGTTGCTATATAACCTTTTGAGCAATCCATCCATCATAATCATTTTTCAAATTGGCATGAGATTCTTACTGGGATTTCTCCGCACAAAAAAACGCAGAGGATACAATCCCCTGCGTATCTAACTTTCTAAATTCCAAAATTTACCGAACTCAGCGCTGAGTAAATTAAAAAATACTCACCACTCAGCACTCGGTACACAGTAATCTTTACAGTTTATTGCCACACTCAGAACAGAAATTGTGCGTAGGAAGGTTTTTCGTGCCGCAGTGACCACAATAAACTGGTTCTGTTGCAGTTGTTGGCGGTTGCTTGGGCAAGCCAATCATTTGAGCGTTGTTCTTACCTGGAGCTACCATTGGATAGCAGTTTTCATCTCTGGTGACGCGCACATCTACAACTACCGGGCCATTATGCGCCAGCATTTCGGCGATCGCATCTTGGAGTTCTTCCCGTTTGCTAATTACCATGCCTTTAATGCCATAAGCTTTGGTCAAAAACTCTATATCTGGCATCCCTACTTCCATATTGGAGCAAGAATAACGCTCACCATAGAAGGCTTGCTGCCACTGGCGTACCATCCCCTGCCAGCCGTTATTGAGAATTAAAGTCTTGACATTTATCCCATATTGTGCAAGTGTACCCAACTCTTGCAAACACATTTGGAAACTGGCATCGCCGCTAATACAAATAACTTCTTCATCAGGAAATGCTACTTTCGCACCCATTGCCGCAGGCACACCAAAACCCATCGTTCCCAAACCAGCACTGGAAATCCAGCGTCGGGGGCCATTCTTCAGGAATTGCGCTGCCCACATTTGATGTTGACCTACATCTGTGGTGTAGAAAGCGTGGGGTGCTTGACGACCGATTTCGACAATTACCTCTTGGGGTGAAATACTGTCAGAATGCTGGGGCACTATCAAAGGATATTCTTCCCGCCAGCGGTTAATTAGGTTTAACCACTCTTGGTTTTGGTTGGGTTTAGCCTTTGTACCTGTTTGCTTGCAACGACGTAACAAGTCAACTAACACATTCCGCACGTCACCGACGATCGGCACTTCTGGAGCGCGGTTTTTGCCAACTTCTGCGGGATCGATGTCGATGTGAATTACTTTCGCCTTAGAGGCAAACTCATCTAACTTCCCAGTCACGCGGTCATCAAATCTCGCGCCAACGCAGATCAACAAGTCACAATCAGTCACAGCAAAGTTGGCGTAGGCGGTGCCATGCATCCCTAACATACCCAAGGCTAGGGGATGATGTTCATCAAACACACCGATACCCATCAAAGTTGTAGTGACGGGAATATTAAATAACTCAGCTAGTTCTTTAACTTCTGCGTGTGCTCCAGAAGCGATCGCACCTCCACCGACATACAATAGCGGTCTGCTGCTTTCGCTGATTAACTGGATAGCGGCGTTGATTTGCCGTGGATTTCCTTTGACTGTAGGACGATAGCCAGGTAATTTCACCGAACCTGGTTCCACAGGTACATAGTCAAATTCTTCTAAAGCTACATCTTTTGGAACATCAATTAAAACTGGCCCTGGGCGTCCTGTACTAGCGATGTGAAACGCTTCAGCCACAATCCGTGCCATGTCTTTCGGGTCACGCACTACATAGGAGTGTTTGACAATTGGCAGGGTAATTCCATAAATATCAGTTTCTTGGAAAGCATCCGTACCAATTGAGGCCCGTGCTACTTGTCCTGTGACCACAATCATCGGAATCGAGTCCATGTAGGCGGTGGCGATACCTGTTACCAAGTTAGTCGCCCCTGGACCCGAAGTACCAAAGCAAACTCCTACCTTACCTGTAGCGCGGGCATAACCATCAGCAGCATGAGATGCACCTTGTTCGTGTCTCACAAGAATATGCTTAATGCCACTGGTTGCTTCCACTTTATAAAGGTCATCATAAATTGGCAGAATTGCTCCACCGGGATAACCAAAAATATACTCAACACCGTGGCGCTGGAGGCTGTCTAGGAGAGCAAAACCGCCGGATGCCCGTTTAGGGGTTACTACGACGGTTTGGATAGTCGTATTAGGCTGGGTATGATTCTCGGTTTGGGGGGGACTGATTCGGGTTGGCGATCGCACTGTCAAACCTCTGAGAATAGCTAAGTTAATGCTTGAATTCTGTAGTTAAGATTTCATTTTAATAGAAAAGTTTAATTAAATCCTTACGGAAATTTCTATATTTAATATTTAGGTTCAGCTAAGACTTTGTATCGCTAAATTACGTCTTGTAATACTCGGCGGGTATTTTGCCAAGCCCAAACACCCACAGCAGCGACTATCAGGCTCATAGCTACAAGTACAATCCGCAATCCTAGAATATCAGTTAATGGGCCAGTAATTGCCAAAGGTAAGGAAAGAGCAATATTGACGGCATGATTTTGAAAGCCAAAAACTTTACCGTGCATGTTGGGAGGTGCTTGTTGTTGAATTAAAGTTTGCATCGGCACGCCAATTAAAGAAGCACCTACACCTAATAATGCACAGAGTCCTAGCGCCAATAATAAATTGTGGGTGAAAGTAAATACCCCTAACACTAGCGCCATTATCAAAAATCCAATTAAGGGTAAAGGCTTGCGATGCAATTTCACACCCCAGTGTCCTAAAATTCCCGCACCCAACACCATCCCTACCCCAGCTGCTGCCAAGAAAAAGCCAAACTGTTTCTCTTTTAAGCCAAAGTCTGCCGCTAATCTGATTGTCAGTACTGTTAAAGCCGCAAATACGCAATATAGAGTTACGAGTTGCAACATGGCATTTAATACCAGACGGTTTTTCTTGAGGTAGCGCAAACTCTCTGTGAATTCAGACCAAAGGTGATTTGATCCCCGATGTTCAGTAGTGGGTTTGTTTTCTTTAAAATTAATCGGCTGCATGATGGCACCCGATAACAGATATAGTGTGCTAACTACCAACTCTTGACCGTATTCTTCTCCCAGCAAACTCTTCGCCCAACTCAACATTGGCTCTCCTATGGCAAAGCCAACTATTAAAGCACCCATCATTGTGCTGCTAAATAGTGCATTCGCTGCCATTAAATTTTCTCGCCGTACCAGTAGGGGAATGGCAGCTTGTTCCGCAGGGGCAAAAAACTGCGTCACTGTAGAGATGGCAAAGGTAAGGATCAAAAGAATCAAAAATTCTCGTGGTAAAAACGGAATTAATAAAGTTAAGCACCCACGCACCAGATCAGAACCAACCATAATCAGCTTTTTGGGAAAGCGATCGACAAAAATACCACCCGCAGATCCAAATAAAATGGCTGGTACTGTAAAGGCCACCATTAAAGTTGAGTACATAGAATTCTCTGCCAATCCTGGTGGTGGTGGGTAATTTTCCAGTAAGGCAATCATCAAAACGAAGAACACCTTATCTGCTAACTGGGAAACCAGTTGCCCAATCCACAAGAGCATAAAACCACGGTTTTTTAGCAGTGCGCCAAACCCGTTATTAACAGCAGCAGGTTCCGTTGGAAACATTAGATACTTAAGAATAGTGATTAAGGTAGATGGGTAGTTGAGGAGTGTGGGATTTGGAAGTTGGAGAGTTGCGCGATACGCCGATCACTCCATTTTAAAATCTTCCTTATTTCTCACTCCTGCTTGCCAACTTTAATTTCCGGACTATTTTTCTTCATAGCGCTTTAACAGCAGGCATAAGAATTCAGATGCACTCAAGCGATCGCTTTTGGGGTAAAATTCCTCGGATAGGTCTACCCAAAAACCTTGAACGGTTTGAGGCGATCGCCAGATGGATAAATGGTCAACTGCTGGTTCTGCATAAAAGTTATTTTTCCCACTACCCAGTAAAGATGAACTCCAGTGAGTGAAATAATCATGACTTATTCGATGAATGGGAAAATCACCCCATAGTGGCACCCCCCATCCATCTATAGCAATAAAAGCTTTGACATTACCTCCTAAGAGTCGCCACGAATTCGCAGCGAGCATCGCTCCGACTACACCTGCGCTAAAACTAATGAAGATCACGGGCGATTCTAACTCATTACCTAAGCAATTGTGTAGAAATTGTAAAATATGCAATGGTGATAAGGTCAGTAAACCCTGTTCTGGAAAAATCAGTAGATTATCTGAATTTTTAGCACTTGAGCTATCAGAATTTAAATTTAAGCATTCTGAGATAAAACTTTCAGTTAACGCTGGCTCATGGATTCCAGGGCAAATGATGATGCTCATCTATTTTTAGGGTTAGCAGCTTGCACAATTCTTTGATTCCAAACAATTACTGGTTGCGAATATAACATTAATATTTTACGCAACTCAAAGCGATTATCACTCCAGCAAGAAGTTCTGAATAATTTGTAGAAACCTAGCCCTAACTTAAACCACTACAGAAAGAGTTGAAATCTTGAGAATGATACAAATTTTGCGTAGGCGATCGCAGCACTATGGGGGGTTGTTATGTGGTATCGAATACACTACTCTTGCTCTTTGCCCCTAGTTTTTAGGTAAATTTTTTTGTCTACATCCTAATGGTAGGGGTATGTGATGCCATGTCTCGTTATGATGATTGTAATTATCCTATCCCCCCGGATGGGATATTAATTTACTAAGCAGAGAAATAATTCAGTTATTTCTTTGATACTTAATCTCTCCATTCTGGTTATATCGAGGAACTCACTGTGGTAGCCACGCCGGAAAAATTACAACACACCCACGAGCAATCATCACGTCAAGACCGAGTCGCCGTATTGCTCATGGGCTACGGCGAAGTCGAAAGCTACGAAGATTTCGCTAACTATAACGAACAGGCTTTAAATTTACTGACAGCCAAATTTGCCCCAGTCCCAACTTGGGTTTACCCACCCCTAGCCAAGCTTTTGGCGTTATTTGACCGCCATGAGTGGGGACACACACACCACGATTTTATTTCCCCACATAACGCCATCTTTGAAAAGCAACGCGCTGGGATAGAAAAGCTTTTACAAGAAAAATGGGGTGAGGGCGTCCAAGTTTTCAAAGCGTTTAACTTCTGCGCTCCTTTCTTGCCTAAACAAGTTTTGGCAGAGATTAAAAACCAAGGCTTCGACAAAATTTTAATCTATCCCCTACTAGTGGTTGATTCTATCTTTACTAGTGGGATTGCGATCGAGCAGGTAAATAATGCTTTAGCCGAGTTGGCTGAGGGTGATCAACATTGGGTAAAAGGAATGCGTTACATTCCTTCTTTCTACAATGAGCCAGCCTACATTGATTTGATGGCTCATATAGTAGAGGAGAAAATTAATGCTGACTTAGCAGCAACTTACCTACCTTCTCAAATCGGTATTATCCTGATGAATCATGGTTGTCCTCACAAAGCGAAAGGATTCACCTCAGGGATTGCCGAAAGTCAAGCATTATATGAATTGGTACGGGAAAAATTGATTAACCGCTATCCTTTGATTTCTGTCGGTTGGCTCAACCATGACACCCCCCTAATTGAATGGACGTTACCAAATGCCGAGCAAGCTGCTAATAACCTGATTCAATTAGGTGCCAAAGTAGTCATTTTTATGCCAATTGGCTTTGCTACAGAAAATCACGAAACTTTATTAGATGTGCACCACATTATCCATGCTGTGGAGAAAAAGCATCCTGATGTAGATTATGTACAAATGCCTTGCGTTAATGACCATCCAGAATTTCTGGCAATGGTAGCGCAATGGGCAGAGTCTCATATTAGCGAGTTGAGGACAGAAGAAGCAGTAACGGTTAATCCTCAACTAGACGCACATCATCATCACGATCACCACCATCATCATTAAGTGAGCATGTAGGGTAGGTAATGCTTGCCCTACATTTTCCTGATAGGTATTATTGGCGCGACAAAGCAAGAGGATATTGTCCATGTAACAGAATGTAAAATCGATATAAACCTTGCGATTGCTTCATTGCACTTTGTTCCATTCGCAATGACTTATACCAATTCCAGCAAAAAATGAGACAGATGCGTAGGTTGGGGAGCCACTCACGTGGGCGGGTTTCCCGACTTGAGTGAAGTGGCGTTTGAACTGAGTGAAACTCAACAATTAAAAGACTTTGGAATGTTGGGTTTCGTTCCTCAACCCAACCTACATCTACATCATATTTTTTGTGAAATGGTATTAGCGTGAATTATTTTAGTCTTTCTACTTATATCTGCTCGATCAACCAATATAAAGCAGTGTTATTAATGATGTTGCCAAGTAGTCAATCCCTAATTGTAGCAAAAGGAGACTAAGAGCAAGGGTCTATCCAGCGCGATCGCATAGGTAACAGCTTTTTCTTTCTGTTTTAACTGTTGGAACTGTCTTTGCAGTTATGGCAATTCGCCAAACTGTTCTCGATAACGAGAAAGTAGCGACTCGAGTTCCGTTGCGCGTTGACGTTCCTGTTCTGCACGTTGGCGTTCCTGTTCTGCCTGTCTTTCAGCCTCTATACGTTTGTGAGTCTCTTGTCTGAGTGCTTCAACCAACTCATCAGCCACCAACAATTTTTCTCCGTTATCTAAGCGATAAAAGCCAATTAGTTTTCCTTCTACAGCAAGACGTAATTGTAGTTGTTGGCTGCAACTATCGCTAATTGGCTCATAAATATCTCCTCGCAGCCGATACCCTTGCAACTTTTGTTCAATCCACTCACCCTTTGGGTCAAATAACCAATATTCCTGTACTTCTAGCCCTTCATAGAGATTTTTCTTAGCGGTTTTGTCCTCTTCCTGAGTCCCTTTAGAGGTAATTTCAAAAATCACTTTTGGCACTTGTTGTTCTTCCCAAATTTTGTAGTTATCGCGTCCCCCCGGTTCAACGTCATAGATAACCATGACATCAGGAGCAACTCGCAATTTTGGGAAACCTTGTGCATAATACAAGAATTGATTGGCTAAAACTGTGGCGCGACGACCTTGAAGATACTGTCTGAGGACTTCTAGTGTAGTTAAAATTGCATATAGATGGTCGTAAGTTTCCGCCACAGGTTCTCCATCGCTGCTGGCATAAATAATTTCCGATTTGGGAGAGTTAGGAATAGCGGTGGTCATAGAGCCACGTTTAAAGTTTTATTAATTTATTTTAGTTAAGAGATCGCACCTGTTGCACGGAAATCTTAAACCGTTGATTGTATCTATATTTTATCTAGGTAACACTAAGAAATAATTATCGCTTTACTATAAGTAAATCTAATAGTTTTAACCTATTGGTTAAGGTAGTTAAGCGGTAAATTGTATTCCAAGTTACAAATTTCTGGTGTTCGTTCTTTGCCAGGAAAACTTGGCAATTTACTGAAAGTAATTGCTACTGTTTTCTCCAGCCTCTATCCTGTTAATTCCTTTCAAGATGTAAGGCAATACGGCATAAGTTATCACCCTAGAGAGATATCTAAATATCAATAGCTATTGATAGGGAAAAAATCATGTCTCATGAGAAAGTCATAAATAACGCTCCCGTTGAATTATCAAACGAAGAACTCGATCAAGTGTCGGGTGGAATTGATATTTTCTTATCAGGGTCGATGTTTGAGCAGAGAGATATGTTGTCATCTGTGCGAACAAGTTCAAGGCGAAGGGGTTTTGGCAGCAATTCTGTTTTTAGATCTTCTTATATATCTTCTGCTGCATTTCAAGTGATTGGTTTGGGCTTTGAATCGGTTAACGATGTTATGAGCTTCTTTTCAGGCTTTGCCAGGCTGTTTGGCAGAAGATGAAGTTACAAATCTAGAGGTAAACAATATAACCTTTGTCGGGGCATAGCATCTGTAATCGCTGGGTTGGGCAACTAAACTTACTGATGCTGTGCCCCAGTCCTTAGGAAATTTTTTGTAAATTTATGTGTCTTCTGGCAGATACGACGAGCAATATAGCACGTGGTAAAGTCTCGCTTAGAAAAGCAAAGTTAGCAGTGCTTTATGTCCGCAATAAACAGTAAGATTTGCGGAGTTAGTTCGCAAGACCTCATAGCGCCTGAAACTGTCACAAGTAAAGTTCGCAGTTAAGCTAGGGGTTTCATTCCAGAGAAACGCTGGAAAAGCTGACTAACAAAACTTTTACCCTAAACATTGAAACAACTTTAAGCGTTACTATACCAAATGAGCGATCGCACTCAGGATCTGCAAAATAAATATTTTCGAGCATGAGGAGCAGAGACTTGTGACTCAACAGAAGAAAGCCACTACCATCGAAGACATTTTTGCTGGTGGTGGAGAAATGGGAAGGCTCATGCAATCTTTTGATTGGTCACAAACGTCTTTGGGCCCAGTATCAGCATGGCCGCAGAGCCTCAAGACTTGCGTGCGAATTATGCTGACATCCCGCCAACCGATGTTTGTCTGGTGGGGTTCAGAACTGATTAACCTTTACAATGATGCTTACAAAGCGATTGTTGGTGGCAAACATCCTTCTGCCCTAGGACAGCCAGCTGCCTATGTGTGGCGAGAGATTTGGGATCAGGTTGGGCCGCGGGCAGAATCAGCGCTGTTGCAGAATGAAGGTACTTACGACGAAGCGCTGCTATTAATCATGGAGCGCAACGGCTACCCAGAAGAGACTTACTATACATTTTCATATAGCCCAGTTCCTAACGATCAAGGCGGTACAGGTGGAATTATTTGTGCCAACTCAGACGACACGCAGCGAATTATTAGCGAACGTCAGTTGGCACTACTGCGGGAACTAGCGGCTAGGACAGCAGACGCGCGCACATTTGATGCAGCCTGCTCTCTAAGTGCAAGTTGTTTGGTAACTAACCCTTACGACCTACCTTTTGCGATGATTTATCTGGTCGATCCAGAGCAGCAGTGCGTTTTGTTAACTGGGACTTGCGGTATCGAACTAGACAATGCAGCAGTTCCGCAAAAAGTCGATATTGATGCCGATTCAGTTTGGCCCTTTGCAGAAATCATCAAAACCCAGAAGCCATGCCTGGTGTCTAATTTGGAAGCGTCTTTTGCCAACCTGCCAACAGGCGCTTGGAAGCGTCCTCCACACCAAGCAGTGGCGGTGCTGATCGCACCATCGAGACAGACGGGAAAAGCTGGGATCTTGATTGCTGGCTTGAACCCGTTTAGAATCTTTGACGACAACTATCAAAGATTTATCGATTTAGTTTCATCTCAGATTGGAGCTAGCATTGCCAACGCTCAAGCATACGAAGAAGAGCGCAAGCGCACTGAAGCATTAGCAGAACTAGATCGAGCAAAAACCGTTTTCTTTAGCAACGTCAGCCACGAATTCCGTACTCCGCTCACCCTGATGCTCGGCCCCTTGGAGGATATCCTAGCCGATTCTTCTGGGCTGTTACCCAGCGATCGCGAACAGTTGGAAATTGTGCATCGTAACTCCCTGCGGTTGCTGAAGCTGGTAAATACACTGCTGGACTTCTCCCGGATTGAGGCAGGTCGCGTCCAAGCGGTCTATGAACCAACAGACTTGGCAATGTTGACAACAGACTTGGCAGGAGTCTTTAGATCCGCCATCGAACGGGCAGAGATGCGCCTTGTGGTAGACTGCCCTCCACTACCTGAACCCGTGTATGTAGACCGGGAAATGTGGGAAAAAATTGTTCTGAACTTGCTCTCGAATGCCTTTAAATTCACTTTTGCGGGAGAGATCGCAGTTACTTTGCGCTATTACAGTGACCATGTTGAACTAGAAGTGCGAGATACGGGCACAGGTATTCCTGCTGAAGAAATACCCCATTTATTTGAGCGCTTTCATCGGGTACAGGGGGCAAAGGGAAGGACTTATGAAGGATCGGGAATTGGTCTTTCCTTAGTTAAAGAATTAGTGCAACTGCATGGCGGTACTATCAAAGTTACTAGTATTATCAATCAAGGAAGCAGCTTTAAAGTATCAATTCCTACAGGCTCGGCTCATTTACCAAGCGTTAGCGTAGCGGGGCGCGATAGTGCACTTCGCATTCAGACAAATCGTTCATTGGCATCAACTGCAATAGGTGCAGCTGCCTATGTCGAAGAAGCCTTACGCTGGCTACCTCAAGAGGACACGGGGATGCGGAGACTGACAGACAAGGAGAAAGTATCACAAACATTTCCCGCGTCTCTATATCCCCGTGTCGTTGCATCTTCCTCTGCCCGTATCCTGCTGGCTGACGATAACGCTGATATGCGCGACTATGTACAGCGTTTGTTGTTAACTCAAGGGTATGAGGTTGAGGTAGTATCAGATGGGTTGGCGGCTTTAACATCTGTGCGTCAGCATTTACCCGATCTGGTGCTGACAGATATTATGATGCCTAGGCTGGATGGCTTAGGTTTGTTACAAGAGCTAAGGGCTGATCCAAATACCAGAGAAATGCCAATTATTCTGCTTTCTGCCCGTGCTGGAGAAGAATCCCGTATCCAAGGTCTAGAAGCAGGAGCCGACGACTACCTAATCAAGCCGTTTTCGGCGCGGGAGTTACTGGCTCGTGTCGAGGCAAATTTGAAGATGGCTCAGATGCGTCAAGAAGCAGTGCGACGGGAGCAAGAGCTACGAATTCAAACTGAAGCAGCCCGCAGTCAAATTAGCAACATTCTAGAAAGTATCACTGATGCCTTTGTGGCTTTTGATCGCGAGTGGCACTACACCTACGTTAATGAACAAGCTACAAGACTATTGCAAAAATCCCGGGAAGAATTGCTCGGTAAGCAAGTATGGCAAGAAGTATTTCCAGAATTAGTGGGAAGTTTGGGTTACCAGAAACTCCACTATGCTGTGAAGGAGAAGATTTCCGTTGTCTTTGAAGAGTTTGGTGAACCGATGGGTATGTGGCTGGAAATCCATGCTTACCCATCCGCAGATGGTGTTGCCGTTTATTTTCGCGACATTACGGCTCGCAAACGGGCAGAGGCAGCTCTTAGTGCCAGCGAAGAGCGGTTTCGGGCGATCGTCAACCAGGCAGCAGTAGGAATTGCACAAACCGATTTAACAGGTCGATTCCTGCTAGTAAACCAGCAGTATTGTGACATCGTTGGCTATTCAAGGTCAGAATTATTTCAAAAGCGAATAGAGGAAATTGTTCATCCCGACGATTTGCCTTTGCAAACAGAGCTTTTTTACAACTTGGTAACGTCAGGAGATGACTTCACAATCGAGAAACGTTATATCCGTAAAGATGGTTCCCAGGTATGGGTGAGCAATAGCGTCGCAGCAATCTGTGATGCATCTGGTAAACCCCAATACGCGATCGCGATCGTGCTGGATATCACTGAACGCAAACGCAGTGAGGCAGAACGTGCTAGGTTACTCTTGCGTGAGCAGCAGCAGACAACCCGGTTACAAAAGCTGACTGAGGCATCCTTGAGTATCAACTCGACGCTATCACTAAACGAAAGACTGCGAATAATTACAGACCAAACCCGCGATATTATTGGTGCACACCAGTCCGTCACCAGTATGACGGTTGATGATAACTGGGTCCAAGGAATTCATACAGTATCGCTTTCAGATAAATATGCCCAGTGGCGCAACTACAACGAGAACCCTGATGGCTCAGGGATTTATACGTTAATTTGCCGCACACAAAAGCCGATGCGGTTGACTCAAGCTGAACTAGAAGCACATCCTAATTGGTGCAAATTTAGTCAGGCCGCAGCTAAACATCCCCCAATGCGTGGTTGGCTGGCTGTACCTCTCACCAGCCGTAATGGTAAAAATCTTGGTTTAATTCAGCTTTCCGATAAATATGAGGGCGAATTCACCGCAGAAGACGAAGCGATTTTGGTACAACTGGCTCAGATGGCAGCTTCAGCAATTGACAATGTTCGGCTCTACGAAGCATCTCAGCAAGCAAATCGTATCAAAGATGAATTTTTAGCAGTACTGTCTCACGAGTTGCGATCGCCCCTCAACCCCATCTTAGGCTGGTCAAAGTTATTACGAACCCAAAAACTTGATGCTGCCAAAACAACTCAAGCGTTGTCTGTCATCGAACGCAACGCCAAATTACAAGCCGATCTGATTGACGATCTGCTGGATGTTTCCCGGATTCTACGGGGTAAACTTAACCTTAATGTCTGCCCTGTTAATTTGGTTTCGATAATTCAAGCAGCAATGGAAACGGTGCGACTGGCTGCTGAAGCCAAGTCCATCAATTTACGATTTCCGTTTTTAGATTTTGGATTGGAAGATATTGATGTCAGTCCAAAATCTACAAACTCTAACGAGCAACCTGGTAATCTAAAATCCAAAATCCAAAATCCAAAATTTCTGGTTTCCGGTGATGCCAATCGATTGCAGCAAGTAATCTGGAATCTCCTCTCCAACGCCGTCAAATTTACGCCAGAAGGGGGGCGGGTAGACATTCGACTCGAACAAATTGGCTCTGTTGCTCAAATTACCGTCAGCGATACAGGTAAGGGGATCGAGCCTGATTTCCTTCCCTATGTATTTGACTACTTTCGTCAAGCAGATGCAGCCACAACCCGTAAATTTGGGGGGTTGGGGTTGGGACTGGCGATTGTCCGTCAGTTAGTCGAATTGCATGGTGGAACAGTCCAGGCGGAAAGCTTAGGCGTCGATCGGGGTGCAACCTTTACAGTGAGATTGCCACTGATGCACAATCAATCTCAGACCCATGAAGATACTCAACAGTCTGAGCTATCCCGTGATTTAAAGGGTATAAAAATTTTAGTAGTGGATGACGACACAGATACACGAGAATTTATTGCCTTCTTGCTAGAAAAGCATGGCGCAACTATCACAGCCGCCGCCTCCGCTAACGAGGCACTCAGCGCTTTTACTCAGTTCCAGCCAGACATACTGTTGAGCGATATTGGAATGCCAGAAATGGATGGATATATGTTAATGCGACAGGTGAGATCTCTGCCGCCAGAACAAGGAGGACAGATTAGCGCGATCGCTCTGACAGCTTATGCCGGAGAAATTGACTACCAGCAAGCGCTCACAGCAGGCTTTCAAAGGCATATTTCCAAACCAGTCGATCCTGTTACACTTATTGAAGCCATAACCGTCTTAGTTGGTAAATAATGTCTAGTAGGATGGCAGTGCCCACTATATCAAGGTTTTGCTAGTCAATGCCACACCCTACATCAAATAAGCAACTCATGGCAATGCCCAACACCCAATACCTGATATATACCGTTTCCTAGAATCCCTGAACCTGTAACAATAGCGATCGCAACAGCCTTAATTCATACATACCAGTGAACGTCCCCAACAGCATCTCAGCACAAACCCAGTCTCGTAAAGCCGAGCATATTCGCATCTGTCTAGAGGAAGATGTTCAATGTCACCAAATAACCAATGGACTAGAGCGCTATCGTTTCAGCCATTGTTGCTTACCAGAATTAGATCGCAATGATATAGATATCAGTACAAATTTTTTGGAAAAACGCCTAGGCGCACCTTTGTTAATCTCTTCCATGACTGGGGGAACTGAACAAGCAGGGATCATTAATCAGCGTTTGGCACAAGTTGCCCAAGATTACAAAATTGCAATGGGTGTTGGTTCTCAGCGCGTAGCGGTGGAAAAACCTCAGGTAGCTGATACCTTTGCTATACGTAAGTATGCCCCCGATGTTCTGTTATTAGCCAATTTGGGTGCTGTGCAGCTTAACTACAAGTATGGTTTAGAAGAATGCCTGCGAGTAGTTGAGATTTTAGAAGCCGATGCCTTAATTTTGCATCTTAACCCTTTACAAGAATGCATTCAATCTAAAGGTGATACTAATTTTCGAGGATTGCTTGACAAGATTGCTATCTTATGCTTTAAGTTGCCAGTGCCAGTGATTGCCAAGGAAGTAGGCAATGGGATTTCTGCGGCAATGGCAGAGAAATTACTCGCGGCTGGGGTAAAGGCGATTGATGTGGCGGGTGCGGGAGGAACTTCTTGGGCAAAAGTAGAAAGCGAACGGGCGGATAATGACTTGCAACGGCGTTTGGGAAAGACCTTTGCTGATTGGGGTTTACCAACAGCAGATTGTATTACAACTATTCGAGCGATCGCACCTCATGTGCCGTTAATTGCCTCAGGCGGGTTGCGTCATGGACTAGATGTAGCAATGGCGATCGCCTTGGGGGCCGATATCGCTGGTTTAGCTATGCCATTTCTGCAAGCAGCCGTGACATCACAAGCAGCACTTGTTGATTTAGTTGAGGTATTAATTGCAGAAATCACTACAGTTTTATTCTGTACTGGTAACGCAACTTTAGATCAATTAAAGCATTCTGGAAGTTTACAGCGGATACAATAATGATTGCGTATGTAATAAACAGAATCCAATTTTTAAGGTGAGATAAAAAATCTTCCTAGCTTAAATAAATATTTTCTGTTCCCTGTTACCTCTTCCATGTTCTCTTTTTATTGACTATTAACTATTAACTAAAATGCGTAATTTTCTGCAACAAACTTTTGCCAGCTTACTAGGCAGTTTACTAGGACTAATTATTTTCAGCGGTATTGGAGCTACTGGATTATTATTGCTATTATTTGCCGCCGCTACATCCAAAGATACGGGGCCAGAAGTAAAAGATAAGTCTGTTGTAGTTTTTGACTTATCAATGAACATCACCGATGGCGAACCTAAGTCTGCTGAATTTTTTCAGAAAGCGCTATCAGGTGTCGATGAAAACCAGATGTCACTCCGCAGCGTTCTGAATACCTTAGAAAAGGCGCAGCGCGATCCCCGAATTGTGGGTATATATCTAGATGCAACACGCACCAACTCAACTAACAGCGCAGGCTATGCATCCATGAAAGAAATTCGGCAAGCACTAGAGAAGTTCCGCGCTGCGGGCAAAAAGGTTGTAGCCTATGGTAAGGACTGGGACGAACGGGAATATTATCTCAGTTCAGTAGCAGATACTGTTGTACTCAATCCTCTGGGGATGATGGAAGTCAACGGTTTAAGTTCGCAACCAATGTTTTTGGCAGGTGCATTGCAGAAATATGGTATTGGTGTGCAGGTTGTGCGAGTCGGAAAATTTAAAGGCGCAGTCGAACCGTTTATCCTCACAAAGTTGAGTCCAGAGAACCGCGAGCAAACTCAGAAATTGTTAGATGATGTTTGGGCGGAGTGGCGCACATCTGTGGGAGCTAGTCGCAAAATCGGTGCTGATAAATTGCAGGCGATCGCAGATAATCAAGCAGTGTTGGAAGCACCAGAAGCAAAATCTAGCGGTTTGGTAGATCGGGTAGCTTATGTTGATGAGGTGGTTAGCGACCTGAAAAAGCTAACCGCTAGCGATAAAGATGATAAAACCTTCCGCCAAATTAGCCTCAGCGACTACGCCCAAGTTCCCAATAAGTCCCTGGATGTAGAACGTAAATCAAAAAATCAAATTGCCGTTGTTTATGCTGAAGGCGAGATTGTTGATGGCAAAGGCGACGATGGCGAAATAGGAGGCGATCGCTTTGCTAAAATCTTCAGCAAACTGCGACAAGATGATAATGTCAAGGCTGTGATTTTGCGAGTTAACAGTCCTGGTGGTAGCGCTACAGCCGCTGAGGTAATGCAACGAGAAGTGCGACTCACTCGTGCAGTCAAACCAGTTGTAGTTTCAATGGGAGATGTCGCCGCCTCTGGTGGTTACTGGATTTCTAGCGACTCCAACCGAATTTTTGCCGAACCAAATACAATTACAGGTTCAATTGGTGTATTTGGGTTACTATTCAACGGTCAAAAGTTAGCAAACGATAATGGTATTACTTGGGATTCGGTGAAAACTGGACGCTATGCAGACAGTCAAACCGTTTCTCGCCCAAAATCACCCCAAGAGTTAGCACTTTACCAGCGCAGTGTTAACCGGATTTACAATATGTTTCTCAATAAAGTATCTCAAGGACGCAAACTCCCAGAAACCAAGGTTGCAGAGATTGCCCAAGGAAGAGTTTGGTCAGGTACAGCCGCCAAAGAAATTGGTTTAGTAGATGAAATTGGTGGTTTGAGTACTGCTATAGAATATGCTGCTAAACAAGCAAAGTTGGGAAAAGATTGGCAAGTCAAAGAGTATCCCCAAACTAGCAGCTTTGAAGAACGCTTTTTTGGCAAAGCAACTGAAGAGACGCGGAGTGCTTTAGGGATCAAAGGAACAGAAATCAAACCCTCCAATCCCCTCACTGCTGAATTCCAAAAACTGCAACAGGAATTGGCAGTTCTGCAAAAGATGAACGATCCCCAAGGAGTTTACGCACGCTTACCCTTTAACCTCAAAATTGAGTAGGCGTTGGGATTTCGCCTGTCTTAATCGTGCAAATTACATTCCGCAGCTATGCAATATTATGAAATTATTCAAAATATTGCATAGCAAGGCTTTGAGGAATTTATCTTGAGATCGCGATCGCGCAGAGCATTTTTAAGAAAATTGAGTAAGAAATGAAATTCCTTGATTCACCCAAAAGCCCTATTTATCAGGGTGAAGGTAAGAAGCGATTGCGCATAGCACTCCAGCAAGTGTATATTTAACTACTTGCTTTTGTTTATACTCCTCAGTTACTTGAGATTCCGCAAAATGACATAAAACTTTCGTAGTCAAGACTTCAAACCAATTCTCTAAAATTGGGTGCAAGTAAGAAAAGCAATTAAGAAAAATTTGATTTCCTTACTACAATGCTTTATTTATAAGGATTACAGACGCCAATACTGTACAACTTCCTTGCGCGATAATAGCTTCAAAAACTTATAACGTATCATTAGGTGTATGAGTGATATCGATAAACAGTGGGAGAACTTAAAGCAGAAATTTCCCATTGGTTACAAATTTTATGGAGAAATTACAAAGGTCAAGCCTTTTGGTATTTTTGTGTACCTTGGCTATCAAGTCATCGACGGTTATAAACTAAGCGGAATTATAGATATTGTTACAAAGCCCGATTGTGATTCATCTGGTTTACCGACAGACACTTCTTTGTGGCCACAAGTTGGTCAACGAGTTCATTGCAAAGTAATCGCTTACCGAGAATGTAACAAGGAAGTAGATTTAACATTGGTTAAATAAACAATATAAATTTGTTGTGTGTCCCGGACTCTGCTGCTGTTGAGCGAGAACTTAAATAGAATTAGGACTTATGATCTGGTACATACTCTTCAAAAAAGCGATCGCTTTTTTCTCCCCCAGCTGCGACTTCGCAATTGAGATGCTCGGCACTGGCTCTCAAAACTTTTGATACGACTCGGCTGTAGCAACTAAAGTAAGAAACTAAGGACTGAATTTTCTTACTTTGAGTATCCAATATTAACTATTGCTATGGGTTCTTATTTTGTTAATCGCGGAACCTGTAGCAAATCTAACCCCCGTTCAAAAATTTCATCAATCGGTAACATTTCTCCATCAGTAGTCATAAATTTATGGTCTTTTGTCGCCCGAATAATCGAACCATCTTCTAAACAATATTCAAACACTTCTTGTTGACCGCGATTATGCCACTGTGCTACAGGTTGAGTATAAACATTGCCATTGGTATCAACACTATAAACGCTGCATTCCAGGCGTTTTTCGACAATTTCACCAATCGCAATTAACCCATATTCTACTGTCAAAACTTCCGTATCATAGCTTAAGCAATATTCGGCGAATTTTAACATATCATCAAATAACTTTTCAGCTACTTGCTTTTTAACGCCGTTTTTAGTCGCACCATCAATAAACTTTTCCTGCTGCTTCTGCATCTCCGACACTTTCTTTTTACCCATTGCGCGACGCAGCAAGTCGGCTTGTCCTAGCGAATATCCGGCCATGTCCTGAGCAATTTTCATAATTTGCTCTTGATAGACCATAATTCCATAGGTTTCATTTAATATGGGTTCTAAAATAGCAGTTTCATAGTCAATATTTTCTCGACCATGTTTGCGGTTAATAAACTTAGGAATTAGTCCCGCATCTAAAGGGCCAGGTCGATAAAGTGCCAAAATTGATGAGATATCTTCGATATTAGATGGCTTCAAATCTCGGACTATCTGCTTCATCCCAGAAGATTCTAATTGAAATATTCCTTCTAGTTCACCCGCTTCTAATAGTGCATAAGTTTTTTGCACATCTTTTGGTAAAGTGCTATGTTCACCTTTCGCTAATATCTTCTGCGCTTTTCTTTCTTGACCTGTAATTTCATCAGGATCGACGCGATAACCATTAGTTTGTTCAATCAAATCTAAAGTCTTTTGAATCAAGGTCAAGTTCCGCAGACCGAGAAAGTCCATCTTTAACAATCCCATTGATTCTAGATCTTCCATGAAATACTGAGTAATCACGGAACCGTCGTTATTTCTCTGTAACGGCACAATTTCATCAAGAGGATCAGCAGAAATTACCACGCCTGCTGCATGAACCCCAAAAGTTTTGTTAGTTCCTTCAATTCGCATCGCCATATCAAGCCAATGGCGAACATGAGGCTCATTATCATACTTTTCTTTAAACTCTGGTGCTGGGGTGTCATCAGAAACCATCACCTTGAGTTTAGTTGGTTTCCCTCGCACTACAGGAATTAATTTCGCCATTTTGTCGGCTTCCCCGTAGGGAATATTTAATACCCTGGCGACATCTTTTAATACAGCTTTAGAAGTCAGGCGGTTAAAGGTAATAATTTGAGCAACTTTATCAGCACCATATTTCTCAGTTACATATTCAATAACTTTATCTCTTTGTTCAATGCAGAAATCCGTATCAATATCAGGCATGGATTTCCGTTCTGGGTTTAAAAAGCGCTCAAATAGTAGACCATGATGTACTGGATCGATGTTGGTAATGCGCATGGCATAAGCAACTAATGAACCAGCAGCCGATCCGCGTCCAGGCCCCACAGGAATATTATTATCTCTAGCAAATTTGATATAATCCCATACGACTAAAAAGTATTTGGAAAACCCCATTTGTTGAATCATTTTTAGTTCGTATTCCAACCTTTCTTTATAGGTTGGATCGACTTCGCTGCGGGATTTGCGATTTAACCTTTCTAAAAGTCCGCTCCATGCAACTTCTTCGGCGTAAGTATCAGCAGTATGACCAGAGGGAATGGGAGGGGTAGGAATTTGCGGCTCACCCATAATCTGGTAAGGCTCGACTTTATCGGCAACTTCTTCGGTGGTGGCTACAGCTGACGCAATCACATCATCAGGCAAATGATCGCGAAATAGCAGCTTCATTTCTTCGGCAGATTTGAGATATTCTGTGCCGCTATAACGCATTCGGTTTTCTTCAATAATTAGCTTACCTGTTTGAATACACAGCAAAGCGTCGTGTGCTTCTACGTCATAACAGGAAATAAAATGAGAATCATTAGTAGCAACAACTTTAATTTCTAATTCCCGAGCAATTTTAATAATTTCTACGTTAACAATTCTGTCTTCTTGGGAACCGTGGTCTTGAATTTCTAAATAATAGTCATCACCAAATACATCTTTATACCATTTAGCAACTTTACGCGCTGCATCTGGTCTATTGCTAAGAATTGCTTGCGGAATTTCTCCACCTAAACAAGCACTGGTAACAATCAATCCTTCATGATATTCTTTTAATAATTCTTTGTTAATGCAAGGACGGGAAAAAATACCTTTTCCTTGTACACCTTTTAGATGGGAAATAGTAGTTAATTTGACTAAATTTTTGTAGCCTTTAGTATTTTTAGCTAAAACAACTTGATGATAACGGGGGCGGCGTTCTTGCTTTTCAATATCGCCATTAATGATATACATTTCGTTGCCAAGAATTGGCTTAATGTTCTTACTCCGGCAGATTTTGATCAGTTCCACCGCACCGTACATCACACCGTGATCGGTGAGGGCGATCGCTTTCATCCCCAGAGCGATCGCTTGATCCACCAACTCTGGTAGCTGACTGGCTCCATCGAGCAAGCTGTAATCACTGTGAATATGCAAAGGAACAAAGGACATATCGATCTCCAACCACAAGCCAACGATAGCTCTTGGGGCATACTAGTGACATACCCTTTTGAGCAAGATTCTGCAAAGAAAGCAACGGGATCTTAGATTAACGCGTTTGTGAAAATTTCACTTCCGCAAGTGATGTTTAAATAGTTACAGCAGTCCAGTTACCCAACATATAACAATGAGTGAACCAGAGAGCATTACTTCGCTTGAAGCCAAAACCCGTCCTTGGTGGCTGCGTATTCCTCTGACATTACAAATTGTTATCGCCTTAGTGCTTGCTGTCAGTTTAGGAATCGTTCTCGGTGCAGGAAATCCTAGCCCAGACAATGCCACATTTATTACCAACTTAGCCATTCCCGCGGAATTAGTACTAAAGGCTCTCCGTGCCCTAGCTACGCCGCTAATTTTGGTAGCAGTGCTGCATACCTTCATGACTACCAATATCCCTGGTACAGCTGGTAGGCGGCTAGCAGTATTACTATTAACAAACACTACCGCCGCTATTCTCATAGGTTTGCTTGTAGCCAACGTCTTGCGTCCAGGTAGTTGGGGAAGTTTAGCAGTGACCCCAACAGGTACGGAAATACCTGCTCAAAGTGTCGACCCTTGGGGTTTAGTCAAAGATGCTGTACCCGATGCCATCCTCAAGCCGTTAGTCGATAATAATGTTATCCAACTGATCGTTATTGCCCTTTCCTTTGGGATTGTGCTGCGGGCATTAAAATCAGAACAAATTGCTCAAGGCAAAACAGGATACCAACCAATAGAAGATGTAATTGGGATTTTATTTGAGGCGGTAATTCGCATCCTCAACTGGGTAATTGCCTTAGTCCCCTTAGCTGTCTTTGGAATTGTCGCTAAAACTGTGGCTGAAAAAGGTTTTGCTCCCTTCCAATCTTTGGGGGCCTTTATCGTGGCAGTACTGGTCGCTCTGACGTTACAAGCTTGTTACTATCTCACTAGGGTAAAAATAGGTTCTTGGGTAAGTCCATTAAGATTCCTCGTTGGTGGTTCCGATGCTTTTATTACAGCTTTTTCGACTTCTTCCTCAACGGTGACAATGCCGATTACCTTTGAAGTTTTGCAAACAAAAATAGGTTTAAGGGAATCTTCAGCTTCTTTAGGGGCATTAGTCGGCGCAAACTTTAATAATGATGGTACTGCCCTGTATGAGGCAATGTCTGCATTGTATATTTCCCAAGTACTAGGGCAACATCTAAGTTTAGGACAGCAGTTAATCGTCATCCTCACATCTATTTTTGCATCCGTAGGCGCAGCTGGTATTCCGAATGCGGGATTGGTAACGATGACCTTGGTGTTTACTTCGGTTGGCTTGCCAACGCAGTATATAGCTTTGTTGGTAACTGTAGATTGGTTTTTGGATCGCTGCCGTACTGCGCTCAATGTTATGGGAGATATGACAGTCAGTGCTTTACTAGACGGTAAAAAGCCTCGTACTTTAGACGAGGCTTAATTTGCACCCTTAATAATAAACATTTAATGCTGTTGAGGCCCCTTGGCATCACATTCTCTATGCCAGCATCGTTCTAAAAGTTGAATTCGCCATATAGAAGCAAAAGTACGAGGATTCCATATTAATTTAGTGTGGCTACTAAACAAGGGCTGATTGAGATAATGCCAAAGTGGAAATTTAACGTTCTTAAGTTTGGGAGCCATAGGAAGAAATACTATACAGGCTATGTCGCAGTCTAGTTAAAGATTAAACAATGATATACACGATCGTCCTGGTGACAATTGCGGAAAATCACTAAATTTTATTGCAAAAATCATGAGAAAAACCTTGGTGGGAGAAATTTCCGCTGCAAGCTGATTTTGTATGGAATTATCTGAGTTATTTCGGCTTAAAGGAGTTTAAGCTCAGGTTTTGGCGCTCTTACTCCGCGGTAAGCTAACTCAGCTTAGTTGTTTCAGCCTAGAGTATTTATAGCGATTTTCAGACAATTTAAAAAATTATTAAGATAGATGCCTCGCTCAATACAATTACCAAAAAATTTTTTATGATTTAGCATTTAACATCTAAGTAGGTCGGCGTGAATATTTATCGTTGGGATGAGGCAGGAGGCAGGAGGCAGAAGGCAGGAGGGAAGAGGGTTTAAGCCTATTTGATTTTTCAAAACATAGTTTTGTTTTTCTACACCGTTCTACTTAAAATGGCAGAACTGAAGAAAATTAAAGACGTAAGGACAGAATATTTTGTGTCCTTACAATTTGCCATCAAAATACAACAAAATAAGATTGCGCCTGCTGACTAAACTGAGGGTATATTTGCCTCGCTGTTGTGGTCAAATAAATAATACAAATTTGCCAAAATACTGGCTATGTCCAAAAATTGAACAGTTCCTTTGGCAAAAGTGGTAAAAGCTGGGTAAATTTTCTTAAAAATGTCTTTAATCTAAAAATCTAGCCCACCCAGGTAGGCTTAGTGTTAAATGCCGCACACATGCACATAAAATCAGAGATTAGATAAAATCCCAAGTCTAACTCTTGACTCTGAAGTATGGACTAAACTAGTTATTTGTAGTGTAGTGTTATAAAATCCTGTTGATTAACTGTTTTATGGTGACCAGACTCTCAACATCACCAACTATAGCTCCTGAACGGTCTAATCAAGTTACCCGCAAGCTATATCCAAATTACAAAGTGATCGTTTTAAACGATGATTTTAATACATTTCAGCACGTGGCTGATTGTCTAATGAAGTATATTCCGGGGATGACAAGCGACAACGCATGGGATCTGACCCACCAAATACATTTTGAGGGTCAAGCGATCGTTTGGATAGGCCCGCAAGAACCAGCAGAACTTTATCACCAACAACTACGGCGTGCGGGTTTGACAATGGCTCCTCTAGAGGCAGCTTAAAAATGGGCAAACCCAATGATGGTAGATTAGTCTGGAACCACTCAACCCACATTAGTGGACTCATCCCCATATTAGAACGTCTATGTCAGCAGCATGGCATTCAAACTGTGACCCCAGGCGTAATTGGGCGAGTTAAAAGTCATGCTCCCAAAATGCAACTGCGTGTGTCTGTACCGATTCGGGGGGGTTATAAAGTCATCGCTCGACAAGGGAAGACAGTGCAGGAGGTATTTATTTTGACGACTTTAGATCAAGATAGCCTCTTAGAAGCGATCGCGATCGCTATGAAAAGTTAATCACTTCAATAGTCCATAGTCCAGCGACTATGCACTGTTGACTCTCAACTATTCTTCTACCTGATGTACTGCAAATCTGTGGAGTGGCAAACTGAGAATACAAGAAAATGTTAAAAAATATGACAGCGCTGTAGTTATTTTTAAAGACATTACTATTGGTTCCCAGCTTGGTAAAAGTATTTTTTCCAAGCTAAAAGCAACACAATAAACTAGCCAGTAAGTAAAGCTCATTCTAAACAGAATCTGCTCTGTTTCTTCCAAATCATCTTTCTGCTGCTTGCCATCCCAAAGTAAAAATAGACCAAGGATACAAGCAATAAAGGAAACAGCAACTACAAACTCATGACAGAATATGTTTACCGAATGCATTTGTCTTGATCCCAATATTTTTCAATTGAGATTCAGTCTAAAGGAATAGGCCTTTAGGATGCACAAAATAGTTACAAACTGCAATAGAACAATCGATATTTTGTAACCAATTGCAACAATAACACTGTATATTGACATCTGTAAATTATACGTAACTGTGATAAATTATTCCCAGTTTGCATTTGTTGATTACTGAATATAGGAATCCGTTTTGATTCCTGAAATTATTTGCGTAGCGAGGGAACAGGGAACAGTGAAGAAGGAATAAAAGTGTACTGAGTTTTTTTCAAAAATCAAATATGAGTCCTATAGTTTTGACTAAACCTAAATAGAGCCTTAATTTTCTAATCTTGGATAAGCATGAGTAGTATTTTTTTTGACATAATTCCTGAAATATCAATTGTCATCTGCACCTATAACCGAGCTAAACATTTAAATAAAGCTATTGATAGTGTGATTGCTCAAACTTTTAAAGATTGGGAATTAATTATAGTTGACGATGGTAGTCAGGATAATACTTTTGAAATAATTGATTCATATATTGAAAATTTTAATAATATCCGTTATTTAAAACATCGCAACAAAAAACAATGCTATGCCAAAAATGCCGGAATTCAAGCGTCTTTTGGCAATTACATTACATTTCTTGACAGTGATGATGCATACAAACCCAATCATCTAGAATCGCGGCTGGAATATATGCAAGCTCATTCTGAAATTGATTTGATTCAAGGTGGCTTTGCTACTGAAGAAGATATTTGGGTAGCAGATTATTTTAATCCTGGTGAAAAAATTAATATCCAAGAATGTGTATTAGGCCCAACTTTTTTTGGCAAAAGGCATGTATTTTTTGATTTACAGGGATTCAAACATATGCTTTACGGAGAAGATACAGATTTATGGGAACGGGCAGAAAAAACCTTTAGAATTCAAAAAATAGTCACACCCCAAACATATCTCTATACCAGGGCAGAAACTAGCGTTAGCAAGACTTTTTCAGAGCATATTTCCTGATATAGCTAACTAATTGGCATGAAAAATCACCTTTTCCCGTCTCTAATTCAGAATTTATTTCGCCAGTTTGTCAGTTATATTAGGCATCTTCTACCTTTAGCAATTTCTCTTAGTTTATGTTTAGTTCTGTTATCTAGTTGTCAAAGTTCAGTACATCAAAAGAATGGAGTAATTCATCTTACACTATGGCAAGGAATCAATCCACCAACGAATCGAGATGTATTTCAGAAGCTGGTAGATAAATTTAATCAGGCTCATACTGATATTCAAGTAGAATCTATATTTGCGGGTGAACTAGACCAACAATTGCCGAAGATACTAACAGCAGTTATTGGCAATTCCCCTCCAGATATTTTGTCATTCTATCCTCAGATTACAGGTCAGTTTGTAGAATTAGGCGCAGTTCGACCATTGGATGATTGGTTAGAAAAATTGCCAATTAAGTCGGAAGTCGTTCCTAACTCACTTAATGAATTAAAATTAGACGGTCACTTGTGGTCAGTCCCGCTTTACACCAGCAATATCGGCATTTTTTACCGACCTAAGCTTTTTAAAGCTGCTGGAATCACAGAAATGCCCAAAACCTGGGAAGAATTACGGCGAGTTGCGAAAAAATTGACTATAGACCGCAACGGTGACAAGCGACCGGAACAGTACGGTATGTTGTTACCTTTAGGAAAGGGAGAGTGGACGGTTTTTAGTTGGTTTCCCTTTTTATTGAGTGCTGGGGGAGAAGTAGTAACAAATAATCACCCGAATTTAACAAATCCTGGAGCTATTACCGCCTTAAAATTTTGGCAAGACCTAATGAAAGATGGTTCAGCAACCCTTTCTCCCCCAGAACGGGGTTATGAAGAAGATGCATTTATTGCGGGTCGTGTGGCGATGCAAATTACAGGACCTTGGACTTACATTACAAAATCTGACGTTGATTATGGAGTTTTTCCCATACCTGCAAATGTAGGTCAAGCTACGGTAATAGGAGGCGGAAATCTTTATGTGATGAAAACCACAGCAGAAAGAGAAAAAGCGGCACTGAAGTTTTTAGAATATGTTTTAAGTGAAGAATTCCAAACAGAATGGAGTATTGGCACAGGTTTTTTACCTGTGAATATCAAATCTGCTCAAAGTGAAGCTTATCAGCAATATCTTAGCCAAAAACCTTGGTTAAAAGTGTTTGTAGAACAAATGTCTGTAGCTAATGCGCGACCGACTATTGCTGGCTATAGCCGTTTATCAGATAGTCTTGGTAGAGCAATTGAGTCTACATTAATGGGTAAATCTACTGCTGAAAATGCTCTGAAAATAGCGCAAGAACGTTTAGATTTAATTTGGGATAGTAATAAAAGTTAGATTTTGTATTCTGCATCGTACTGATGGCAGAGGAAATTTTAATAAACAAACCAGTTATCCATTGGAAGTTGTTGAAAATCGGCAAAGTCCGACACATTATTAGTCACTAAAGTTAGACTATTTACCTTTGCGATCGCCGCAATCTGTCCATCTGAATATGCAGGAGTTTTTCCTATCCTCACTAGTCGCGCTCTTTCCAAAGCAAACCATTCAGCTGCCATATCATCATAGGCTAGGATGGGAATATTTGGCTGGACTATTTCCTTGAAATACCGCTCAATTCTCTCTCTCCTTTTAGAAGCAGGTAGACGATAGCAACCAAACAACAGTTCGTGCCAGGTAACGGATGCAATGACAATTTCCTCCTCATACTGTTGTAATTTCTGGATAACAGCTGGATTCGGTTGCGGTCTTAACGGTTCAGAGATAACGTTAGTATCAAGTAAAAAGCGACTCACAAGATTACCTGACGTCCGGGAGAATTGTCGCGCACATCATGCCAAACTTCATCGGGGTTAATTTCGGTTCCTTCTTCAATCATTTCTTCACGGAATTGCTCCATAGATTCCCAAAAACCTGGTTTTCTACGGATTAAACGTTCGTATTCAGCCGCAGACACGATAACAGCCACTTGCTCTCCTTTTCGAGTAATTTGCACTGATTCGCCTTGTTCAACTTTCTGAAAAATTTTGTCTAGGTTCCTGGGAACCTGATCTATCGAATACTGCTGAGACATCACGCTTTTACCTCCGTCCATTAAGTAGCATTTCACTCTGACAAACCTAATCTATCCAGAATAAAAGCATATTCAAAAGCCAGTTCTCGCAAGCTTTCATAACGTCCAGATGCACCGCTATGTCCTGCACCCATATTAGTTTTCAACAGGAGAATGTTGCGATCTGTTTTGATTTCTCTAAGTTTAGCTGTCCATTTAGCTGGTTCCCAATATTTGACGCGAGAATCATTTAAGCCAGCAGTGATTAACATATCTGGGTAATTTTTCGCCTCAACGTTATCATAGGGCGAGTAGGATTTCATGTACTCGTAATAAACTGGATCGTTGGGATTACCCCATTCTTCCCATTCCATTGCAGACAGAGGCAATGAAGTATCCAAGATAGTAGTTACTACATCTACAAAGGGGACATGAGCAACTACTGCTTTGAATAGTTCGGGACGCAGATTAATTACTGCTCCCATCAATAAGCCGCCTGCACTACCGCCTGTAATAATTAGGCGATCGCTCGTTGTCCAATTTTCATCTATTAAATATTCAGCACAGGCGATAAAATCTGTAAAGGTATTCTTTTTCTGCAAAAATTTGCCATTTTCATACCATTTACGCCCCATTTCTTCTCCACCACGAATATGGGCAATGGCAAACACTACTCCTCTATCTAGCAATGTGAGGCGATTTGATGAAAATGTTGCTGGGTAAGAAGCACCATAAGCACCGTATCCTGTAAGTAACAAGGGATTTTGTCCATTTTTTTGCATACCCTGTTTGTACACAATCGATATGGGAATTTGTGTACCATCTTCAGCGGTAGCCATCAACCACTCGCTTTGATACTGTGTTCTGTCATAGCCGCCAAGCACTTCTGTTTCTTTTTTTAACTCGCGCTGGTGTGTTTCCATGTTGTAATCGAAAACTGATGGCGGAGTAATAAAAGAGGTGTAATGGAAACGCAGGATGGTAGTATTAAACTCTGGGTTATTGCCTTCGTAAAATTCATAGGTAGGCTCTGGAAAATTGATATTACTTTCCTCACCTGTTGATAGGTTTTTTACTCTGGCAGTTTCTAACCCCCCTTTTCTTTCATAAATTACTAAATGATTGGCAAAAAGACTAATTCCTGATAGCAGCACATCTTCCTGATGGGGAATTATAGTCTGCCAATTTTCTTTACTTGGGGAAGCTACCAAGGTTTTTACCAGTTTAAAGTTGGTCGCCTCATCATTGGTAACAATGTAAAAGTAATCGCTGTGATGATCGACATCGTACTCCATTCCTGTAGTACGTGGATGAATTAAATTCCAATCTTTTTCAGGATAATTTGCATCTAAATAATGAACTTCTGTTGTAATGCTGCTTTTTAAAAGCATCAGAAGATATTGTTCACTGCGGGTTTTCTCAACATATAAATGGTAAATATCATCCAGTTCTTCATAAATTAAAATATCGTTATCAACAGCAGTACCTAAAGTATGGCGAAATAGCTGATAAGGACGATTAGCATCATCAATTTTGGTATAAAATATTGTTTTGTTATCGTTAGCCCAAGCCAGAGAGAAATAGGTATCAGGGATAGTTTCAGCCGATAGTTCAAATGTAGTTAAGTCTAAGAAGAAAAGCGTGTATTGCTCAGAACCACTAGTATCAACTGAGTAAGCTAAGATTTGATGATTGGGGCTAATATCAAACACGCCTAAGCTGAAAAATTCGTGTCCCTTTGCTAGTTCATTTTCATCCAAAAGGACTTCTTCCGGTGCTTCTAAGCTACCTTTTTTGCGACAATAAATAGGATAATCTTTGCCTTCTTCGGTACGTACATAATAGTAGTAGTCGTCTTTGCGGTATGGCACCGATAAGTCAGTTTCTTTAATCCGTGCCAGCATTTCATTATAGAGTGTTATTTGCAGCGCTTGGGTATGTGCCATTATCGCTGCTGTATAAGAATTTTCTGCTTCTAGATAGGCAAGAACTTGAGGGTTATCAATATCGCGTAGCCAAAAGTAGTTGTCAATGCGGCGATCGCCGTGTAACTCCAAAACCTGTGGCTGTTTCTCGGCAACTGGTGGTTTAGTTATATTGTGTAAAAGCTTATCCTTATGCATCATCAATAACAAGCAGCAGTTCGCTGCCTAGTAATCTTATGATGGGCCAGGAATTACAGTTTTGTGGTGTTGTTTTCTCTTTAAAGTACACAAGCCAATTGCTGGGATAAATCCCAGAATAAATGCTGTAAATCCTTGCCCATTCCAATACAATATCGAAGTCCGGTTGGCTTCGGGAATAAAATTTTGCAACAGAGAAAGCAGCCAAATTAAAGTACTGATGAAGAAGAAGCAAATTGCCGGTAGAAAATTCCACCACCAAGCATTGACTGTATATCGCCGCAATACCAGCCATTGGCAAAGTCCAAGCCAAATTCCCGAAATAATATATGAAATAGTAGACAAGCATCCCAAGACCACCATTGCCTCAGAAGATAAAGTTTCGTTAAAGGATGCGGCAATGGAAGAAATATAGTTAATCCAGGCTGTAGAAACGCTGTTGGCAATTAGCCAACCGATGCTAGTAGCTAGCAACCACCACCACCCAGGGATGTATGGACGTAGAACCAGCGCTTGATCGGCACCGAAAATCAAGGCAAAGACAAGACTACCCAGAAAGCTGGCAAAGCTATTCCACATTTGGGCATCTGGAAAAAAAGCGGGTGAGAGATTATCTAGAAGATTTTCCAAAGCTATACTGACAAGGCCACCCACAACCCATCCCAGACAGGTCATGAAGGTAAACTTGATCAGGAAACCTTTGGTTTGAGAACGCGGGATCAAAAACTTTCCGAGTTTGGGAGCGTTCTGAGTCGATGCAACATGAGAGGAAGTGTTGGAATCAGCTTGCATATGAAGTTAAGTTAAGCAGAGACTAGAGTGAGACCAGCCTCCTGAAAAAGCGTAATCTCAGAATGATAAGCTAAACAGTGGCATAAAAAAGTGACTTAGGATGAAGTGTTAAATGGGTGTTTCCTCAACAGCTCCTAGACTCCTGAGAGCAGCTCGTGGTGAAGTAGTAGACCGTCCCCCTGTATGGATGATGCGACAAGCGGGAAGGTATATGAAAGCATATCGAGATTTAAGGGAGAAGTATCCTTCTTTCCGCGATCGCTCAGAAATTCCCGAAGTAGCGATTGAGGTTTCCCTACAGCCTTGGAGAGCCTTTCAACCAGACGGGGTAATTTTATTTTCCGACATTGTAACGCCATTGCCGGGTTTAGGCATTGACATGGATATTGCGGAAGGTAAAGGACCAATTATTCACTCGCCCATTCGCACTCAAGAACAAGTAGATAACCTGCGTCCCTTCGATCCCGAAGCATCCCTGCCGTTTATCAAAACTATATTGCAGGCGTTGCGTCTAGAGGTAGGGCATCAATCAACGGTGTTAGGCTTTGTTGGTGCGCCGTGGACATTGGCTGCTTATGCAGTCGAGGGAAAAGGTTCTAAAACCTATTCCATCATCAAGAATATGGCGTTTTCTGACCCGACAATTCTGCATCAATTTTTAGCGAAATTAGCAGATGCGATCGCCGTTTACGCACGCTACCAAATTGACTGTGGTGCTCAAGTTGTGCAAATGTTCGACTCCTGGGCAGGTCAATTGAGTCCTCAAGATTATGACACCTTTGCTTTGCCATATCAGCAACGGGTTTTTGAGCAAGTCAAGCAAACCCATCCCGATACACCTTTAATTTTGCTGGTTAGCGGTAGTGCTGGTGTATTGGAGAGAATGGCAAAATCTGGTGCTGATGTTGTGACTGTAGACTGGGCAGTAGATATGGCAGAAGCAAGAGCCAGATTGGGCAAGCATGTGAAAGTTCAGGGAAATCTCGACCCAGGCGTACTATTTGGTTCCAAACAGTTTATCCGCGATCGCATCCTCGATACTGTTCGCAAAGCTGGCAATTGGGGTCATATTCTCAATCTCGGTCATGGTGTACTACCAGAAACTCCAGAAGAAAATGTCGCTTTCTTCTTTGAAACTGCAAAGCAGCTTAATGTACTGGTTTAGTCAGTTGTCAATCTGTTTCGCGGTTTTACTTTTTGTGTCTTCGTGTCTTTGTGTTTAGAGAATAATTTTTTAACCACAAAGGCATAAAGGCACGAAGCAAAAAATATTAATTTTTCCTAAATGATTTAGCATTACTATAGCTGATTGTGTATTACTCATAGAGCTACACCGGGAACTAAAAATTCATTACAAGCAACTAATAAATAAAACTCAAAACTCTCTATGAGCCAGAAACGAATTTTAGTGACTGGTGCAAGTGGCTGCATAGGTCACTACCTCAGTGAAGCCTTAATTCAAGAAACAGATTACGAGCTGTATCTCCTAGTTAGAAACCCAAGTAAATTGCAAGTTGATATTCAGGCGCGTCCGGGTATCACCGTGTTGCAAGGTGATATGCAACAAATTGGCCAGTTTGCTGAATTGCTATCCACAATTGATATTGCGGTGCTAACAGCAACAGCTTGGGGTGGTGAGGAAACCTTTAATATTAATGTAAATAAGACTTTAGAATTGCTGAAGCTGCTAGATCCAGACAGATGCGAACAAGTAATTTACTTTTCTACAGCTAGCGTTTTGGATCGACACAATCAACCACTCAAAGAAGCTGGAGAAATTGGTACAGATTACGTCAGTTCTAAGTATGAATGCTTGCACCAAATCTCAAAATTGGCGATCGCACCTAAAATTACCACAGTTTTTCCCACTTTAGTTTTAGGTGGTGATGCCAAAAAACCCTATTCTCATTTAACATCTGGTATCCCTGAAGTCACAAAATATATTAATATAATTCGGTTTTTGCAAGCAGATGGAAGTTTCCACTTTATCCACGGAAGAGACATTGCGACCACAGTCAAATATTTAATTGAACATCCCTCGGCTGGACAGGAACCACGCAAGTTTGTTTTAGGTCAAGAGCAATTGACTGTTAACGATGCCGTAGAAGAAGTCTGCGCCTATTTGGGTAAAAAGATTTACTTTCGCGTTCCATTATCTATAACATTAGCCAACTTGATTATTGCTGTCTTCCGAATTCAGATGGCTGCTTGGGATAGATTCTGCATGAACTATCGACAGTTTACTTACGAAAACGCTATCAATCCTGCCAGTTTTGGGTTACCAAATTACTGTGCAACTATGACTGATGTTTTGAAAATTAGCGGCGTGAAAAGTGGCGTTGTCAAGACCCGTTGAGGGAATGAATAAGAGTGAATTATTAGAGCATGTGGCAAGGCTCGGTTATTAATTGTTGTTTATACTATGAGAGAGGAGACCATTAGAATTAAGGAAAGTTGATGTTACAAACTATTCAAGGAATTTATAAGAACGGCAAAATTGAACTTGCTGAAAAACCACAGGGTATTACTGAAAGCCCAGTCTTTGTTACTTTCTTAGAAATAAAAGCTACAACTTGGCCAGAAATAATTATGGAATATCAAGGTGTAGCCGAAAGTATCAACTTTGAATCCTATCGAGATGAGCTTCTACCACCTAAAGAAGTAGAATTTTAATGATGGGTTATCTACTCGATACTTGCGTAATTAGCGATTTTGTCAAAGGAGAAGAAAACACCTTAAAGAAATTAAAAGTTATCTCTCCTACTGAGGTTTTTATTTCATCTTTAACGGTTATGGAAGTCAAATATGGATTAGCAATCAATCCAGAAAGAGCCGTTAAAATTCAACCGTTGATTGAAGCATTTTTAAAAGCAATTATAGTTTTACCTTTTGGTTCAACCGAAGCAGATCAAGCAGCCCAAATCAGAGGAATTCTGAAAACAGCAGGCTCTCCTATAGGTGCTTATGATGTACTGATTGCCGCAACAGCAGTAACCCATAATCACATTGTTGTTACATCTAACGTTAGAGAATTTCAACGGATACCCAGTTTGCAAATCGAAAATTGGCGTTCTCCTCTCTAAAGTTATTACCCCCTATAGTGTTAGCGTCGCTTACCGTAGGTATTGCTTTTATTAGCAATAAGAAAAAAATTTTAGTAAACAGCTGAAGCTGCTTAGATAAAAAGTCAATGAGTCTTAATTTTCGTTAAAGTGGGATAACAATCAAAGTGTGAGGATTGATACTGTATGCGAGTCCTACTGGTGTATCCAATATTTCCAAAAACCTTTTGGTCTTACGAAAAAATTTTGGCGTTAGTCGATCGCAAGGTTTTGTTACCACCTTTGGGTTTAGTGACAGTGGCGGCAATTTTGCCTCAAGAATGGGAATATAAACTAGTCGATCGCAACATCCGTCCAGTTACCGAGGAAGAATGGGCTTGGGCTGATGTAGTTATTTTCTCCGCCATGATTGTCCAGAAACAGGACTTACTAGACCAAATCCAAGAAGCCAAGCGGCGTGGTAAGTTAGTCGCTGTGGGCGGCCCCTACCCCACCTCTACACCCCATGATGTGCAAAACGTGGGCGCAGATTTCCTGATTTTGGATGAAGGGGAAATCACCTTACCTATGTTCGTTGAGGCGATTCAACGGGGTGATACATCTGGTACTTTCCGCACGAGTGAAAAACCAGATGTCACAAGCACACCAGTACCCCGCTTTGATTTATTAGAATTTGATGCCTACGATATGATGTCCGTGCAATTTTCGCGGGGTTGTCCTTTTCAATGCGAATTCTGTGACATCATTGTTCTCTACGGTCGCAAACCACGCACCAAAACCCCAGCCCAACTATTAGCAGAGTTGGATTATCTTTATGAATTGGGTTGGCGGCGGGGTGTGTTCATGGTTGATGACAACTTTATTGGCAACAAACGCAATGTGAAATTGTTGCTGAAAGAGTTAAAAGTTTGGATGCAAGAACATCAATATCCCTTCCGCTTTGATACTGAAGCTTCAATTGATTTAGCACAAGATCCAGAATTGATGGAGTTGATGGTTGAATCTGGTTTTGCGGCGGTATTTTTGGGGATTGAAACCCCAGATGAAGATAGCTTGCAAATGACGAAGAAATTTCAAAATACCCGCAGTTCCCTCACCGACGCTGTGCAAACCATCATCAAAGCTGGATTACGCCCAATGGCTGGATTTATTATCGGGTTTGATGGCGAAAAAGCAGGTGCAGGCGATCGCATTGTCCGGTTTGCTGAACAAGCTGCAATTCCTTCCACTACCTTTGCCATGTTGCAAGCGCTACCCAACACAGCCCTGTGGCATCGCCTGAAAAAAGAAGGGAGATTACGGGAAAACAAAGACGGTAACATCAACCAGACAACCTTGATGAACTTTGTTGCTACCCGTCCCTTGGAAGATATTGCCAGAGAATACATTGAAGCATTTTGTGCCTTATACGATCCAGTGAAGTATTTAGATCGCACCTACCGCTGCTTTTTAATGATGGGTGCGCCAACGTGGAAAGCGCCATTTAAATGGCCAGAGTTGATAGTAATTAAAGCGCTATTAATTGTCATCTGGCGACAAGGCATCAAACGCGAAACCCGCTGGAAATTCTGGCATCACTTATTTAGCATCATCAAGCATAACCCAGGAGTTGCCGAGCATTACCTTTCAGCTTGTGCCCACAATGAGCATTTTCTCGAATATCGCCAAATTGTGCGCGATCAAATTGAAAGTCAGCTAGCCGAATATCTCGCCCAAGGTGCAGAAAAACCTTATGTGCCACCTGTGAAGGAAAAGGCAGAGGCGGTAGTTAGTTAAGCGGGTAACAAAAAATAAATTTCCTAAATTGTAGGGGTAGGGGCACAGCAATGCTCATACGTGTCAACTTAACGTGAAACCCTTGTTATAAGGTGATTTTGTATTCACTCACCTACCATTACGATCCTCGTCACCCCACCCCAGTTTTGTCTAAAGCCAAAACTTCCCCTCCCCGCCTGCGGAGAGAAGTTGCGTGCGGGGGTTCCCCCCCGTTGAGCAAACTTCGGGGGAGGGGATTAAGGGGTGGGGTAAAACGTATGTGGGATAAGCGTTGAGCTTAAGTTGACACCAATGAGCATTGCAAAGGGCACAGCAATGCTGTTATTAATTGATGATGTGCCTGACCACTCACCACAAAATACTCCCGCTTCGTTGTCATCTCGCCTTAGAATCAATTCCAAGGCTAATAGCTAAAGTCTACTGAAGTAGACTAGCTGCATATTTCAGTCCACTTGAGTGGACTTGCGCTATTAGCCCGGAACTTCAGTTCTGGGCGGGATGAAGGTCAGCACGATATGTTGACTATTACAAAACTACTTTCTTTAATATCTCGGAAATCTGGGAAAATTACTGATGCTGGTGTATATACTCGTAGTCAAAAGCTGAAGCAGGCGCGAGTATGATAGTGGAATGGCTAGTTGGCTGGGTAGCAACCAATGCTGTGGGATTTCTGGTCAAAAATATTCTTACCTCAGAATTTGCCAATGATTTAGCTAAGGACTACGCCAAAGATTTTTTTAAAGACCGTTTTAACAACGTTCCTGACCTATTTAAGAAAGAACCTATTCACAAAGCTATTGCTAAAGCACTCAAGGAATTTTTGCAACTGCTAGAAGATGAGTTAAAGTTTCGCAAGGCTTCTGAGGAAGACATCAAGAAATTCCAGAAACCACTCAAAAAATTTATCTACCACAAGTCGGTTAAAGAAATACTCGGTAAAGCTTTTGATCCAGATTGTGATGAGCTGGATTATCAAACTCTGGAAGAAATTTGGAAGAGTCTGAATTTCCCTGCTTTACCAGCTAGATTTAGCTGGCAATTAGTGACTGATAATTATCTGAGAAAATGCCAACAAATTTTAGCTGAATCAAAAGATTTACGCGATATTTTAATTCTCCAGAAGCTCGATGATATTAGCAAAGATAATCAAGGTAGAGGCGAGATTAAACCAGAATTTGACTTGCGGCAATATCAAGAAGCAATTCGCGAGCGCTATGTCAATTTAAAATTAGATAGTTTAGATACCAGCGGTTACGCCTATAACGAACTGAGATTATGGGGAATATTTATCGCGCAAAATGTGCGAGAAGTTCACCAAGTTTTACCCCAAATCCACGAACTACCTAAAGAACATCTGCGGCGACTGCGAGAAACTGACCAAGTAGAAGCAGAAGAAGTTGCTTTAGAAGAATTAGAAAAATATAAACGAGTTTATTTTGAACAGCCGATACATTCAGTATTAGATATTGTCAATCAGCCCCAAACTTATAAATACATAGTCATCTTAGGCGATCCTGGTGCGGGTAAGTCTACGTTATTGCAATACCTAGCGCTAGATTGGGTAGAAAAAACTATCGATCAACTCGATAAAGCGGGATTTGTTTTACCACCAATTCCCTTGCTAATTGAACTACGCGCTTATATGCGAAATTCTGATGACGGACATTGCAAGAATTTTTTAGAGTTCTTTCATCAAAGTCCCGGTGCAATTTCTCACCTCAATCAGCATCAATTACAAGCACAGCTAAAGTCTGGTAACGCTTTGGTGATGTTTGATGGTTTGGATGAAGTATTTGACCCTGGTAAACGTGAGGATATTATTACAGCTATTCATCGCTTCACCAATGAATATCCTAATGTGCAGGTGATTGTCACTTCTCGCGTGATTGGCTATAAACCGCAACGATTAAGGGATGCTCAATTTCATCACTTTATGTTGCAAGATTTAGACTCATCACAAATTCAGGATTTTATTTACCGTTGGCATGAGTTAACTTTTAGCGATACAGCAGATAAAGTTAGGAAACGCGAACGATTGCAAAAAGGAATTGAAACTTCCAAAGCTATTACAGAACTAGCGGGGAATCCCCTATTGTTAACGATGATGGCGATTCTCAATCGTAATCAGGAATTGCCAAGAGATAGGGCCGAACTTTATAACCAAGCATCGCGGGTACTGTTGCATCAATGGGATGTAGAATGTGCTTTGGTGGAAGATAAAAGAATAGATCCTAAAACTATTGATTATAAAGATAAGCAAGCGATGCTGCGTCAGGTTGCTTATTATATGCAAACTGGCGACAAAGGTTTAGCAGGTAATTTAATTAAAGAAGATGATTTAGTTAAAATTTTGACTGACTATCTCAAAACTATAGAAGTCAGCCAAGCCAGAGAAGCTGCGAGGGTGATGATTAATCAACTGCGGACTCGCAACTTTATGTTATGTTTCTTGGGTGCAGATTACTATGCTTTTGTGCATAGAACATTTTTGGAATATTTCTGTGCTTGGGAGTTTGTCTGGCAGTTTGAGAAAGAACGCAGTATTACAATTGAGTATTTAACAACTGAAGTTTTTGGCAAACACTGGCAAGATGAAACTTGGCATGAGGTTTTGCTGCTAATTGCCGGAATGATTGAGCCAAAATTTGTTGGTGAAATTCTTGAGCACTTAATGGCACAAGATGGAGAACCACAGAAGTTTGTCAACCTATTTTTAGCGGCTAAGTGTTTAGCAGAAGTCAGAAATAGGAATGCAATCTCTGCAACTGATAATAGACTCTTAAACTACCTCAAAAACTTAACGCAGTATGAAACTGGCAAAGAACCTACAAATACAGAAGAGTTTGAGTTAATTAGTCAAGTTTGCGCTCAAGCAGTTTCGGCAATTGCAACTACTTGGAAAAGTCATCCAGAAACACTACCTTACCTTAAAAATGTCCTTGATTGTACTCGCTATTGGGCTGTAGCTCAGGCATTTATAGATGAGTTAGTCACAGAATTAGCAATTGATGCTAATAATTTACCAATGCTAAAGATATATGCTCAATCAGATGATGTTCATATGCGAATAGCAGCAATACAAGCACTAGCTAGGAAACGGATAAGAGACTCTGATACTTTGTCTATTCTTAAAATCTGTATTCAACAGGATAGCGATATGCGTGTGCGACGAAGCGCAATACTAGAATTAGCTAGTATTGGGAAACACGATCCTGATACTTTTTCAATTCTCAAGGTCTGCGCTCGTTTTGATAAAGCTTGGCCAGTACGAAGATTAGCAATAGTATGTCTAGCTCAAGATTGGAAAGATGAACCTGGAATATTTGAATTTTTGCATGATTGTACTGTCACAGACTCTTTCAAGCATCCAAGCTACTGGCTAAATCCTCGGCGTGTTGCACTTGCGTTCATTATTGAGCAATTTCCTCAGCATCCCCAAACTTTACCACTTTTGCTTGACAGAGCAGAGAATGACCCAGATGAGAAACTGCGAGAGTTCGCTCAGAATAAATTGAGGAAGTGGGGAGCCAGAATGTAAGCTGAGGTTATCCCAAGAAAATTAGAGAATTAAAAAGCTTATTGCTGCAAGCAGGGTTTGCCTATAAACCAGCAAAAGGTAGCCATAGTAAATGGATACATCCACAATTACCTCAAGCTATTATCATCGCTGGCAAAGATGGTAGTGATGCCAAGCCTTATCTAGAAAAACAAGTTAATGAAGCGCTGGAACAACTCAAGACTATAGAAGTAGAACCAGAGGAAACAGAAGAATGAAATATACAATTATTATTCAATGGTCAGATGAAGACCAATGTTATGTTGTGCTGTTGCCTGAGTTTACCAATGTCATGCAGCCTTGTACTCACGGAGATACTTACGAAGAAGCGCTGAAGAATGCCCAAGAGGTACTAGAGATGTTAATTGAAAAAGCCTTGGAACTTGGTGAACCTCTCCCGGAACCAAAAACTCTCGGACAGCCATTGCAGGTAGCTTAAAGATTTTTATCCTCACGCAGAGGCGCGGAGGCGCAGAGAGGAAGGGAAGATTGAGGAATTTTGCGATTTATTGTGACTGATTGGTTGTAAGATGTGCGATCGCATTTATCGCTGGGAATCCTAGAGAGAGTTAAATCATCAGGGTAATTCTCCCATGCCATATCAAAATATTACCGCCTCCCTTACGCCAGAAGATATCCAAGAAATCAAAGCAGCGTTGCAAACAATTCAAAAAAAGCTGCCGTTTCTGGTTACTCTAAGTGTGGAAGAACGACGTAAGTTATTTAAAATGGGCGATAAAAGCTTGGCTTTTGTCAATAATAGTCTGACTGCTGCTCAGACTAACCGCGATATTCTCCCAGCCAGTTTTGATGTAGAGGAGTTTACGCGAGATTATCAATTAGCTGCAACACTGACGGAATTGTTAACCGGACTGCGCCAAGTCACAGAACAAGTTGATGATACTTTATTGGCGGTCGGTAGCGAAGCGATGAGCAGCAGTTTGACGGTTTATGATTATGTGAAGACTGCGGCTAAAAAGACTCCAGGTTTGAAAACTATTGCTGAACAGTTGGGTGAACGCTTTAAAGCAATGAAAAATAAACCTGTTAAGGTTGCTTCTGGTTCTTAGGCTAGATGTTGATTTGTTGATTGGACATCTCCAACAATCAATGTAGAGACGTTATATGTAACGTCTCTACGCGTATTCCATGAATATGTAAACTGCTGTAAATATAGATTTTTCGTAGGGGTTTAGCATTGCTCATTGGTGTCAACTTAAGCTCAAACGCTTATCCCACATACGTTTTACCCCTCCCCTTAATCCCCTCCCCCGAAGTTTGCTCAACGGGGGGGAACCCCCGCACGCAACTTCTCTCCGCCTGCGGGGAGGGGAAGTTTTGGCTTTAGACAAAACTGGGGTGGGGTGACGAGGATTGTAATGGTAGGTGAGTGAATACAAAATCACGTTTTAACAAGGGTTTCACGTTAAGTTGACACGTATGAGCATTGCTAAACCCTTAGCCGTGTATTTGTATCATTATTAAACTGAAATGCTATGAGTCTGGTTTCAATACGGTTCAGTTAAGGAAAATTATCGTAGTAGGGGCACGGCATCATTAATATTATCAGCTTGTAGAAAAATTTTGGATGCCGTGCCCCTACCATGTATACTTTGCTGTGTCTATTTTCTCATTCACGAGTATTAAAGACTCATCGGCGAGTATCAAAGACTCGTTAGCGAGTATCAAAGACTCATTCACGAGTATCAAAGACTCGTCGCCGAGTATCAAAGACTCATCGCCGAGTATCAAAGACTCATTCACGAGTATCAAAGACTCATTCACGAGTATTAAAGACTCGTCCGCGAGTATTAAAGATTCGTCCGCGAGTATCAAAGACTCATCGCCGAGTATCAAAGACTCCGTTCAGTTTAACCTTCTGCCTCCTGCCATCTGCCATCATCATTCCTCACCCCAAGTTCGTAATTGCAAATACACAAACACTAGGGTTACTGCTAGTAATACTGTCGCGGCTGCGGCTGCATAACCAAAATCAAATTGACCAAAGGCTTCTTGGTAAATGTAATAAACCAGCAAATTTGTGGAATTTAACGGCCCACCACCTGTAATTACATAAACTTGCTCAAAACTCCGCAAGGTAAAAATCGCAGTGGTGACAATCGCAAATATTAAAGTCGGTTGCAATCCAGGGAGGGTGATATGCCAAAATTGTTGCCAACCATTTGCACCATCCAGTTCCGCAGCTTCGTAACGACTGGGGGGAATTGCTTGCAATCCTGCTAAGAACACCACCATATTAAAACCGAGTTGTTTCCAAATACTTACTAAAATTAGTACTGGCATAGCCCAAAATGTGTCTCCTAACCAAGGAATTGATGGGATGCCAAATATATTTAAAAATGCGTTTACCGGGCCAGCGGTTTGAAATAACCAGCGAAATCCTAACCCTGCGGCGACAAGAGAAATAATTGAAGGCAGAAAGTAGGCACTTCGCATTGTGCCTTGTCCAGGTACAGAACGGTTTAATAGTACTGCCAACCCTAAGGGAATAACTAAACTGGGAATGACAGTGGCAACGGTAAAATAAACGGTGTTACCTAAAACTTGCCAAAAATCGGAATTGAATAACAACCGCCAGTAATTTTTTAAGCCTACTAGGTAAGTGCCTTTTGAAGTAAAACTACCAGCGGTAAAACTCAGATAAAACAAATAGGCGATCGGCCAAATGATAAACAGACCCAGTAAAATCAATGCTGGTGTCAGAAAAATCCAGGCGGCAACTGTATCATTATCCAGCAGTTGCATGTCAGAAGAACGGGATGGTTTCATAGCTATTTTGGCTATCAAATGCGGTAGAGTGTGATTCTACGCAGAGGTACTGCTAAGATCCTTTCATTCTATTGGCTCAAACAAATGCCTAAAATTTTCCCCTTCTTTGGCAAATTTTTCATCGCCAGCACCATGCTGACCTCTAGCGTACTTATAGCATTATCGATGACACTCGATACAGCTGTGCTGGCTCAACCAACAAAAGCACCAATCCCAACACCGCCAACAAATCAGCCGACAAAAGCACCAATCCCAACGCCATCGTCCACAAATCAGCCAACAAAAGCACCAATCACAACGCCATCGCCAACAAATCAGCCGACAAACCCAATTTCCCAGAAATTATTAGGGCAATGGCAAAGTAAAGACCCTTCATCGAATGTTGCACTCACTTTTATTTTCTCGCCGGATGGTAAATTATATATTCTCTCGCCCAATCCGCAAAAGCCGATGGCTGTGGAATTTAAGTACAGCATTAACCCAACACCACAACCAATGCATTTGGATATCACAGTTTCCGCTGAGCAAAAACAAGCACTAACAATTTTTGAATTTACTCCTGATGGTCAGCTGCGACTGCAATTAGATAACACCGACCCAGGACAACCCAGACCTACAGCTTTCTCTCCCACAGCAGCCCTACTCACAAAAGTTTCCGAGAACACGAAATTACCGGAGAATGTCAAAATTATCGACCTTCGCTTATGAGTAATAATCCTATTACGGTTACTGCTACTAGTAGTTTGATTTCTCCCAAGATTTCTAGTAACCAATTGGCATCTACCACTCCCTTAAAATTAGGGATTCTCGCTTCTGGAAATGGCAGTAATTTTGAGGCTGTTGCCCAAGCTATTGAACAAAGGGAACTAAATGCTCAAATTCAAGTTTTAATTTATAACAACCCTGGGGTTAAGGCTGCTGTTCGGGCTGCAAACAGGGGTGTAGAAGCGGTATTGCTGAATCACCGCGATTACAAAAGCCGGGAAAAGTTTGATGAGCAACTTGTACAAACTTTACGACAGTACGATGTGGAATGGGTGATTTTGGCAGGCTGGATGCGGCTATTAACGCCAGTATTAATTGATGCCTTTGCTGACAGAATTATTAATGTCCATCCCAGCTTGTTGCCTAGTTTTAAAGGTATCCATGCAGTAGAACAAGCCTTAGCCTCTGGTGTAAAAATTGCTGGCTGTACGGTGCATCTAGTTTGCTTAGAAGTAGATAGCGGCCCAATATTAATGCAAGCGGCAGTACCAGTCCTTCCAGATGACACAGCCCAAACCCTCCATGCGCGGATTCAACTTCAGGAACATCAAATTTTGCCCCAGGCGATCGCACTAGCAGCACAAAGGCGATCGCCAATCCTCAATCATTCTTGAAAAATTAACAATTCTGTTGGGTGGGCATTGCCTGCCACAACACTACACTTTTAATCCAAAGTCAAAAATTGCTCTCATAATCCATTACCAATGAGAATGAACGGTGCCCAATAGTAGGGGTGGCTGAGGTGATCTCCTCCATCTTGCTGTTTACCTAAAGCCTCATAATTCCCAGTAATTAATGCTATTTGTGCTGCTTGCAGGGCTTCAGCCTTCGTCGTGTTCGGTTTTTTTAGTGCGCTATAAAAAGTATTCATTAAACTTTGCGTACCGCCATCATCAACAGACCATAAACTGGCGATCGCAGCTCTTGCTCCTGTTCTTTGAATTTGGTAACCAAAGCCCAAAATCTCTTTACCGTCGCCTAATTTATCACCCAAGCCAGTTTCGCAAGCACTCAATACAAATAAGTCTACGTGGGGTAAATTCCAGTTTTGGACATCCCCTAGAGTCGCATATTTGCCATTACCAAAAACAATGAAAGAATCTTCTGGTTGGCCAGCAACAAAAGCAGCATGAGTTGCCAAATGTACAACGTTGTAATCATTCATTGAGTAAACAATATCTGGGTTGAATTGCTCATCAACTACTTTTTTAGTATCCCGAATTGTGGCTGCTATTCCTTCCACCTCACGACCTGCAAATTGTAGCCCTTGAAATTTGAAATCTTTGTTGCCAACTTTGATATCGACATTACGTTGAGAATTAGCAAATGCCGCTGCTAAAATTTGCAATTGTGGCTGTGGTTTAGTGGTGAAATTTGTCAAGCTCAGAGCAGTAATATTATTGATGCGGAAGCGTTGTACTAACCATTGTTTACCATCATATAAAGCGGCTAACGGAATATAACGCAGTTTACCATCGGGAGCGTAAATAATGGTTTTGGTTTTGGCTTCAGACAAGTCTTTTTCTATAGGTTTAATTAGCCATTCATAGAGTTGACCGCCAGAAACTTTAGCATTGCTAATTGGACTTTTTAGATCACGGCGATATTTTTCGATGGTACTATTCAGTTGTTCCTCAGTCACCGCAACTGTGCGGTGAATAGGAGGCCCGTAGGGAGTAGCTAACACCAATTCCAGACGATCTTTAAGAACCAACGGATAGAGAATTACTGCATCTTGCTTAAGTCGCTGAAGATTATCTTGGAGAGTTTTTACTTGCGTTTCTAAATTAATATTTTCTCCCCCAGTACTTTGTTGTAACTCTGCCACAAGTTTCTCTACTTCTGGGTCTTTGAGAAATTCACCAAACTGTTTGCGAATATCTGTTTGAGATTTCCGCAATTCTACAATTCGCTGTTGTTGGCTACTTGTTCTTTTAGTAGGTTGAATTTTTTCGAGTGTGTCTAATTCCTTACCCAATGCTACTGCTTTATCAAGGATGGCGTTAGTATTGGGGTCAGTTGGTCGTTCTAGTGACCTAGTTCTTTGGCTAATACGCAGAAAATCTTTCACCTCTTGCAGTTTCAGCAAATCTAATACCTGCTGTGCCTCGGCTATCTTACCTTGAGCAAGTAATAAATCACCCAACTCGCGATAAATATCTGCCCTAGTTTCTCCTTTGCGACCAGCTTGTAGGAATGATGTTTGCAACTGTGGAGGTAAACCTTGAATTTTTTGCCGCACTTGCTCTATTCCACGAACAGCTTTTTGGTAATATTCAATAGCCTTCTGTGGCTGATTTAAACTGCGATAAGCACGAGCTAAACCTGTATAAGCACCAGCACCACTCCCTGGAATATTTGGAGTCGGATCTGTTTTCAATGCTTCTTCATAGAAGGATATCGCCTGTTGAAATTGTCCCGATTTGCGGTAAATATAACCTAAATTGCCTAAAGCATTAGACTCTAGCGATCGGTCTTTTAGCTTCCTCACAATAGTCAATGCTTCTTGGCTTGTAGCAATAGCTTTTGGATAGTCTTGTAACCTTTCATAACCACCGCTCAAACTCATTAGCGCCACAGCTTTGAACACAGGACTTTTACTTTCCTCAAATGCTGCTGCTGCTTGCTGCGCCACTTCCATTGCTTTTTGGGTATTTCCTTGGTCATCATAAATGCCGCCTAACGATAGCAGTGTAATACCTTCCATTACATGATTTTGCGTTTTGCGAGCAATTTTCAAAGTTTCTTGATTGAAAGAAATTGCCTGTGGATAGTCTCCCAAATTCCCGTAAATAATACCTAGTGAAGGTAAAGATATTAATTCTGCTATTGGATTTTTGATTTCTTGAGCAATAGCTAAACCTTGTTTGGCAAAATCAATTGCTTTGGGATATTCCTTGAGATCTACATAAGCAATACTTAAATAACTCAAAGCCATCGATTCTAAAAAACGGTTTTTACTTTCCCGCGCAATAGTCAAGCCTTGTTGTAGCAACTCAATAGCTTTTTGATCATCATTTTGCCCAGCAGAGTAAGCACCACCTAAAATAATTAATGCTAGCCCTTCTGTATCATGGTCTTTGATATGCTGACCATTTTTTGAAGGATTTTCGCCTCTGGCAATTGCTAAGGATTGCTGACTCAAGTCAATGGCTTTGAGATAATCTCCCTGTGCCATGTAAATAACAGCAATATTGACCAAAACACCACTTTCAAATTCAGTTCCTTTGGTAATGGATAACGCTTGTTGAAGTAGCTCAAATCCCTTTGGCAAGTTACCCATGTAGTTGTAATCAATTCCTAAAAGCATTAAAATCTTCCCCTCGTCATCGCGATTTTTAGTTTCCCGTGTTATGACTAGGGCTTGCTGATAGTATTCAATGCTTTGGGGTAAATTTCCCTGTAACAAATAACTCGTTCCCACTTGCGTTAGGGTACGCTGTTCTAAATCTCGGTCTTTGCTCTCCCTTGCCACTTTGATAGCTTGCTGATAATAGGTAATTGCTTGAGGTTCGTTTTTAATATCGCTAAAAGCCTCGCCTAAATTTATTAGTAGTTTTGTTTCTTTTTCCCAGTCTTTAAGTTCTTGGGCAATGGCAAGTGCTTGCTGATAATATTCAATTGCTTTTTGAGATTTCTGTAATTTATAATTAGCCAGTCCAAGACCTCTAATAGAAGTGAGTTGATATGGTCGATTTTTAATTTCTTGAGCAATAACTAATGCTTGCTGGAAATATTCAATTGCCTTGGGATATTCTTTAAGTGAATCGTGGTAAATGCTACCTATATCATTCAATAAATCAGATTCTTGCTCGCGCTTCTTTAAATTCCGCACAATTGCGAGACTTTGCTGATAATATTCAATTGCTTTTGCATATTCCTGTAGCGAATTATATGCCTTACCAAAACCATAAGCTAATATTTTAAATTCGCTTTCCCGGTCTTTAATTTCTCTAGCAATTATCAAAGCTTGTTGTGACGTGCTAATTACCTTTTGATAATCTTTTAGAGAATTATAAGTGTCAGTCAGAGATTTTAGGATATTTAACTCACAATCACGCTTGTTAGTTTTCCGCTCAATTACTAATGCTTGATTATAATAATCACTTGCTTTGGTATATTCTTCTAAGTCTTCATAAGCTGCACCGAGAGAATAAATATCTAGTGAGTCACAATTGAGTTTTTTAAGTTCTAAATTAATTTTGGCATTCTGCTGAATGTACTCTAGGGCTTTTGGCTGATTTTTCAAAGACTGGTAAGCTTTACCAATGCCATATAAAATACTGGACTCCCGATCCTTATTTTTTATCTTTCGTGTAGGTGCTAATGCTTGTTGATAATAATTAATCGCTTGTTGGTAGTCTTTGAGTTTATAGTTGTAAACTTGACCAAGATTTTGTAGGCTTATAGATTGATATTCACTGTTTTTGATTTCTTTAGCAATTACTAGAGTTTGCTGATAGTAATCACTGGCTTTTTGGTAATCATGGAGAGAATCATAGTAAATATTACCTATAGTATTTAGAGCGTATAATTCACCATCACGCCGCTTGATTTTTCTTGATATTTCTAGAGTTTGCTGATAGTAATTAATTGCTTTTTGGTAATCTTTTAGTGAGTTACAAGAATCCGCCAAGCTGGATAGAGCAGAAGCTGTTAAGTAACCATTGTTAATCTGTTGTGCAACTACCAAGCTTTGCTGATAGTAGTCAATTGCTTTTTGATAATTTTCTTGAGCATAATAAACATGACCAAATCGCCGTAAACTATCTGCCTCAAGTTCACGATTTTTAATGTCTCTGGCAATGACCAGTGCTTGCTGTTGGTAATCTAGAGATTTGGCATAGTCCTTTAAGGATTTGTAAGCTACACCTAGTATACTTAAAGACTTTCCTTCTAGCGTACGGTCTTTGATTTCCTGTGCAACTGCTAAACTTTGCTGAGAATATTCAATCCCTTTCTGATTCTTATCGGAGAAGACATAAGCACTACCTAAACCTTGCAATGCTTTACCTTCTCCCTGACGGTCTTTAATTTGTTTATAAATAGCTAGTGCTTGTTGGAAAGATTGCAAAGCCGCTTCGTATTGATTTTCATCAAGCTGCTTAGTTCCTGTTTCCACAAGTTTATCGGCTTCAGCCTTACGGTTTGGCGCTGGGGTTACTGTACCTGTATTTGGTGTTTGTGCTACAGCGCTATAGATTTTTACTTGACCGAATACAGTCGCAACTATCAAAATTATCAAGGTTGCGGTAATTGTAGAGAAGCGATATGTGCTATTTTTGCCAAATTGTAGAGGTCGATTCATAGGAAAGCTTTAAAAATCTGTTGAAAAGATGTTTTATTTTCTCTACAGATATATTTCTCGGACTTCCTAAATTTATGCAAGCAGTATATAAAAATGTGATATTTATTAATAATTACTAGTTTCTACCTCTTAGCTATAAGCTCTCGCAGAGTAAAGATGATGAGTTCGTAGTGAGTTAGCGACGGGTACGTAGAGGAACGACTGCGCTCTTAGTACACAGCACTGATGAGGTACGAGCGTCACCTGTTCGCTCTCAAACGTTCCCAAAGGATAGGGTTAGCACTTTAGTAATTTACACTCTGCTTAAGCTATTACTATAATTTTCGCTCTACACCCGGCGCAATTTCCACAAATAGCTAGAAATCAAATTCGTCATAATATGGGCAATAATCGGTACTAATAAGTTGCCTGTCAACAGAGCGCTATACCCGAAAATTAGCCCGACAATGGTTGCCCATAGTACGTAAGGCCATTGTTCAGAACCACTCAGGTGCAATACCCCAAAGCAAAGACTCGATACAATTACAGCTACATGATCTGCTCCTAAGGCTGGTAACATCACACCCCGGAATAATAATTCTTCACTTAACCCCGGTAGCAACCCTAGCCAAATTATGTCTGGTAATACTAAAGGCTTGAGCACCAAGTCTAAATAATAATCTGCACTTTTACGGTAGGGAGGGCAAAAGCGATAAGTTAAGCCACTCAAAGCGGTGATAATTAATCCTAACCCTATCCCAAAAAGCAAATCTTTCTCGTTCCACTGCCAAGAAAATATAGAAAAGTCGCCAAAGCGTAGCCACAGTTTGGCAACTATCCACAAAATAATTGCAGTTGCTCCCATCGCCCCCAGTACTTGGACGCGTGTTAGGTATGGAATTTCTGGCTCTTGTTTTTGTTGTTCAACCACGGGTATTTACAGGGATGGGGGACGACAAACAGACAGTGGGGACGCGGGGATGGGGGGACAAGGAGGACAAGTGAGAAATAACAAATGACTATTGACTAATAATTAAGTTGCTGTAACGAATTGATTTGAGGACGGAGAGCAGATGGATCAACACCAGCTTTATGTGCTACTAATACACCGACTGCTTCTAGATAAGAGTTTACCTGTATGGGCTTGATCTTTAAGGGTTGGGGAGGAACTTGGATTTGAGTTTTATTGTCCTCAATAGTGATAATTTGGCATCGCTTCTGATTTAAGCTCAGAATTGCACTACTACCACAAGCAGTTGCTGGTATTATTGCAGCATCAATTTGATCTGCCCAAATATCCTCTGATAGATATTTGATTGTTTCTTTCTCTATGATAAATTGTGGTGCGCGACTTAAGCCGACAAGCACGCACGGTAAGAAGGTGTAACCTAATTCTTCGGCGGCGGAACGGGGAGATAAATCAGGATCTGGGGGTGCTGAGGCTAAGGCTGGAGAATGGGCACAAGGAATTTGAAAGGTACGGACTATTAAATGGCTGATGACAGCTTCCGCACCCGCCAAAGGATCGACACCTTTGCCGCGACGATAGTTTTCTACTGCTTCCTCATCCATATCATCGGGGAAACGCGCAACAACTGCGATCGCTTCTGCCCCCGCTTGTTTAATTAATACCTCTGCTGCTCTTAATAAACTATCTGGGTTACCAATTGTTCCCCAACTAATCCCCGATGGCGAAGTTCGTAATTCTATATTTAATGGAGTATCTGTAATTACATAATCTGTCAGGCTTAGGCCTAGAGTTGCTCTGGCTGCATCCGCTGCTTGCAAGTGTCTTAGCCGCAATTCTGGTTCTATACCCTGGTCTAAAAGCAAACCTATTTTGTTACTATGTACAGGACGCAATCCCCAGTAGCCTGCGGCAAATTTGTCAAGTCCATAACCTTCAACGTAGAAAGTGTTTGGCAGATTCCAATACAAACTCGCACCATTGAGGACATTGGGGTGAGTGATGAGGCGATCGCACACCTGTGATATAACTTTGGCTACTGGCAAAGCATCTCCAGCATAACCTCCGATTGCTGCCCCCACGCCAGTTGGTACAATTAAAATAGCAGTATATGGACTTTGCATTAAAAAGTGCTGAGTGCTGAGAGATAAGAAGGAAAAAGAGTTTCAAATTAATTAGTGAAGTATGAAGTGTTGATTCCTAAGTAACCAGACAGTAGCTTTACTCTTCTAGCACTTCCCACTCTCAGGACTCAGGACTCACAACTCAGCACTAACTTTGGTGACAACAGCTTCCACAGTAGCCTTTTGCTGTTCTGTATCCACAGAGGTAATTGCCCAACGTAAAGGTTCACCTTGTGTTTGTAATTCTGCCGTGATTACTTGCTCTAACTCTGTGGGAGTTTCTTGGAGGTCAATTTCTGCGGTAATAAAATGTGTAGTCATTCTCACCTATTCCTGGTAATTTGTGCTTTCTAGAATAACTGATATCAGCATAAAGGATGAAGTATTAAAAGAGAAATTTCTGTCAAATTTTCATCCTTTAGCCTTTAGCGTTCATTCTTTAATTAGTCTTTGCCAAATTGCAACTGATAGAGTGTATCTTCTTTTTCTGTTTCAACTTTTATATCAGAAAGAGGTCTGGCTACACAAAGCAACACATAGCCTTGTTTTTGTAATTCTGGACTAACGCCCATACCATCGGTTTGATCGACAGATCCGGAAATAATTTTACCCGCACAAGTTGTACAAACACCCGCATGACAAGAACTAGGTAATTCTAAACCAGCTAGATCGGCAACTGCTAAGATAGTTTCATTTTCAGGGACTTGTAAAGTGTGACTCTTGCCTTGATGGATTACTTCAACGGTGTATGTTTTGGACATATACAAACATGAGTGTAAATTAACTAACAAAGGAAATATTTTATCTGATGAATAGACACACAACCAAGTCGAGAAATGCCAACCCAAGAATTATTTTCAAATAGATTTATTGGCAAAAGTCGCTATACAGTGATAATTATAAGTCCTGGCCAGACCAAAAACTTGAAGTAGGGAGACTTATTAGCAGTTGATACTGTCGATAAAGACCTGTAAGCTAAAATTCTCCTGAAATATAGGCAGTGATTATAAACACTAAAACCCTCTGTGGCTAATATTTGGAGTCTAGAATGTTGGAATCATATCGTCAACACGTTGTAGAAAGAGCAGAATTAGGAATTCCCCCCTTACCGCTAGATGCAAAGCAAACCTCAGAACTGTGCGAATTACTAAAAAATCCGCCCAAAGGGGAAGAAGATACATTATTGCATTTATTGCGCGATCGCGTTCCTCCTGGAGTTGATAGCGCCGCTTATGTAAAAGCTGGGTTTCTGACTGCCATTGCCAAAGGTGAAACGAAAAGCCCCTTAATTTCGCCTATCCAGGCGGTAGAATTACTGGGAACGATGGTAGGTGGCTACAATGTGCAATCTTTAATTGAATTGCTGCAAACTCCTACCACCTCAGTTTCCGACTCTTCCGAAACACCGCTAGTAATGGGGGGACAAGGAAAAGAACCAATCGCCGCCTATGCCGCCAACGCTTTAAGTAAAATTCTGTTGGTGTATGATGCTTTCCATGATGTTTTGGAATTATCCAAAACCAATCCCTACGCCAAGCAGGTGATTAACTCTTGGGCGGAAGCTGAGTGGTTTACCGTTCGTCCCCAACTACCCAAAGAAATCACCGTTACAGTCTTCAAAGTTCCTGGTGAAACGAACACCGACGACTTATCCCCTGCACAAAGTGCTACCACCCGCCCTGATATTCCTTTACACGCCTTAGTGATGCTAGAGTCACGGCAACCGGGAAGCTTGAAAACCATTGCCGAGTTAAAGAAAAAAGGGCATCCTGTTGCTTACGTAGGTGATGTAGTTGGTACAGGTTCATCCCGTAAATCTGCTATCAACTCGGTATTGTGGCACATGGGAAATGATATTCCCTTTGTTCCCAACAAGCGAGCTGGGGGGTATATTTTAGGTGGTGCGATCGCGCCTATCTTCTTTAATACAGCTGAAGATGCCGGTGCTTTGCCGATTCAGTGTGATGTCACCAAGTTAGAAACAGGTGATGTAATTACCATCCATCCCTACAAAGGGGAAATCACCAACGAAGCCGGCGAAGTCATTTCCACCTTCACCCTCAAACCAGATACCATTCTCGATGAAGTTCGTGCAGGTGGACGCATACCTTTGTTAATTGGGCGTACCCTCACCGACAAAACCCGCCAAGCACTAGGTTTAGAACCCAGCACCTTATTTATCCGTCCCCAAGCACCTGAAGATACAGGTAAAGGCTACACCCTCGCACAGAAAATGGTAGGGAAAGCTTGCGGATTACCTGGTGTGCGTCCCGGTACATCTTGCGAACCCATCATGACTACCGTTGGTTCCCAAGATACCACAGGCCCCATGACCCGCGACGAGTTAAAAGAACTCGCCTGTCTCGGTTTCAGTGCTGATTTGGTGATGCAGAGTTTCTGTCACACCGCAGCTTATCCCAAACCAGTAGATATCCAAACTCATCACGAACTCCCCGACTTTTTCGCCCAGCGTGGCGGCGTTGCCCTGCGTCCTGGTGATGGTATCATCCACTCGTGGTTAAACCGGATGCTACTACCCGACACCGTAGGAACTGGCGGCGACTCTCACACCCGCTTTCCTTTAGGTATTTCCTTCCCCGCAGGTTCCGGGTTAGTAGCCTTTGCCGCAGCTTTGGGTGTGATGCCTTTGGATATGCCAGAATCAGTTTTGGTAAGATTCAAAGGAGAATTACAACCAGGTATTACTCTCAGAGATATTGTTAACGCCATTCCCTACGTCGCCATTCAAAAAGGATTGCTAACAGTAGAGAAAGAGAACAAGAAAAACGTCTTCTCTGGGCGGATTTTAGAAATGGAAGGTTTGCCCGATTTAAAAGTCGAACAAGCCTTTGAATTAACAGATGCATCAGCAGAACGTTCCTGTGCAGGTTGCACCATTAAACTGAGTACAGAAACAATTGCTGAATATCTGCGTTCTAACATCACGCTGTTAAAGAATATGATAGCCAGAGGCTACCATGATGAGCGTACTATTTTACGACGCATCGCCAAAATGGAAGAATGGTTAGCCAATCCCGTTTTACTTGAAGCTGATGCCGATGCAGAGTATGCCGAGATAATTGAAATTGATTTGAACGAAATCAAAGAACCAATTGTTGCTGCTCCCAATGACCCCGATAATGTGAAATTATTATCGGAAGTTGCTAACGATCCGGTGCAAGAAGTATTCGTTGGTTCTTGTATGACAAATATCGGTCATTATCGCGCAACAGCGAAAGTTTTGGAAGGTGCAGGTGAAGTAAAAACACGCCTGTGGATAGCACCCCCAACCCGCATGGATGAATACCAGCTTAAAGAAGAAGGTGTATATAGCGTTTTTGGTGCTGCGGGTGCTAGGACAGAAATGCCAGGATGCAGTTTATGTATGGGTAACCAAGCGCGAGTTGCTGATGGCACAACTGTATTTTCCACCTCTACCCGCAACTTTAATAATCGCATGGGTAAAGGTGCAAGAGTGTATTTAGGTTCCGCAGAATTAGCCGCAGTTTGTGCGTTATTAGGACGCATTCCCACAGTACAGGAATACCTGGATATTGTGGCAAACAAAATTCATCCTTTTGCCGAGAATTTGTATCGGTATTTGAACTTCGATCAAATTGCCGGTTTTGAGGATGAAGGGCGAGTGATTACTAAGGAGCAGCAGGCTTTGTTGGTATAGTTTTATCAGGTGGGTTTAATGCCCACCTGACTGTTATTGCCAGGGTGACAATGCCAGCAAAAGATACCTACCATGACGGATTTAAAAACGCCTTAATTAAGGATGGTTGGACAATTACTCGCGATCCTTATACTATTATCTACGAGGGGCTAAAGCTATTTGCCGATCTGTCAGGTAAAAAATTGTTTTCTGCACAAAAAGCCGAAGCTAATATAGTAGTTGAGATTAAGAGTTTTCTTGGTCTTTCTCCCATTCATGAATTTCAATGTGCTTTAGGGCGTGTCATCAATTAGGTAAACTGGAATCAGAATTGCTGAAAAAGAATAAACACTCTTGAAAACGATGACGCGCCGATACGCACTACGAGATGACCAGTGGGAAAGAATCAAAGACCTGCTACCTGGGCGAGAGGGCTATGTGGGAGTGACGGCGAAAGATAATCGATTGTTTGTTGAAGCAGTGTTATATCTTCCCCTTGCAGGCATACCAGCCGCGTGACTTACCAGCAAGATTTGGAGATTTTCGTGTGATTCACACCCGCTTCAGTCGATGGTCAAAAACAGGCGTGTGGGAGCAGGTATTTCAGCACTTGGCAGATGATGCCGACAACGAATATGCGATGATTGACTCAACAATTGTCCGTGCCCATCAACACAGCGCGGGTGCAAAAGGGGGGATGGATCTACAGAAGCTATTGGTCGCAGTAAAGGTGGATTAAGTACCAAGATTCATGCTGTAGTGGATGCGTTAGGCAACCCAATAAGCTTCCACGCTTACTCCAGGACAAGCCTGCGACCTTGATGGAGCCGACCAACTGCTACCCAACATTGTTGCTGATACAGTGTTAGCAGATAAAGGCTATGATGCGGATGAGCGAGTAATTGAGCGGCTTCAGACACAGGGGAAAACCGCAGTCATTCCCCCCAAGCGTAACCGTAATCATCCTCGTGAATATGACCGTGATTTATACAAAGCTCGTCATCTTATTGAAAACTTTTTTGCCAAACTCAAACAGTACCGAGCAATCGCAACACGCTACGACAAACGCGCTGCAAACTTTCTAGGTGCAATTTATCTGGCTGCTTCTGTTATTTGGCTCAATTGATGACACGCCCTAGGTCAATATATTTTATACCGTACACTTTTATCTGTGATTAATCCTCAGCAAAATGTTTATTTGGGGATTGAACAAGAAATTTACGAAACTTTCTTTCAGCAACCAGGTATAAAACTGGTTATCGAACAATATCAAATCTTACTTATTGTTATTAACATTGATCGCGAGGAAATTGTGCAATGGATAAATTAAATCATTACCGTTCAATCATCAAAAAAATCTTAACTGAATACGATCAACTAGCAGGGCAAACTCCTAATATCTCTGGAGTTGATACTGTGTTAGCTTTTGATGAAGAAAGAGATCAATATCTGTGGTTTGATGTTGGTTGGAACGAAAGAAAACGAGTTAAAGCAATTTCTGTTTATGTTCGCATCAAAAATGAGAAAATTTATATTGAGGAAGATTGGACAGAAGAAGGAATCGCTACTGAGCTATTAAGGGAAGGTGTACCGAAAGAAGATATTGTTTTAGCTTTTCATGCTCCAGAAACTCGTAAATTGACTGAGTTTGCGATCGCCTAAAAAGCTAAGTTAGATGAAAAAATAAGTGTTTTTTAAATTAATGTAAGTCAAAAGGGAAATTATGTGCAGTATCAAATAGAATTTAAACCCAAAGCTATTAAAGATTTAGCGCAACTTTCAGCCGATATTAGAGAACGGATAATTTCTAAAATCGAAGCAATGCAAGATAATTTGCAAGGCGATGTTAAACACTTAACTAACTTTACTCCAGAATACCGATTACGAGTAGGTGATTATCGCGTTTTGTTTGAAATTGAAGAACAAACTATAATGATTTATAGGGTTAAACATCGCAGTAAGGCTTATGAGTAAAAGGATAGGCTAAAAATGATTGAATTACATCCTGAATTTATCTCAAAAAATGGGCAAAAGGAATTTGCTGTTTTGCCATACGAAGAATTTTTGCAAATTCAAGAATTGTTAGAAGATTTAGAAGATTTGAGAGATTTACGTGAAGCCAAACAAGAAGAAAAAGATAGTCTTTCTGTACCTTTAGATGAAGTAAAAAAGATATTAATCTCTTGAAGATGGGGCATAATTCCGTTGTAAGAAATGCCCAAAATTGAGGATATTTTGGGTATGCCAGCTAGTAGTTTGCGTTAATCTAAGTATAGAAGGGTGCACAATGCCAGCCAAAGATATATACTATGAAGTCTTTATAATCCTGAACATGGCAACCTTATTAAGTTTTCAAAATTTTTACCTCCCTAAATAGGGAGGTTTTCATTTGAGTCAGCCTGACCTAGAACCTCGGTAGAGGAACTTTTCTGTGTTGACGAAATAAATTTGTACTATGTTATACTCTAGGGTCATCACTTGCTGTTAACTTATAGCAAGGAGGGGATCACCGTAGAATTTACAATTCCAATCATAGCTCATTCATCTTTATTTTGTCAACCTTATTACTAATAATGCTCAACCAAACTTGTCTTAATCGACCTAATTTAGTAAAACCTAAACTGGATAATCTTAATTTTTTTGAAAAAGCTTTTTCAAGTGCAAGAATAGAAAAATATTTGAAAGCTGTATACCAACCCAACAAAGCCAAACATGAAAATATTAAGAAAGCTATACGGCTTTATCAAATTAACATGATATATTGTGAGTCCTTATATGTAAGTTTGCATACTTTAGAAATAGCTCTTCGTAATTGTATAGATCTAAATCTAAGTGCTAGGCATCAATCAAATTGGTTTTTTGCTAACACGGATTCTTTCCATGAATCTATATTATATTTAAGAAATAAACATAATATTAATATTGTTATACCAAAAACTTCTACCAAAATATTATTAGAATGTGAAGAGCAAAAAGTTGTTTATGCTATAGAAGATTCTATAAAAAATATATTTGAAAAATCGGGTAGAAAATCTAGTGAAAAGCAAGAATTTAAAATTATAGAAAACAGAGATAGAATTGTTGCCAACTTAAGCTTAGGTTTTTGGATAACACTTTTAACGCAAAATAAAAAAGGAAATAATAATTATTTCAATAATATTTTTATTCCTTGTGTAAAAGGTATATTCCCTAATGCAAGAAATTCTGAACGTAATACTTCTACCATTCAACCGATTTTAGAAAGAATCCTAAAATTACGCAATAGAATATTTCATCATGAACCGATAATATGGGAATACTATGATATAGAAAAAAGATATCACGAGATTTACAGAGTAATTAAATGGATTGATCCAACACTAGAAATTTGGTTAAGGCATGATTCTAAAATTGATCGTTTTCTAGATATTTATCAAAGTCTATCAGAAGAAGTTAAGGAACTAACACAGAAAAATATAACCAAGAAAATTCAATACGAAGATCGGAGTTATTCTTGAATATCTTCCGGCTAGTGATATTGTGCTAGCTTTTCAGCCTTCAGAGGTGAGACAATACACTGATTTTGTGATCGCCTTTACTTGGGAAAAGGCATGAGGAAAATCAATACTCGCTCAAAAATCGTAGCTTTAAGACACTTTCATCTGAAACACTAGCTGATGTGAGTTGCGATCGCCCTCTTAATTCTCCAAGCTTGATTGTATAGTTTCAACTTTTGCAGGACTTACGCAAGATGTGACCGAAAAGCTTATTATTGCGTAGCGGTAATTCATGAATTACCGCTACTTTCGTGATGTTTTGCGTAAGTCCTATTTTGTAGCGATCGCACTCCTCACCCCAAAAAGTGCGATCGCAATTCCTCTAAATCACTACTTCCTCACGCTGACAATCAAAAACCACCATAAAGCTAGCATCAGGTATAAGTTGACGTAACCGTTGCAAATGACCATCTGCATCAGACCGAGTGCGGAATCTTGCAACTGTTATCCGTTGCATATCTGGAAGTAGGCGAGTAATAGCCCAAGGGTTCAAACGCTCTTTATATGCAATCGCCTGAGTCTCTAACGAGAAATCGTTGTATTCGTTGTTTTGTGGCATGATTAATTTATCCATAAACAGTTTAGTGAAGGGCGTTAGCGAGTCTCTTGCCGGGGATGCACTAACGCCTCTTCAATAATGATTAAAGTGCAAACGACTACATATTGTCAATATTTAACGCTAAAAGTTAACGCTAAAAACTTATATCAAAGGTCTAGTCAGCTATGGATTTGAGAGCCTTGAGAGAACGTGCAGGGCTGAGAGTCTTTGATGTAGCGAAAGAGCTAGACTGCGCGGAATCTTCAATTCGCAATTGGGAAAAGGGAAGAACAACACCGAAAATGGAAGTATGGCAAGTATTTCGCCTGCGAGATTTGTATCAATGCACAGAAGAAGAGTTAGTACAAGCAGCGAAAGAATCAATGCTTGCTCAAGACCCTTAGCTTCAACTAACTTCCCGCTTCGCCTTGAAGAATGGTAGTTGAGAGGCCAAGTCAGGCGATCGCACTCCTCAATTCCTAAATGCGATCGCCTGAACCACAGGGTACAAGTTCTGCTTTGACTAAAGCGCTTTGTATCTACTTTGCTATGCCAATCTCATCCCAAAATATTGCGATCGCTGCACGAACATCAACACAGAAGAATTTCCGGCTTTTTCGTCGACAATTTTCTTTTTCAGCAACTTAATTTTTCCAACTATTTAATGTCAGATTTAAGAAAATAGCGACAACTATTACTACATGTTATAAGCTAATTTTCTTGTACAGCTTGGGCTAATATTTGCCTATCTAAAGATTTACAATAGCAATTTTATAAATTTAGGCAACAGATTCAAATCTATCAACCTAGATTTGAATCTGTATTTCGTAATGATGATTTAAGCACTGATATAAAATAAATATTTCAAATTTTTCCAAATTAAATAATATTTAAAATCCAAAATCAGCTTTTACATTACTAGAATAAATATTCAAATAAAATTAGGATTATCTGTAAGTAATTTAAATTTTTAAGGACAGCTGTATGACCAATGATTTGTTTGGAACGTCAAGGAATGTATCTGCCCGTATACCAGGTTGGTCATTAACAGAGCGAGATGCTCAGTTTATTGAGATGTTAATGCCTGTATGGGAATGGTTTTACCGTTACTACTTTCAAGTAAAAACTGACGGATGGCATCACATACCAGCAGAAGGAAAGGTACTACTAGTTGGCTCACATAATGGTGGAATGGCTTCTCCCGACCTGATAATGATGATGTACGATTGGTTTTCTAGATTTGGCACGAAGCGTTTGGTTTATGGTTTAATGCATCCTTCCGCTTGGAAGGTAAGTCCCAAAATAGCCGAACTAGCTCAAAAACTAGGAGCTATTGTCGCACATCCAAAAATGGCTAGTGCTGCTTTTGATATAGATGCTAGCGTTCTGGTATATCCAGGAGGACAATATGATATGTTTCGTCCTCACAGCCAACGCTATAAAATTAATTTGGCAGGTCATAAAGGCTTTATTAAGCTAGCTTTAAAACAAGAAGTTCCTATTATTCCTTTGATATCAGTGGGCGCTCATGATACCTTAATAGTTTTATTTGACTGTTATGATTTAGTAAAACAATTGCATAATTGGGGATTGCCGTGGTTATATCAAATAGACCCAGGAGTCTTTCCAATTTACCTAGGTTTACCTTGGGGCTTATCTATTGGTCCTTTACCTAATATTCCTCTACCTGTGCAAATTCATACTCGTGTCTGCCAACCAATTATTTTTGAACGATATGGCAAAGATGCAGCTAGAGATCGCGACTACGTGAATGCTTGTTATGAATTAGTTCATATCCAAATGCAGCAGGAGTTAGATAAATTAGTTAGAGATGTTGAAAAATCTAGCTAAAATATCAGCCTTGGAAAAAATCTTGAGTTTTCGGCAGAAAAAGCGTGTAAGTAATAAAGCTCTAGCGAAACACATCTAAGAAAGTTGGATTTTTGAGACTATTAGGGTAAACGGATCTAATCCTAAATATTCCTCAAGTTACAATGCTGGAGGCGTCCCTAACAGTCCTACTATTCCCAATAGCATCCCAATACGCTCCCAGAAAACAAATCCTTCATAAGCACTGACACTATCTTGTTGTTGATAGTGTGCCAGTACGATACTCACAATCAGCATCATCACTGTGGCAAAGACTAAAAACAAGAGGGGATGTGCCATCGGTAATACTAGCAACGCTATCGGAATTGACACAATCAACATGGCAATTAATCCCCAAGCAATCCAAAAAGCCGTTTCCTTTCCCCAGCTATTGGGAATTGTGACAATTCCCTGAGTGCGATCGCCTACTGTATCGTGAAAATCCCAGATAATTTCTTTAGCCAATGTATAGAAGAATAGAAAGCAGATTGGGTAAAGCATGGCTAAAGGTCGATCTACTACCAAACTCCCTAGAAAAATTATCGCCGCAGTGATCGTTGCCACAATGAAATTTGCGAAAATACCACTTTGGAGTAGTATATGGGAATAATTCCAGAGCAAGATGGAACTTACTACTACCAAGAGCAAGCAAGATATTCCTAAAGGAATGGCTGCGATCGCCGCGCCGATAAACAGAATCAAAGCCGCCCACCAAACTTGATCGGGTGAAAGGCGACCAGATGGGAGTGGTCTTTCGGGGTGATCTATACGGTCTTTATCCACATCCCAATAGTCATTAATCGCACAAGCCGCAGAGTGTGTACAGACTAAAATAGTTGCCGTTAATAGATATTGCTGTAATGTAGCTGCTGAATTCAACGCATGAATTGTGGCACAGCCTGCTAAAGCAGCAACAATAGCAACTGGTAGTCGGAAAAGCTGGGCAAAATCACGAATCAGTCTGATTTTGTTACTCTTTTCAGGAGAAGGATAAGCATTTTCTCCTGACGCAGAAGTGAGCACACCAGCTTTTTTGTTAATATGCAATTGTTCGCTCATCGCCAACCTCACATATTTAATGTGGGTAATCACAAACACCATTTCATTCCCATAGCTATTACCTCTGAACAGTTATGAAAAATCTCTGCTCAATCGCTGCGTGAGCATCAATTTCGACTCGTTCAGGTCTAAGCTATAGGGTATTCAATATAGGCGAAAAACAAATTTTGGATATTTATTTATTAGTTTGTTTTCTTGCCATCTACTTACTTAGTTTATCTCACATATATGTATGTAGGGATTTTGTCAAGCTATTTTTTAAAAAAATCTGCAATTTGCTATATAGATTTGGTAGAGTTTGGCATATCCATCAGGCAACTTTTCTAATAACTTTAGCCTCTGATGCCGCTCTACCCTTCTTCTCTTAGCTATCGAGATATTGAAAACAAAGGTCTCTAATTCATTAAGTTCTCCAACTGATGGAATATTTAGGCAAATTATTCAGCGATCGCTGGAGTAAAGAAATTAGTGAAATGCGCCATTAAGCTTTAGGTTCTGGTAGCGTTAAAAAGTCTAATGTAAAACTTGCATCGCCGTTCATCAGCAGCCTTAACTCTACGCATATGTAAATTGTGATTTTACAGGAGAGTAAAGTATGGAAATAGCAGATGTGGTTATTATCGGTAGCGGTCAAGGAGGGGTGCCACTAGCGGCAGACTTTGCGAAAGAAGGTCGCAAAGTAGTTCTGTTTGAACGAGATTCACTAGGTGGTAGTTGTATCAACTATGGTTGCACTCCTTCTAAAGCGTTTTTGGCAGCTGCTCATGCTGCCGGTCGTGCCCGTCAAGCAAAGAATTTAGGAGTTCACGCTCAAGTCGAAGTTGATTTTCCTACGGTTATAGAACGGGTACGCTCAGTTCGCGATCGCTTCAATCAAGGAGTGAAAAGACGGTTGGATGAAGCAGGCGTGAAGGTGGTGTGTGCAGAAGCGTCCTTCACTGGAGAACGTACAGTTACGGGCGGCGATCTTACCGTTCAAGCACCGTTAGTCGTAATTAACACAGGTACATCATCATTCACACCCAACATTCCTGGTTTAGCGGGTACGCCTTACCTTACAAACCGGAATTTTTTTGACTTGAAAACGTTGCCACCACGGCTACTCGCGATTGGGGCTGGTTATATTAGTCTAGAACTGGGACAGGGATTAGCGCGTTTGGGTAGCGAAACCCAGATGATTGTGCGCGGCTCACGTGTCCTCGATCGCGAGGAACCTGATGTCAGCGAAACCTTAGCCGAGGCACTCAGGCGAGATGGCGTTCAAATTCACTTGAATGCAAATACTGAGAAAGTCATTTATGCCAATGATGTGTTTACCCTCAAGTTAGACAATGGTCAGGAACTGCAAAGTGAGGCATTGTTAATTGCGACCGGACGTAAGCCTAACACCAGTGCTTTGAACGCGGCTGCTACTAGTGTTGAGCTAGATGAAAAAGGTTATGTCAAAATTGACGATCAATTTCGGACGACATGCGATGGTGTGTATGCGATCGGTGACGCCGCCAAGCAGCCCGCCTTCACCCATGTTTCCTGGGAAGACTACCGCCGTGTGAAGGCGATTTTACGTGGAGAGAATCGGACTCGCAATGACCGTGTGTTGGGTTATGCCATATACACCGAACCGCAAGTTGGGCGAGTCGGAATGACAATAGAAGATGCTCAAAACAAAGGCATTAATGCCCAATGCGTAACTCTACCAATGGCTAACATTGCTCGTGCGATCGAATGGGGGCATGATTTAGGCTTCTACCGCATGGTGGTAGATACAGATACTAACAAAGTTCTGGGAGCAACTTTAGTGGGTTATGAAGCAGCTGAATTAGTGCATGTGTTTCTGTCGCTGATGGAAGCAGGAGCGAATTGGCAGTTACTTGAACAATCGGTTCATATCCATCCCACCTATGGCGAAGCATTGCCCAGTCTGGCGCGATTACTGATTGGATGAGTTTCACGCCTGAAGTTAAGTATTTGCCAGCATTCCATATCCTATCGAAAAGACTGGTTCTTGAATCTATGCAATAGTTTCAATCAAGTGATCGCCGCAGGATAACAACCTAGTTGCACCAAATCGATGCAAGCAAGGTTGTCTGCGGTGAGTCAACCGCAATGTTAGGTAGTATTTAGAGGATCTATACGAATGGCACACTGGTTCAGTGAGCTGTTGCGGCAAGTTCTTGAAAGCTGGAGGCTAGGATGACCAATGATATCATGTCCGGCAAATTACTTGTGATATGTCCGCAGCGAGTGCAACACAGTGGAACGTAGCAATCGCGAGGTTTTGGAGATTGCTTTACTCCGTACCTACCATTCGGGTTCTCCGAAGGAGTACGCAATTACAAGTGTTTAACCGGACATGATATGAAAACTGGCTGTTTAAGCAACTTGCGCAACTCGCTGTTGAATTGGAATTTGAATTACAAATTCCGTTTCCTTTCCAGGTATGCATTGACAAGAGAGACTACCGCCATGCTTTTCTGTAACAATCTGGTGGCTAATCGATAACCCTAATCCGGTTCCTTTTCCCGAAGGTTTGGTTGTAAAGAACGGATCAAACAACTTGGCTTTGACATCTTCGCAAATTCCTGGACCATTATCAGTAATGTAAATGCCGATCCAATCATCCCCCATCATGGTGGTACGAATCTTAATGCGGCTTGGTTGCTTTTGAATTTCCTCAAATGAACGCTGTTGATTGTATTCATCTAAGGCATCAATGGCATTGGCGAGCACATTCATAAATACTTGATTAATTTGTCCAGCGCAGCACTCAACTAACGGCAACTGACCATACTCTTTAATTACTTCGATACCAGGATGTTCTGGTCTTGCTTTTAAGCGATAATTCAAAATGGTAAGTGTGCTATCAATACCCTCATGGATATTCATTGGTTTCATGTTGACTTCATCTAAGCGAGAGAAAATCCGCATAGACTGTACAATTTCACGAATACGTTTTGCGCCGATATTCATTGAGTTGAGCAGCTTTAACAAATCATCCTCGATAAAATCTAAATCAGTCGTTTCCAGTTCTTTTTGAATGCGAGGAGTGGGATTAGGATATTCTTCTTGATAAAGATGCAGGAGATTCAGCACTTCTTGGGTATATTCATTGGCATGACTAAGATTGCCATAAATGAAATTCACGGGATTGTTAATTTCATGAGCAATTCCCGCCACCATCTGTCCTAAGCTAGATAGTTTCTCGCTTTGAATTAGCTTGATTTGCATTTGTTGCAAGTCATCATAAGCAAGGCTAACTTCTGCAACTTTACCCTCTAAAAGAGTATTTTTTTGCTCTAATTTCTGTGCTAAATCATAGATTTTTAAGTGTAATTTAACCCGTGATAAAACTTCTTCTTGCTGGAAAGGTTTGGTGATGTAGTCCACAGCCCCAACTTCAAAACCTTCAACTTTGTTGGCAGTATCAGAGAGTGCGGTCATAAAAATGACTGGAATATCTTTAGTTGCCGGATTAGCTTTTAATTGACGACAAGTTTCAAAACCATCCATCTCTGGCATCATAATATCCAACAAAATTAAATCGGGTAGAGCATATGTAACTCGTTCTAGAGCTACCTTCCCAGATTTCGCTACCCACACTTCTAAGCCAGCCTGATCTAAGGCATCAGATAACACACCTAAATTAGCAGGATTATCATCAACAATCAGAACTGTTGCAGATTGTTCAGTTACAAGATTCATAGTTTTTATTTGTAATGTTGAATGAGTGCGAGAATGTCTTGATCTTGAAAACCCTTTGCCAATTGGTGCAGCTTTTGAGCAAACTGGATGTATCTTTCATCCATTTCTGCTATCAATGCTGCTTGTTTAATAATTCCTTTAAAGTTACCTTTCATCACTAACTCGTACAGAGTTTCCATTTCTGCTGGAGGTGGAGCAACTAACTCACTATTTTCTGGCTCTGAGAGACTTAAAACTTTCTTTTCCTCATAAACCCACTCTAGATGAAGATATTTCCGCAATTTCTGGAATAGATCTATTGCTTGTACGGGTTTGGGAAGAAAATCATTTCCACCTACTTCTAAGCTGCGATGTTGATCGGTTTCAAACACACTTGCAGAAGAAACAATAATGGCAATATCTTTAAATGCATCTGACTCACGAATGCGCTTAATCAGAGCAAATCCATCAAGTTTTGGCATTAACAAGTCTGTGAGAACGAGATCTGGCTGAAATTCCCAAACTTTCTCCCAACCCTCTTGCCCATCTATCGCTTCGGCAATCTCAAAGCCGATGGGAATGAGCAAGTTGGCAATGACTGAGCGATTTGCCCATTTGTCATCAACAACTAGAACCTTGGGATGCCAGTCTTTGATGCCAATAATTTGCCCTTTGTCGTCAGCTTGCGATGTTTTCACCCATTCATCAGCTTCGGGCAGGTTGACATCAAACCAGAAAATACTACCAACCCCCATCTCACTTTGAACGTGAATGGTGCTGTCCATTAATTCCACAATTCTTTGGCTGATTGCCAATCCCAACCCAGTGCCCTCGGTTTGGCGGCGGCTATCTCCTGCTTGCTCAAAGGGTTGAAAAATGGCTTGGAGTTTATCTTGGGGGACACCAATACCTGTATCGCGGATTTCAAAGCGAATTTTTTCTTCACAAGCATAGCTAATTGTAAAGGTAACGCTGCCTGCATCGGTAAATTTGATGGCGTTGCTCAGAAGATTGATCAATACTTGCCGCAAGCGTTTTTCATCAGCACGAATGCCAATAGGTAATTCTGAGGCTAATTGATATTGGAAGTTAATATTTTTCAGTTCGGCGCGGATGCGGCACATCTCGGCTACGCCTTGCAAGAATGCTGGGAGATGGAAATCACTAGGCATGAGTTCCACTTTCTGCGCCTCTATTTTTGACAAATCTAGGATGTCATTGATTAAAGTCAGCAAATGAGAACCGCATTGGTAAATCACATCTACACGCGATCGCTCTTCTTCTTGCAAATGTTTGGAACGTTGAAGAATTTGGGCATATCCCAGGATACCGTTGAGGGGAGTCCGTAACTCGTGGCTCATGTTGGCCAAAAATTCGCTTTTGGCGTAACTCGCTGCTTCTGCTGCTTCTTTGGCTTTGGCAAGGGCGATTTCTGCTTGCTTGCGTTCAGTAATATCAGTGTTAGCTCCTACCCACTCTCGAATAGTACTATCTGCATTCAAAATTGGTACACCACGCGCATTGAAGTAGCGATACTCACCGTCATCACGCTGAATCCGTAGATCGGCTTCATAAACAGTGCGGTTAGCAAGTGCTGCTAACCAGACCTCGGTAGTGTCAGCTTTATCTTCAGGATGTACTGTATTTAGCCAACCCCAACCCCAGAGTTCTTCAACTGTTTGTCCTGTAAAGGCTCGCCATTGTGGTTGGTCGGTAACAAATGCACCTTCAGCATCAGTACTCCAAACAATTTGAGATGTCGCTTCAATTAGCGAACGGAATCGTTCTTCACTCTTTTGCAGCGCTAGTTCTGCTTGTTTGCGATCGCTAATATCTCTTGTTGTGGCAACGATGCCAAGAATGTTGCCAGCAGCATCACGCCAAGGAGCCTTTGTCGTTATAAAGGTGCAGTTGGTGACACCATTGGAGAGATATTCTTCATAAGCCTCAGTAATACCTGTGCTGATAATCTGGCGGTCTTTTGCCATCATTTCACGCGCAATTTCAGGCGGAAATACTTCAGAATCGTCTTTGCCGAGAATGTCCTCAATTGTTTTTCCAAGAAAGTTTGCCGTATTAGAGTTGAGAGCAACATAACGCCCTTCACGATCTTTGACGACAATGATGTCTGGTGTACTTTCCAAAATAGAACGTAAGAGAATGTTACTTTCTTTTAAGGCTTCTTCAGCTTGTTTGCGATCGTGGATATCAGTACAAGTGCCTACCCACTCCCGGATAGTGCCATTCTCATTGAGGATGGGAACACCCCGACCTTGAAAATAGCGGTAGTTTCCATCCGCGCCTCGAATACGATATTCTACCTCATACAGGCTAGTAGTCTGCACAGCCTGCATCCATGCCTGAGTCGTTTTTTCGCGATCTTCTGGATGAATTGCATTCAACCAACCCAAATTAATTATCTCTGATTCGGTTAGTCCGGTGTAAGCTCTCATACTCGGCATATCTGGCGATCGCCCTTCAGTATCCGCTGTCCAGACAATTTGAGAAGTTGCCGCAATTAGCGAACGGTAACGTTCTTCACTTTGCTGAAGTGCTATTTGCGCTTGTTTGCGCTCGCCAATATCTTGAAGTGTAGAAATAAAGTATACAGGTTCTCCAGAGACTTTACGCAGCAAGGAAACGTCAAGGTTAATCCAAACGATCGAACCGTTCTTATGGATATATCGCTTCTCCATTGAGTACCGAGGAATTATACCTTGAAGCAATTGCTGGACATATTCTAAATCGGTGTCCAGATCGTCGGGATGAGTAATATCTTGAAACGTCAGTGCTAATATTTCCTCACGCTCATACCCTACAATGTCACAGAAACGTTGATTAACCAGTAACCAACATCCATCTAAACTCACATGACAAATGCCTATGGCTGCTTGTTCAAAAGTTAAACGGAATTGTTCTTCACGTTCTTGTAACACTAACTCCGCTTGCTTGCGTTGAGTGATGTTTTCGCTCAACAACGTAATGCCGCCGATTTCATCGTTGGGGGTATGCCAAGGGCGGATTGACCAGCTTACCCACTCCATAGATCCATCGGCTCGTGGATAGGGATCTTCATCGCGTTGTGTGATCGCTCCTGCTAAACACTGTTGATGAATTTGTTTCCACTCTGGTGTAATGTCAGGAAATATCTCGTAGTGAGAGCGTCCGATAATATCATCGCTCAGGTGATATTCTTCTAGCCATTTGCGACTGACACTTAGATAACGCATTTCTCGATCGAATATGGCGATCGCCACAGGAGCATAGTCAATTGCTTCTTGCAAATATGCTGCGCTCTCACACAGAGCGATTTGTGCCTGGTTATTTCCTATCACACCAGTTTTCGCTCCAACATTTGTCTGGGGGTTTTCAGATGAGAATCGTTGGCTCATGGTCAGTTTTGAATTCCAGCGGAGATTATCGGGTTTCTATGCGATCGCAGGTTTAAATTAGCTCAACATCTGAGCTTTTTGTTGGCGAACTATCGAGGATGTTCATCCAAAAATGTTGGCTGTCAAATATGAAACATCAAAAAGTAAACCATTGTTGATTCCTCTATTTCTATTGAATCTAATAGTTTTAAAGCCGAGATCCGGGTAAAAACGGAAATATAACTTTACAATACTTATTTTTTAATCAATCAGAAATAACTACCTAAAACGCTTGCTGGACAAAAGAAAAAAATTTTCTCAGCTTTTTAATTAGCTAAACAGTCTTTTACAAATAATGTAGTAATAATTACAGTTATTTGTTACAAACTTCGTTATTTACTTAAATCAAGGTTTTTTGTATTTCTAATTTGAAAATGGGCACAGGGCATAAGAAAATCTTTCCTATGCCCTGTGCCCAAAAACCATGCTTACAAGGGGTATGGTTTTTTATCTAATTCTTTGTCGTGTATATCGCCCATCCAGCCCTTGTTTAATCCAACTCAGGCATTCATATTCTGATTTGAATAATTTTGGTGCAGCAATATTATTCAATAAGTCTGGTGGGTAATGGTCGTAAAAATATTTACCCTCCTCTTGGCAGACAATAATTAAGTTGTGGCGGTAAATATAGCGAGATTTAAAACTATCCCCGTAGCTAACAAAGTCGGACTGCTGCTCGATATGTTCTTTGGCAATATCAATGATATTACTGATACTACTGCCATAAATTCCCGCTGGATTCTCTGTTTTGTGAAATTGGCTTTTATGCCCAACTTCTGCCAATAATTTATATGAATAAATTTCGTAATTATCGGCTTTGCCAAAAACAAATGGAATGATGAGATATCCTTTATATGACAATGAGCTTTCATAAAGAAGACGACTCATCTCAACCTCCTTTGGTGTAAGTGCTCCCTGAGTTCTGCCTCAATTTTCTCCATACTAACAGGTGACATATTACTGTTAGTTAGTAGTGGAAGCTATATCTCCACATTATCTTTTTGCAAAGAGGGCTATCCCCCCTTTTTTTAGGAGAATAGAAATAATAGAGGCATATCAGAAAAGTATGCAACTACAATTATCACTCTTTTTGAAATTATTAGGTATTAGATATATTGCAAAAGTCAATAAATCCTGAATTGGATTGAGTGAAATCTCATGATAATGTCTCCATCATCAATAGAAATTAGAAAGCTTGATAGAGAAATATCTATATAATGCACAAATAAGAGTAATCAGCAAAATGTCAGCAGATACATCTTTAATGGACTGATTTTTGGCTTTTTAGACAACATCAATCAGTTGAAATTACTAACAAATGAGGATGCTCACCATAAACTCAACTGGTTGGGCGGATGCTCGAGGTTATTCCAAGGTAGAGGCGGAACTGCGACACCATGCTGTTCTAGTAACTTTTGGAAGTGACGTGCTGTGCTGGGCGATCGCTCTTCCATCGGACAATGAACAAAGAAATAAATCCGCACTCCCGCCTGTAACCACTGCTGAATCTGCGTTACCCACTCTTCCATAAAAGGCTGATTCACAGCCAAATTGGGATGAGAGATGAACCGAATCAGGCTAAAAGGTGCTGTGACGCTAAATTGCACTGGTAATTTGGGTTTGCGTCGTTCCGAGTGTAGTTGGGGATCATTATCTCCTGTATAGATAGGGCGCGAATCTAACAGTACCCTGCCCACATTTAGCTTCTCTAACAGCGCTGTCAAATTACTAGCATGGGGTTCTTTAAACCAATCCTGATGGCGAACTTCTAGGGCTAAGGGTGCTACAGTACGCGGCCAAGCCTCTAGAAAGCTAGCCAAATCTTCTATTAATATAGGTGCGTAACTTGGTGGTAATTGGGCAAATATGGGGCCTAGATGCCTACCTAAAGGACGCATCCCCTCCAGAAATTTTAAAGCAGCTGGAATATAGGGTTGTAGCAAACCTTGATGGGTGATATCTCGCGGCAGTTTCAAGCAAAATTCAAATCCAGGGGGTGTTTCTGTTGCCCAACGAGTCACAGTTTCTTGATTAGGGATGGCGTAGAAAGTGGTATTACCCTCAACAGTCGTAAAGCGCCGACTGTAAAGGGAAAGAAACTCAGTTGTGCGAGTACCTTGGGGATAGAGTTCGCCCACCCATCCTTTATATGCCCAAACTGCACATCCAATAAAAAAGTTCACAAGCTTTGCGCCTAAAAGCTTTGATGTTTCCTACTCAATTGTACAAGTAGGTTATGTATCTGAAGGGAGCGATCGCAGCCAAAGACAAACAACCCTCCTGAATTCGATCTCCACTAAACATAGTTCTATGAGTGAAAATTACTTAGCTATAACAGCGATTAATAATACCTAGGCTAAATATAGGCGAAAATGAAATCTTGACTTATTGTTGCAAAATCCTTGCCTGATGAATGGTCGAGAGTTCTACTCCAGTTTAATTCGGCTTCACATTCTGCATCATGCAGTTCAGGAGCCAATTTTTGGACTAGGCATTATTGAAGAACTGGCACGTCACGGCTACAAACTCAGTGCTGGAACACTCTACCCAATGCTGCATGATATGGAGCGCAAAGGATATCTCTACTCTGTTGAAGAGCGCTCGGGGCGACAAAGCCGACGACTCTACCGAGCTACCGACTTGGGAAAAATGATGTTAGAGGATGCCAAACAAAAGGTGCGGGAATTATTTGGCGAATTATTTGAGGAGTAATGAAGAGTGCTGAGTGCTGGTTACAAGACTGCCCACAAGCGGGAGACATTGCCTATGACGGGTTTCTCGGCTTGAGTCCAGTGGCGTTTGAGGAACGAGCGTCGCCCGAAGGGCTTGCCACAGGCTAATCCAATCATTTTTCAGTATTCATTGGGTTGAACGAAGTGAAACCCAACCTTGTATTGTCTAACGCTCTTTAATCACTCTCGTGAGATAAAAATCTACAACCCTTATTATGCTGGACTTTGATAAATTTAGGCGTAGGTTGGGTTGAGGAACGAAACCCAACATCCTTAAACCTTGATCTAGTTGGGTTTCACTGCGTTCAAACGCCACTTCACTCAAGTCGGGAAACCCGCCCACGTGAGTGGCTCCCCAACCTACATTTATTTTCTCTCCCCAAAGTGACGGAAGAGCGCTAATACCAATTCACGAAAAGCCTGATACAAATAAAGCGTCAAGAATAAAATCCCAAC
>NZ_MTAW01000090.1 GCF_002154725.1 Nostoc sp. 106C | reverse complement strand
CACTTTTTTACAACGTCATTGCGTTGGCGGAACGCCTTCCCGCAGGGTACGAAACGAAGTGCAGTGAAGCAATCGCAAAATCTCTCACTACGAACAAATTTATGCGATTGCTACCCTACCCTTCGGGAACGACTTCGTCGAACGGGAAGGCTTCGCCTACGTCGTACCTCCTCTCTACGAGACGCTACGCGCTAAGCGAAGCTATGCCGTTGGCGCAGCCTCTCGTAGAGAAGGCTTTACGCAATGACAGTTATATTATCGTTGCAAAATAAAAACTGGGATGCACCCCCCTATATCTCTGAGCTTAAACCGATACGGAAAGTAAACCCAGGACTGTAAATACGATTAACACGCTCGTATTGTTCACCTAGTAAATTTTCTAAATAGACTATCAATCCTAAATTTCTAGTTAGAGGAATGCGACCACTCAAATCTAAATTTAAAAAGGATGGCGCAAAATCTGTAGACTTGTCACCAGCTTTTGCAAAGATAGATCTACGAGAGCCACTGTTGTAAGTAACATACAAGTTAGCCTGCCATCCTGAATTTTGGTAACCAATACCAGTTTGAAGTACAGAGTAAGGAATTAGACCCAACTGTAAGCCTTTTTCATCTCCTGTCTTGATTTGGGCATCTGTATAAGTATAGTTAACAAAAGTTGACCAACCCGCAGCAAATTTGAATTGTAATGCTGCCTCTAAACCATTAGTATCTACTAAGCCAATGTTTTGCCATTTTCCAGCTATTACTCCAAGGCGATTGTCTAAACTACTGCCGAAGTAAGTAAACTGTCCAGTTAAATTCTCTGAAAAATTGATATCCACTCCCGCAGTCCAAGAAGAGCCAGTTTCTGGTTTTAAATCAGGATTTGGTAGCCAACCATGAACTGTATCATAAACATATAACTGATCTAAACCTGGATTGTGCTGTCCCCCTGCCCAACTACCACGGACAGCAAAATTTGGTGCAAGAGCATAACGTAAACCTACACTAGGATTTAAATAGTTCCCAAACTGACTATCAAAGCTTTGCCTTAGCCCTAAATCTACCTGAAAACTATTAGTAACATTCCAAGTATTAACCGCAAATAATGCTGTATTTAATACAGTGCGATTTTCATTTTCATTATTAGCAACTTTGCTAGGGTCTGTACTCAAAACATTACCATTTAAGTCAGTATTTTTTAAATCTAACCCCCAACGCAATTGATTATTAGGGCTTAATTTCCATTCATGATCCACTCTAGCTGTCAGTTGTTGTGTATCTAAAACACCTGTACGGTAATATATGCTGCTAGGTCCATAAGTACTAAAGTAATCTTGGTTGTACCCAAATGTGGTTGTCAGGATTGAATTTTCTCCATTTCCTAGACGAGTTTTCCAAGATAAGCCAGCATTTAATCCATCATGGTCTAGCCGATCTTTTTGTAGCGGAAATCCGAAATAAGTTAAGCCCCGACGACTGCTTAATTTAGTAATATCTAAGCTGAGAGAATTCTTTTTATCTAAATCGACGCCAACAGTACCAAAGTAAGTACTTGTGGCCGTATCTGCATTTGAGAAAAACCCCTGTGCATCACGATTAGCGGCTCCTACAGGAACACGGTAACGGTTATCTGTAAAATACCTTTCAAAGCTAAAGTTATATTTTACAGAGCCAGTAGAACCACCATAACTAACTTGTTGATTATTTTGACTCAATGAGCCAAATTCCACACTGCTAGTTAATTTAGGCTGACCATAGCCTTCTTTGGTAATGATATTCACAACGCCCCCAAAGGCTGATGAACCATATAAGGTAGAAGCAGCACCGCTATATAGTTCTACTCGATCAATCGCCTCTACAGGAATACTATTTAAGTCAGTTCCACCATGATAAGTATTGATATTGGTATTAATTGGTCTGCCATTAATGAGAAATACAGATTGATTGATTGAAGCGCCTCGGTAGTATGTACCTGTGTGAATATCTGCACCATGCCCTGCATCATTAACGGCAAAACCAGGCAGTCTTTTGATAACATCGGCTACACTATGAGCACCTTCTTTTTTAATTTCTTCTTGCTCGATTACATAAGTTGGAGTGGATTGAGGTAGAGTATCTTTTTCTCCAATTGTTTCGATGGTAATATCCGCATCATCTTTAGAAGTGGGGTCTATTGTTTGCTGCTCTGTTGGCTGAATTTCCTGGCTAATTTTACCCGATATAGATTGTTGCGTTAATAGTTCAGCATTAGTGGAGGGTAGCTCAATATCACTTAGATCGGGAATATTGGAAATAGTTTTCTGGTTAATTTCAGTATCAGAAGCCAAGCCAGGACCTGCTACCAGTAAGTTTTGGAAAATCACTGGCATTAGCAAAATAAGACACTTATTCACGTTTCTCACACCAAGTAAAAACAGTCACAAAATACTATTTTTCCGGTTACTTCTTACAGATGTCAAAAGACAAGCTGTCGTAGTTCTACTATCTGAATAAGTAATTAATTATTATTTGTTGAACCAGCAGGTGTTTTGGAGGAAGGTAATGGTGTATTTGTTGCTGGTAACTCAGAAGGTTGTGAACGACGACGCAGAATTTCTTCTAATCGCTTCCGCCTTCTTTGCACTTTCTCGGAGTTACCTTCTTGGGAATCAGACGTTTGTGGACGGCGCAAGATGTCTTCCAACTGTCTGCGCCTTCTTTGTACTCCTTCAGACTTACTTTCCTGAGACTGACTCGGTGTATTAGACTCTGTTCGCTGTGGACGAAGAGGTGTAGTTTGCTGAGATGGATTGGTTGTATCAGATTCTATGCGTTTACGAGGTGTTGTTTGTGGGGAAGGTACAGACTCTCGCCTACGCCTGGTTGAGTTTTCGAGTGGAATATCTATAACAACTCCTTGTGTTGAGCGTTGTCTAGGTTTAGGAGTTTCTATCGGAGTTGGTACAGAAGCGCTAGTTTCTGGTTTTTTCTGCGCTGCTTCTGTTTCTCTTTTTCTTTGACGTTCTTGAAGTTCGCGGTGACGTTGCGATCCTTTCATCGCAAAGTTAACTGAAGCTCGTACGCCTTGTCTACCACCAGATGTCGGTTTTAATTTCCACTCTTGTGCTGCTCTTTGAGCTGCTTCATCCAATTCGCGATCGCCACTAGAACGAATTAACCGTACACGAGTGACATTGCCATTATCATCGGTATCAACAGCTATCTCTGGATTACCTTCTACACCTCGCCGTCTGGCTCTATCTGGATATTTGATGTCACATTTAAGGCAATCTGCACGATCTAATCGCGAGTTATTATCTGTTGGTGATTTTGGTGCTGTTGCGACTGTTGTATCCTCTTTTTTTGGTTGATTGCCGACGCCATTACCCGAACCATTGCCGATACCATTACCAGAACCGTTGCCGACACCATTACCAGAACCATTGCCGATACCATTGCCAGAGACCTTCGCTAGGCCATTACCAGAACTGTTACCAACACCAATGCCAGAACTGTTACTGGTAGTAGTACTAGTAGGTTGACTAGAGGTTAGCGATCGCTCTGTACCAGAAGATTGAGGATTGATGGCAGTAGGGGAGGTAGTCGATCCTGGAACAACAGGTTTTGAGGATTCTGTTGATGTTTGCTGTTGGGAAGGCTTTTTTAAACGTTCAACTAATTTCTTGATAGAGCGATTTTGTAGTACAGTCGGCTCAGGCAATACCGAGGTAGTTGTTGCAACTGATTTTGCTGGTTCCGTTGGTGATGTTGGCTGTTGTGGTGAGGTTTTGAAGGTATCAGCCAATTTCTGTATTGGAGAAGCAGTAGGTTGTATGCTCTTTGGTGGCAATTGCTGCGAAGTTTGCACTGCGGACTGTTTTCCTCCAGATATCAAAGAGGAATTTATTGCACCTGTGGTAGTTTGCTTTTGAGCAAAATTTCCCCCGCCACCACCGCTAATTGAGCTACCACCAGCATTTCCTTTTGTTTGCGATCGCCCTTTTTCTGGAAGTTTTGCTACTTCTTGATTCGGCACTTCAATGATCGCCACCTCAATGGGTTCATCTTTGACCTTAGGGAATCTCAGCCAAAAACCGTTAAGACCTAAGGCTAGTACGCCAATATGTAGCACTACTGAGCCAATTAAACTATAGACGAGAAAAGACCTAAGAGCCTCAGCTTCTTTTTCTCTCTGCGCCAGAGTGGTACTGGACAAGCTCATAGATTATTGCTAGCTGCTATCATTATTTCTTCATTAGAATACCGTACAATCAACCATAGTCAGTCAAAAATCTTAATTTTAATAAGTACAATTTTTTCAAATCCTAGTATTCATACTTGAAATTAGTAAAATTTCAGATATTTTACATTATTCTGTGATCCTTTTATTCTTGCTTAAATTAGATATTTCTAAATAGTGGGATAGAATCTACCGAAAAAGCTAAACCTTGGATAGTCCCATCCCTAACATCAGTAACATTTTGGTTGAATTAATTGCCTATGTTGACCTAACTCTTACTGAATTACCTTCAATCTTGGCAATATAAGTTTTGAGTGGTTTTTTAGCTGGGCCTTTTTGTACATTACCATCAACTGCAAATTCTGCGCGATGGCAAGGACAGATAAATTTCTGTGCTTCAGATTTCCATGCCACTGTGCATCCTCTATGAGTACAGGTTGGATCAACAGCAATTAAATTTTCACTCTGAGATGTACCAATTATCAAAACAGGGCCTACAGGTGAGTTTTCTGTAAGTAATTGACCAGTCTTATCTAATTCTGCTAAGTTACCGACTGTTTGCCAATCTTCAGATGTGGAATTTGTTGATGCTTTTGTTTGAGAAGAACAGGCTGCAATTACTACAGGTAGTGAACTAGCTAACCAACCCAAACCAACCCAATGGATAAAATCGCGACGTTTCATAGATACAGAAATAATTGTTAAGTTTTAGAGCTTCTCAACTGCACAGTTGAGCATTCTTATTTTTTTGGACTGGCGAGCCAGTTAACTTCACAGGTAGCTTGATACCGAGTCTAATACTGTAGACCCAAGTTATAAAGGTAATTAGGCACCAGTAAATTACTTACTTTATCAGTCCAAAGCATAAGTATATATTAAATCTTCTGTAACATCATTATCACGGTTAGCCGTGCTCAAACTTACGCTCGTCATAGTGATACAAAGACTTTGCAGTAAGCGTTGTTATTAGTTGAGGCATATATTATATTGATTCTGTCTAACTGACAACGATGAATCAAATTTAACTATAAAAATAAACTTAAATTTTCTATGCGATATTTACCAATGGTTAAGTATATACTCAAGCGCTGGGTAAAAGCACTAGTACTGTTAAGCGCTTTGCTGCTTGGATTCGCCTTAGCGGAGATGCTTTCAATGACCATCTCTCCGTCAACTTCTATATCTGTGGCTCAAACTTTACCGCCATGTTCTGCAATTCCCCGCCTACTGCAAGCCCCTAACCCCAAAGCTGCCGCACCTTTACCACCAAATCTTCCTGGTATATCTTCTCCACGTCCAGCCCCTCAAATAGACAGAGTAGGATTTCCAGAAAACTATCAGAATGAATTCAAATTGATATATGTTGTTGACCGACCGGACAACAAGCAGGTACGTGTTATCTGTGGTAACGATATTGCCGCCGCTGTCAAGCCCGGAAAGACTTTTCCCTACGGCAGTGTGTTTGTCATGGAAATCTACCATGCTAAACAAGACGCCAATGGTAACATTCTCAAAGATGAAAAAGGGCAATACATCCGAGAAGCCCTGACGGCAATTTTTGTCCACCGAAAGGAAAAGGGTTTTGGGGCTGATTATCTAGACGATCGCAGCGGCGAATGGGAGTACATTGGTTATCGACCAGATAAAACATACCTGCCAAATGCTGCACCAGGAAAGACAAATGCTTGTGCTTCTTGCCATTTAAGACAGGCGGGTAAGTCTGAAGATTATGTGTTCCGCAAAGAATAAGAACTCTATGCTTGATTGTAGGCGATCGCCCATGAATAGCGTCTTAGTGCCTTAGTATGAAAAAATCATGAACAACGCAGACACGAAGGCACTAAGAAACAAAACATTTATTGATTTTGCTGACTGTTGATTTCTTGGAGATCGAGAGCATAATTCAATCGCAGCACATTAATTCCTGGTTCACCAAAAATCCATAAAAATCTTCCATCAGTATATTTATTAATTAAAGGTAATATCTCGTCTTCTTTAATATTGCGAGCACGAGCAACTCTTTCCAACTGCTGTTTAGCTGCTTTTAAGGAAATATGAGGATCTAAGCCAGAGCCAGATGTATAAATTAAATCGGCTGTAGGTTGAATATTTTCGTCTCGGAATTGATTTGCCTGCTCGACAATTCTGTTAAGTAATTCTGGATTGCTAGGCGCAAGATTGCTAGCGCCAGAAATGCCAGTTGGCTTAGCTTTTTTTCCTTGACTATATCTCACTGTACTAGGACGGCCATGAAAGTATTTTTCTGATGTAAACACTTGACCAATTAAAGCAGAACCAATCGGTTTATCATCTATATTCAGCATGATGCTGCCATTAGCTTGCGATGGGAAAACAACTTGACCCACTACTAAAATAGCCAATGGATATATGATTGCTGTTAGTAACCAAAGTATAAGAGTTATACGAATTGACCTGATGATTTCTCGAATAATAGACATACAATTTATTCGTTCTCAGAATTGAATTGTCAATGATAAATAATTTTAAATTTTTAGAAACGTTCTGGTTGAAACACAACGACAAACAAGTAAATAACTAGTGCTATTGTCACAAACCCTAAAATGCCAATTGCCCAAGCAGAGCGACGTTCTAATATGCCATCAGAGGCAGCATAAACTACAGGAGCAATTGCCAAATTCAAGCACAGCACTATAAATATTGCCAGCGGCAATTGTTGTTTACGCCATTGTGACCAGACAAATGATATTGCCTGTACCAAATCCGAATCATTAAGTTTATGCTTCATTTTTTACTTTATTCTATGCATCCCTGGCAGTTGTTTAGAAATTTTCAACTTTTAGGTCAATCCTGCTGCTGTTATTAGCATATCTATCAATTTAATGGCGATAAACGGCGAAATTATCCCACCTAAACCATAAATAAAGATATTGCGTTGCAGCAGTTGATTAGCCGTCAGAGGTTTAAACTGTACACCTTTTAAAGCTAAAGGAATTAAAACTGGAATAATCAAAGCGTTGTAGATCAAAGCTGATAGCACAGCCGTATTAGTACTGGTCAATTTCATAATATTCAGACTTTGCAAATTAGCAGAGGCAAAGATTACCGGGATAATTGCAAAGTACTTAGCAATATCGTTAGCCAAGGAAAATGTCGTCAAGGCTCCACGAGTAATTAGCAATTGTTTACCAATACTGACAATATCAATTAGCTTTGTGGGATCGGAGTCCAAATCCACCATATTAGCGGCTTCTTTTGCTGCTTGAGTACCAGTATTCATGGCTACGCCAACATTAGCTTGTGCTAGAGCTGGAGCATCGTTAGTTCCGTCTCCTGTCATCGCCACCAGTTTGCCTTCTGATTGTTCGTGCTGAATCACAGAAATTTTATCTTCTGGTGTAGCTTCGGCTATGAATTCATCAACTCCAGCTTCTTTGGCAATCACAGAAGCAGTAATTCGATTGTCCCCAGTCAGCATAATGGTACGTACTCCCATTCGGCGTAACTGGTCAAACCGTTCGCGAATGCCAGGTTTGACAATATCTTTGAGATAGATGACTCCGTAGATTTCGCGATCTAAGCAAACCGCTAGGGGTGTACCTCCTTGTTGGGAAACTCTTTCGTAGGCGGCATTGAGTTCTGAAGTTTCTCGTCCGTTACGAGAACGTACAAACCCGATGATTGCTTCTACTGCTCCCTTGCGTACCTCACGCGCACCTGGCAGGTTTGTACCACTCATGCGGGTTTTAGCGGAAAATTCTACTCCTTGGGCGTGGTTGGGGTCAAAGTCTACCCTAGCGCCGAACCTTTCTGCTAGTCGGAGAATTGATTTGCCTTCAGGGGTATCATCAAAAACACTAGCTATCCAAGCTACATTAGCAATTTCCTCCATTGAGTGACCGTTGATGGGGATAAACTCTTCTGCCAAGCGGTTACCAAGGGTGATTGTACCTGTCTTATCTAAAACTAGAGTGTTAACATCTCCAGAAGCTTCAACTGCTCGTCCGGAAGTAGCAATAACATTAAATTGAGCCACTCTATCCATACCAGCGATCCCTATGGCACTCAGTAAACCACCAATTGTTGTAGGGATCAGCGCCACTAAGAGGGCAATCAAAATTGGGACGCTGACTGGACTTTTAACTGTGTAGGCAAATGCAGGCAAAGTTGCTACTACAAACAAAAATACTAAGCTGAGTACTGCCAATAACACTGTCAGGGCAATTTCATTCGGTGTTTTGCTGCGTTCTGCACCTTCTACTAAGGAAATCATTCGGTCAATAAACCCTTTGCCGGAATCGGCTGTGATGCGAACGATCAATTCATCGGAAATAATCCGCGTACCACCAGTTACAGAACTGGCAACATCCGAGCCTGATTCCTTAAGTACTGGTGCAGATTCCCCAGTAATCGCCGATTCATCTACTGAGGCTACACCCATAATCACTTCCCCATCGGCGGGAATAAAATCACCTGCCACCACGTAGACAGTATCACCCTGTTTGAGGCTGGTAGATCGAACTTCAGTAATTGAACCATCGGCGGCGAGTTTTTTGGCGATTGTCTCTGATTTTGTTGAGCGTAAAGCATCTGCTTGGGCTTTACCCCTTCCTTCAGCTACAGCTTCGGCAAAATTAGCAAACCAAACGGTGAAGAACAAAATTCCTGTTAACAAGCCATTGAACAGTTGCGGGTTCTGCTGCTCAACTGGGCCAAACAGGCTGGGATCAATCGTTACCGCCAAGGTAATGATCATGCTAATCCAAACCAAAAACATCACTGGGTTTTTGATTGCATGTTTGGGATTTAGCTTGACAAAAGCGTCCTTAATAGCTCTTAAATATATGCCTCTGGCACTGGTTTTCGCTTTTTTGCGTGGTTGGCGGCGATCGCCATGACGAGAACGTGAGGATTTAGGTTTGGAGGTAGTTGCAACTGGATTCATAGATTTGGTGAGTGAGTTGGGGGACGACGCGGAGATGGGGAGATGAGAGGCCACAAAGGAGCATTTTCTACCTTGTCTGCTCATTCTCCTCATCTTCTTCATTCTTCTAGCTGCCAGAGGCTAATTTAAAACCCTCTGCTATGGGTCCTAAAGCCAAAACAGGGAAAAAAGTTAGCACGCCCAAAATTAGAGTTACCCCAGCTGTGACACAAGTAAATAGTAGAGAATCAGTTCTCAGAGTACCTGGGGTTTCAGGCACTGTTTGTTTACGAGACATACTATCAGCTAGTAGCAGGATGGCAATAATCGGAATGTAGCGTCCTGCTAATAGAGGAAATAGGCAACTCAAATTCCACCATAAGGCTGTAGGTGCTGGTTGGGTATTGGCTATCCCTGCTAACCCAGAACCGTTGTTAGCAGCGGCTGAGGCATATTCATAAACCACTTGGGAAATGCCGTGAAAACCAGGGTTGGTAATTCCAGCTAAGGAAATTGGGTAGGCTAAGGCGATCGCACTGGGAATTAATATAGCTATTGGATGTACCAGTAATACTATACTGGCGAGAATAATTTCCCGTTTTTCTATTTTTCGTCCTAAAAACTCTGGGGTGCGCCCTACCATTAACCCAGTCAAAAATACGGTGAGAATTACGTAAATCAATAAGTAAGCTATCCCAGTCCCCTGACCTCCCCAGATAATCTGAAGAAATAAGTTGAATAAAGTCGAAAATATTCCTTGCGGCATTAAAGAATCGTGCATTCCGTTGACAGCACCAGACATGGTGGCAGTAGTCATGACTGCCCATAGTGCTGTTTGTGCCCAGCCAAATCGAACTTCTTTACCTTCTAAATTTGGATGTTCTATTCCCAAAGTGGCATTGATCAGGGGGTTACCTTGTAATTCAGCGGTTGCTGTTACTCCAACCAACACAACAAAAATTACAAATACCATCCAAAACAGCAGCCAAGCTTGTTTGATGTTATTAGCAAATACACCATAGGTGTAAATTAAGGCTGCGGGAATAGAAATCATGGCTATCATTTCTATTAAATTAGAAGCACCATTGGGATTTTCAAAGGGGTGAGCGGAGTTAACACCAAAAAATCCGCCACCATTCTCGCCCAACATTTTGATCATCTCAAAAGATGCTACTGGGCCTCTAGCTATATACTGCGTCCCTCCTTCTAAATTTTTCACTACTAGAGTTTGGGCTAATGTTTGCGGTACACCTAATATCAGTAAAGCGATCGCTCCAATCACCGATATGGGTAATAATACTCGCGTAATGGCACGAGTCAGATCGACATAAAAGTTCCCCAACTTCTTGCCTGTCAATCCGCGAATAAAGGCAATTCCTACTGCCAAGCCAGTGGCAGCTGAAGTGAACATCACAAACCCTAAAGCCGCTACCTGACTAAAATAGCTTAATGTAGTCTCGCCAGAGTAGTGTTGTTGGTCAGTATTTGTCACAAATGAAATAGTGGTGTGTAATAACGTATCCCAAGTGGGCGCACCTAAGCCATTAGGATTCCAAGGTAAAAACCTCTGAAAGAATATCAGCAAATACACTACAATGCCCATGACAAGGTTGCTGTACAGTATCGCTCTGGCATACTGCCAACCTGTCATATTATCGTTCCGCCTGACACCCGCTAGTACGTAGATGCCTCGTTCTATAGGATTCATTAAGGAGTCAAGTACTGTCCTTTCTCCTTGGAAGACACGTGCTATGTATCTTCCAAACACAGATGTAATTGCTATGACAATACATAGCGTTAACCCAATTTGTAAAAAGCCTTGTCCCATGTATTTCCTACTCAATTAAATTTTATTTCTAGATAGCTAATTATGACAATTAATACATCAACTGCCTAAGACTGTCTCATATAAACTTAATTTATTAATCTGGATTTAGTAACTTTATCTTTTACTATTTTCAGATGCTTTTTAAAGTTTCTATCAAGAATAGTTGAATTTTACTTTTTCTCATTTATGGCTCTCCAGACTACTATTTGTTTATACAATACATTTTCTGATGTTGCTACTTTCATATATTCATCTCTACAATGGCTCATGATACTTTTATTACATCAGCCCTAACTTGTAAAGTATAAGCTGACACAGTTTTGGCTACTTAACCCTCAGAGAAACTGAAGTTAGCAAAAAATTATATTGCATATTTAAAATTTTTGGCAAAAATAGTTACTGCTCTTTCCATCAATAATAAAATTCCAAATATAAATGTAAGCGAGTATTTCAAATGTTTGACTATAAAATATTAAATTGATTATCTAACTATCTATTTTTCACCTATAGCAATCTTCGCTAAGCTAATTGAAGCAATCGCCAGATACTGCAATGACTAAAATTTAGAAAAGCAACTTACGTAAGGATTCAGGTCTAATATTGTGGAAGCAAAGAAGGACAAGACAGACTATTAT
>NZ_MTAW01000222.1 GCF_002154725.1 Nostoc sp. 106C | reverse complement strand
CTACAGCAATAGAATCAAAGGAGACAGGGCAGATAACATTGAAACAGCGATCGCTGCTTATAGTGCTGCTTTAACTGTCTACACTAGGGAAGAATTCCCTGTTGATTGGGCTGTAACGCAAAATAATCTCGCCAATGCCTACAGCAATAGAATCAAAGGAGACAGGGCAGATAACATTGAAACAGCGATCGCTACTTACAAAGAGGCTCTGAAAGTTAGGACTTTTGAAGCTTTTCCCCAAGACTATACAGAAACTTTGTGGGGGCTAGGAATTGCTTACCAAAACGCAAACCAGTTTGACTTAGCGTACAATACTTTTGAGTCTGCCATTGCAACTATAGAATCTTTACGAGAAGAAATAGTATCTGGAGAAGAAACCAAGCGCAAACAAGCGGAACACTTTAACCAAGTTTATAGCCGCATGGTAGAAGTTTGCTGCGAATTAAATAAGATTACCGAAGTAATTGAATATGTTGAACGTAGTAAAACCCGCAATTTAGTTGAACAAATCCTCGAACGAGACTCTAAAACCATCTTCCCTCCACAAGTAGTCACTCAACTAGAAACATACAGGGATGAAATAACCACAGGACAATATCAAATCCAAAATGGCAAAGCTGAAAATCCAAAAGTCCTTGCACAACATCTCCAAGAATTGCGACAGCAGCATAATGAATTGCAAAACCGCTACTTACCCATTGGTTATGGTTTCAAATTCGACTCTTTCCAAGGTTCTTTGGATGAGCATACAGCCATTATCGAGTGGTATATTCTCGACGAGAAAATTCTGGCGTTTATTATCACAAAAAAAGGAGAGGTAAGTGTTTGGCAATCCCAACCAGAAGACCAAGAAGCCTTGTATGATTGGATAAATCAATATTTGCAGAATTACTACAATCAAAAAGACCAATGGCTAAATAACTTAGGTAAAGCACTCAAAGAATTAGCTTCGATTCTGCACATTGATGAAATACAAACCCAGATACCAAAGCACTGCGATAAACTCATCCTAATTCCCCATCGATTCCTGCACTTATTCCCCCTTCATGCACTCCCAGTAAATCAAAATTCTGAAAATTATTCTTATCTTCTAGATTTATTTGCTGGTGGTGTCAGCTATGCACCTAGCTGTCAACTACTGCAACAGGTACAACAGCGCAAACGTACTGACTTTCAATCTCTATTTGCAATTCAAAATCCTACAGAAGACCTGAATTACACCGATTTAGAAGTACAAGTTATTCAAAGCTACTTTAATACTTCCAAGATCCTGAAAAAAACAGCAGCGACACTCACAGCAATTAATAATTCTGACTTAAATACTTATCACTGCGCCCACTTTAGCTGTCACGGATATTTTAACTTAATAAATCCTGGTAAATCAGCCCTAATTTTGGCAAATGCACTCATAGCTGATACACTTCCACAACAAAATACAGAACGTTATCTGAATTTACGAGCAGGGGAAACCCACGATTTAGACAAATATCTTACCCTAGATAAAATCTTCAGTCTTAAATTAGAAAAATGTCGCCTCGTTACCCTTTCCGCGTGCGAAACTGGATTGATTGATTTTCAAAATACCAGTGATGAATACATTGGTTTACCTAGCGGTTTTCTACTAGCTGGTAGTCCCAGTGTTGTTAGTTCTCTCTGGAAAGTAGATGACCTTTCCACCAGCTTTTTAATGATTCAATTCTACGAAAACTTAGTAAAACTTGATAACCCAGAAGCAGGAGATGTTGCCATAGCTCTTAAGGAAGCTCAAATATGGCTGCGAAATCTGACTATTGAAGGATTAGACAGATTTTTGGAGAAACACAAACCGCAAATTGAAAAAGTCCTTGCTCAACTCAGAGTAGGACAACGCATCATATTTCAAGAATCTTTGAAACTAATCAAGCAACGTCAACCCTTACCTTTTGCAAATCCCTACTACTGGGCTGGATTTACAGCTTCTGGGCTTTAAGCACCAGATTCCGGTACTTTACAAAATTTTTTTGCACCAAGTTTAAACACACATATACTAAGTGCAGTTGCTAGACCAGGAGGAATGCCAGCACCTATGGAGATCGCTTCTATAGCTGGAGCAAGGAATCCCGATTCTAAAGCTTCTCGGACTTCCTCTTGACAGATGAATTGACGGATTTTTTCTAACCAATTATTTAATCCTCTATCTGCTTCTTGTGCAGTTTCCCGGATCACTAGGAGTTGAACGGCATCATCTAAATAGCCTTCACACTCTTCTATGGTATCTAAAGCTACTAAAGCCTCTTGACGATCCGCCAACTGGCTGCGAAACTGGCTAATTTCCTCTGCTGTAACGGTAATCATTTAAAATTTTTAATCAGTAAGTAAGAAAACCGTCGTTGATGCCGTCTTTGAGAGCATAGGTATAAACTGGCTCACCGAAGTAGGTGTAGGTGTCTGCGTTATTTTTTCGTTTAGGAGTGGCGGTGTGTCCAAGTTGTACTGCTGGGGAGAAATATTCTAAAATACCCCGCCAGGTGCTTTCGTCACTGGCTCCGCCTCGGTGACATTCATCAATGATGATAAAGTCAAAGAAGTCGGGGGGATAGTCGCTGAATTTGGGCGTAGGATTGCCAGCGTCTTCCCGTCCAGTCATAAAAGTCTGGAAAATGGTAAAAAAGATACTGCCATTTTTGGGTACTCGACCCCGTTTTTTGATGGCTTCAGGGTCGATGCGGACTAGGGCATCATCGGGGAAGGCAGAGAAAGAATTATAGGCTTGGTTAGCTAAGATATTGCGATCGCTTAAAAACAAAATTCGCGGACGGCGGGTGGGTTGTCGGCTGAGGTTCCAACGGCTTTGAAAGAGTTTCCAGGCGAGTTGGAAGGCAATGAAGGTTTTACCTGTGCCAGTTGCCATAGTTAACAAAATCCGGTCTTGTCCTTGGCAAATTGCTTCTAGGACGTGCTTAATGGCATTGTGTTGATAATAACGGGCTTCCCATGTGCCGCTTTTGTCTTCAAAGGGAATGGCAGCAAAGCGATCGCGCCACTCATTATTTTCGCTAAAGGTAGCTTCCCATAGCTGATCCGGAGTGGGATATTGGTTGATGTAGCCTTCTGCCCCTGTATACATATCTACTTGGTAGATACCGATGCCATTTGTGGAGTAGGCAAATCGAGTCTGCAACTTTTCGGCGTATTTTTTGGCTTGTCCTAAACCTTCAGTATCTGGTAAGTCGCGTTTTTTCGCTTCGATAACGGCAAGTTTTTCACCACGATATACCAGCACATAATCGGCGATGTCTGATTGAGCGCGTCTACCGTTGCCAATTAACCGACCAGGGGCAATAACTTCGCGGCGGATGCGACTACCTTCGATAACTCCCCAGCCTGAGGCTTTGAGTGCGGGGTCAATTAGTTCAGCACGGGTTTCGGCTTCGTTCATTATGGCTCGTCTTTGGAATATGGGAGTCGGCGGCGGGCAGATGCGATCGCTTCTTGCAGTTTAGCTTGTAACATCTCTTTAGGTGGTAATACGGTGAGGTATTCGGCAACATGAATACCACTTTTATCTAGTTCTAGTAATTCGATTTGCTCTTGCTTTTTACCTGCACATAAAATAATTCCTAGCGGTGGCTGTTCGTCAGGCTCTTGGTCGTATTTGGCAAGCCAGCGCAGGTACAGTTCCATTTGTCCTTTATATTCGGGTTGGAAGCTACCTAGTTTGAGGTCAATAGCTACAAGGCGTTTGAGTTTGCGGTTATAAAATAGCAGGTCAATATAAAAATCATCGTTGTCGATTTGCAGGCGTTTTTGACGGGCGATGAAGGTAAAGCCTGCACCTAGTTCTAGTAAAAATTGCTCAATTTCTCTCAGGATTGCATCTTCAAGGTCTTTTTCGAGATAGCGATCGCTCAATTCCAGAAAATCTAAAATATAAGGGTCTTTTAGCAAAATATCGGGTGATACCTGTTGAGTTTGGCGCAGTTGCTCTAGGTCATGGCGGATAGTTTCTTCGGGTTTGCGGGATATGGCAGTGCGCTCAAATAGCATAGAGTTAATAAGTTCTTGCAGTTGGCGGACGCTCCATCGTTCCAGTTGGGCAATTTCAATATAAAATTCTCGTTTTAGGGGATCGTCTATTGCTGTTAAAATTCGCAGATGTGACCAACTCAATTTGGAACACAGTGTGTTCACAATCTCGATATTTGGAAATGTCTCGGCAAACTGGAGGCAATGTCGCAGTTGTCTTTCACCCCAGCCTTTACCATAGGTTTGGGTTAGCTGCTGAGATAAAGAAACAATGATTTGTTTGCCATATTCAGCCCGTTGACCTTGTAAAACTTCGGTTTGGATGCGTTTACCAACTTGCCAATATAACAAAGTTATTTCTGCATTGATGGCAACGGCAGCGCGTTGTTTGGCGGTGTCAATCAGTTGACGGATTTCTTGAAATAGCAGATCGTTTGGTTGTGTCAAATCATCACTCATGCTGCAATTTCCTGTTTAGCAGTTTTTGGGGTGTCTGCGGTGAGTTCGCCAGTGAATGCTTTTTGCAGGATGGATTGTTTGAGTTCGTTGAGGGCGGCGATTTTTTGGCGGTATATGGCTGCGAGGCGTTGGGTTTCAAAGGCTATCTCATCAATTTTTTGTGCAATATTTATTTGTTCTGAAAGATTAGGAATCCATGTGCTATATCGAAAAAGATGATCACGGTTAACCTTCGGCATTCCTGCTCGATCTGAGCCTGAAATTGCATAGTTTGTGAAATTTCGACTCATTAGAAGATGGAATAAGAAGTCGCGGTTTAGTTGTCCATTATTAGGTAGTAATGGATAAACATCCGCACTACAAAGCCCACTAAATTCTGGTCTACAAGCTTTCATCAAGTAAGGGCGAATTTTACTATAGAGAACCATAGTTTCATCAAAAAGAAATTTTCCAGATTTCAGTTCTTCTTCCCTTGCAGTTTTAACCTCTATTAGTTCGCCAGTCATGGAAATCATATTACCTGCACCAACGTGGGGTAGATCAAGGAAATCTGGATGGCGAGGATCAACGAGTTTAGATGTGATGCTGCAAATATCTTCTAACTTCTTTTTTTCCCACCCGTCGCCTTTCTGGGTGAAAATGGCGTTTAGATAGCTTTCAAATAGTTCGCGGGAGTTGGCGAGGTTCTTTTCGGCGTTTGCGATCGCTCTATCAATCCCCTCAAACGCCTCATCCAAAATCGCCACAATCCGCTTTTGTTCGGCGAGAGGCGCGATAGTAATATGCAACTGCAATTGTTGCGTTATGCCGATGTAAGCACGAGTAGATCCAGCCCCTGCAATCTTTTTAATTTCATTTTGAAATTTTGGGCTATGGAACGAATAGTATAAGAAGCGGTTATCAAGTACTGAATTATCCAGAATTCTGTAGTATGTGACTTGTGGAGTTAGCACTACATAATCTAGAGAAGTCTGGAGAATCGCAGACCTGCCAATTGTACCTTTGTGTGAAAGTAGAACGTCTCCATCTTACTCGTTGTGCGATCGCATATCTGCTGAAAAATAACTGTAAAATCAGTGAATGCGACGAAGACCCAGAAGAGTTTACTAGAAATAGACGCAAAAAGGTAATAGAAATTGAGCGATTAAAAGACCAACTTCAAAGTCGCATACCTAAAGGTAGAGATTTGATAGGTGAGGAGTGGTTAGAAATTTTAGAAATTGCTACAACCAATGTACCTCAAGATGAAAATGAAGCAAAAGATTGGCAAGCAGCACTTTTAAGAAAAACTGCTGATGTCCCCTTTCCTGTAGCTTACGAATCTAACGAAGATATGACATGGTTAAAAAATGACAAAGTCGTCTCTTTGTTCGGTTCAATGGCTTAGGAAAACTGACCTTTGAGATTTACTGCGACAAACGTCATTTGCACTATTTTCGACGCTTCCTAGAGGATCAAGAAATTAAACGCAATAGTAAAAGCCAACACTCAAGCAGTTTGTTTACTCTGCGTTCAGGAAGGCTTGCTTGGTTGCCAAGACAAGAAAAAGGCGAAGCCTGGAAAGTAAATCAACTGAATCTTTACTCTGACTTTTCCCGTTAAGTCTTGAAAAGCTTACTGGTAAAGGGTTTAAAAGACAGCACAGCATATACGGTAAAGTAATTACAATAGCGTGCTAAAGGTAACAAGCAATGCTGGACTGGTGGGAAAGGAATTTTGCAACTTTAGAACTGGGCGATCGCCGATTGAATGAGCGCGCGATGTCGGTAGGTTATGCTCTGAGTATTGGATTCGGCAAAGCACTGTCGGAAGTTTTCAGTAGTGGAACAGCACTCAAGAGAGCCTATGAGTTTTTGCCAATCCAAAAGTGCAATTTCCAAGCGTGATTGAGCCGCACTGTCAGATGACGGCGGAAAATGTTGCAGAATGCGACACAGTGCTGTGCGTTGGAGACACAACTTTTTTTGATTATGGCAGTATTGAGGCTAAAAAAGAAGGTTACGGTCCAATTGGTAAGGGAGGAAACGGTTTAATATTGCACAGTGCATTAGCTATAGAACCTGAGAATGGTCAGTCCGTTGGGTTGTTGTGGCAAAAACTGTGGAATCGGGAGCCAAAGGCGAAACCACCACTGGATGAAACCCCAACACAAAAAAAACAAAGACAAGCCGCAGCCCGGAAAGAAGCCCGAAACCGCCCGTTTGAACAAAAAGAATCTTACAAGTGGGTAGAAGCACTCACTTTGGTTGAAAGACTTGTAAGCCAGCAAACACGAGTGATTCATGTTTTCGACCGCGAAGGTGATGTCACAGAAGTTTTTGATAAAACTCGTCAACTTCAACACACTGGAGTTCTGGTTCGCGCGGCTCATAACCGCAGTTTAGATTCCAATAGTGAACGTCTGTGGTCGAAGTTAGAAGCACAACCCATTATTTTTGAACAAGAAATCGAATTACCGCCGACTCAAAAGCGTACGCAGCGCCAAACTAAACTGGCTATCAGATTCTGTGCTATTAATCTTCGTACTCCTTACCGTTTTGATAATCGTGACCCGCTACCTGTGTATGCTGTTTATGCCACAGAAGTAAATTGCCCCGAAGGTGAAACTCCTGTCGAGTGGATGTTGCTAACTACAGAAGTTGTTGCAGATATCGAGATGGCTTCGATGATTTTACGCTGGTACTCTTATCGGTGGCGAGTTGAGGAGTATCATAAAATTTTCAAGTCGGGATGTCAGGTAGAAAAATATCGGCTTGCTGCTGAGGGGATGAAAACTCTCATTGGATTCTTGAGTGTGATTGCTGTTGAGCTTTTACAGTTGACTTATCTCCACCGCACTCAGCCTTTAGCGAGCGCAATTGAAATTCTCAATCCCCTTGAACTCAAGAAACTCTAACAAAGACAAAACAGAAAGATGAACTCAACGATAAACAGCAAGCTTTTATCACTCGACAGCAGTCAACACTCGATCGAATTAATAACCCTTTCCCTCGTCCTAGTAAGCCTAATTATCAAGGTCAACCCTCAATCCTAGTTGGCATTAGTTTTGGTCTAGAAAAGCCAGTTACAGTAGCAGTGGTAGATGTTGTTAAAAATGAAGTTTTAGCTTACCGAAGTGTTAAACAACTACTAGGTAAAAAGTATAACCTTCTCAATCGCCAGCGACAACAACAGCAGCGCCTATCACACGAACGGCACAAAGCTCAGAAACGAAATGCACCCAATTCTTTTGGTGAATCTGAATTAGGTCAATACGTTGATAGATTGTTGGCAGATGCAATAATTGCGATCGCCAAAACCTATCAAGCAGGCAGCATAGTTATCCCCGAACTTCGCTATATACGTGAGCAAATCAGTAGTGAAATTCAATCCAGAGCAGAAAAGAAATGTCCTGGTTGCAAGGAAGCTCAAAAAAAATACGCAAAAGAATATCGTAAGAGCATTCATCGCTGGAGTTACGGTCGATTAATTGAGAATATTAAATCCCAAGCTGTAAAAGCTGGAATTGCTATTGAAATTGGTACACACTCAATTAGAGGCAGCTCACAAGAAAAAGCGCGAGATGTAGCCGTCTTTGCTTATCAAGAACGTCAAGCCGCTTGAGTTTTATTCACTAATCCGAACCTTGACAATATAATATTTTTATAACAGCGCCGCAGTTCATGCTCTTTTGAGCCAATGTGCTGTGATAAATCTGGGTTAGTTTGGCGGTTGTCAGACCGTCATGCTTTCTGACCCTGGTAGCTGCCGGTTCCTGATGCTGCCATCTGTAGGATTCTATAGATGGGATAGGTGCGCTCCCAGCAATAAGGAGTAAGGCTTTTAGCAATAGCCGTTGTTTGCAACGGTGCGGGTTACCGCAGTGGTGGCTACTGAATCACCCCCTTCGTCGCAGGGCTGATTCATTCCCTAAAACAAGTAAAATTGCAAGGGTTGAGGGGATAAAAATCATCGGTGCTTCTCTGGTTGAACAATTGAAGAAAGTGGAAGATTTTAGAACGACTGATGGTCGAAGACATCCACTGTGGTTAGGCACTTATGAAATTATTATTTTGACACCCTTTGGAGATTATGCTCTTTTATCACATCTTAGTTATCAACAAAATCAGGAATTTGCTTTTGAAATTAATGATTTTATTATATCTGATCAGACTTATCTCTCAGTGTACCAAAACCAGCGGAACTATGTGTTCTTCTTCAGCTTGTTTATGTTAACTGCTATGGCTATTGGTGCCTTTTTTGCGACAACACCTGTAACCAACTGTACTTTTTACAAAAGCCTAAATAAGGTATTTATAGAGCGCAAAGGATTGCGCAGTCAACCAATCATTGAATTTCCTTTAGAATCTATTTTACGTTTTGATATTCAAGACAAAGAATTTAAATACTCTAAACTTTATCGGGATGTGATTGTGCTGCAATACTATCAAGAAATTCCAATAAATACAGAATATACAGATGAAAAAAGCGTGCAATATGCAGTTTCTAGGATACGTTATTTCCTGAATATAGGTAATAGTTAGGTGAATTCTAGTTATAAATTTACCGCAGCCGTTGGTTTCGACTTCGCTCAACCAACTGAGTGGTCGAGAGTTGAGCGAAGTCGAAACTCGTCAATATAAGTATTTTTTTAATCAGAAATCACCTTAATTGTTAGTTAACGCATTAGCTATTACCTATTACTAATTACAATTAAGCCTTTTTCAACCAGCTAAACATGGCGCGTAAATCTTTGCCAACTTCCTCAATGCGGTGTTCAGCTTCTTGACGACGCATGGCAGTAAATCCGGGTTTGCCAGATTGATTTTCTAACACAAATTCCCGTGCAAATTGTCCAGATTGGATTTCGCTAAGAATCTTCCGCATTTCAGCCTTGGTTTGCTCATTCACAATCCGAGGACCGCGGGTATAATCACCATATTCAGCAGTATTAGAAATGCTGTCGCGCATTTTGGCTAATCCACCTTCTACAACTAAGTCAACAATCAGTTTGACTTCATGCAGACATTCAAAGTAAGCCAATTCTGGTTGATAACCAGCTTCTACTAAAGTTTCAAATCCAGCTTTAATTAACGCACTCAAACCACCGCACAATACGGCTTGTTCGCCAAACAAATCAGTTTCAGTTTCTTCACGGAAGGTAGTTTCCAGAACACCAGCACGAGTACCACCAATACCTCTAGCATAAGCCAACGCGCGATCGCGTGCCCGACCACTGGCATCTTGATAAACAGCAAATAGCGCTGGTACGCCTTGTCCTTGTTCGTAAGTCCGGCGGACTAAATGCCCCGGGCCTTTGGGCGCTACCATTACCACATCTACATTCGCAGGTGGTACAACTTGACCAAAGTGAATATTAAAGCCGTGGGCAAAGGCTAAAACATTTCCTTCTTGTAAATTGGGTTCAATTTCGTTTTTATAAACCGCTTTTTGGACTTCATCAGGCAACAAAATCATGATAAAGTCAGCAGCATTAGCCGCATCTGCGACATTTTTCACAGTTAAACCAGCCTCTTGGGCTTTGGCAGCTGACTTACTACCCGGATATAATCCTACAATCACGTCCACACCACTATCTTTAAGATTAAGAGCGTGAGCATGACCTTGGGAACCATAGCCAATGATCGCAACGGTTTTTCCAGCCAAAAGGTCTAAATTGGCATCTTCGTCATAATACATCCGGGTCATAGCGCATCTCCTGTCAGCAAGCATCATCATTTATTGGCAGGCTTTTGATTTTACCCCAAATTGAGTAACCACAACTAAGCAATTCAAAATTCAAAATAGAGAATTGCAATCAAGCCAAGCATTTTGCTTATTGGTTTTATGCAAATTAAATACCCCTCAACGCATGGGATATTGAATTTATCTGTTTCGGCTGATAGGAAAACAAAGCAAAGAGTAAAACAAAGAATTTTTGCTGACGATTGACTAATGATTACGTTGCTTGATCAATTTTTTGGACTTCTGCTTCAGATAGTTGCAAATTCAGAGCCTGTACCGAATCTTCAATACTAGAAACCTTACTAGCACCAGGTATGGGCAAAATAGCAGGTGATTTGGAACGCAACCACGCCAGCACAATAGAATAAACTGATACGCCTTTTTGTTGAGCTAACTGCGCGATCGCGGGAATATCTTGCAAGTTTTGATGGCGACGACTACCACCAAATGGACTCCAAGGCAAAAAGGTTAATCCTTCTTGTTCGCAATACTTCAAAACGCCGTCAATTTCTGGCTGTCGTTCCCAAGGACTATATTGATTTTGCACCGAGACAATATCAACTACATCTCGGGCCTGCTTAATTTGTTCTACGGAAAAATTAGAAACTCCCACAAACCGAACTAAACCAGCTTCTACCGCTTCTTTAACTGGCGCGAGGGATTCTTCAATGGTGTATTTAGGATCGGGGGCGTGATACTGCCAAACATCTATAGGTTTACTACCTCCCAAAGCCTGAAAACTTTCCCGAATTGTTTGACGTAAATGTTTGGGGTTACCGTTGCGTACCCAGTTCCCATGAGGACGCATCAAACCGCCTTTGGTTGCGACAACTACATGGCTAACATCGGCTTTATAACTGCCAAGTGCTGTGTAAATCAATCGTTCGTTGTGATGCTTATCTGATTCATCTAAGCAGTAAGAGTCGGCGGTGTCAATGAATGTGATACCCAAATCCAAAGCCCGATGGATAACTTCGATGGATTGCGATTCGGAAGGGCGATTTGATATTGACATTGGCATCCCACCCAAGCCGATCGCACTTACAGAGACACCCGTGTTTCCTAACTGTTTGGTTTCCATGCTTCTAGCTCTTGTTTGCAGTGCTATTAATTATTTAGTAGCTGGTTACAGAGGTTTTGACAATTCATCTTTAGCCAGGTGTATCAAGAGTTATATTTAGATATTTAATTTCTATAAGGAGAGTGATCGCTCTCCTTATAGAGAAAATCAGCTTCCATTAAAACCCCCTAGCCTGGATTGTAGAACAATCGGTAGGTATACAGTTCTCGATGAGATGTGATCGCAAAAACCATCTATTGCGGCTTAACTCAATCGTTCGACTTCTGAATTGTCTGTGAAGAACGTAGTTGCATAATCACTTTTGAGAGGTATATCGTAGACTAAAATTCCTGTAGATATCGTGAATGAATAACATCAAAATTTTGTTCTTAGCAGCCGATCCTAGTGATTCTGCACGATTACTCTTAGGGCAAGAGTTACGAGATATCCGCGAAAAGCTGCAACTTTCCAAACAGCGAGATAGCTTCTCTTTGGAATCCCGTGAATCTGTACGTACTGGAGATATAACTCAAGCAATTTTAGATGTTGAACCTCAAATTGTTCATTTCTCCGGGCACGGCATAAGAGGATGTTTTAAAAGTCAAAACCAGTCAAAAATTATGCCAGTCGTCTGACC